>WYBU01000126.1 GCA_011525745.1 Planctomycetaceae bacterium | reverse complement strand
TGATCCGCAGTCATGACAGGGTCTCCTGATTTTGGCTTCAGGAGAGCGCGCTCCCAACATTGCCTTCCAAGGACCCATCGGCTCGACACCCCAAAAAACTTGAGCAACAATAGCGCTGTCGTACTAGGCAAACCAACGGTCCTCACAAAGCGCCTGCAAAGCAGCTAGTGACCGCTGGTCGTAGCACGCGACCAGCTTACTGCACGCATTGGTCATGGTTGAGACGTCTCAACAAAGCACGTTGCGGCTTTGGGCAGAACGGTCGTGTGTATTTCTGCGTCTGCCGAAACCACATTGCGATGCCTTCCGCTTCTCACTATTCTGTTCATGCGCGATAACCAAACGTGCGCATAGCATCACCCTCCGGCGGTACGTTCTCGTAGAAGGAACGGCCGTCGCAGGGTATGTTCTATAAATTATCTGCCGCGTCAAAGAAACCGACGCGGGTGTAGTTTGCCCCATTGGTGTCTGGGGCCGATCCTACACGGTTGTATTATAGCCATTACCTACGAAAAGTCAAGTGAACTTGCGAGAATTCTGTTCATCGCGTAATCGACGCACCAGCGCTGCACTGAAATTTGCATAGCACGATTGACCAGTCGGCAGCCCATGGGCGCAATCGCCCGCGTATCAGACCCCACTATGCAGCGGCTCAGAGCGTGTTTGAAAAGCATGATTCAGCGCAATCAGTTGCTGTCGAGAAGACCGGCCTTCACGAAGACAACTCGCCGCTCGCTCACGGTCGCGGTTCGGTTCAGCCTTCTCAAACTGGTTCTCAAGAGTCCCGCAACACCTGTGTTGTCGCCCGCCACCGTTGCGTGTGCGAGCCAGGGCATTCGAGCCGGCGCTTGACGTATCACGCTCTGCGACACCACCGCATCAACATCGCCCCACCCAAGCCGATCACGATCCCGATCGCATTGGCTATCCAGTCCGTCAGCGACGGATCGCGGCCGACCCATTGCTGCGTGTATTCATCCGCCGCCGCTAACAGAAGCAGGGCCGCGAAGCCCAGCGCGATGCGCCCGGCCGAAACGCGCTGCGCTGCGCCGGTCGCGAGCGTCGCACGTCGCGTGGCAAACGTCCACCAGCTCAGCCAGCCCAGCAGCGCATACGCCAGTGTGTGGCTGAGCTTGTCCCAGATGCGAATCGGGAAGCGACCCACCGTCGCTTTCGGCAAATGCGTCAACGTCGCCAGCACGACGACGTAAGCAAACCACACGCTCAAGCGCGTCGGGGAAATGCGGCTCAACGGATGTGTCCCGCGGTTCATCCGGCGGCTCGTGCCGCGGCCGGCTGATTCGCCAGCGCGGGCGCCATTCGAGCGGCCCCGGCTTCGCCGCCGTCGCCGCAACCCGAGTCGGCCGCCTCATGCGGCAGCCGCATCAGCTCGTCGGCCAGCGCCAGGTAGTCTTCGGCGCCGTGGCTTTTCGGCGCGTAAGTGAAGATCGACTGGCCGTAGCTGGGGCATTCGGCCAGCTTGATGTTGCGGCGGATGCGCGTGTCGAACAGGCGGGCGTCGCGCCATGGGACGTCCTGGCCGCGGGCTTCGTCGAGGAACTTCCGCACGTCGGCGATCACCTCGCCGGCCAGCCGCGTGCCCGACTCGTTCATGCACAGCACGAATCCGCGCACACACAGGGACGGATTGATGCGCTGCTGCACGAGGCTGACGGTTTCGAGCAGGCGGCCGACGCCCTGCAAGCCCAGGAAGTGCGGCTGGAGCGGGACGAGCACCTCGTCGACGGCCGACAGGGCGTTGAGCGTGAGGATGTTGAAAGCGGGCGGGCAGTCGATGAGCAGCCAGTCGTACTCGTCGGACAGCACCGCGAGGCGGTCGCGCAGAACGGACTCGCGGCCGGGCGTGTTGATCAGTTCGTTCTCGGCGGCGGCCAGGTCCAGGCGCGAGGGGATGATGGTGAGGTTCTGCTCGGCCTTGAGCAGCGTTTCGAAAACGGAGGGCTGCTCGGTCAGCAACTCATAGGCGCCGGGGCCGGCGCCGGCGTCGAGGCCGAAGTAGGTGGTCAGATGGGCCTGGGGGTCCAGATCGATCAGCAGCACGCGCTGCCCGCGCTGCGAGAGGGCGGCGCCCAGATTGGCGCACGTGGTCGTCTTGCCGACGCCTCCCTTCTGGTTGGTGATTGCGATCCGTCGCATACGCCGGCGCAGTATAACGGGCCGAGGCCTGGCGACAAGAAAAACCTGCGCGAACCGTGCCAATTCCTGCCGGGGGGGCGGCGCGCCGCGCCGCGGATTGTAATGTGAACGAGCAAGTGCGGAATCACGCCATTCATCCGGATGATCGCCCAGTCCGGCGACGGCCGGCGTTCGTCGCCTGAATCAAGCCCGATGTGACAACGCGGTCTGGATGGGAACGTTCAAGTCAACCGCGGTCGCGTACGTGTCGCGACGAGCCGATACGACCGATCCCGCCCAACGGAGTCGGCAAACTGCCTAACAGGCCGCGGTGTTGGGGATGTAAGTTACGTGGCATCATAATGTTGCATCGCACAATCGTATTGCCCGCGCAATCGAATCGTTGCGAACTATTCCCTTCCGAACGGCTCATCTGTACAATGCCGGGGGAGTGTGTTCGGGATCAAAACGTTATGAGCAAGCTCTGGCCAAAAGTTATCCGCGACCCCGTGCACAACATCATTCCGTTCGAGCGCACCCCGTGCGACCAACTGCTGCTCGACCTGATCAACACCAGGGAGTTTCAGCGGCTTCGCAGAATCAAGCAGCTCGGCATGAGCGAGCTTGTCTTTCCCGGCGCCAATCACAGCCGATTCGCCCACTGCATCGGGGTTATGCACGTTGCGCGTCGCATGATCGACCGCCTTGCCCGCCTTGACGGCAACAAGATACGTGAGGAACAGAGAACGGCGGTGCTGGTTGCCGCGCTGCTTCACGACATCGGCCACGGCCCATTTTCACACGCTTTCGAGAAAGTCACCGGGCAGAGCCATGAGGCGCGCACGCTTGAGATCATTCAGAACCGGGATACCGAAGTCGGTCGGCGACTTCACGGCCATGACCGGTCGCTGCCCGAACGCCTGGCCGTGTTCTTCGACGAGGACGTCGAAGCAGAAAAACGCGACGCCGCCGAAATCCCGGACTACCTCACCCAGATCGTGGCCAGCCAGCTCGATGCCGATCGTTTCGACTATCTGTTGCGCGACAGCTATGCCACCGGGACTGACTACGGGCGATACGACCTGGACTGGCTCCTGCTGCAGCTACTGCTTGACGGCAAGCGCTTGTTCGTCGGACGCAAGGCGATGGACGCCGCTGAATCGTACATTTTCGCCCGGTTCCATATGTACCGCTCGGTTTACTTCCATAAGACGGTTCGCGCGGCCGAGGTGATGCTTCGCCTCGCGCTCCGCCGATTCAAGGAGCTTCTCAACATGGCTACGAGCAAGGCGAAACGGAGGAAGATCGCTCCCGATGTGCCGCAGCGCGTCATTGATGCGTTTTCCGGCGCGCTGCCGATTGATGCTTACCTGGCACTCGACGACGTTACGCTGCTTGACTTCTTCAAGGCGTGCACTTACTCGACAGATAAGCAATTGAACATGCTCGCTCGCGGGCTGATCGAGCGAAAGCTGTACAAGGCGATCGATGTTACCGACAGCAGCAGGACCGACGTGGTCCAGTTCGCAAGGCGCGGCGAAGAGGTCGTCAGGCGGGCGCGCCTTGAGCCTGAATACGCATTTGCTGATGATACGGCCGCTGACACGCCGTACAAACCCTATGACCCCGACGAGAGCCGCCCGGCGTCGCAGATTTATGTGGAGACCGGCGGCGGGAAGAATGTCGAGATCAGCACGCGCTCCGACGCGCTCCTGCAGCTTCGAAAGCGTTACGAGTTGGTCCGATACTACTTCTCTGAGTCGATCCGCGAACGCATCGAAAAGGTCGCCGGCGAGACGCTGCAAAAGGAGGACAAGCGATGAGGGAGAAATTTCTTTGGCTGGCCGCTGTCATCGCCGCTCATCCCGACCAAAAAGTCGTCGGACGCACGCGCCTGCAAAAGACCATCAAGCTCCTCCAGCGCCTCGGCGCGCCGATGGACTACGATTACATGATTCACTTCTACGGTCCCTACAGCGAGGGCGTGCAGTCCGACATCGGCCTGCTCGAAGCGTTCGGGTTCGTCGAGGAAGAGAAGTGTTCCAACCAGGAAGGGGCAGCCTACTTCATTCTGAAAGCGACCGACGCCGCCACGAAGCTGGCATGTCGTCCGGAAGTCAGCAAGTTTCACTCGGCGATTCGGACGATGAGCGAAACCGATCCCATCGTGCTGGAGCTTGCGGCCACGTATGACGCCTTTCGAGACATGGGACATGACCACAAGTCGGCTATCGAACGATTAAGGCGAAAGAAGGGCGTCAAGTGCGAGCAGGGTCGCGCGGAGCAAGCGTTGGAACTGTTGAAAAAACTGGGCCTGCGCGACGCATGAGGCCGCTCGCTCACCCGCAACGATGCAGGCCCGAAACGACGAGCATCGTCGGAATTCCGCGCAGAAATCGGAAAAGAATGATCGAGCGTGAGCCTATTGCCGCTTCACCCAGAGTTGATGATCCCCCATCACGCGCAGCAACTCGTAGTTCCGATCGATTTCCGGGCGGATGACGTATTTGGTTACGCGCGGATTGCGCGGATCGGCCGCGACGCGGGTGTAGAGCGTCGAGCGATAGAAGGGCTTGTTGCCGGTCGGGCCGGTGAAGAAGCCGATGACGATCGCCTTCGGCTCGGCGCGCATCACGAGCGACTCGAACAGGTCGAGATCGGTTGCGACCTTCAGCCGCCGGCATTCCTCCAGCGACAGGCGCGGCGTGACGGTTCGGGCGTTGAAGTTCTCGTTGCCGGGCAGGTCGTTGCGGTCGGCCATGAACGTGAAGCCCTGCCAACTGCTGAATACGACGTCGCCGGGCTTCGTCACTCGTCGCAGCTCTTCGGACAGCTCGCGGACTTTCGCGGCGCCCCATTCGGGCGGAAAAACCTCCTCGATGTGATGACCGAGAAACGCGGCGTATGCCGCCAGCGGGATACAGACGAGCAGCGCGCCGCGCGGCGCTGCCGGGCGCGCCAGGGCCGCCCACGCCGGCGCGGTGGCCCAGATGAAGAAAAGCAGCGGCACCATGAAATACTGATGAAACGTCTGCGCCGGCAGCAGGGCGATGAGTCCGGCGATGATGCCCGCCAGCGCGAGGCCGAGTTCGATGCCGTAGCCCGCGGGCAATCGCGCGATGCCGGGTCGCGGCGCCGGCTTCTCTTCGCGCGGCCTGCCGCGCGACTCGTCCGTCGTGTCCGGCCCGATGCGGCCCGCGAGTCTTGCGATGCGTTTCATGCAAATGGCGCTGAACACCGCCAGCAGCAGCATTGCCGGAAACTGCACCTGACTCCCCAGCGCCGCCAACTGCTTCGAGATCGTGGCCCATGTTCCGAATGTTCCGGCGCGGCCCGATCGAATCGCGTGAAAGCCCAGAATGTCGAAATGGAACACCCACGGATCGGGAAAGACGCTGCGCAACACCAGCAGCGCCGGCGGCATGCAACCGACGGCGAAACCCAACACGCCGTGCCACGCTCCGGGCGGTCGGGACGGGACTACGGCCCGCAACAGCAACCAGGCGAACGGCGCGGCTGCAAGCGGCGCAGCGGGCAGGCGCGTTCCGGCCGACCACAGCGCGGCAAAGCCGCTCAGCGCGCCCCACCAGAAGGCGTCACGGCCGCCGCGCGGCCGATGGGCCGCGGCCCACAAGGCCAATGCACCGAAGAACAGCGGCATGGCGTGGTTCTTGACGGTCGGCGTCCAGAACAGAATCGGCGCGTTGGTGACGACCAGCGCCCAGCCGATCCAGCCGACCCGCGCCGCGCCGCAGCGACGGGCGAAGTACGAGGCGGTCACGACCGCCAGGCCCGCTCCGCACAGCACCGAGATCCACAGGCAGGTGTCGTAGCCGTAGCCGAACAGCTTCATCGCCAGGGCGTACGGGTATGGGAAGAGGGGCGTCTGCTGAAAGAAGAAATCCTGCTGCGGGCGCAGGCCGTTGAAGACGCATCGAATGGCGCTGAGGAAGTGCCCTTCGTCGGCGTCCATGACGCGATAGAATCCCGCGACGCGAAAGATCACGGCGGCGGCCGCGAATTGCGCGAGCGCAAAGAGTCGCGCTGTGCGGCGATCGGTCAGCACGACGGCGCTTGTCGGCGTGCTCGCCGGCTCGGCGCGCGGCGCCGGCGTTGGCCGGTCCGGGCGCTGCTTGCGGCGATTTTGCGCCATCTGCGAAAAGGTAGCGATATGAATCGGGCCACGCCAGATTGCGGCGGGCGCAAGGACCGCGCCATGAACCGAACCGCGACCGTGAGGGAGCGGGGAAAAACGCTTGACTTGCGACGAAGTGGTTCGATCCGAAAGCACGGGCGCTGCGGCCAACAGAGCTTGCCGGGGCGGTGGCGGGATTCGCACGGGCTACAAGCCCGTGCCACGCGGGAGTTTGGTCCGCACAGCGGACCCTCCGTTGGCGGTCCGCACAGTGGACCCTACGAAATTCTTGCGGGCCGCCGAGCGGTGATGTTCGCATCGCTGCTCGTTTTTGTCGCCGGTTGCGAGACGATCTACATCCCGGCTCACGAGGCGTCGCCGCCGCCCTGCGGTCTGATCGTGATCTATCCCGGCGCTTCGGGCGTCCCGGCGGAGCAGCTCGCCTGGCCGATCGGTTTGCGGCAGGCCGGCGTCAACGAAGCGATCGAGATTGTTTCGTGGGGCCGTCCGGGCGACGCGGTTTTCAACGCGACCGCGGTCGCGCGGCATCACGAGTGGTCCGTCAACGAGGCGCAACGGCTGGCGCGAATCATCGACGATCATCCGGGCTGCCCGGTGACGCTCGTCGGTTACTCGGCGGGCGCGGCCATGACCGTGTTTGTCGCCGAGTCGATGCCGCCCGATCGCTTGCTCGAGCGCGTCGTTCTGCTCAGTGCCGACCTGTCGCCGCAGTATGACCTGCGGCCGGCGCTGGACCGCACGCGGCGCGGCATCGTCAGCTACTGGTCGCCGCTCGATCGCGACACGGTCGATCTGACGTATGTCGTCGGCACGGTGGATGGCAGCATCGGTCCGCCGGCGGGCAGCGTGGGTTTCGAGACGCGGGATGAGCGGCTGATTCAGGTGTCGTGGAACGCCGACATGATTCGTTACGGCAACTTCGGCGGGCACTTCGATTACGTGTTCAATCCGCCGTGGATCGAGCGGTTCGCGGCGGAGTGGATTCGCGTGCCGCAACAGTGAGCCGCCGTTGGCGCGCGTGGCGTTGCGGTTCGCGTGGCACGGCTTCGTTCCCGCGCGGCACGGTGCTGAATTCCGCGTGGGACGGGGTTGCAGCCCGTGCGAATCCCGCCGCAGGCGAGGCACACCCAGATCGGACCGTCGCCGCGCATGTCAAGCGTTTTTCGCCGCTCCCTCACGGTCGCGGTTCGGTTAAGGGAGGCCGTCGCGGCTTCGTTGGGAATTTCGGTTGCGGCTCGGTTCGAAAACGCGATCGCGGCCTGGAACATCCCGCGGCGCGCGCGCCTTTGCCTCGCCGTCGCTCGTGTTGTAGTCTGAACGCGCGAATCATTCGCCGCGGAGAGGGCATGGTCCGACGAACGCAATCGCTGCAAGTCGACATCGCCACGCTCGATCGCCGCACGCGCGCCGATGCGCTGCTGATTCCCATCACGATTCGCGAAGGCCGTGCGATCGTGCCACGGCTGGACGGCTTCGATCCCGAGACGCAGCGACACGCGCGCAACCTGGCCGCGGCGTGGCCCGGGCGCAGCGATGTCGGCGCGATCGACGCGCAACTGATTCCGCGCGGCGCCTTTTCGCGCCTCGCCCTGGTCGGTCTGGGCAAGGCCCGCGACGGCGGTCCCGAAGCCGCCGATGTGCGCATCGCCGCCGCCGCGTCGGCGCGCTGGGCGGCGCGTCATCGCTTCCAGCGCGTGGCACTTGCGGTCGATGCCCTGCACGGCGCCGGCGGGGACGAGGCGGTCGAGGTCTGGGCCGACGCCGCGCTGCTGGCCGACTTCCGTTACAACGCCTTTCGCGCCCCGACGCCCGGCGACGAACCGCCCGCCCGCGCGTGGACGATGTTGATGCTCAACTCGAAGCCGATGCCGGCCGCTCGCCTCCGCCGGTTGCACGCCGCCGCGGTCGTCGCCGAATCGGCCAATCTCGCGCGCTTCTACAGCCACGAGCCGCCGAACGTCATCAATCCGCCCGCGCTGGCGCGTCGCGTGGCCGCCGAAGCGCAGCGCGTCGGTCTGCGCTGCACGATCATCGACGAGCGACGCATGGCCGCGATGGACATGAACGCGCTGCTGGCGGTCGGTCGCGGATCGGCCGCGCCGCCGCGATTGATCGTCCTCGAGCATCGCGGGAGGGGGTCGAAGGCCGCGCCGGTCGTGCTCATCGGCAAGGCCGTGACGCAGGACACGGGCGGTTACTCGATCAAGGCGGCCGAGGGCATCCCCGACATGAAGTTCGACAAGTGCGGCGGCATGGCCGTGCTCGGCGCGATGATCGCCGCGGCGCGGCTGCGGCTGTCGACGCGCGTCGTCGGCGTGATTCCGGCCGCGGAGAACATGATCGACGCGCGCGCTTATCGCCCCGGCGACATTCTGACGGCCATGAACGGCCGGACGATCGAGGTCATTTCGACGGACGCCGAGGGCCGGCTGCTGCTGGCGGACGCGCTGACGTATGCGCAGCGCCTTTTTCGGCCGCGACTCATCATCGACCTGGCCACGTTGACCGGGGCGTGCGTGGTGGCGCTCGGGCATCATGCCGCGGGGCTGTTCAGCAATGACGACGAACTTGCGTCGCGGCTGATCGCCGCGGGCGACGCGGTCGGCGAGCGGCTGTGGCGGATGCCGTTGTGGCCGGCGTATCGCAAGCAGATCGAAGGAACGGACGCCGATCTGAAGAACTCGGGCGGCCGGGCGGGCGGGGCGGTGACGGCGGCGATGTTCCTGCGGGAATTCGTCGGCGACGGTCAGCCGTGGGCGCATCTGGACATCGCGGGCACGGCCCATCTGGACAAAGAAACGCCGTTAATCCGGCGCGGCGCGACCGGTTTCGGCGTGCGGTTGTTGCTGCGGTTGTTGCGCGACTGATGCCGGCGCGTGATCCGATCGCTCGAGGGTGCACTGCTTGCGCGGCTGGACGCGATTCGCAGCGTGATCGCGCGCGGCTCGACGGGCGGGACCCCCGCACCGCCCGGGTTCCCGGGACCCGGCCGATGCCCACGGGCGAAGTTCGGATCCCGCTTGCTTACGCTGCGCGGCTCTGATTCGCACGGGCTGCAAGCCCGTGCCACGCGAAACGAGACGCGCACGTAGGTAAGAGTTGCGGCGGCACAGCCGGGGGCGGCTGTGCTACATGGCGGCTGTTCCTCACGGCGGCTGTGCTACATGGCGGCTGTGCCTTACTTCGGCTGTGGCCCATCGAGGCGCCGCGCGGACAAGCCCTTGAATCGGCCGTTCCTGGCGGCAACCCAGTCCGCACGGCGTACCCTACGCAAGTCGTCGGTTGCGCGGCGCGCTTGACGGGACGCGGCGATTTGCCGATAGTGATGTTCCGTTCAGCACACGCGCGTCCCGTCGTTGCCGGGGAATCCCATGCCGAAAAGGAATCTGGCCTGGATGCTGGTGGTGGTGGTGATCGCGCTGCTGCTGTGGCAGCTTCCGCAGATCATCGCCGAGCGCGATTCCGTGGTGCGGCACTTCGGTCCGCTGGCCGAGATTCGCGCCGAAATCCATCGGCGTTACGTCGAGCCGGTGAACGATCGCGAGTTGATCGACCGCGCCGTTCACGCCGGCGCCGACGAGATGATAAGGTTGCTGCGCGATCCGCACGCGCGCTATCTCGATCCGGAGGAGCACCAGCGCTTCGTCGAGCGTTCGCGCGGCGTCGTCGGCGGCATCGGCGCCGAAGTGGCCGAGGTCTCGGGACGCTTTGTGGCGCTCAACGTGATGCGCGACACGCCCGCCGAGCAGGCCGGCATTCAGCGCGGCGACGTCATACTGGCCATCGACGGCCTCGAATTGCAGCGGCTCGATCCGTTTGAGGCGGTGAATCTGCTGGCCGGCGAGCCGGACACGCCGGTGCGGCTGGTCGTCCGGACCGCCGACGAGCCGCCGCGCGAGCTGACGCTGCTGCGCGCGGCGCTGCGCGTGTCGCCCGTGCGGGGATGGCGTCACAATTCAGACGGAAGTTGGCTGTATTTGCTCGACGCCGCGCACGGCATCGGCTATGTGCGCATCACCGAGTTTTTGCCCGATGCCGCGCTGATGCTGGACGACGCCCGCATGGCGATGGACCGCCAGGGCGTTCGCGCGTGGATTCTCGATTTGCGTGAGAACCGCGGCGGGCTGCTGGAGTCGGCCATCGAGGTGGCCGATCGCTTTCTCGATTCGGGCGTGATCGTCTCGACGCGCGGGACGAAGGGGCCGACGTCGGACAAGCGCGAGTGGAGCGCCCAGCGCGACGGCACGTATCCGCAGCGGCCGATGGCGGTGCTGGTCAACGGGTGGACCGCCAGTTCGGCCGAGATCGTGGCCGGCGCGCTGCGCGATCATCGCCGCGCGGTGCTGGTCGGCGAGCGTACGTACGGCAAGGGGAGCGTGCAGGAGTTGATACCCCTGCGCGAGGGGGGCGCGATCAAGCTGACGACGCGCTACTACTTTCTGCCCAGCGGCGCGTGCATCCAGCGCACCGCTCGCGGCGCCGATTCGGACGGCGCCTGGGGCGTGCAGCCCAACGTCGTCGTGGCGCTGACGCCCGAGCAGCGCGAAGCGTGGGTGCGCCACTGGCTCAGCGCCACGTGGGCGGAGCCGGCGCTTTCGGTCGTGACAACCGGCGAGGCGACGTCGGAGGAGGCGGCCGCGGCCAGTCAGGCCGCCATCGACGCGGCCGTGCGGGAGCTGATGGCGTTCGATCCGCAGCTTCAGCGGGCCGTCGATTTGGTTCGCCGGATCGTGACGACGCAGTCGGCGTCGGGGCCGTCGTGAAACGAGTTGGCGCGGACGCGTTACTGATCTGAGATTTGAGGTTTGAGGTGCGGGGCGCAGGCTGCGCCCGCGACCCAACACGGGCGCCGTCGAGGGCGGATAGAGGGTACGCAGCGACGGACGGAGCGGCGAAGGGAAGTCCGGCGTGAGTGGGCACGCGAAGCGGATCGCGCGGGGCGGGGCGGCGGGCGGTAGTCACGGGTGCGGTTCGCCGCAGGCGCGCGGAACCCGCGGTGCGCGCCGATGAGACTTGCAGACAGTTCTCGGGCGGCTCCTAGAATGAGCGCGTGACGCTCGTACTCGGCATCGAGACTTCGTGCGACGAGACGTCTGCGGCGGTGGTCGCGGACGGACGCGAGGTCCGCGCCAATCTCATCGCCTCGCAGATCGATCTGCACGCCCGCTACGGCGGCGTCGTGCCCGAAATCGCGTCGCGTGCGCACATCGAGCGGCTCGATCCGCTGATCTGCGAAGCGCTGCGGCTGGCCGGCGCCGCGCCGGAGGAGCTCGACGCCATCGCCGTGACCGCGCGGCCCGGGCTGATCGGCGCGCTGCTGATCGGCGTGACGGCGGCCAAGACGCTGGCGTGGGCGTGGGGCAAGCCGCTGATCGATGTGAATCACATCCACGCACATGCCACCAGCGCGGCGCTGGGGATTGCGGCCGGTTCGGGAGGCGGGGCCGATGGCGCATCGATCTGGCCGGCGGCGGCGCTGGTGGTCTCGGGCGGACACACGTCGTTGTTTCTGGTGCGCGATCCGTGCGACATCGTCATGCTGGGGCGCACGCGTGATGATGCGGCGGGCGAGGCGTTCGACAAGGTCGCCATGATCCTGGGGCTGGGCTTTCCCGGCGGACCGATCGTCGACCGCCGCGCGAAGAGCGGCGACGCGACGCGCGTGTCGCTGCCGCGCACGATGCTGGGGCCGGACTCGCTGGATTTTTCGTTCAGCGGGCTGAAGACGGCGGTGCTCTATCACGTTCACGGCGCGGGGCGCACGCGCGGCGGGCTGGAGCGTCTGTCGCCGGGCGACATTGACGATTTGTGTGCGAGTTTCTCGGCGGCGGTCGTCGACGTGCTGGTGGCGAAGACGTTGAAGGCGGCGGAGCGCTGCGGGGTGCGCACCGTGGTCGTCGGCGGCGGCGTGGCGGCCAACAGCATGTTGCGCGCGCGGCTGAGCGAAACATGCGTGCGGCGCGGATTGACGCTGCATCCGACGCCGATGCAATTCTGCACCGACAACGCCGCGATGATCGCCGCGCAGGGGCATCATCAGTTCGTTCGCGGGAGATTGGCGGACTTGTCGCTTGCGGCGGAGGCGAGTTGAGAAAGCCCCCAGCGAGTAGCGGTCGGCCGTCGGCTACCGACCGGACGATTCGTCGAGGATAAAGGCACGGCCAGAATTGGCGGACACCCATTGCGGGGTTCGCGCAGCGCGAGGATCTTGCACGGGCTACAAGCCCGTGCCACGCGAGCGCTGCCGGTCCGTGCCACGCGAGCGCTGGCGGCCTGTGCCACGCGAGCGCTGCCGGTCCGTGCCACGCGAGCGCTGTCGGCCTGTGCCACGCGAGCGCTGCCGGTCCGTGCCACGCGAGCGCTGTCGGCCTGTGCAACGCGAGCGCTGCCGGTCCGCGCCACGCGAGCGCTGGCGGCCTGTGCCACGCGGGGCGATTCACTCCTGCGGCGGCCAGAAGACGTGGTCGTCGGAGCCGTTGACCGGTTCGTCGTTCCAGCGCCGGGCGTGAACACCGCCGTCGTCCCGGCCGTTCTCCGACAGCGAGTAGATGATCGGGCCGTTTTCGGTGACGCGATATCCGAAATAGCCGCCCGTGAAGGGATCGATGGTCATCGATCCGCCCTGGGCGTCGGGCAGCTCGGCCAGCGAGTCGGGCCAGCGGTCGTTGCGGGCCTTGAACAGGTGCACGGCGTAGCTGAGCTGCGTCGCGCGGCGCGACGCCTCGTTTCGCGTGCGGAGCGTGTAGGCGCGGCTCAGCGCCGGCAGCAGGCTGCGCGTGATCGGCGTGGCGGCGACGTGCTCTTCGGTCAGCGCGTCGAGGTCGGATGCGCGCACTTCCGGGTAGCCCCGGCGCATCCGGTCGGTCAGCTCGCGATAGTACGTGTCGATTGTTTCGATCGTGCGACGGGCGTCGTCGGGCGTGAGGTTCTCGAATTCCTTGAGCATCTCCTCGCCGCCGAAGGCATCCTTCAGCGTCTGCACGCGCTTCGTGTTGACGCGCGGCGAGCCGTCCCATTCGGCCGGGTCTTCGGGCGTGAAGACGTACTGCGTGATGTCCATCACCATCGCGTATTCGCCGCGCACCCAAGAGGCTGGATCGGTCGCCGGGCGATCGAACGCGGACAGCGTGGACATGGCGTCTTCCAACTGGTCATCGGAAAAAACGCCGTGCTTCAGCGCCCAGCGGGCGTTCTGCTGGACGAATGCCTGCTCGGCCACGGCCACGAGCTGCTCGATGAGCGTGGCGCCCTGCTGCAAGTGGCCCGCACTGCGCAGCGTCGTTTCCCACGCGTCCATCATTTCGCGCGGATCGACCTTGCCGTCCGCGCCCGTTCGCCACGCGTTGGAAATGGCCGCTTTCGCCATGCGGCGATGGGCCGACAACTCCGGAAGCAGAATGCCGATCAGCAGCCGCTCGCCGTTGAAGGTGTAGGGTTCTTCGCCGTTGCCGAAGCGCATCGGAATGGCGTAGGCGTCGTGGCTGTGCGCGGCGTCGCGGAACATCGTCAGGAACGGCTGCTCGGCGTGCCAGGCGGCTTCCCATTCCGGATGCTCGGCGGGATTCCAGGGACCCGGCAGGCCAGGCTCGGTCGAGTTGAACTTGTCGTTGAACTGCGGCCACTCGGGCTTGTCGCCGGGCTGATCGCCCGGTTCGGGCATGAACGTGGCGTAGGCTTCGTAGGCATTGCCGTTCGCGCACGGATTCAGCGCGTGATCACGGAACCAGGCGACGTAGTCGATCGGCGTCTCGAAATCCGGCTTGGGCGGGAAGCCGTAAGCAGCCGCGGCGACGGCGTCTCGCAGCGCGGCTTCGACATCCGGCTCGGGTCCGACGGCGCCGCGGCGCGCGACCGCGGCGTGAGACAGAAGCTCTTCGATCGGCGGGGCCGCGGCATCGCGTTGCGGGACGGCTTCGACAATGGGGCGCACCAACTGCTCGGGTGATTCCTCGGCCGGCGGCTCCGACGCGGATTCGGCATCGCCGTCGTCGGCGTTCGGTGCTTGCGAATCGCCTCTCGCTGTTTCAGCCGACGCGTCCGCGGCCTGCGATTCGTCCGGCCAGGAGATCTCATCGGAAACTGACCATTCGAGTGCGGCATCGGCCCATTCGTCGCCGGCGTCGCCCAGCTCGCCCAGGTCGGCCCATTCGCCTAACGCGTCGTCGGTCGACATGTCGGCGTCGGCGCCCGAAGCAGACGCGTCGTCGCGTTCGCCCGTCCGGCGATCGCGGCGTTCGACTCCGGCCAGTTCGAGTTGATCTCGCCGGGTTTCATCCAGTTCGGCCGCATAAAGCAGGAGCGCGCCGCCCAGCTTCAGGCGGACGACGGAGGGTTGCATCGCGCCGCGCATTCGTACGCCGGCGTCAAGGTCCCACGTCCGCCCATCGCGCGTGACCGCCGAGCGGATGCCGCCGCGAGCCGCGAAGTAGAGCCGCGTGCGATCGCCCCACGCCGCCAAATCCCCGTCGAAGGAAATCCGGTCCGTGCGCGGCGGTTCGGCCGCCGCCCAGCCTCCGGAGCGGCCGCGCGTGTAGAGTTTGATCGTGACTTTGCGGTCGTTGCCCAGGATGTGCGCGAACAGGTGCGTGCGTTCGCCGATCGGGCCGATGGTCGTGCGCGCGTCGAGGCAGGCTCCCAGCGAAAGCGGAGCATCTTCGTCGCAAACGAAGCGGCCGTCCTGCCGACGCCGGGCGCCGTGCAGTTGCAGCGTGGGGCTTTTGGCCGGCGCGGCGTCGTTCTTTGGAGTCGTGCAAGAAACGAGAAAGTACAGCCGAACCTCTCCGTCACGAATAGCAAGCAGCCGAGCGTGACGTGGATGTCGCGCGTCGGCGGGCAAACCGTCGATTTTCAACGGCCGGGCGGTGGACCACGTTCGTCCGCCATCGGACGAGGCGGCATACGAAAGCACCGGCCGCGTCGAAACGCGCTGTGCGTCGAAAAGACTGGGGCGATAGTCGAACACGGCCAGCAGATCGCCGTTTGGCAGGACCAGCAGGTCGGGCGATTCGGCGTTGCGAAGGAAAAGCCGGGTGTCGCGGGAAAACTCGAGGCCGTCGTCTGAGCGGGCCAGAAACAGCGCCGACACGGGCCGCCGTTCGACCGGCCGCGACGCGGAGGGAGCAGAGGCAGGGACAGGGGCCGAAGCGGGGGGGGCCGCTGGCGATCCGGACCCCTGTCCCGGGAACAGGACGAAGATGGCGACAAGCAGCTTTAGCGCGTGATAAGCCATGCGGCGGCGACTCCTGAAGTTGGATGCGCGCCGAATGGTGCCGTTGCGCGGCATTCACGGCGCGCCTGACATAACGTGACGGGGATGGGGGGTTCACGCGGAAAATGGAAATGCCGGAGGGGGATGGGGTTGCGTGGGATTGTACAGGGGATTCAACTCGGGGGGCGCGGCAGAGAACTGAGAAAGAGTAAGAGTAAGAGTATGATTAGGATTATGAGAAATCGCATCTGAAATAGGAACGGCCCGGGATGGACAATCCAGCTCCTCATCTTGCTCCCCCCGGCCCCCCAAACTGGCTCGCCTTCGCGAGCGCCGCGTGAACCATTGCCCATCACGGTTGCGTTCGGTATCCTGCCCCCATCGCGGTCCGCCACGGAACCGCGGACCCGTGCCACTCCGAAACGCCCGCTTCAACGGAGGTTCTCATGTCACCCCGCCCGATCGCACGAGTGATGTTCGTCACGCCGTTTCTGCTGCTGCCGCTGCTCGGTGCTTGCGCGCGACCGTACGTCACTCCCGCCCGCGGCGTGGCGCTGTCGAGTCTGACGACCGCGGATTCGGACATCGCCGAGCGAATGCTCCGCCAGCCGGCCGCCGAGTTTCCGGCGCGCATCGCCCTGGTCCGCGTTCAGTCGCCGGGTTACCGCTCCTACTCGCGCGAGGGTTACGGCAGCGGCAACTACTCGGTCGTCACCACGCGCGAGATCGAAACCGATGAGGATATCCAACGGCTTGAGCGACTGCCGATGATCAGCCAGACGACCATGCTCAACCGCATGGTGATCCCGGTCGAACTGCGGTCCGATCGCGAGCTGCGTTTGGCGGCGTCGACGCTCAAGGCCGATCTGCTATTGGCCTATTCGGTGGACACGTCGTTTCGCATCGACGAGCACGACGTCGGTCCGCTTCGGCTGATCACCCTTGGAATGGCGCCGACCAAGGAAGCAATCGTGACGGCCACGGCGTCGCTGGCGCTGATCGACGTGAGGACCGGGTACGTCTTTGCACTGGCCGAGGGCACGGCACGGGAGAAGCAACTGGCCAGCTCGTGGACGCGCTGCGACGCCGTAGAGGAGTCGCGGCTGCGGGCCGAGCGACACGCGTTTCGTAAGATGCTGGATGAGTTCGAGGCGGCGTGGAAAGGCGTGGTGGAGCAGTACGCGTCGCGCCAGGCGGCGCTGACGCCGTCGTAGGTTTGCCGGCCGGCTGACGACTCGGCTCACAGAATGCGCATCGCGCCCAGGCGCGCCGCACGCGCCCGCAATGGCCTGCCGGTGCGGTGTGGGAGTGTGGGCGCCAGCTTCGCGCGTCACGGACTTTCGCGCGGCGCTCCGATATATTGAGGCGTGATGCGCGTTCCTCTCCGTTCACTCGCACAAGTCGCGGCGGTCGTCGCCGTGGTCGGTCTTGCGCTGTGGACGCACCGAAAAACGCTCGACTACGGACTGCTCGGGTGGGACGCATACCCGCTGATCATCTCCTCGCGAATTCTCACGCCGGCCGATTTCACGGGAACTTTCACGGAAGTGATGATGGACGGCCGGTATGCCCAGGGCAGCTTCTATCGCCCGGTGCACAATCTGATTCTCGCGGCGGAGTACGCCGTCTGGGGGCTTGATCCGCGCGGCTATCACTTCACCGCGCTGGCGGCGTTCGCCATCACGATTGTCCTGGTATTTCTCACGACGCGGCGTCTGCTGCGAAACCACGATTGGATCGCGCCCGCGCTGGCGGCGAGTTTCGTGGCGCTGCACCCCGCCATGCTCACCGTGTTGCCCGTTCCGGCGCGCCGCGTCGAGCTTTTTGTCGTCGTGTTTCTGCTCGCGGCCGTGATGTGTCTGCCCGATGCGGCGTCGAACCGTCGCGGCCGACCGTTACTTGCCGCGTTGTTCGTGTTGCTGGCCGCCGGCTGCAAGGAGACCGGCGTCGTCGGCCTCGCCGTCGTGCTGCTGCATCAACTGCTGATGCGCGAAACGCCCGCGCGCTGCGGCGACACCGGCCGGGGCATCGCGGGTCCCCCGACGGGCGCATGGTCGGTCTTGATCCGAACCACCACGAGGGCGGCATGGCCGAGCGCGACGGCGGTCCTGGTCTATGTGGCGGCTCGCACGCTGGTCATCGGCGGCCTGGGCGGGCATGGCACGTCGAGCCTCGCCACGTGGGGCGGGCATGTGCTGGAGTTCGCGCCCCGCTTTCTGGCCGCCACGCTGTGTCCGTGGTCGCCGGCGGCCGGTTGGAGCACGGAACTGCTCTCCGCCGCGGCCGGCGCGGTTCTGGTGCTCACGTGCCTTGCGGCGCTGTTGACGTCGCATGGCGGCGGGCGTGCTGCGTTGTTCGGCCTGGGATGGATCGTGATCTTTGTCGCCTTCATGGGCATCGCGGGGCGATTCAGTCCATGGTACGCCGTTCCGTGCGTCGTCGGCGTGGGAATGGCGTTGGCGGGCATGTGTGAAGCGGCGCGCGAGTTTCTGACGGCGCAGACAGCGTGGAAGCGGGGCGGCGGAGCGGCGATCGCGATCGGCGCGGCGCTGGTTTTCGTCATCGCGATGGCCGCGTCGCCGCTGATTCACAACTACGCCGAATGGGACAACGCCAGCGCCCGCCAGCGCACGTTCCTCAGCGACTTGGGCGCGCAAATCGCGTCGGCACCCGACGGCGTCCGCGTCGACGTCTACTCAATGCCGCGGATGCTCAGTCGGCCGGACAGCGGCGGGCCGCGACTGAGCGGCGTGGCGGTGCTGGCGCCCTACAGCGTTCAGGCGTGGGCCGAGTTGAGCTTTGCGGATCGGCGCGTTCGCGTGGTCGGGGGTGACGGCGGTGCGCGGATTCCGCCGCCGGCGCGGGACGAGTTGCTGGTGGTCGTGTGGGAGCGTTCGCCGCCGGCGGGACGATCGAGGCCTCGGACGGAGTCGCCGTGATCTTGCTCGCCGCGACTCGCAATTCCGTTGCCGCCGCGGCGCGCCGGCGGATAAAATGCAGGCACGATGTCGGACGGAATTCGTACATTGTCCTGGCGGCGGAAGCTGCTGTTCTCGGTGTTTACGACGGTCGTGCTGTTCGCCCTGTGCGAAGGCGCGGCGCGCGTGTACCTGCGATTCGGCGGGGCCGACGAAGCGCCGATTCGCATCGGTTTCGACGTCGACGCGGCGGTCGAGATCGACCGGCGCAACGTTCTGTACCGGGCCGACGACGCGTGCTTTTTCCGGCTGCGGCCGAACATCCACATTCCCGAGCACATCACCGAGACGCTGTTCGACATTCGCACGAATTCGTTCGGCATGCGCAGCCCCGAGATTTCGCGCGAGAAGCCGCCGGGCGCGCTGCGTGTCTTGTGTTTGGGGGATTCGTGCACGTTCGGCACCGGCGCGGGGCAGAACGATACGTTTCCGGCTCAGCTTGAGCGCGAGCTGCGCGGCCGGCTGGAAGGGCGCGCGGTTGAAGTGATCAACGCCGGCGTGCCGGGCTTCAGTTCGTTTCAGGCGCGGATGCTGTTGGAGTCCGAGGGCTGGTCGTTTTCGCCCGACGCGGTCGTGTTGACAGTCGGTTGCAACGATCGCAAGCCGGCGCGGCCGGACGAGAAGCGCGTTTATGACGCCAGCAAGTTTCTGGGCGACCGCGAGTATCACGCGCTGGCCCAGCGCCGCAACGTTTTGGCGCTGACGCGCGTGATCGGACGATGGCTGGCGCCGCGGGGGCTATCGGCCGAGGCCGAGCTGGCGGCCCAGCAGAGCGGCAAGCGGCGCGTGCCGGTGCCGGAGTATCGCGAGGAGCTGATCCACGTGGTCGAGGCCTGCCGGCGGCGCGGCGTCGTGCCGGTCATCGTCGTGTGGGCGCTGTATTTCGAGGCCGATCCATCGACGATTCGCGGAAGGCCGCTGTCGGATCACAATCGTTCGTTCGCGGAGTACCAGGCGATGGCGCGGCAGGTGGCCCGGGAGAAGGACGTGCCGCTGGCGGACGTGCCGAAAGTGGTCGCCGGCACGCGCGGGCTGTATGCGGACGGGGTTCATCTGAACGCGACGGGGTATGGCCTGGTGGCGCGCGAGATTGCGGATGTGTTGATGCCGAAGTTGCAACGTCCCGCAGATTAGGGCGCGCGCGAATATAACGTGAACGCATGGTCGCCTCGCGCGAGACGGAATTCAACATGGCCCAGTCACCGCGGTTGTGCGCCACAGGCTGGAAGCGCGTGCCGCGCGAGGGCTTGACGATGCCAGCCCTTCGGACGCGTGCGGCTTCGCGTTGCGCGGCAACGGTTCAGGACGTGCCTGCCGCCTGCACAACGGCCGCCGAATAGCCAAGCCGCCGGGGCGTGGATAACATGTCCGCCCGATGCCGCGCGATCCCGAGATTCACAGCATTCTCATCATCGGCTCCGGCCCGATCATCATCGGCCAGGGTTGCGAATTCGATTATTCCGGCACGCAGGCGTGCAAGGTCCTCCGGCAGGAGGGCTATCGCGTGGTGCTGCTCAACTCCAATCCGGCCACGATCATGACCGATCCGGAAGTGGCCGACCGCACCTACATCGAGCCGATCGTGCCGGAGATGATCGAGAAGATTCTCATCGCCGAGAAGGCCCGCGGCACGCCGGTCAACGCCCTGCTGCCGACGCTGGGCGGCCAGACGGGACTTAACTGCGCGATGGCCGCGGCGGAAGCCGGCGTGCTCGAACGGCACAACGTACGGCTGATCGGCGCCTCGCGCGAGACGATCCGCAAGGCGGAGGACCGCACCGCGTTCAAGGAAGCCATGCTGCGCATCGGACTGGACGTGCCGCGCAGCGACGTGGCCCACACGCCGGCCGAGGCGCTGCGCGTGCTCGAGCACATCGGCCTGCCGTGCGTGATCCGGCCGGCCTACACGCTGGGGGGCAGCGGCAGCGGCCTGGCGACGACGCGCGAGGAGTTCGAGACGATCGCCGCGCGCGGCCTTCAGCTTTCGCGGATCAGCGAAATCCTGATCGAAGAAAGCGTATATGGCTGGAAGGAATACGAACTGGAGGTCATTCGCGACCGCCACGACAACGTCATCATCGTGTGCAGCATCGAGAACATCGACCCGATGGGGGTGCACACCGGCGACTCGATCACGGTCGCGCCGGCGCAGACGCTGACGGACCGCGAGTATCAGCGGATGCGCGACTCGGCCAAGGCGATCATGCGCGAAATCGGCGTCGAGTGCGGCGGCAGCAACGTGCAGTTCGCGGTCGATCCGAAGAGCGGGCGGCAGGTCGTCATCGAGATGAACCCGCGCGTGTCGCGTTCGTCGGCGCTGGCCAGCAAGGCCACGGGCTATCCGATCGCCAAGGTCGCGGCGAAGCTGGCGGTGGGCTACACGCTGGACGAGATACCGAACGACATCACCGGCAGCACGCCGGCGAGCTTCGAGCCGACGATCGACTACGTGGTGGTCAAGATGCCGCGCTGGGCGTTCGAGAAGTTCACCGAAGCCGACGAGACGCTGACGACGCAGATGAAGAGCGTGGGCGAGGCAATGGCCATCGGCCGCACGTTCAAGGAGGCGTTTCAGAAGTGCGTCCGCAGCATGGAAATCCAGCGCAGCGGCTACGGACTGGACCGCAACGACTCGTGGTTGCGGGCCGCCCATCAGCGCCACGACGAGGGGCAGCCCGACGCCTATCGCTCGCTGCGCGAACGCCAGACCGCGCCGCCCGATTTGCAGACCGAGTCGTTCATTCTCGGCAGCCGCGCCGGCGAGGCGCCGGCCGACGTGGAGGAGACGTCGGCTTCGCGCTGGCCGGTTCGGCGCGAGGTGCTGCACGACAAGCTGGCCCGCCCCTGCCAGGGGCGGCCGTATTACATCCGCTACGCCTTCAAGCTGGGCTGGACGGTCGATCAGGTTCACGAGCTGTCGCGGATCGACCCGTGGTTTCTCGATCAGATGCAGCAGTTGGTGCAGTTCGAGGACGAGCTGCTGACGCGGCGCCACGAGCTGTTTGCGCAGGGCGACGGGCGGCTGAAGCCCACGCCGACCGGTCGGCAGATGCTGCGATCGGCCAAGCAGCTCGGCTACACCGATGCGCAACTGGCGCACGCGTTGAAAGTTCCGCTGGAGGACATGACGGCCGTCGTCAACAGCGTGGCGCGGCCGGGCTTTCGGCTGGTGGACACGTGCGCGGCGGAGTTCGAGTCGCGCACGCCCTACTACTACGCCGCGTACGATCCGCCGCTGATTCGCGTCGGCGACGACGGCGCGCACGAGATCAACGAAGACGAGCTGCGCGTGCCGCCGGAGCCGCACGTGATCGTGCTGGGCGGCGGGCCGAACCGCATCGGCCAGGGCATCGAGTTCGATTATTGCTGCGTGCATGCCTCGCTGGCGGCCCGGGCGATGGGCTTTCGCACGGTGATGATCAACTCCAATCCGGAGACGGTCAGCACCGACTACGACACTTCGGACGTACTGTTCTTCGATCCGCTGACGCACGAGGACGTGCTGCGGGCCATCCGCCGCATTCAGGAGCAGACCGAGGTGCGCGGCGTGATCGTTCAGTTCGGCGGGCAGACGCCGCTGAACCTGGCCGAGGATCTGCACGCGGCGGGTGTTCCCATCGCGGGCACGCCGCCGCAGTCGATTCACCTGGCCGAGGACCGGGCGGAGTTTCAGAAGATTCTGCACGAGCTGAGCCTGTTGCAGCCGCCCAGCGCGATCGCGCACGACCTGGACGAGGCGCGGCGCTGCGCCGAGTCGCTAGGCTATCCGGTGCTGATCCGCCCGAGCTACGTGCTGGGCGGGCGTGCGATGGAGCTGTGCAACAACGTCGAGGACCTCGACAAGTTCGCGGTGCGGGCGTTCGAGGCGTCGGATCGCGTGGCGGCGGGCGGAGCGCGGCATACGGTGCTGATCGACAAGTTCCTGCTCGACGCGATGGAGCTGGACGTCGACGCGGTGGCCGACTTCCGCTCCGTCAGCGATCCGCGCGGCGAGTGCGTCGTGTGCGGCGTGATGGAGCACATCGAGGAGGCGGGCATTCACAGCGGCGACAGCTCGTGCGTGCTGCCGCCGTATTCGTTGTCGCCGGCGCTGATCGAGGAGGTCGAGCGGCAGACGCGGTTGCTGGCGAAGCGGCTGGGCGTGTGCGGTCTGCTGAACGTGCAGTTCGCCGTGCAGAACCAGATCGTGTACGTGCTGGAGGTCAATCCGCGCGCGTCGCGCACGGTTCCGTTCGTCAGCAAGGCGACGGGCGTGCCGTGGGCCAAGATCGCCACCGAGGTGATGCTGGGCCGCAGCCTGAAGGATGCGCTGTGGGAGCGCGGCATTTCGCGCAGCCCGCGGCCGCGGCTGACGGCGCTGAAGGCGCCGGTGTTTCCGTTCGACAAGTTCCCCGGCGTCGACGTCGTGCTCGGCCCCGAGATGCGCAGCACCGGCGAAGTCATGGGCGTCGACGAGTCGTTCGGGCTGGCGTTCGCCAAGGCGCAGATCGCCACCGGGCTGTCGCTGCCGACCTACGGCAACGCGCTGGTGAGCGTCAACGACGCGGACAAGCCGCGGATTGTGCCGATCGCGCGCGAGCTGCGCGAATTGGGGTTCAAGATTTTCTCGACGATCGGCACGCATCGCACGCTGAAGGCGGCCGGCATCGACTCGGTGGTCGTGACCAAGCAGGCCGGCGAGCCGCAGAAATTCCTGCTGGATTTGATCGAATACGGCGCGCTGGACCTGCTGATCAACACGCCGATTCACAAGGGGGCCGCGTGGGAAGAGGGGCGCTGGCGGGCCGCGGCGGCCGGTCGGCGGCTGCCGTTGATCACGACGATTACGGGCGCGCGTGCGGCGGTGGCCGCGATCCGCGCGATGAAGGGTTCGCGGCAGGCGACGGGGCTGGATGTGCTGAACGTGCGTGCGTTGCAGGATTACTACAATTGATGACGGCGGCGCGCGCCGTCCGCGCCCGGATTGACTTGAGCCGCGCGGCACAAGCCCGCCGGCCCCGCGCGCTTCGCGTCGAAGCAGCAACGTCACGAGTCACGCGATGCGCCCCGATCCCGCTCGTTGACGCTTCGCGGCTCTGAACCGCAACGTCGGCGCCTGCGGCCCGGAATCCCGACAGGTCCGGCAAGACTCATGGACCTCTTCGCCGATCAACGCCGCGCAGCCCTCAAGCGCGTCGAACCGCTGGCCGTTCGCATGAGGCCGCGCACGCTCGAAGAGTTTCTCGGGCAGGAGCATTTCCTCGGCGAAGGCAGGCTGCTGCGGCGGCTGCTGCTGGCCGACCGGCTCAGCAGCGCCATCTTCTACGGCCCGCCGGGCACGGGAAAAACGACGTTGGCGCACGTGATCGCGGAGCATTCGCGGGCGGCGTTCGAGCCGCTGAACGCCGCCGCCGCCGGCGTGAAGGAGGTGCGCGACGTGATCGCCCGTGCCCGCGCGCGGCTGGCGGACGACGGGCGGCGGACGGTGCTGTTTCTCGATGAAATCCATCGCTTTAACCGGGCGCAGCAGGACGTACTGCTGGGCGACGTCGAGGACGGCGTGCTGATTCTGCTGGGCGCGACGACCGAAAACCCGTTTTTTTCCGTCAACGCGCCGCTCGTGTCGCGCAGTCAGATTTTTCAGTTCCAGCCGCTGAGCCAGGAACACATCAAGGCGCTGACGCGCCGGGCGTTGAGCGACGAGCAGCGCGGGCTGGCGGCGCATCGCCCTGAAATCACCGATGACGCGCTGTCGTTTCTGGCCGAGACTTGCGATGGCGACGCCCGCCGCGCCCTGACCGCCGTCGAGGTCGCGGTGCTGTCGCTGGTCGCCGCCGCGCCCGACGCCGGCCGGCCGGCGCGCTGCGTGATCGACCTGGCCATCGCGCAGGACTCGATTCAGCGCAAGGCGATCGTCTATGACGGAACCGGCGACGAGCATTACGACGCGGCCTCGGCGCTGATCAAGTCGATGCGCGGCGGCGATCCGGACGCGGTCGTTTACTGGCTGGCCCGCATGTTGGCCGCGGGCGAGGACCCGCGTTTCGTTGCGCGGCGGATCGCGATCTGCGCCGCCGAGGACGTCGGCAACGCCGATCCGATGGC
>WYBU01000010.1 GCA_011525745.1 Planctomycetaceae bacterium | reverse complement strand
TGCGCAGTGAAAGCCGGACCGAGTGCGGCGATCTGCTCGGCAGTCATAACTCACCTCCATGTGCTGGAGGTGAGATCGGCAGGTTCATTGGTTAAACTTGAGCCGATTCAGCGCTGTAGTGTTAAGTGGCAACGAAAGGCAAGTACCGTTCATTGACCCCGAAACAGACAATCCCGCGCCCGTTCAGCTTATCGAGGCGGGAGACTTCCAAATGAGCCATTGGCCAGGAGCGGACTGGCAGGGGAACGGGCTGGGAGATCACCTGGCTACGAATTATCTGAGCGGAGCTGATACGGCGCGCACGACCACCGTGATCGGAGGCTGCGAACGACTCATCGATCGGCGCGGGGTGGAAGACGATGATGGGGAATTTGTTTACTACTACTTCCGACGATATCCGGAAAACGCCATTCCGCCTGAGGGTATTGAATGCGGGCCAACTGTCTGGATCTCGCCCGACCCGTTATCCTATCACTATCCGTATCGGTTCACATTTCCTGGACAATGTCATGATTCTGACAGGTTACCGAAGTCGTCTGACCTCTCCGAACCCTACTGGATCACCGTTATCGACAAGATCACATCCCCCACGGCGTACAATCCCGCCGCCGACCTCGGCCTGCACTACCGGCGCGTCGTAGAGATGAACCCGGCGGGGTTCGTGCTCAGCGACAAGACGTGGCACTTTGAACCGGGGCACGGGCCTAACCCGTCGATCGCGCAGCTCCTCGTCTATGACGACAAGGGCCGCGTCATTGAGCGTCGCAGCAAAGGCTGGGCCTCGGAGGCCAACACCACTCCGGACACGTCCGGGCTTATTCACGTTTATGCGTACCACGACGACGGGCCGGACGGCCGGCTGGGCGAGCTGAAAGCCGTCGGCATCAAGCAAGGCGTGCAAGCACCAGTGTATTGGCTGTCGCGCAACAGCCGTCATGAAGACCGTCCCGAGTTGATTACCGAAGAGACCGTTTTTCCCACGCCGACGACCGACCTCGAAAGCGAAGGCGAGACGACGCTCGTACAGTACGACTTCGTCGACATTCCCGAAGCCACCGCCTGGCTGCGCCCCATTGCGTCCAAGGCCATCGTCGAGCCGCCCTCGCCCTATACGGCCGGCGGCACGGCCTATCACGCCTTCGACATGACGTCTTACGACGCCAACGGCAATCCCGCTTGGACGGCCGTCGGCAGCGTCGCGGGTGTCGAATCGCTGGACGATCCCTATCGCTCGTACGTCACGAGCTTTGTTCATGACCAGTATGGTCGGTTGTACCGAAAGGACGAGGACACCGACGAAGCCGAAATGCCCCGTTATCCCGATCCGGAGGCGGGTGATCCGCTGGGCTACACCACACAACACTACTACAGCGGCGCCTACGGGTTGGAGCGCACCATTCAGCCCAATCAGCGCGAGCAACACATTTTGTACATGGCGCCCTCCGACAACTCCGGCATCGGTCTGGAACGTCGGCTCTACAACGAAGTCACTCCCTACGGCACTCCGAGCGGCCAGTTCACCGTCGGCGGCCCGGTCGAGGTCAGCCGCATCATCGGCGGAAAACTCCAATGGGTGCAGCGCGGGACGCTGACCGGCAACATCGGCGGTACGCCGACCGGCCAGGAGACCTTTGAGCCGTTCGCCACCGCCACGCCGAACTACGACACCTCCGGCCGCCTCGTCGGCGTGCGGCAACAGGGACAGGACGACCCCTCCGCCGTATCCAGCGCGGTGCAGTACAACGGCTTCGGACAGATCGGCCGCCAGCGCGAGTCCGACGGAACGATCACGCGCCACGAGTACGACGCGCTGGGCCGCCTGATTCGCACCTATCGCGGAACGCGCGATGCGCATCCGCACTGGGGCGCGATGCCGAATCAGGTCGACGACAACATGGTGCTCGTCGAGAAGCGCTACTACGGCGAGGGCGTCACCGACGCCGGTCTGCTGCGCGACGTCCGCCACTACCGCAACAAGCCCGTCAACCAGTACTTCGATGAAGAAGGCGATCCGCCGCCGGAAAACAACGAAGACGATATCGGCTGGCGCACGATCCACGAATACGACTGGCGCATGCGCGAAGTGTGCGTCACGACCATGGTCGCGGATTCTCCCGGCTCGCAACAGCAGTCCGGCGTACGCATCACCCTCACCTGGTTCGATCATCAGAATCGTCCGCGCTTCGTCGCCGAGTACGCCGGAGATGCCACGATTCCGGAACCGGCCGATCCGCGCCTGGCCGGCCCCCCGGACTCACCGCCGGCGGCGTCGGCGTTTCTTGCGCCCGGTCTGCTGTCGCTGACCGAGACGCTCTACAACGCGCGCGGACTGGCCGAAGAGGTGCGGCGCTTCGCGATCCCCACCGACGATCCGCCTCCGCCGACCGGCCTGCCCTACACCGCCACGAAGACCTATTACGACTTCGCCGGCCGGCCGGTCGAAGTCCACTCGCCCGGCGCGCCGATCCAGCAATACGTCTATGACGGCCGCGGTCGACAGGTGGTCAGCCGCTCGATCGCCGCGGGTGTCGAGATCACGCGGACGGAGACGACCTACGACGCGGACGATCGCGCCATCAAAACGGTCCACTACGAGCGCCGCCACGATGCCACGGGCGAAACCCTGTCCGCCGAAAACGCCATCCGCACGTTCACCTACACGTGGTACGACACGGCCGGTCGCGTCATCGGCGTGGTCAACTTCGGAACCTACGGGACGCACTTCGCCAACGGTGAGAACGAACCGCCTCCGCGCGCGGAAATGCCCGCGCCGAACGTATACGAGAACGGCGAAATGGTCGACTGCACCTGCTCCAGCTCCGCCGGCCCGATCATCGGCGACGTTCTGGCCACCTGCTACGAGTACGACGACGGCGGGCGGCAGAGTCTGATCATCCATCCCGACGGCCGGCATACGCGCTCGGAGTACAACCCGCTCGGCCTGCTGATGCTGACGGTCGAAAACGCCGCCGACGATCCGGCCGTGCGGCAGATCACCGCCTATCGCTACGAATGCCAGGACGTGACCGCGGCCACGTGCACCGGCACGCGCGTCGTCAAGATGGCCGCCGTCCTGCCGGGGCACAATAGCGGCAACGGCGTCACGGAATACGGCCACGTCGACTGGAACGCCGACGACGGCACGCTCCAGGTCACCGAGCTGCTCTACAACGCCGACGTGATCGACGCCGCCGGCGGAACGGCCGTCAGCGCCCACGGCGCCTGGATTTCGGAGGTTCATTATCCCGATCCCGTCACCGGCCAGCCGGCCGCGGAGGCGGCGTTTGCGTTCGAGTACACGTTCGACGGCCTGGTCGCCGCGCGCAGCGACGCTCGCGGCATGCGCTTCGAGCACGTCTACGACGAGCTTGGCCGGCGGATCGAGACGCACGTCGATGACTCGGAGTGGTTCGTCGCGCCGGAGTGCGAGCAGCCCGACAACCGCGCCGTCAACCGCGTCAGCCGGCTGGCGTACCAGTACCGCCCGGATGGCCTGCTGACGCGCGCCACGGCGTTCACGCGCAGCGCCGCGTTTGCCGAAGTGGCCGACCTGCCGGAGTGCACCGCCGAGCCGCCGCCGGGGGATGAGTATGTTCTGGCCGATCATCTCTTCGATTACGATGGCTTCGGCAACCTGACGCGCGAGGTGCAGTCGCACGGCGCGCCGGCCGCACAGGACTCGCCGGCGATTTCGTACGAGTGGGACTTCGCGGGGGCGTCCGCCGGTAACCGTAATCGCCTGGCGGCGATGACGTATCCCAAGCCCGCGCTGGAGGGCGGCGGGCGGGAGGTATCTTTCCATTACGGCGAAGCTGCCGGCCTCGATGATGCGCTGGACCGCGTCACGAAGATCGAGGACGATGGCTGGGGCGAGTTGGCGAAATACACTTACATGGGTCTGTCGCGACGAGTCGCGTTGATGCTGGCCGGGGTCGTGACGCACAGCGTCGCGGCCGGCGGAGCTGGCGCGGGCTATCCCGGCCTGGATCGCTTCGGCCGGCTGGTCGATCTGCACTACCAGCTCAACGCTCAGGACACAATTCATCGTTATCAATACGGCTACGACCTGGCGGGGAACCGCACGTTTGCGCGCATCACGCAAGCGCCGACGCGGGCGCTGGAGGCTAACGGCCAGCCGATCGAGCCGCCGCAGTGGGTCCCGCACATCAACGACCGCTCGTGGTTGTACGCCTACGACGGTTTGAACCGATTGATCGACGCCGGTCTCGGCTCGCTCGACGATTTCAACGCCGGGCTGCTGACGGGCGGCACCGGTCTGCCCGGCGGCGGGACCGCGCCCGTGCCGGGGACGACCGAATGGTCGCTGGACAACCTCGGCAATTGGGCGGGCGGCGCGCTGGGCGGCGGCGGTCCGCCGGTGAGCGTGCTGTTGACGGGCGACTTCGACGGCGATGGCACGGCCGACGACGACCGCACGCTGCATCACGACGTCAACTTGCGCAATCAGATCACGGCGCTCAGCGAGCAGGGCGAGTCGGGCGGCCCCGTGGTGTACGACCCGGCCGGCAACGTGGTGCTGCACGGGGAGTACTACTACCAGTTCGACGCCTTCAACCGGCTGGTGCAGGTCAATCTGCTGGGTGAGGCGCAGGTGGATGCCGAGGATGGCCGGATCGTCGGCGGCGCCTTGGGCGAGCTGGTGGCCCAGTACATGTACGACGGCCTGGGACGGCTCATGGCCAAGCGCACGCCGGAGCGGCTCGGCTCGGCGAAGTTGCAGACCAAGGATTACTACTACGACGGCGTGCGGCGGATACAGGAGGTGATCACGCGGCACGGCGTTCCGCCCGAGCCGGGCCGGAACGATGAGTTGAAGGAGCCGCAGCGCGAGGGGGAAGGCGAAAGCGGCGAAGACGGCGGCGAGGGTGGCGGAGAAGGCGGCGGCGAAGGCGAGGGCGGCGAAGGTGGTGAGGACCCGCCGGGGCTGCCGCCGCTGCCGGTGGTCGAGCAGTGGACCGACCGCGAGTACGTGTACGGTCCCGATTACGTCGATGAGTTCATCGCGCAGTTCGACCGCGATGGCCGGCCGATGCTGATGTTGCAGGATGGCAACTTCAACGTCGTGGCGTTGCTGGCGGGCGCGGATGATGTTTTCTTCGACGCCGGCACGAACGGCCTGCCGGCCGGGTCAGTGCTGGAGCAGTACGTCTATGACCCCTACGGCGGCGTGCGTCAGGCGGACTCGTTCGCCGAGCACGCGGTCAATCGCGTCGGCCATCAGGGCCTGTTCTTCGACCGTTTCGACGGCGACTGGGAGAACGCCAGTCTCGCTCCCGGCGCGGTCGGCCTCTACTACAACC
>WYBU01000125.1 GCA_011525745.1 Planctomycetaceae bacterium | reverse complement strand
TGGTTTAGCGGGCTACGGTATTGGCGTTCGCTCTTTCGAGCGTTTTTGTCACGAGCGCCGCGAGCGGCTGGGGCTGCCCTTCGGCGAAAAAATGCGCCCGGTTTCGGCCCGAGTGGCCGAGGCTGCGGAGATTATTTGGCGGTTAATTGAGACGATGGGGCTGGGCCGGTGGGCGGGGCTGGTGGCCGATGAGCTGGCGGAACGGCTTGCGCACGTGGGTGCGCCTGCCCCGCACGAAATGGCGGCGCTCGGTGACGGCGACGCGCCGGCCGATGCGGCACCGGAAGGGGGTGCCCCGTGACCAGCGCGGCCGCGCCTGTTACCGCTTCCGGCGCCCAGGGCGGCGGCACGCCGGCGGGGGCGAAGCCGGCGTGGCGGGCGGCCGCGGCGGCGCCGTTCGGCTACGTGCGGCTGCGGAAAGAGGGTGTGCGGCGAGCGCTGAACTCCGAGCATTACGCTGGCGAGAAAACCAAGGGGGCGGCCTGGCAATTCCTGTTTCGGCTGGCTGAGAAAGCGATCGGCGGGCCGAACGAGCCGGTGATGGTCGGCCGCGTGCTCTACGTGCATTCATCGCTTCACGCGTGTTTGACTGAACCTTGCAACAAAGCTGAGAAACTGGCCCGCGAGCCGCGCGACCGGCGGGCCATCGTCGCCGCGCGGATCGCGGCGATGCGCGCGGCGGACGTTTTCGCGCGTATGAACGGTTCGCGGCTGGGCGGGGTGACGAAGGCGGTCGCGGCGTTCTGCGCGGAGCGGGGCGGATGCTTCGCTTACCAGGACGGTCGCGCGGAACTCACGATCGGGATTTCGCCGCGCAGCCTGGCGCGATGGCAAACCGAGTACCGCGGCGGCGGCGCGGATGCGCTGGTCGACGGTCGGGGGCGGTTCACGCGCGGGGATGGGCTAAGCGAAGAGGCGGTCGCGTACTTCCGGGCGTTGCGGCACGGGCCGAATCGGGTGTCGATCCGCCAGGCGTGGCGCCTGACGAAGATAGAGGCGGGCCGCAATCAATGGACATGGTTTAGCAAATATTCGACCTGCGCGGCGTGGGACAAAAGGACGCGCGATGAGCGAGGGCTGATTCTGAATCAGGGCGGCGATCTGGCATACGCGCAGCGCGCAGGACGATGGATTGAGCCGGACCCGGAGAGCTACGAGCCGGGCGAATGCTGGATCGGCGACGACTCTACGGTCGATGTTTGGGTGCGAACGCCGCGCGGGGAAATCGCGCGCCCGGTGGTCTCGGTGTGGATGGACTGGCGCTCGCGGGCGATCGCCGGCATTCGCCTGACCTACAGCGGAACGGAGCAAAGCCTGCTGCTGGCGTTCCGGGATGGGGCGGATGCGTTCGGGCTACCGGCGTTCGTGCACGTCGATAACGGCAAAAATTTCAGCGCATGGAGCTGGACCGGCGGCGCGCCGAAGCGGCGCCCGCCGCAGAACCAGCAGGACGCCATCGAGACACAAAACGGCGTGTTTTCACTGTGCGGGATTACGCCGCAGTGGGCGACGCCGTATTGCCCCAACAGCAAGGCGCGGCTGGAGCGATTCTTCCGCACGCTGACGGAGCAACTTTGGAAGGCGTTTCCAAGCTATTGCGGGGGCTGCCCGCAAGACCGGCCGGAAGCGCACGCGGCGCTGGTGGCGCGGGCGGTCGAGTGGAATGAACTGGCGGGGGCGTTGCGGCGGTTCGTCGCGGTCTACATGGACACGCCGCACGGCGGCGAAGGGATGAACGACCGCACGCCGCGGCAGGCGATCGCAACGGGGGCGATAAAGCGGACGATGCCGGACGCGGTGCGGGAGCTGTGCCTGCAATTGTGGCACCGGCCCGTGTCGATCGGGCGCAACGGCGTGGCGGTGCGAATCGCCGGAACGACGGTCCGGTACGGCTGGGACGAGCCGGCACTGCGAGCGCTGGCGATCGGCACGAAAGTGCGAGTGGGGTACGATCCGGAAGACCTGTCCGCGGTGACCGTGTGGACGATGGGCTATGGCTTTATCTGCCGGGCCGCGGCCAACCGGCGTTTCAACCGCAAGATCGCCAGCGACGATTTACGACAAACCATGCGGGAAATTGCGCGCGAGAAGCGCGCTCTGCGGGAGGCGCGTAAGGCGGGGAGCCAGTACCTGCGCGACCCGATGGAGCGAACGCTGGCGGCGCTGGCAGGGGATGCGGCGGAGCGGCGCCTGCCGGACCCGCCTGGACCGGATGGCGGGCCGATTCTCGTTCCCGTTCGCACGCCGATTGAATTGCCTTCCAAGGGCGTTCAGCCGCTGCGCAAAGCGGTCGGCGACGGAGTCGGGCCGGCGGATGCGGCGGCGGTCAATCCCGACGGGGACAATATTGCGGACATGCAAAAGCGTTTTGCGGCGCTGGCGGAAAAGTCGCGCGCCGAACGGGCCGGCCGCGCGAGGGAGTCGGTTTTTGACCGGCTGGGTCACTTTGTCAGAGGGTCAGGGAAATGAACCTTCAAAACGACGGCGGCGAAACGTTCGACCGCATCGACGACATTTTTGACCGCTTAGAAATGGACCGGCGAACAGACCCGGTTGGGAC
>WYBU01000124.1 GCA_011525745.1 Planctomycetaceae bacterium | reverse complement strand
TGTTGCCCGGCTTCATGTCGCGGTGGACGATGCCGTGATCATGCAGATAGGCCAGGCCGCGGCCGATCTCGCGCAGGAAGTAGGCGGCCTTCTGCACGCCCAGCCCGCGCGGCGCGTCGATCATCAGATCGCGGAGCGACGGGCCGTTGACGTATTCCATGACGACGAACCATTCGCCCGCTTTGTTCTGCTTGATGTCGTAGATCGTGACGAGGTGCGGATTCTTCAGATTCAGGCAGTGGGCGACGCCGCGCAGCTCGACCTGCGGATTGTCGCGCAGGTATTTCAGGGCGACTTCCTTGCCGCCGTCGCTCAGCGCGTGGTAGACCTCCCCGAACCCGCCGCGGCCCACGCCGCGCTGGATCGTGTATCCCTCGAGGGGTCGATCGCCCTGTTTCAGCGTGAAGACCATGATCCACCCTTGCACCGCCGGTCGGCCTGCGCTCGACCCACTGTGCTCCGCTCGACTCTCGCCTGCACGAATCGTTCGCGCTGGAAACGCCCTACGACAACGGCCCGCCCGACGACCCGCTCAATCCCTGCACGTACAACCGCAAGTCGCCGATCTCGACGGGCTGATCCAAACCCACCGGCGTCGCCGCGCCCCCAATCGCCGGCGTTCCCGCCGACGGCATTACGCGCACCTGGATCGTCCCGCCGCGCTCCATCAGCACCAGCGTCGGCCCGCCACGTACCGGTATGTGACACTCGGCGGTCGGGCCGATCAGGATCGGACCGGACCAGAGAATCGCGCGGCGCACGTCGGTCAGGCTGCGCACGCCGTCGCCGAGCTTCAGAACCGCCGTGGGACTCTTGCGCGACGGTCGCTCGAATGTCAGTCGCACGCGGCGGTTGAGCTGTATGCGATCGCCGGGACTCAGCAGCGCCTGCTGCACCGGCTGGCCGGCCAGTTCGACGCCGGACGAGGCGATCAGGAAGTAGTCCTCGCCGCTGCGCAGGACTTCGGCGTGACGCTCCGACAGATCGGCCTGAATCGGCAGATCGGCCTGCGCGCCGGCGCGCCCGATCGCCACACGCCCGCCGCGCAGCAGCAGAAAGCTGCCCACGCCGTCGATTCGCAGCAGCAGGCGCCGCGGCAGCTCGACCGCCGCGCCGCGCGGCATCGCCTCGACGCCCGCTGACGCGTGAATCGCCGCCGCGCGTGCCGGCAGCCCGCCATGATACGACATTGTTACGTCCGGCTTCGACGACTCGGTTCCGCCGACGCCCGGACCGGTCTCGCGCAGGCCGAGCGGACCGCGCGCGATCTCGGCGATGCGCTCGCGCACCTCGTCGACATGCCGCCGCGTCTGTTCGGCCCAGGCGGCGCCGCTCACGGCCCGGCAGAACTTCGACAGCAGCATGGCCGCGTCGTCGAACTTTCCGCCGCGCACCGCGCGGCCGGCCTGGTCGATCCAGTTCATGGCGCGCGTCAGCTCGGCCGTTTCGGGACGCTGATCGTCGACGCGCAGCGACAGCCCGAGCAGATGCGCGGCGCGGTCGAGTTGGCCTTCTTCGAGCGCTTGATGCACTTGGTCGTTGAGCCGCTGCGACAGTGCGTCGGCCAGTTCCAGCGCTTCGGTGGAGGTCGCATGATCGCGCCGTGCGGTTTCGAGTCGATCCGCCGCGGCGGCGAATTGGCGCGCGTCCAGCGCCGCGCGGGCATCGGCGACCATCCGCCGGGCGCGCTCGGCACGCACCGCCAGATCGTCCTGCAACGGCTGCTTGCCTGCCGCCGCGTCCGGCACGCGTTCCAGATGTCCGCCCGCCATGGTCAGTGCTCCGGCGGCCAGTTCGCGCGAGGCGGCGTCCAGCGCGTGGCGCTGTCGCCGCTGCTGATCGTCGTGTTTCTCCATCGCGCGCAGGGTTCGCTGCCGCCACTCGGCCACCTGATCGGTCTGTACTCCGCAGCGGGCGGCCTTGTCGAGGTCGCCCAGCGCCTCGCGGAAGCGGCAGCCCATCAGATGCTGTTGTGCTCGTTCGAGCAGTGCGTCGCAGACGCGGGCGATGAGGTTCTGCGCCGAGCGAAGTTTGGCCACGTCCGGGGCGACGGCGGTTTCCCAGGCTTCGTCAAGCCGACCGCGCCGCAGGGCCTCTTCGGCGGTTTTCAGTCGCATGGTGGTCAGTCGCCCGAACATGCACGCCCTCCCCGGTTCCCGATCTTCCGGCCCGAGTCGCCCGAAGCGAAGGCATCGCGTCAGGCTACTTCATATTCCCGTTTTTTGCAGGGATATTTGGTAGAGAGGCGATGAGGGGCCGCTTTACCATGACGTGAAGGGAGATCATATTATAGGACTACTTCATCGGACAACTGAGTCCGCTGTGTGAACCGTGATTCATTGCTCATATGCGATAAGCCATTGGCTGAAGCAAGTTGCAAACTGCCGGTTGTTGGTTGGCAGTGGAATGGCGTCGTTCCCGCGCAGGCCGGAATCCATCCCCCTGCGAGGTCCGCGCGGCCGTGTGCCGGTTGACAGCACGGATGGCATGGACGAAGTGGACAAGATGGACGAGGTGGACTTGCTTGCCAAGCCAGGTTGACGTCACCGCCTTGTGTTTTGCCTCGGTCGCTTGGGCATCGCGTGGAAATAAGGTGGACGAATTGCAGAGGGGTGGTACGGGCGTCCCGCCCGTCCGGAACGGGCAAGATGCCCGTACCACCCAGGACAATCGTTCAGGTTATTCGTGCGCGACTCCTTAGTCACATAGTTGCTCGCTCACTTTTTTCAGTTCCCTGTTCACTGTTCCCTCTGTTGATGTTTCGACGTTTTCTTCCAGCTTTCGCTTCGCGGCGGACCGACGCGTACAATGCGCCTGACAAATGATCGCTTCTCTCGCGGCCCGCGATGAACTCGTGGCTCGTGTGGTCCGGCGGCTGGGTCGCGACGCCGACTCCGGCGTAACGCCCCCCCTTGCCGTTTCCGGGCTGTGGGGATCGTCCGCGCCCATGCTGGCCGCGATGATCGCGCGACAGTCAGCGCGCCCACTTCTATACATCAGCGCCCACGCCGAGCAGGCCGACGACGCCATCGAGGACATGGAGACGTTTGTCGGGTTGCGCGGCGATGCGTTGCCGGCGTGGGAGCTGCGGCCCGGCGAAGGCGCCGCCGGCGATGAAATCGCCGCGGAGCGGGCGCGTCTGTGCGGCGAATATCGCGCCGCGGCCGTGCCGCGCATCGTCGTTGCGCCGGTTCAGGCGCTGATGCAGCCCGTGCCCACGCCCGCCGCGCTGGAGCGCAACGCCATCACGCTGCGCGTCGGGCAGACGATAGATCCCAACCAGATCGTCGCCTGGCTGGCCGACCGCGGTTTTGCGCGCCTCGATCAGGTCGAGCAGGCGGGCGATTTCGCGCTGCGCGGCGGGATACTGGACGTGTTTCACTCGGCCGCGGTCGATCCGCTGCGTTTCGAGTTCTTCGGCGATGAGATCGAGTCGATTCGCACGTTCAACGTATCGACGATGCGGTCGAGCGGCGAGCTGAACGAGGTGCGCATTTCGCTGCCGCCGCGCCTGGCCGACGGCGAGCAGGCGGCGCAGGCCCGCGGCGCGGACTCCGACACGCGCAACGAAGAATGGGTCGCCTCGTTCTTCGACTATCTACCGTCGGATGTGATCGTCGTCATCCATGAACCGGCCGACGTGCAGGAGATGGGCCGCACGCTGAAGGAACGGCTGGGCCGGCCCGCTTCGATGTTTGACGTGGGGGCGGTTTTCGAGCGGGCGGCGGCGCACCGTGTCGTGTATCTCAGCCGATTCGAGTCGGCCGCCGCGGACGCCGAGCACTCGTTTGCGGCGCAGACGCAGAGCCTTCCGCCGTTCGACACGCACGCGGCCGACGCGGTGCTCCAGCTTTTTGAGCTGGCCCGCGAGCATCGCGTGGTCGTCTATTGCGAAAACGAGGGCGAGCGGCAGCGGTTGCGCGAACTGATCGAGCAGGTCGCCCAGGCCGGCGCCGCGCCGGCGCCGGCCATCGACATCGAGATCGGCCTGATCCGCGCCGGCTTCACGTGGGGGCCGCCCCCAATTTCCCTCGGGGGCACAGGGCCGGGTGCGGCCGGACTGCTTGAATGCGACGAAAAGTCCGATTTGCCCGCTGACTCGGCACGCAGCGGCGGCGCGCCTCACCATCAGACCGCAGACGCGCCGGTGCCATCGACCCTCGCCCCGAGCCGCTCCCCGGAAGGGGGAGGGAGTCGTTTCAGCGTCGTCGGCCATCACGAGCTGTTTCACCGCTTCCAGCGCCGTCGGCGCCTGCGTCAGGTAACGGCGGCGCGGCCCATCGAATCATTCCTCGATCTCAAGGCCGGCGACTTTGTCGTCCACGCGCTGCACGGCATCGCGAAGTTCATGGGGATGAAGACGCTTCAAAAAACTCACGGCAGCAAGACCGAGGAATACCTCGCGCTGCAATTCGCCGACGAAGCCGTGCTGCACGTGCCCGCCAACCAGATCGACCTCGTGCAGAAATATGTCGGCCCCGGCGCGGCCGCGCCGAAGCTGTCGACGCTCGGCGGCACGCGGTGGAAAAGCGCGCGGGCGCGCGTCGAGGAGGCCGTGACCGACTTCGCCGGCGAGTTGCTGCGGATTCAGGCCGAGCGCGAAGCCCGCGAGGGCATCGCCTATCCCGCCGATACGCCCTGGCAGCGCGAGTTCGAGGCCGCCTTCCTGTTCAACGAAACGCCCGATCAGTTGCGCGCCGCCGGCGAGATCAAGTCCGACATGGCGCGGCCGCGTCCGATGGACCGGCTGCTGTGCGGCGACGTGGGCTACGGCAAAACGGAGCTGGCCATTCGCGCGGCGTTCAAGGCGGCGGAGTACGGCCGGCAGGTGGCGGTGCTGGTGCCGACGACGGTGCTGGCGGAGCAGCATTACGAGACGTTTCGCGAGCGGATGGCGGAGTATCCGTTCACGGTCGAGCGGCTGTCGCGTTTTCGCTCGGCGGCGGAGCAGCGGCAGATCGTGGATCGCGTGCGCAAGGGACACGTCGACATCCTCATCGGCACGCACCGAATCTTGAGCCGCGACGTGCAATTCTCCGATCTGGGACTGGTGATCATCGACGAAGAACAGCGCTTCGGCGTCGAGCACAAAGAGCTGCTGAAGCATCTGCGGACCATGGTTGACGTGCTGACGCTGACGGCCACGCCCATTCCGCGCACGCTGCACATGTCGATGGTCGGCCTGCGCGACATCAGCGCGCTGGAGACGCCGCCGCTGGATCGTCGCAGCATCGTCACGCGCGTGACGGCGTGGAGCGACGCGCTGGTGCGCGAGGCGGTGCTGCGCGAACTGAACCGCGACGGGCAGGTCTATTTCGTCCACAACCGCGTGGCGTCGATTCACCGCATGGCCGCGCGGCTGGGGCGGATCGTGCCCGAGGCGCGGATCGTGGTCGGCCACGGCCAGATGCCCGGCGACGAGCTGGAGGACGTGATGGTGCGTTTCGTGCGGCGGCAGGCCGACGTGCTGCTGTGCACGACGATCATCGAGAGCGGCATCGACATTCCGACGGCCAACACGATTCTCATCAACCGCGCCGACATGTTCGGGCTGGCCGATCTGCACCAGCTTCGCGGGCGCGTGGGGCGCTACAAGCATCGCGCCCATTGCTATCTGCTGCTGTCGCCCGACCGGCCGCTGACGTCGAACGCGGCGCGGCGGCTGAAGGCGATCGAGGAATACAGCGATCTGGGCAGCGGCTTTCGCATCGCCATGCGCGACTTGGAGATTCGCGGCGCCGGCAACGTGCTGGGGCCTGAGCAGAGCGGGCACATCGCGGCCGTGGGCTACGAGATGTATTGCCGGTTGCTGGAGCAGGCCGTGCGGCGCATGAAGGGACTGCCGCCGGATGAGCCGCCGGACGTGCATCTGGAGCTGAACGTCGAGGCGCACGTGCCGAAGTCCTACATTCCGTCGGAGCGGCAGCGGATGGAGGTGTATCGCCGCATCACGGCCTGCCGGACGCTGGCGGACGTGGAGCTGGCCGAGCGCGACATCGCCGATGCGCACGGGAAGCTGCCGCCGCAGGTCGAGACATTGCTGGCGCTGGCGGACTTGCGGATTCGCGCGGCGGTGTGGAAGGTGCGTTCGATCGTGCGGCGCGATCCGGACCTGATTTTCACGGTCGATGACGTCCCCCGCGCCGACGTGCTGTTCCGCGGCGCGACGGGCCGCGTGCGCTTCATGGACGCGCGGACCATCTACTGGCGCGTGCCGGACAACTACTTCTCACATCCGACGCTGCTGGCCGTTCTGCGCAAGTTGTTTGCGAAGCCGGCGCCGGTGGAGGCGAAGAGCGCGTAGGGGCCGCGGCGCGGAGCATGATCGCGTGGCGCGGGCTTGCAGCCCGTGCGACTCGTCCCGCCGCTTGCGCGGCGGATTCTGAAGACCGCAGCGCTGGCGCTTGCGGCTCGGATCAGAGCATGCGGCCGCAGTTCGGATCCCTCGATGCACCCGCGGGTCGAATTCACTCCCGCAACAACCGAACATACTCGTTCACATCCGTCGTCGGCTTCTTGCAGACGAAATCACGGCACACGTAGGCCGTCGCGCGGCCGTCGAGCGCCTTATTGTCGGCGGCCAGGCGGACGCGGCGCGACAGCGATTCGGCCCGCGGCGCGCCGGGTCGCACGATGACAACCACCTTGTTCGGAACGTACGTGCACCACAACGCGCGCTGCATCTGAGCCAGCCCGCTTTCGTCCTGCGGCGCGACCAACACAATCTCGCGCGGGCGGCGATGGTAGAAGTCCAGCGCCGCCAGCAGACGCTCACTGCTGAACGGGGATTGGCGCACGCGCTCGGAAAAGCAGCGCATCAGCCGCTCGGCCTGCGCCAGGCGCTGCGCATCATCGAGCAGGACGGCCAGCCGCAGCAGGTTCATCAGATGGACCGAATTGCCCGACGGAATGGCGCCGTCCGATGCGTCCTTGCCGCGCACCAGCAGTTTTTCGCCGTCGTCGGGCGCGAAGTAATAGCCGCCCGCCTTGTCGTCGGCGAAGTGCTTCTCGACGTCGTCGGCCAGCCGCGCGGCTTCGTCCAACCAGCGCAGCTCGCCGGTCGCCTCGAACAGGTTCAGCAGTCCCTCGATGAGAAACGCGTGATCGTCCAGGAAACCGAGCGTATGCGCCCGCCCGGCGCGCCACGACCGCAACAGGCGACCGTCGTCGCGCCGCAGTTGCTTCAGTACGAAATCGGCCGCCCGCTCGGCGGAAGCGAGATACCTCGGTTCATCCAGTACGCCCGCGCCGCGGGCCATTGCCGCGATCATCAGTCCGTTCCAGGCCGACAGCACCTTGTCGTCGCGCAGCGGCGGCACGCGCTTGCCGCGCGCCGCGAGCAGTCGTTCGCGACCGCGCGTCAGACGCGCGCGGAGATCGTCGACCGGCAGGCCCAGCATTTTCGCGACGACGGTTTCGTCGCGCGGCACGTGGAGAATGTTGCGGCCTTCCCAGTTGCCCGCGTCGCTGACGTCGTAATACGCGCAGAACGCCTCGGCGTCGTCGCCCAGCATCGCCGCGACTTCCGCCCGCGTCCAGACGTAGTACCGGCCCTCTTCGCCCTCGCTGTCGGCGTCGCGCGCGCTGTAGTATCCGCCCCCGGGCGATTGCAGATCGGCGATGACGTAATCGAGAATCTCACCGGCAATGCGGGCGTACAGCGGCTTGCCCGCGACCTGAAAGGCGTCGAGGTAAATGCCCGCGACCAGCGCCTGGTCGTAGAGCATCTTCTCGAAATGCGGCACGAGCCATTCGACGTCGGTGCTGTATCGCGCAATGCCGCCGGCAAGCTGATCGTAAATGCCGCCGCGGGCCATGCGATCCAGCGTGACCTCGACCAGTTCAAGACAATCCTGGTTGGGTTTTCCCGCGGCGCTCGTGCGATGATGTTCGCGCAGCATCAGGTCCATCGCCATCGACGGCGGAAACTTGTTCGTCCCGCCGCCGGCCATGCCGCCGAACTGCCGGTCGAACGCCTGCGCCAGCCGCGTCACGGTCCGCTCGATCGTGTCCAGCGGCGGCACGTCGCCCGGGCCGTCCGCGGTCGTCGATAACTGCACCACCGCCCGCGCCAGCGAATCGGCCCCCTGCAACACCTTGTCGCGCTCGTTCTTCCACAGCCGCGCGATCGTGTTCAGCAAATCGCCGAAGCCCGGCCGGCCCCAGCGACCCTCCGGCGGAAAATAGGTGCCGGCAAAAAACGGCTTGCCGTCGGGCGTGAGGAACACGCTCATCGGCCAGCCGCCGCCGCCCTGGTTGTAAAGCTGCGTGGCCGTCATGTAGATGTCGTCGAGGTCGGGGCGCTCCTCGCGGTCGACCTTGATGCTGACGAAGTGCGCGTTGAGGATGGCGGCGATGGCTTCGTTCTCGAAGCTCTCGCGCTCCATGACGTGACACCAGTGACAGGCGGCGTATCCGATCGAGAGGAAGATCGGCTTGTCCTCGGCCCTGGCCCGCGCCAGTGCCTCGTCGCCCCACGGGTACCAGTCGACCGGATTGTGCGCGTGCTGGAGCAGGTACGGCGACGTGGCGTGAATCAGCCGGTTGGCGCCTTTCGGCTGCGATGCGGCGGACGGCGCGGACGAGGACATGGTTTTCTCGCTTCCGGGCGGCGCGCCCGCATGAAGACAGGCGGCACACGCGGCCGCCGCGAAGAGTGACGTTAAGACTTTCATGGCGTAAGCCGGATCCGCTCGCATCGAGCCGGAATGAACCGCTTGCGCACCTACAGGCGTCCCAGGCCTGGCGGCGCGCCGCTTGCCTCGCGTTTTATCGCACGTTTCTTGCGAGGCCGGTCCGCCGAATCCCGCTCGCTGACGCTTCGCGGCTCGGATGGGCCGCGGCGCTGGCGCTTGCGGCTCGGATCAATCCGCGTGGCGCGGGGCATCAGCCCGTCGGAACCTGCATCGGTCCGCACATTGGACCCTACTGAACTGCTGCAAAGGCGATGCGCTGACTCAAGTTCCTATCATCGTCATCCCACCGCTTCACCGTGGGCCACGCGGTCATTCCCGCGCAGACGGGCATCCAGGAATGGTCCGCACATCGGCCCCCTACTGCGCCTCGACCGCCTGAAGCTGAACCTTCACCGACCGCTGCTTGCTGTCGCGCAGCACCGTCAGCTCCACTTCTTCACCGACCTCGTAACGCTCCAGCGTGTTCAGCAGCGCGTCCTGCGACGTGACCGGCGTGTCGCCGACCTTGAGGATGACGTCGCCCAGCTCGAAGTTCCCGTTGCGCAGCTCGCGTACGCCTTGCAAGCCGGCGCGGCCGGCCGCGCTGTCGGGCGCGACGCGATAGAGAATGACGCCGTTGATGTCGAGCTGCCGCGCCAGCGCGTCGGGCACGAGATTGACGCCCAGCCCCGGCCGCTCGACCCGGCCGTGCGCGATAATCTGTGGCACCACGCGATTGACGACATCGACGGGCACCGCGAAGCCGATGCCCGCGCTGCTGCCCGACGAGCTGAGAATCGCCGTGTTGACGCCGATCAGCCGGCCGGCGCTGTCGAGCAGCGGTCCGCCGGAGTTTCCCGGATTGATCGCGGCGTCGGTCTGAATGACGCCTTCGATCGTGCGGCCGACGACCGACGCGATCGAGCGGTCCAGCGCGCTGATGATCCCGGTCGTCAGCGTGCTGTCGAGGCCGAACGGATTGCCGATGGCGAACACGCTCTGCCCGACCTTCAGGTCGCGCGACGTGCCGATCGACACCGGATGTAAATCGTCGCTTGGCGCGTCGATGCTCAGCACCGCGATGTCCTTCTCTGCCACGTAGCCGACCAGCTTGGCGTCGTAGCGTTTGCCTCCGTGCAGCGTAACGCGCGCGGCGATGGCCTCGCGGATGACGTGCACATTTGTGATGATGTGACCCTGTTTGTCCCAGACGAAGCCGGAGCCTGTCCCGCGCTCGACCTCGATCGGATTCGGCGAAAACAGCGGCCGGACGCGCGCGATGGGACTGACATAAACGACCGACGGCGAAACCCGCTCGAACAGCGCGATCGTCGCCTTTTCTGAATCCCACAGCTCTCCGCGCGGCGCCACCGACCGCGGCGACGCTTCGGACGGCGGCGCCGCGAACCAAGCAGGCAGAACGTAACGCCCGAGCGCGGCGCCGATCAGCGCGGCCATCGCCAGGCGGACCCAGGGCGGGCCGCCGCGCTGCCGGCCGGTTGCCGGATGGGTTGCGGAGCGAATACCGAAGTCATCTCCCTGGTACATGGGTGGAGCCTCGACGTCTCAACCTTCGATGAACCCGTCCTGCGGCGGCGCGGGGCGCACATGAACGTGGAATTCGCCGGCCTGGGCTACGGCGCGGCGGCCGCGCAGCGCCAGCCCGATAAGCGTCGCGCCGATCGCCATGACAAACGACGCCAGCATAATCACGAGGATCATCGGCCGCCAAAGGATCAGCAGGCCGAACGCGATGAGCAGCGCGCCCATGCTCAGCAGCAACGCGCGCGGCCACGTCGGCGGTGCGTTTTGGATGACGGTCCAGCGTTCGTACCACATGATGGCGTTACATCCTGTTGCGGCCGTGATTCGCGATGGATCGAAAGTTCGACGCTCATGCTCTGGCGTCGAACACGGAAATGATAGCGCGATGGCGCAGCGGGCGAGGATGATCTGTGCAAGACGCCAGGGATTGAAATCCCTGGCAACCAACGTGCGCCCTACGGGCGAAAACGAATGTCAACGTGCGCCCCTCAGGCGGATTCCGATTCAATGTTCGTTCTACAGACGGAACTCGATCCCCTCTTCGCCCGGCAGGGCGCACGTTGGTAGCCAGAGGCTTCAGCCTCTGGGAGGCGGGCCACATTCTTTGTTTTTTCCCGCCCGGAGGGCGGGCGAAAGTCGTGGTGCAAGCGCTCGTCCGCCCTCCGGGCGGGATCAAATTGGGGGGCACGCGTACCAGGGACTGAAGTCCCTGGCTACCAACGTGCGCCCTTCGGGCGAAAACGAATGCCAACACGCGCCCCACGGGCGAAGAAGACTACCAACGTGCGCCCTCCGGGCGAAAACGAATGTCAACACGCGCCCTACGGGCGTAAACGAATGTCAACGCGCGCCGGTTACGGGCGCACCGGCACGGCGAACGGCGGAGCCGTTTGCATCGGCGCCCACGGCGACATCAGGTCGAGCGTCGGCGTCAACATCGACGGCCCGAAGTCCATCATCTGATGCACGTCGGGCATGCCCATCCAGCAGAGCGGCTTGGGGAACTGCGCGAAGTAGCGCACCTGGCTGTCAAACGACACTCGCGCCGCCGGACGATCGACCTGGTTCATCACATCCGCCATTGCCGCGAAGCTGAACAGGCTCTCGGCCCACTCGCCCAGCGAACTCGGCCGCGGATAGTGAACCAGCTTGATCTCGGCGCTGGTCGGGATGTTGGCCGCCTCGCGCGCCGCCTGAATCGCTTCCTTCAGGCCGCCCAGTCGGTCGACCAGACCGATGTTCAGCGCCTGCCGGCCGGTGTAGATGCGTCCGCCGGCCAGCTTGCGCACTTCTTCCTTCGGAATCTTGCGGCCGGCCGCGACGCGATCGAGGAAGATCTCATAGAAATCGAGGATGTACTTCTGGAGGAAGTCGCGGTCCTCGGGCTTCATGTCGCGATGGCCGGCGCCAAACAGCGAGCGCTCGCCGCGCTTCATCTCTTCGAGGTTGACGTCCATGCGGTTGAGCATCGAAGCCTGATTGGCCAGGACGGCCAGTACGCCGATGCTGCCCGTAATCGTCGTCGGCTCGGCGAAGATCAGCCGGCCGGGGCAGGCGATGTAATAGCCGCCCGATCCGGCGACGCTGCCCATGCTGACGATCAGCGGCTTTTCTTCATCCAGTTCCTTGAGCTTGCGCCAGATGACGTCCGAGGCGTAGCCCGATCCGCCCGGGCTGTCGATGTGCAGTACGACGGCTTGGACGGTCTTGTTCTTGCGGATTTCCTCGATCGTCTTGACGAACGTGTCGCGCGAGATGACCGACGAGGCCAGCGCCGACGGCAGCGTCATGTCGATGATCGGCCCGCGCGCGTGCAGCACGGCGATCTTGGGGCCGACGGCTTTGTAGCTTTCCTGGGCGTCCTTGATCTGCTTGCTGATGGTCGACAGCAGGTCCTGCAACGAGGTGATGTTCTGCATCTGCGAGGCGAAGTCGCCGGCCTTCTTGAACTTCTCGCGCCGCACGACGCGATCGACGTACTCGTCGTAGTAGGCGATGATGTCGACCAGCCCGCGCTCCTTGGCGCCCTGCGCGTCGAACAGCGCCTCGTCGATGATCTTGCGCACCTTGTCGCTGCTGAGATTGCGGCCCTGCGCGATGAACGCGACGTATTCGTCGAACCAACTGTCCATGATCTCGTTGAACTCTTCGCGGAAATACTTGTTCGACTCGCGCTGGTTCATGAAGCCGGGGTACTTGTAGGCGCCGGCGGTGATCACGTCGAACTCGATCCCCTGCAACTGATACATACCGCGCATGAACGGAAAGAGCCGGCCCAGCCCCGGAATCGCCAGGCTGCCGGTCGGCGCGATGGCGATCTCGTCGGCCTGGCAGGCCACGAGGTAGCTCATCGGATCGCCGGAGTTGATGAACGCGACGACTTTCTTGCCGCTCTTGCGCAGGCCGGCGACGCCGGAGCGCAGCTCTTCGATGTCGGGCATCGACAGCGCCAGGCCGTCGAGGTTGAGCAGGATCGCGCCGATTTCGTCGTCGCGCGACCACTTGTCGAACTGATCGAGCAGATCGCGCACGGTCTGGATGCGGCCCATGAACGGCAGGTTCAGCGCCCGCGCCGGGACGAGGAACGGATCGAGCCGGATTTCGACCAGCTTCTTGACGGGGCTGACGGTCTCGGATTTCTCCGCGGCGCCGTCCTTCTTCGGGGTCGCCTCGGCTTCCTTGACCGACTTCGAGTCGGACGATTCGTCCTTGGGCGGATCATCCGCCCAAGCCTGCGCGGGGCCGATGATCAGCAGCAAACTGAAAAGACCGATCAGATAACGTCGCATCGCGATCCTCCTTCGGCCGGGCGCGGCCGGGCTGAAGTATGTTCATTTCGGGCCATCGCGGGCATCATTGTCTCGCAGGTCGCACGGTCGTCCGCGGTTGCAAACATGGGGCACAGCCGCCCTCGGCTGTGTTCCCGCCGCTTGCGCGGCGGGTTCGGATGTCCGCAACTCCGGCGGCTCGGCTCGTTCGAGCGGGCAACGCTTACTTAAGAGCGCGTCTCGTTGCTTCGTAGCACCGCCCCGCGCGGCACGGCCCCCGCCTTCGCGGGGGCAGGCGTCGGCGAGCGGGATGGGCGCACGACTCGAGCAAGAGTGAACGGTTCACTCACGCATAAAGCCCCAAAGCCTGTCGGCGCGCCATTGGCCTATCGCATTTTCGCATGTTCTCCCCATTCCAGGCCGCCCGATCCCGCTCGCTGACGCTTCGCGGCTCGGATTGGTCCCCGGGCTTGCGCCCGGGGCGCTGATTCACGCGCTTGTTCCTGTCACGCGCTGCGGTCCGATCCTTCCTTATTTTCTCCCGATTCGCCTTCCTCTTCGCGCGCCGCCTTCTCCACCGCGTCGGACTTCTCGTCCTTCGGCGCGCTCTTTTTCGCGACACGGTGAATCGTCCCGTCCGCGTCGATGGCGATCGTTTCCCAGTTCTTGAACTCGTCCGGACGAATCTCCAGCCGCCAACCGTCGGTGCTCCACCGCACGACGTACAAAGACTCGTCCAGGCCGCTCTCGCCCTCGTCCTGCGACTTTTTCTTCTCCGCCTGTTCCTTGGCCCGTTGCCGTTCCCGCACGAGGCGTGACAACCCGGTCAGGAATCCCTCGTTCGGCGGACGCAGATACAGTAGATATCGGTGTGACTGAAAGTCGACGTAGCCGTCCAACTCCGAAAGCGTCGCCGGCCAGCGGCCGTAGTCCTTGTGAAACAGCCTGGCGTGATGATGCAGAATGCGCAGATTGCGGCAGGCCGTCTGCTCGCGGGCCGCTTCGGAGGTCGGATCGGCCGCCTTGCCCAGCGCCATGGACGCGACCGCCGGCACGAACGCGGCGCCCAGCGGCGCCGGCCCGACGTGTCGCGCGTTAAGACCCGCGAATTCGACGCGCAGATCAAGCACCGAGTCCGGCAGCGCATCGGCCAGTTCCTCGACCGACGGCGGCAGTTCGGCGCCCTCGGTAAACCCGGCCATCAGGCTCAGCCACGGCTGCGCCAGCGCGTAGAGGTCGCGCCAATGCACGATCGCCTGCCAGTGAACGTTTCGGGTCTTCGGAACCTTCAGCGGCTTGTTCTCCTTGACGTTCGCCGCCGAGCGCAACTGGTTCCAGTGTCGCACGGTATCGACCGCCGCGGTCGAGGTCTGCGCCACGATCAGCCGGCCCTCGTACCCTTTTTCGGCGTTGCTCGTCTCGAAGAAGATCACCGTGCGGAAGTTGATGGGCGAAATGCCGCTGCCGCGCTCGGCCGCCGGGTTGAACCAGAAGATGGGCCGGTCGGCGACTTTCTCTTCGATCCAGGCCGGCGGCAAGTCGTCTTCCCGGCGCTTGCGGGCGTCCTGCTCCATCAGGTCGCGAATGGCCGTGACGCACTTGTCGATGCTGCGCATGTTCCAGATGTAGAAGATGTCGGGCGCCGGCAGAAAGCCCGTGCCGGGCAGCAGCGCGAAACCCAGATCGTCGCCGACCTGCTCCATCAGCGTTCCCGGCCGCAGGCCCGAGATTGCGTCGGCCATGCCGCGCCCCGATTCGACGTTGAACGCCGCCGCGATGAGCGACTCGCGTGGGAACTCGAACGGCCGGCGCACCTTGCCGAACAGCGCCTTGGCCCCCAGGCCCACGAAGGGATTCCAGCCCAGCTTCCAGCGCTCGTCCCAGAGGCCCCTGGCGTTGACGCGCGCTTCGAAGCGCACATCGCGCAGACCGGGAATGCCGCCGATCATCGAGCCGCTGACGAGGCACTGAATCAGCGGGCGATCGTCGGAGTCGTCTTTCGATTCGGGAGACGATTTTTCGCCGCTGTTGTTCGAGCCGTCCGACGGCGGCGGCGGCGCCTCGAAAGCGGTCGGCTGAGATTTCAGATCGAATGTCGAGCGAATTTCGCAGCCGCGCGCATCGCCGGTGATTACGGCCAGCACGACGTCGGGCAGCGACAGTTCATAGACTTCCTTGTGTTCCTTGTGGGGCGCCAGGCTTAACTCGCCGACGACTTTGCGCGTCGCTTCGTTCGCGATCAACGTCGCCAGCCGCCGGCGCAGCTCTTCCAGCGGCCAGGCCAGGCGCACCGCCCAGCAGGGACGGCCTTCGGCATCCTGGGCGTAGATCGAAAGGCTGATCGAGGTGTCCGGCCACTCGCGGATCTGATCGAGCAACGTCAGCAGCGCCGCGTAGTCGAAACTCTCGTCGGTTTCCTTTTCGGGCGGTTTGAACATGCCCGCAAACGCGCGATACAGCGCCGCGCTGCGTGAGCAGGCCGAGGCGTCGATCAGTCGCACGACCGACGGCAGATACACTTCGACTTCGGGCTTGAGCCGCTCTTTCGCGTCCGCGGGGGGCGCGTCGGTCGGCTCGCTTTTTGACTCGGCGTCCTTGCGCTGGCGCGACTCCTGGGAAGTGCCGCGCGACTTGTCGGCGTCTTCGGTCTTTTCCTCTGAAGCGGGCTTGTCCTCTTCCTTCGCGTCTTTCGAGGGGTCTTCTTTCTTCGATTCCTCGTCGGACGGCGCCTTTTCAGTGTCGCCCTCGTCCTTCGCCGGCGGCTCCTTCTTCGGCTCTTCCTTCTTTTTGTATTCTTCGGTCGGCGGGATGATGATCGCCTGCGCCGCGGCGCCGGCGGACAGCAGCAGTCCGATCGCGCAAAGTCCGACGATCAGCGGCCGCTGCATGATCTGGCGCGATGGGTTCAACGCGGTATCCTCCGATGTCGATGGCGTTGCCGAACGCGGGTCGGGCATGAAATGTCCGGCCGGCACAGTCGCGAGCATACTTGAATTATCGGATGAAGCACTCCGGTAGCGGACTTACCGCCCGCCCGAACCTGAACAAGTTATAGTCCACCCCGCATCCGCCGCCCATCATTTGGCCGAAAGGCCCCTAGCCATTTAACGGCCGGACGGGGGCGGGTTCACGGACCGAACGACCGCTCCCCGGATGGTGGTAACGGAGGCGGCTGACGTGCAACCGGCTGCACTGATGATCCAGATGGGCGCGCTGGGCGATTTCGTGCTCAGCCTGCGCATCGCGGCCGGGCTGCGCGGCGCCGGATTTGCGCAGGTCGCCAGCCTGTGCCGTGCCGGCGTCGCCTCGTGGGCGGTCGCGCCGGGCGGCATCGACGAATTGCTCGACATCGAGACCGGCGGGTTCCATCGGCTGTTCGGCGACGCGGGGCGGCTCGTTGCGATCGACTGGCCGAGGCTGCCGCGGCGCTTCGACGCGACGATCAACATGCTGGGCGGCGGACCGCACGGCTTGTGCGGCGCTGGGCTGGCCGAGTGGACCGGCGGGCGCGTGTTCGATCTTGATCCACGTCCGCGCCCGGAACATGGCGGACACATCACAGCGCAGTGGCTTGATGATCTGTCGCGGGCCGGGTTGGCGCTCGAGGCGCGCACGCCGCAGGTGTTGATACCGGATGAATATCGTCGTCTGGCGTGCGAGCGCCTGGCCGCTCTCGGCCAATGGGGCACGACCGCCCCCGGCCGTGTCGGTTCTGGCTCCCCGTCCGCTCTGGCGCCGAAGCCGGATGCGCGCCTGGCCGTGCTGCACGTCGGCAGCGGCGGCGCGCACAAGTGCTGGCCGATCGAAAACTTCCTTGGCTTGTCCGAAATTCTGCGCGACGCCGGCTGGAACGTCGTCGCCGTGCTCGGACCGGTCGAGATGGAGACCTGGCCGCCGGCGCGAAAGGCGGCGCTCGCCGCCGCCCTGCCGACGCTGTCGGCCTGCTCGCTGACCGAGCTGGCGGGGCTTTGTGCCGAGGCCGAAGTGTACGTCGGCAACGACAGCGGCGCGACGCATCTGGCCGCGGCCGTCGCAGCGCGCGCCGTCGCCGTTTTCGGTCCCACGTCTCCACGGCGCTGGTCGCCGATCGGGCGTAACGTGCGCGTTGTCGGTCCGGAGACCGGAGGAGATATGTGGCCGTCGGTGGTGGAGGTCGCGAACACGGTGAATGCCGTCGCGGCGGTTTAAGGCGAGGCTGGTGGTATCGCGCATGCATGTACGGCCCCTTCGGGGCCGGCCATCTCATGAAGGGCGCGTATCCGCGGGCCGCGGCCACGGCAATTCACGTTGTTCCCTATCAGGGACGATTGCACTGGTTGTGTTGTGAACCCAAAGGGTCCGTGAAAGCGAACAGCGATTCATGCTCGCCCCTCCCCTTGGCGGAGCGGATTACTCGCAGCGCCGGCAGGCGTGTTCCATCGCTGCCTGCCGCGCCGTAATCTGTGTTATGAAGCAGCGCATCGAAGCACGCATCGCAGGCTCCGACGCCGCGCCGCCCGTGGGAACAGCCGTGACGCTCATTCGCCCCGCCCAGTCCGACGAGTTTCGCGAGGCCCTGCGGCTGAGCTTCGTTCCCGCCAACGGCGATCGCACCCGCGCGATGGCCCTCTCGGAGACCGTTCTCGCCCATGCCCGCGCGATGCAGCACGATGTCAGCCGCCAGTGGGTCGCCCTGCGCAACGGCCGGCTGGTTACGGCCTGCACGTATCTCGAAACGCCCGGCCGTCTGGCGACGCTCATGATCCCCGGCCGGTTCGTCGCGGATGCCGGCCCGTCCGCCGCCGGCGAGATGCTCAATGCCGCCGCCGGCGTGGCCGCGCAACGCGGGAATCGGCTCATTCAGTGCCTGCTGACGCTGGAAGACGCGTCCGAGGTCCGATCCGTCCTGGCGGCGTCCGGCTACGTGATGCTGGCCCGACTACTGCACATGGAGCGATCGATTCAGGGCGCACCGCCTGAGGCGGCGCCTGCGGCCGACGGGCTGCGCTGGCGGACGTTCGATTCGACGACCGCCCCGCTGTTCCGTGAGGTGATCCATTCAAGCTACGAAGGCAGCCTCGACTGCCCGAAGCTGTCTTCGGTGCGCAGCGTTGACGACGCAATCGAGAGCCACCGTTCGGCCGGTTACTTCAAGCCCCACCGATGGTTGCTGATCGAAGTCGAAGGCCAACCGGCTGCCTGTGCGTTGTTCAACGAAACACCGTTGCGAGCGGGACTGGAGTTGGTTTACATGGGCGTAGCGCCGCTGTTTCGCGGTCGTGGATTGGGGGCGCGTGTGCTGGCGCGCGGACTGGCGCTGGCGCATCGTGAGGGTTTTTCCGTAGTCGATGTTGCGGTGGACGAGTCGAACCGTCCGGCGATCGACTTGTATTGTCGCCTGGGATTCCGAGCGGGTGTTCTGCGCGAGGCGTGGGCGCGCATACTGTCCGATCACGCCGAAGGATAAAGCAATTTCGCCCGGCTTATTCACGACGATCCACAGCCGGCGCGTGAGTGTGAACAACCCTGTGCATGAGATTTTTTTTTGAATGTTAACCTTCGACACTGCCGATGACGAAAGCATCTGCGTCTGCGCGCGACGCAAAAATCGCGTTGACGAAATCTTCAAATTGTTTATGATGGCGAAGCGCGGTTGACATCGCGTGGGACGCCAAACCCAACGCCGGTTCTCAAAGAACCGACCAGCTTCCAGCAACGTGCCAGTCCGGGTCGGCGCGGTCCCTTTTAACGTTCGTTCCTACACAACCTGGTGTCTTGCTGAACGGCTTGAATGAGCCGCAGGGATATTCCGTGTCTACGCAGACCGCCGATATCGCCTCCGCCATCCGCCACCGCCTTTTTGAGCGGATCGGACCCCAGCGCTTTCGCGTCTGGTTCAAGAACTCCACCCGCTTCACGCTCGCCGGCGACTTCCTCAAGGTCGGCGTCGCCAACCAGTTCATCAGCGGCTGGATCGAGCGCCACTACGCCGCCGACCTGCTCGCGTCCAGCCGCGACGTGCTCGGCCGCGACGTGCAGCTCAGCTTCGCCTTCGAGCCGTCGCTGACCGGCAACCTGCACAAGACGCAGTTGAATCGCCAGGCCGCCCAAGCCGGGGCCGGCAACGGCACGCATCGCCCGCGCCACAACGGGCACAACGGGCACAACGGGCACGAGGCGTCCGTGGCGGTGCGCCGGCTGCGTTGCCGGCTCGATTCCTTCGTGGTCGGGCCGTGCAATCGGCTGGCATACGCGACGATCATGGACATCGCCGAGATGCGTCCCGGCGCGGCCAACCCGGTGTTCCTGCACGGGGGTTGCGGTCTGGGCAAGACACATCTTCTGCACGGCGTCGCCAATTCCCTCGAGGAACGCACCGACAACGGGCGCTCGATTCCCTGGACGTACGCCACGGGCGAGGTCTTCACGAATCAGTTTCTGACCGCGCTGCGGCGCAACGAGTTGGACGAATTCCGCCGCCGGTTCCGTGAGGCCGACGTGCTGCTGATCGACGACGTGCATTTCCTGGCCAACAAGAAAGCGACGCAGGAGGAGTTCCTGCACACGTTCAACGCGATCGACATGCTCGGCAAGCGCGTGGTGCTGGCATCGGACGCGCCGCCGCACATGATCGGTCATTTCTCCGAAGCGCTGATTTCGCGCTTCGCCAGCGGCATGGTGGTGCGCCTCGACCGGCCGGACCACGCGACGCGTTGCGCGATCCTGCGCGCTCGGGCGGCACACATCGGCGCCAACGGCCGCGGCTGCGCTATTCCGGACGACGTGATCGCCTACATTGCCCAGGAAGTCAGTTCGAACGTTCGCGAACTCGAAGGCGCACTGATTCGCGTGATGGCGCTGGCCTCGCTCGCCGACGCGCAGGTGACGTTGCCGTTGGCGCGTCAGGCGCTCGAGGAGCATGTCCGCCGCGCCGAGCCGATGCTCACCGCCGAGCAGATCGAGACGGTCGTGGCGACGTTCTTCGGCCTGACGCCGGCGGAGATGCACACGTCGCGAAAGACGCGGACGATCGCCCTGGCGCGGTCGGTGGCGATGTATCTGACGCGGCAGCACACCCGGCTGAGCTATCCCGAGATCGCCCGCGTGATGGGCAACAAGAACCATTCGACGGTCATTCAGGCGGTGCGGCGAATGCAGGCGGTTCTCAAGCAGAGCGGCGACGTGACGTGGCAGTCCGCGGCGGGTCCCAAGCAGGGCAACCTGTGCGAACTGCTGAAACGGCTGGAGGAGCAGATGCCCTCGACAACTCGGCAGGCGTCGCTACAATGAGGGGTTCCAAACGGAACGACACCGCGTCGGATCGCTTCCGCCGGGCCGCGGCACGGCGCCGGGATCGGAAGTCGCCGCAAGACAGAGGAACGCCTTATGCCCGTCGAACTGCTGCTTCGCAAGGACGTGCCCAAGCTGGGGCTGGTCGGGGACCTGGTCAAGGTTTCCGAGGGATACGCGCGCAACTATCTGATACCGCATCACGTGGCTTTGGTCCCCAACAAGGCCAACCTCAAGATCATCGAGGTCGAGAAGAAGAAGGCGGCCGAAGAGCGGGCGCGGCGGCACGAATTCCTCAAGCACATGGCCGCCAAAATCGGTGCGACCGAGTTGCACATTTCGGCGGCGGCGAACGAAGAAGGTCACCTCTACGGATCGGTCGGTCCGCGCGACGTGTCGCGGGCGCTGATGGCCGAGGGCTTCAGCGTTCATCCCGATCAGGTACGGATGGACGAGCCGCTCAAGAAGCTCGACACCGTGATGGTCAAGGTGCGTCTGACCGACGACATCGAGACCGAGGTCAAGGTGTGGGTCGTTCCCGAGAAGACCGTGGGCGATTTGTCCGAGTACGAACATCGGGAGGATCGCGAACGTGACACGGATGTCCGCACCGCAACCGACGAATCCTCCGCCGCAACGGGCGCCGACGCGGACTGATCGCGTCAGCGCCGCCGCGCAGCGCCTGCCGCCGCAGGACATCGAAGCCGAGATGAGCCTGCTCGGCGCGATGATGCTCGACCGCGAGTCGGTCGGCCTTGTGCTTCAGATCATCCCGCGCGAAGAGTCCTGGCGGCTCTACCACCCCAATCATCGCAAGCTGTTCGAAGTGCTGGTCGAGATGTACGACGCCGGCAAGGCGATCGACTTCGTGTTGCTGCGCTCCGAACTCGAGCAGCGCGGCCTGTGGGACGAAGTCGGCGGCGTCAACTACATCACCGATCTGATCGACTCGGTTCCGCACGCGGCCCACGTCGAGCATCATGCGCGACTGGTGCGCGACAAGTCGCTGCTGCGCGAGTTGATTCTGTGCGCCGGCGCCATCATCGACGAGGCGTACCATCACCGCGAAGACGCCCAGGCGCTGCTCGACCACGCCGAAAAGCGGCTGTTCGAAGTGACGCAGAAGCGCATTCGCAATCCGGCCCTGGCCGTCCGCGAGTTGCTGGGGCTGATCTTCGAGCAGCTTCAGGAACGCGAGGGGCTGATCGTCACCGGCGTACCCACGGGCTTTCTCGAACTGGACGACATCACCAGTGGTTTTCAGCCCGGCGAGCTGATCATCGTCGCCGCCCGTCCCAGCATGGGCAAGACCGCCCTGGGACTGTCGCTGGCCGAGCACATCGCCATCGACGAGCGTCAGGCCGTCGCGTTTTTCTCGATGGAGATGGGCCGGCAGCAGATCGTGCAGCGGCTGCTGTGCTCGCGCGGCCGGGTCGACTCGCACAAGCTGCGGCGCGGCATGTTGTCCGAAGAGGAGATCGCCAAGCTCCAGGCCGTCGCCGATCTGATGCAGGACAAGCCGATCTTCATCGACGACACGCCGGGCATGAGCGTCATGGAACTGCGGGCCAAGGCCCGCCGCCTGCACGTGATGCACACGCTGCGGGCGGTCGTCGTCGACTATCTTCAGTTGATGACCGATCCGCTGTCGGGCCGCGAAAGCCGCCAGCACGAGATCGCCACGATCAGCCGCGGCCTGAAGGCGCTGGCCCGCGAGTTGAACGTGCCGGTCGTGGCGCTGGCGCAGCTCAACCGCAATCCCGAGGGGCGCGAGGGCAACCGGCCGCGCATGAGCGATCTGCGCGAGAGCGGCGCGATCGAGCAGGACGCCGACATGGTCATTCTGCTTCATCGCGAAGAGTATTATCTCAAGGACAAGAAGGACGAGAAAAGCCAGAATCTGTTGGAGCAAGTGCGCGGCAAGGCCGAGCTGATCATCGCCAAGCAGCGCAACGGCCCGACGGGCACGGTCGAGTTGATGTTCAACGACCGGTATACGCGCTTCGACACGCTGAACACGGGGCCGGAACCGGACTACGCGCCGCGCGCGACGTATTCCGATTTCGACGAGGCGATCGCCCCCGTTGCCGCGCCGCCCGCGCATCCGCCGCCGCTGTTGCTCGATGACGCCCCCTCATCCGACGGCGCGCCCGAGGATACGGGCAACGATTTCGACAGCGACGATACGCCGTTCTGACTGCTCGCTGATGCGAGCCTGTCTTGATCCGAGCCGCAACCCTGAACGCGACCAAGGCGGGAGCGTGAAGGGGGCGGCGGGCGGCCGAAAAGCCTGAACCGAACCGCGACCGTGAGGGAGCGGCGGGTTGTCGCCGCGAGGAGCAAGACGATCGACTGCAACGGCTCGCCTCGAATCGGGCTTCGCACAAACGTTTTGTGTGTGCGGCTTGCCCCCTGGCGGGCTTCAGCCGGCCGGCTTTTGCCACCGGTTTCAACCGGTGGTGGGCGGCCCGCCTTGATGAGATTGTCTTCCCATTTTCCTTCAGCCGGCTTCAGCCGGGCTTGCTGCGGAAGCCTGTGAGACTCGATGCCTGCGATTCTCTGGAGGACCGCGAACCAAGCCCGACTGAAGCCGGCTGAAGGAAGGGAAGAGGCAATTGATGAATGGCGGCTCGCGTTCCACCAGCTAAAGCTGGTGGCAAGAACTCGTCGGCTGAAGCCGACGCATCAGAGGCTGACCGGGTTTCGTGCGGTGAGAACGTGTTTCAAAAGCCTGAACCCAACACCACTGTGAGAGAGCGGCAGAATCTTCACGAGAGATGCCAGAATATCGATCAAGTACGCCGGCGCCTGGTGCTCGGATCAAACGCCGCGTCGATTACATTTCGTCATCATCCTTAAACGACGCCTGGTCCGCTGCATAGCCGCCTTCGGCGATCTCGCGATCGCGCTGCGAACGCATCGCCTCCCACTCGTCGAGCGTCACCAGCACCTCGCGCTGCTGGCTGCCCTTGTGCTCGCCGACGATGCCTGCGGACGCCATCTGGTCGATCAGCCGGCTGGCGCGCGTGTAGCCGATCGCCAGCCGCCGCTGCAACAGGCTCACGCTGCCGCGGCGCGTCTCGATGACGATCCGCACCGCGTCGTCAAACAGCGGATCGCGCTCGCCCGTGTCGCCCTCGCCCATCGGCCGCAAACGCACCAGTTCGTGATGAAACTCGGGCTGCGCCTTGGTACGCAAATCCTCCAGCACGCGCCGCAGCTCTTCGTCCTCGACATACGTCCCCTGCGCCCGCACCAGCTTCGACGAACCCGGCGGCAGAAACAGCATGTCGCCCTGACCCATCAGCACTTCGGCCCCGTTCTGATCGAGCACGATCCGCGAGTCCATCCGGCTGGCCACGCGGAACGCCACGCGGCACGGCAGATTGCTCTTGATCAGGCCCGTCACCACGTTCGCCTGCGGCCGTTGCGTCGCCAGAATGACGTGGATGCCGACCGCGCGGCTCTTCTGCGCGATGCGGCAGAGGTGATGCTCGACCGTCTTGCCCGACGTGAGCATCAGATCGGCCAACTCGTCGATGATGATCACCACGTGCGGCAGGTACGTCGGTATCTGGGCCTTCTCGTCGTCGTTGCTGGGCTGGAAGCGGCGGTAGATTTCCTCCTTGCCCAGCCGGTTGAACTGCCCGACCTGCCGCACGCCCGCTTCGGCCAGCAGCTCGTAGCGCTCGTCCATCTTGGTCGCCGCCCATTCGAGGATCGCCTCGGCCTTGTTCATGTCCGTGACGATCGGGCACATCAGGTGCGGCACTTCCTTGAACATCGACAGCTCGACCATCTTCGGATCGACCAGGATCAGCTTCACGTGATCCGGCCGCTGCGTCATGAGAATGCTCATCACCAGCGTATTGATGCACACGCTCTTGCCGCTGCCGGTCGTGCCGGCGATCAGCAGATGCGGCATCGACGACAGATCGGCGATCAGCGGATTGCCGGAGGCGTCCTTGCCGAGGAACATCGGCAGCGTCATGCGCGTCGCCTTGACGCCGCTGCGCTCGATCAGCTCCTTGAGCCGCACCTTCTCCTTGTCGATGTTGGGCACCTCGATGCCGATGGTGTTCTTGCCCGGCAGCGGCGCGACGACGCGCACGGCCGGCGCTTTCATCGCGCGGGCGATATCGTTGGCCAGCGAGGCGATCTGGCTGACCTTGATGCCCGGCGCCAGCGACAACTCGTACATCGTGATCACCGGGCCGGTGTCGATCGCCACCACCCGCGCGTCGAGGCGGAAGTCCTGAAGCGTGCGCTCCAGCACCGCGGCCTTGTCGCGCACCACCGACTCCTGCGCCTGGGTGAAGCTGTACTCCGGCTCGTCGAGCAGCTCGATCGGCGGCAGGACGTAGTCGCCCAGCTCCTTGGGCCACGGATTCGGCGGCGGCTTGTGACCGCGGTCCTGCGCGCCGAACGTCCGCACGACCGGCTCGGCGCGCGGCGACGTGCCCGATGCGGCGTCGGCGGGTTTCGCGGCCGGCGCGGCGGTCCTGGCGTCGACCTTCGCGGCCGTCGGCGGCGCGGCGGATGCCACGGTTTCGGCGGCCGCATCGGCCGGGCTGTCCTGTTCCTCCGTGGCCGCCAGCGATTCGCTCTGATTGGCGTCGTCCGGTGCCGCGGCATCCGCGCGGCGGCGGGCGGCACGGGGGGTTCGCTCGTTTGCATCGTCGGCTTCGCCGGCCGAGGTTGCGGTCGAGGCGCCGGTTGCGCCGTTGCCGCGCGCGGCGCGCGGCTGTTGTGTGTCGTTTGCTCCCGGCTGCGCGGCCCGCGGCGCGAGCCGTTGTCGCGCCGCCGATCCGATGGCGATCAGTTGCGCTAATCCCTGCCGCGCCCGCGCCAACGTTCCTTCGGTTTGCCCGCTTGGCGCCGTCGGGCGGTTTCGCGCCGAGCGTCCACGCGCCGGCGGTCCAGCGTCGCTCGCGTCGCCGCCGGCGTCATTCGCCGCCGCCCCCGCCAGCGCCGGACGGCGCATGCGCACGACGCGTCGCGACATCCGCGCGATCTGCACGACGATCTCATCCGCCGCCAGCACCAGTCCCATCCCCGCCGAAGCCAGCAGCACCAGCGACGCCCCGGCCGTGTTGAGGTATTGCGACAGCCACCACGCCGCGGCGATGCCGATCGCGCCGCCGCCGTCGGTCCAGCGTCCCTGGGCCGGGCCGCCGAGGATCATCGTCCCGGCCGCCGACGTGGCGACGATCAGAAGCAGCCCGCCGACCAGCCGCAGCGGCCAGTCGCGCATCGGACCGCGCAGCAGCGCCGTGCCGGCCGTGCTGGTCAGCAGCGCCGCCAGGGCGAACGCCCCGATGCCGAGGAAGCGGTCAAGCTGAAACGCGACCCACGCCCCGACAGGCCCGCAGCGATTGGCCGGCGGATCGTTGGCGGGCCAGGCCAGCGTGCCGGGCGGATCGAGCGGATCGAACGACAGCAGCGCGATCCACAGAAACAGGCAGCCGACCAGCGCCGCGATGAGGGCACAGGTGCGGACCGGCGAGGAGGAACGATTTTCGATGGATTGTGTCATGTGAAACGCGTCGCTTTCGCCATCTGCTGCGCGCAACATCGGCGCGGCCGTCCGTCTTCGGTATCGGCGGCGAGCGCATCGAGTCTGGAGCAAAAAGATGGCCGGTTCAGCCGCCCGCGGCTGTCATACCAGTATAGCGTACCGTAATCTTACGCCGGGCTGCCGTTGCTGACGTGCAGCCCGTAGGACACGCGTTGATCGAACCAATGCACAAGGCCAAACGTGGCGGTGTCCTGGTCCGTCGAACGTGACACAGCATGTGCGGAGCCCTCCCTGCGTTCAATCGCCGCTCGATTGCAGATCTGAGTACTGCTTTCTCCCTTGAATCGCCAAGTCTCCTGCGAAATGGCGCAGAATGAGCGTGCACTGACCATCAGCTTCATCCCTGTGAGCACTGAATACAACGATAAGCTCAGGATTGTCTGCACTGAGCCACATTGCCTGGTAATGTGAGATTCCCTCGGGCTCGGAACGCCACACGGACCATTGCCCTTCCGCCGGTACCTGGTCGCGCATGGGCGGCGGTCCGGCCTTCCACCCCCTCTCAGACATATATGCCGCAATTTCCTCGCGAAAGCCTGGCAGGCGCGGCGTGGGAATACTGTACGTAAGCACCGTAAGGTCCGGAATCCGCGAGCTGGGCGGAAGGCGACTTACATTGGTTGCATCAAGCGGAATGTAGAACGGGATTTCACTTTGGCTGTCTTCAGCAAACTCCCCCCCTGCCCTGCTGCGCAGCACTAAGATCGTAACTGCCAGCGCGCATAGTGCAATTGCAACAACAATCAGCGGCAATCGTTTCATTTCTTATTTTGCCCCTACATCGTCGCCGTCCCCTCGCCGATCTGATCGCTCTCGCGGTTGCCGACCTGCCCTTGGCGTGCCGCGCGGCGAAGGCGTTCCGGAACGCGCGGCGTTCGCGGCATGTCAAGGGTGCCGTCGTAGTCGTAGATGAGGTGGCGCGAATAGACCGGATCGGTCGGATTCTCCCGCGTACCGCCGCTGTAGCGCTTGGCCGTGGCAAGTTCGTTCCGGTCGGCCCGCCCTTGACGCGACGCCCGGCGCGGCCGGCCTTGCGGGGGCAGCCTCCGCGGCGTATCCAGGGTGCGCCGGTCCAGCGCATCATTCGTGTACTCGAACTTACTCACGGTCGTGCTGTTCCACTTGTTCTCGACCGACGTCACGAGGTCGCGATGCGGCTCGAACGTACCTATGACGCTGGCCACGAAGGCATACCCGCCATCCTGCGGCGGGCCGCGGTACTCGATCTTATCGAGCAGCCAGACTTGCGAGTCAAACCTGTCGACACCCCGCAACGCTCCGTGCTCGTACGCCGCGGAACGTTTTTAGTTGATTGCTCGCAGAAGGTACTCGCCGGCCTGCAGGGTACTCTGTTCGTCAGAATCGAGCTGCTCGAATCCGCCCCGCTAACTCTTCGGCCTCTTGCTTGTGCGCGAAGCCCGGTGCTACAAGAGGTGAGCGAATCGGCGCGACAAGTTTCGCTGTGTAGCGCAATTCCGCCGCCACAACGATTCCAGCAACTGTACCTACTCGGCTTCTTGTCCAATGTTCGAGTGAATCGCGTTTGGAGGGGACAATCGGCAACACCAAAGCGTATCCCGGCCAGTCTGAGGACTCCTCAACGGCCACCTTTGCACATTCGATATCGGCAAGATTCACGCCAGCGGCCGCTTCGCGAAACCATGTCATTCCCACCGCGTCCTGAATCTGCACTGTGTGTGTCCCATCTTTGACGCGTGATAGGGAGACGAACTCGATTAACGCCATGGTCTTAGGATCTGTTGCAACAGCCGTATTCTTTTCGTCACTCCCTGTGCATGAGGCACACGTCCAGATTGCGAGCAACAATAGTGCGCTAATGGTCGCGCGATATGCGACCACACCATGTCGATAAGGGGGTAGCATATTGACGTCCTCGTGCTGCGCAAATGCTGCCGAACACTTGCAGCAGACTTGACAGGGGTCACCCCGAAAAGCACACTGTCGTGCTTTGGCATTTGCCGCCAACGCTTGGATGTTGACATTGACATAATCCCTCCTTACTTGCCGAAGATGCGCTCGGTTGACCGTGACGCTTGTCCGGCGGACCAGGGCATCGTTGGTGTGTTCGTACTTGCTCACGCTCGTCGCGCCCCACTTGTTCTCGATCGACGTGATCAGGTCGCGCGTGCTGTCGAAGCTCGGAATCGTGCTGGCGACGGTCGTGCTCGAATCGCTCTTCCAGGCGATCTGCGACACGAGGTCGCCGTTGGCCGCGAAGCGCCATCACCCGGGTCACTCCGCCCCGTCGGGTACGCCGAAAGCTCCTCGCTCATTCGTTGTCACTCGGACCGTCTGACAGTGAGGCCGGCGCCGTGCCAAGTTCCTGTGCAAACCGTAATAAAGCAACAGAATAGGCCTGCGACGTTGCGGTACCCAGGTCGGATTGCAGTAGGAATACTTCCTTGCCGTGCCTGTCGTAGACAATCCCCGCCGACTCGCGAAGCTGTTGACAATTTACACCCCATGGAATACAGAATCGTGAAAGAGGCTCGATAGGTACTCCGTAAACCTTCCCCGCCCGTCTGTTCGGAGGCCCGGGCCGAATGACCAAACGCCCCAACTCATCATGGTGCCCGACTTCGGATACGAACTTGTCTTCACTTTCTGGGAAGCGACCGCCATGTGCCTCCATGTACTGAACAAGCCCGACGAAAACATCGTTACAAGCTGCAATCGAGCTCGTGTAGCGAACATGTCGAAACACGTAATAGGCGTAGGCGGCCGGCAAGAGCAACGCGAGTACAAGCAATGCTCGCCCTCGAGTGTGTAGACGTTGGCTGGGGCCGACACTGAGCATATGACTCTGGTGTCCTCATTTTTGGATTTAGCATGAGCCCGTGAATTCGTGATACCACCCAAATGCAAAGTGGCGACAGTCACGCAGCCCGGCGCAGTACCAATGTACTGTTTCACACACGTTGAGACACTCAGCCTGTTCGGCGTAAGCATAGTTCCCGCGGGTGCCCTGGCCGATCTGGTAGCTCTCGCGATTGCCGATGGGGTCGTATTCGTAGCCGAAGTGCCGCGTGTACACCGGATTCGTGGGGTTCTCCAGCGTGCCGCCGGTGTAACGCCTGGCCGTCGCCAACTCGTTGCGGTCGTTATACGTGAACAGGTCGAAGCCGGTCGTGCCAGTCGTGTTGAAGGCGCTGCCGCTGACGGTGACGCTGGTGCGCCGGCCGAGCGCATCATTCGTGTACTCGTACTTGCTCACGCTCGTCGCGCCCCACTTGTTCTCGATCGACGTGATCAGGTCGCGCGTGCTGTCGGAGCTCGGAATCGTGCTGGCGACGGTCGTGCTCGAATCGCTCTTGTAGGCAATCTGCGAGACCAAATCGCTGTCGGCGGCGAAGCCGTACACCGCCCCGTACGCCGGCAGCCCCGGCCCCGTCAAGCGGTTGAGCCATCCGCCGGAATCATAGCCGAAATCGGTGTCGAAGTCGGCATGTCCTTGCGCATGGCGGAACTCAATTCGGCCAAGCCCTCGCGAGCAGCCGATTGGACGGGCGGGACGCCGTTACGACACACAGCCGGGGGCGGCTGTGCCCCACGGACTGCAAGCCCTTGGCACGCGGGGACGGGCGGGACACTCGTGCGACCCACAGCCGGGGGCGGCTGTGCCCCATTCAACACAGGCGGGGGCGGCTGTGCCCCACGGACTGCAGGCCCTTGCCACGCGGGGACGGGCGGGACACTCGTGCGACCCACAGCCGGGGGTGGCTGTGCCCCACGGACTGCAAGCCCTTGCCACGCGGGGATGGGCGGGACACCCGTACGACTCACAGCCGGGGGCGGCTGTGCCCCACGGACTGCTGGCCCTTGCCACGCGACATTCCGCTGGCTGGACCGCCGCGCAGGCGGGGCGGTGCGCTTCGAAAGCCGATTCCCAACAACGTTCCCTTCGCTGCTCCACGGCCTGCGCGGGGCCGCTTCGTCGCTCACTTCTTTCCCCTTCGTGCCTACGTGCCTTCGTGCCTACGTGCCTTCGTGCCTACGTGCCTACGTGCCTACATGCCTTGGTGCCTTCGTGCCTTCGTGCCTTCGTGCCTTTTTTTTGACTTTTCGACATTTCGACGTTTTATTTCGACTTTCGCCTTTCGACTTTCACCTCACATCCCGCCCTTCCACCACGTCCGTCAGCGCGGGGGCGGCGTGGCTCTCCATCCGGCCGGAGTCCAGTCGGCTGAAATAGTCGCGGAACGCGCGCATGGCCTGATGGCCCATGAACAGGATGATCGGCAGGTTGGCGAACAGCATGACGCCCGTGCCCAGGTCGGCCAGGTTCTCGAGCTGGCCGGTGGTGGTGATGAAGCCCGGCAGCGTGACGAAGACCGCCAGGCCGCAATAAATGACCTTATACGTCATGATAAAGCGGCGGCGGAAGATGTAGATGATCCCCTGCTCGCCGTAGTAGGCCCACGAGATCATGGTCGAATAGGCGAACAGCCAGGCCGCCACGGTCACGAGCCACTTGCCCAGGCCGGGAATGGCGCGATCGAAGGCGTGCGCCGCCAGCGCCGCGCCGATGAAGTTGCGGTACACCCCCTTGTCCAGCAGGCGCACCTGCGTTTCCGGCGTGATCGGCGTCTGCCAGGGACCGTCGGGCGAGACGACGTCCCATCGCACATATTTATCGCCGACCTCCAGGCCCGCCTCGGACAGGCGGCGCCGCCGCTGCTCGCGCTGGGCGCGCTGAATCGCGCCGGACTCATCCCGCGGCTCAACGAGATCGGCGTCGGCGACGACGGCGATCGTGGCCGTCACGCGAATGCGATTGGAGGCGGTATCGTGATTCAGATTGTCCGGAATCTCGGCCAGCAGAAACAGACCGTTGCCCGGTTCCCACGAGTCCGGCGCGGGCAGCGTCGGCAGGCTGTCGATGGTCACGGGGGCCTCGACGATCCACGCCACCCGCGGCTCGGACGGGGCTTTTTCGCCGTCCGCGGTTCCCTCGGCGTCAGTCGGTGTTTCGATCACCCGCACCAGTAGCACGTCGCCCCGAATGTCCGCGACGGCTCCGCGGTCCCACGTGCCGGTCGCCAGAATGACCAGCGCGGTCAGCGTGCAGACCAGACACGTGTCGATGAAGGGTTCCAGCCCGGCGACGATGCCTTCGCGCACCGGTTCGTCGGTCTTGGCGGCCGAGTGGGCGATGGGCGAGGAACCCTGGCCGGCTTCGTTGCTGAACAGCGAGCGTCGCAGGCCGGTCGTCAGGCCGAACCAGGCGCCCGCGCCGATGAACGCCCCGGCGGCCTCGTTGGGGTTGAAGGCGTCCTGCACGACTTTCAGCAGCAGCGCCGGCACGTTGGCGGCCTCGATGAACAGCACGACGAGTCCCGCGACGACATACAGGCCGCACATGAACGGCACGAGCCGGCCGGTCACGTTGCCGATGCGCTTGATGCCGCCGATGATCACGAGGCCGGTGAGGAACGCGAGGATGATGCCGGTGAACACTTGCGGCATGCCGAAGTACTGATTGGTGATGTCGGCGACGTTCCAGGCCTGGAACATGTTGCCGCCGGTGAAGGTGCTGATCAGCAGGGTGATGCAGAAGGCGATGCCGATGGCGCGGGCGAGAACGCGGTAGCGCGGGTGTTTTTCGCCGAGTCCGCGGTCGATGACGAACATCGCGCCGCCGTGCGGGTTGTCCGGCTCAGTGGTGTCGCGGTAGATCATGGCGAGCGTGACTTCGACGCTCTTGATGGCCATGCCGAGGAAGCCGGTGACCCACATCCAGAACAGCGCCCCGGGTCCGCCGACGCCGATGGCCAGGGCGACGCCGCCGATGTTGCCGAGTCCGACGGTTCCCGACAGGGCGGTGGACAGGGCCTGGAAGTGGTTGATCGCGCCGGGGTCGTTCTTGTCGTCGTACCTGCCGCGAATGACCGAGACGCCGTGGGTCAGCGCGCGGTACTGAATGAACTTGCTCCAGACGCTGAAGAGGATGCCGGTCCCGAGCAGTGCGATGAACGTGTGAATTCCCCAGAGGAAATCGTTGGCGCTGGAGATGACGCCGGAGACGGTTTCGAGCAACGAAGCGAGGAGATCGTTCATGCGGTGCTCCGGAGGGTGTGATGCAATATACGGCAGGCCATCATGCCGCGTGGCACGGGCTTGCAGCCCGTGCGAAACAACTTCGCTCTCCCGTGCGCATGGGCGGGCAACGCTTACTTACGTGCGCGTCTCGTTTCCGCGTGGCACGGGCTTGCAGCCCGTCTGAATCGGGGCCGCATGCGTCAGCGGTGCGGTATCGCAGAGTCGCGAGGTTGGCCCCGGCGCTTGCGCTCGGGGCTCGGTTTTTCACGGGCTACAAGCCCGTGCCATGCGGGGCCGGGCGGGACACCCGTACGACCCACAGCCGGGGGCGGCTGTGCCCCACGGGCTGCAAGCGCGTGCCATGCGGGGCCGGGCGGGACAGCCGTACGACCCACAGCCGGGGGCGGCTGTGCCCCACGGGCTGCAAGCGCGTGCCATGCGGGGCCGGGCGGGACAGCCGTACGACCCACAGCCGGGGGCGGCTGTGCCCCACGGACTGCAAACGCGTGCCACGCGGGGACGGGCGGGACGCCCGTACCACCCGACAACAGCCGGGGGCGGCTGTGCCCCATTCACAGCCGGGGGCGGCTGTGCTACATCCGCAAGCCCGGCCCTCGCGGGCATGATCGGGATTCAGCGCGGGTAATTCAATACCACGCGACGGCGGCGGAGGCCCTGGCGACGCTCACGCCTGACGCGATGGCGACTCGTGTGCCGACGGATCCCACGCGGCACGCAGGCCCTCGCCGATGAAATGCAGCGACAGCAGCGTTGTCGTCAGGACGCCGCACGGGAACAGCAGCAGCCACCAAAAACTCTCGACATTGTTGACCGCCGACACGCCGTCGGCCGCCAGATTGCCCCAGCTCGGCGTCGGCCGCTCGATGCCGATGCCCAGAAAGCTGAGGAACGATTCCTGAAGGATCGCCTGCGGCGCGGTCAGCGTGCCGTAAACGACGATCGGCCCGACGAGGTTGGGCAGCAGGTGCGACCACGCGATGCGCCAGCCGGGCAGTCCCATGACGCGCGCGGCGTCGATGAACGGCCGGCTGCGGAGCGACAGCACCTGTCCGCGAATGACGCGCGCCATCGTCAGCCAGCTCACGGAACTCAGCGCGACGATAAGTATGATCAGATTCGCGCCGGCGACGCTCCAGCCGAGGCGGCGGATCATCACGTCGTCCAGCGCCACTTTCAGCAGAATCACGAGCAGGATGTAGGGCAGCCCGTACAGGACGTCGACGACGCGCATCATTACGCGGTCGATGCGCCCGCCGCACCAGCCGGCCGTCAGGCCCCAGCCGACGCCGATGAGTACGCTGATGGCGGCCGCCGCCGCGCCGACGGACAGGCTGACGACGCCGCCCAGCAGGACGCGCATTGCCAGCGAACGTCCGAGCAGATCGGTGCCCATGAAGCCGCCGAGCGGGCCGGGCGGGCGGCGTGCGACTTTCAGATCGGAATCGTCGTAGCGATCCAGGCTCCAGGGCAACGAGATGAGGCAGGCGGTGGCGATGGCGGCGAGCAGGGTCAACCCGCCCCGCGCCGATCGGCGCCGCAGGAATCGCCGCATCGGCGAATCACGACAAATCTGATCCATGATCGCGCGCCACGTTCGTCGCGCGCCGCCGGCGCGGCGGCGAAAGCGTGGTGCGCCGCGGTCGGATGCGCGTCGATCGTCGACGGCGTATTCTGGGGATGATGCGGTCCTGGCGAAAGTCGCGCGGCGCGGGAACGCGAGGCCCGCGCCCGTGCAACGAGACGCCCACGCAAGCAGGCGTTGCGGCGTTACGGCCAGCCGAGGGCGGCTGCGCTCCATTGAGTTTGTGGAACGGCCGAGCGCCGGCCGGCCAGGATGACTATTTGAGTGATTCGAGTGCGAGACGGATGGCCTCGTCGAGCTTGGTCGGCGTCAGGTAGTCGCCGCGCGCGAGGGCTGCGCGGACGGCCGACACTTTGTCGTGGCGAACGGGCTTGGCGGCGGAATCGGGAGGGGCGGTCCGTTTCTTGCGGGATTTTGGCGGTTTTGGCCCGTCGGTTGGCGCGGCGTTGACCCATGGTCGCGGTCGCGGTGCAGGCGGTGAGACGACAATCGGAGCAGGCAGGATCATGTGTACGAGGAGCGGTTTCATGTTTCCTCCGTGAGAGACTGAGAACGGGGAGGGCCACCACTGGGGTGGCCGATCGGATCCGGCCGTGACGTACGCGAGCATCCTCGCATCCGCCGGCATGTTCCGAGCTATCGACGATATAGGATGTTGTCTTTAGTCGGGGCACAAATAAGGCACGCTGACATGCACTCCCCGTAAACGCCGAAACGGGCCGGCCGAAGCCGCGACCCGTTTCGACGCGCGTTGGCGTTGGGGGGCGAAAATCCGGTGTGCGGTGTTAATCTCCGAATACGTCGGACATTGCGCGCTTCAGCGCGGTATCGAGTTTTTCCGGCGTGACGTAATCGCCGCGCGCGATGGCCTCGCGCACTTCAATGATCTTGTGCAGCCGAATGTCCGCTTGCTCCGCGCCCAAGGCGCCCTCGCTGAGCAGGCGAGCGAACTCCGAAATCTCGACGGAGTCTTCCTCCGCCAGCACGGTGGCCACGGTTGCCCCTCCCTGGGCCGCGGCGACGGGAGCGCTGACGAGCGGATGAAACGGGCGTTCTACCGAACCAATGTCGTTCATCGTTGGCCTCTACAGGTCGCGCCAGCATTGGCAGGGGAGCAACGTGCGCTGGGCATCGTCGGCGAACTCCCTCGGGCGGCCTGTCAACAGCAGGGGTATCGGAACGCTTCGGGGGTGTCCTTGAAAAAAACGTGGAAAAAACCACAAGATGTTGGATAAGTTTTTTGAGGCAGCGGCGGCGGTGCGTCGATTCAGTCGTAACTCCTTATCACGCCGTCCGCTACAATCCGGCGTTTCAGGATTGCCCATCGACAGGTCCGAATATCACCTGGCCAACAGCGTCTCAGAGGCCGATAATTTCGGCCACAATATCTTGTGTCTCACCGCTCATCAGCGAACGCGAAGAACAACGCTGCTAAGCTGGGGAAACTGGCGAATTACATATTCTCGCCGTAGAGGAAGCCGCGGACCATCTTTTCCGCAACGGCCTGATTCGTAAAGACCAGCGGCATGAGGAACTTCAGGTCGGTGCCGGGAATGCGCAGATAGTCCGCCAACACCGGCCGCCAGGCGGCGTCAAAACGACTTAAAACATCCTGTTCATGCGGCTCATCCAGGGCTTCGTGCACGGTCTGCGCCGCGAGCCGCGCCGCTTCGAGCGAGGGGTACAATCCGTCCTGGCTCAGCGCGCTGACGAATCCGCCCGCGTCGCCGATGACGAGCGTGCGTTTGCCGACGTGCGTTTCGTATTCCAGCGCCGCGCCGCGCGGCAGAACGCGCGCGGCCATGGCGTTCTCGCCCGCAATCGCGTCGCAGTTCAGGATGCGATGCGCCTTCAGGCGTGCGCACAACTCAGCCAGTCGCGTGCGCACGACGGCGATTTCGGCGGCCTCAACGAGTCCGGCGATCAGACCCCTTGAATAATCGAGCACGTAACCGAAGCCTTGCGGCCCATTTGTGGCGAGAAGCACGGTCAGCTCGACGTGGGCCTTGCCCTTGCCCTTCTTTGTCCCCGGCGCCGACCACTGCACCGCGCCGTAGGACGTGATCGTCGAAGGGACCGCGCCGCGCAGCAGCTTGCGAACGACGATCGACGCACCGCCGTCGGCCGCGATCAGCACGCGACCGGAGCAATGCGCACCGTTTTCGGCACGCAGCGTGACGGATTCTTCCGCGGCGTCGACGTCGACGATCGTCGCTTCGCGATGCTGCACACGTCCCGTGACCCGCGCCGCCTGGCGCAAGGCGTCGCGAAGTGCATCGCGTCGCACGACGCGGCAGGGCGAGAGGGAATCGCAAATGGCCTGCTGTTTCAGATCAGCCGAGCGCAGGACGACGCGATCGAAGGTTTCGGATGAAATGCGCTGCGCGTCGAGCTTCAGCGCGGCCAGCAGCGGATCGGCCAGAGGCGGGAGCCAGTCGCACCAGGGGGATGCCGCGGCGGGGCGTGAGACGAGGCACGTGCGGCGGCCGCGGGCGCCGGCGAAAGCGGCGGCGGCCCAGCCGGCCACGCCGCCGCCGAGAATCACGAGGTCGAAATCTTCGGCGGACATTCCGTGCGCGTTCTAGATCGGCGCGACGGGGCGGTCAAGAGTGATGTTGTGTCGCCGGCGGATCGCGTCGTGGGCGGCGCCCCCGTGCGGGCAGGGGCCGTGCTACGCCGGGGAACACAGCGGGGGCGGCGGCGCCCCGTCGATGGGCCGCACGGCGTGGCCTTGGCGAGACGCATTTCCCGTAGTCAGCAGGACTATCGTGCGCAAGGGCTGACCGTGTCACGCCGCCCAAGCGGTGTCGTTGGTCTCCGGACGATTCCTGGGCATCGCGCGGAAATAAGGCGAACGAGTCGCAGAGGGGTGGTACGGGCGTCGCGCCCGTCCGGAACGGGCAAGATGCCCGTACCACCCGGCACAATCGGTGGTACGGGCGTCCCGCTCGTCCGGCACGGGCAAGATGCCCGTACCACCCAAGACAATGGAACGGACAAAATGCCCGTACCACCCAGGACGATTGAACGGGCAAGATGCCCGTACCACCAAGCACAATTGTTCTGGTTATTTGGGCGCGACTCCTCAATGTGCGAAATCGTTGACCAACACGGTGCGTCCCGTGCGCATCAGCAGCGCGACAACCAGGACGAACGCCGCGCCGAAGAAGGCGACGGCGGGATGCGCGATGGCCCAGGTGATAAAGAACACCTGGCGAAACTCGAGCGGAACGCTGGATGGTCCCAGCGTGGCGCTGAGCGCACCGCAGATCATCATGGGAATGCTGAGGAGCAGTAACGTATAGCGCAGGTACATGGCGAACCCCCCCGAAAACCCCTAAATGTCCGTACGCACTCTGGAAACATACGATTCCGGATCGCGCGCGGCAAATCGGGCAAATCGCAACGGTCGTGCCGGATCAGGACCGATATCGTCTGCGTGGCGCGCTGAAGGAACATCGCCGGCGTTCTCCGCACGGTGTCCTGCCTGCATCTCGGCGCTGCCGGCGCCGTCCATGAATAAGCCCGCAGCGTGCTGTCCGATATAAGGACATGCGGATTTTCCTGCTGATGCAGCGAGGCAGCCCACACGGAAACTTCATCGGCCACGCGCTGGCGCGGCGGGGCGTACCGCTGTGTGGCGTTGTCCTCGTCGAAGGTCCGCCGATATGGACCAACCTGCGGCGGACGTGGCGCGCCGACGGACTGCGGGGCGTGGCCCGGGCCGGCATGAGGCGATTGATGCCGCGTGGACGGCGCGAACGGGGCGAGGGCTGCCGCGCCGTCGACGCGCTGCGCGAGGATGCACTCGCGTATTACAACGAGGGCGACGTCGGCGTGGTGCGCGGCGATCAAGTGAACGGCCCTCGCACGATCGCGGCGCTTCGCGCTGCGCGGCCCGATCTTTTGCTGCTCGGCGGCTGTGGGATTCTCGGGCCGGAGTTGCTGGCGATTCCGCGCATCGGCACGCTCAACGCGCATCCGGGCTGGCTGCCGGACTATCGCGGCGTCGACGTCGTGGCGTGGTGCCTGCACGACGGCGAGATTCCCGGCGCGACGGTTCACTGGGTCGATGCGGGCGTCGATGCGGGGGACATCATTTTGAGGCGCCGCCTGCCGGACGGGGCGTTCGATTCGCTGGCGGCGGCCCGGCGCGCCGTGACGCAACTGGCGGCGGAGTTGATGGCCGAGGCGGTGCAACTCGTAATCGGCGGCACGGCGCCGCGCCTCGCGCAGAGCGCTGCGTCGCGGCCGGCGTTTCGACTCATGTCGAGTCGCACGCGCCATGCGGTGGAGGCGGCGCTACGTAAGCACAGTAAAATACGCGTCGTCAACGCACCACTCGCCACGGCGCCTTGAAGCGAGTACGTTGCGCCGCTCGCCAGCGCGAATGCGATCCAGATGCTGCGCTGCCGGTATTCCGCGTAAACTCCTATGATACACACATGGTCGTGCGCCGCCTCACTCGTTCCGTCCGCGCCGGTCCCGTCGTCATCGGCGGGAGCGCGCCCGTTTCGATTCAGTCGATGACGTCGACTTACACCTACGACATCGACGCCACCGTGGCCCAAATCAACCAGCTCGCCCGCGCCGGGGCCGACATCGTTCGCGTGGCGGTGCCCGAGCGGCGCGACACCGAGGCGTTGCGCCACATTCTGCCGCAGGTGGCCGTGCCGATCGTCGCCGACGTGCACTTTCACTTCGAGCGCGCCATGGAGGCGGTCGAGGCCGGCGTACACAAGATCCGCCTGAATCCCGGCAACATTCAGGACCGCCAGGAAGTCGACCGCGTCATTCGCGCCTGCCGCGAGCGGCGCATCCCCATTCGCGTCGGCGTCAACGAGGGCGGCATCGTGGAGCGCCGCGACAAGCAGCAGCGCGCGGCGGAGAAGGCCGAGCTTCGGCGCGACTATCACGGCCGGCTGATCGACATCATGGTGCGCAAGCTCGAAGAGTACTTGCTTATCTTCGACGAGAACGACTTCGACGACGTGGTGATCTCGGCCAAGAGCATCGATCCGACGATCGTCATCGACGCCTACAGCGAAATCAGCCGTCGCTTCGACTACCCGCTGCATTTGGGCGTGACGCACGCCGGTCCGAAGGAGACCGGCTGCATCCGCAGCGTGGTGGCGCTGGGGACGCTGCTGGCCAACGGCATCGGCGACACCGTACGGATCAGCTACGCCAGCGATCCGGTGCTGGAGGTCGAGGATGCGAAGGAAATGCTGTGTTGCCTGGGATTGCGGGCGCGGAACGAACCGGAGTTGATCGCGTGCCCGACGTGCGGGCGGATCGAGATCGATCTGATCCGGCTGGTTCGCGAGGTGCGGGGGCGGCTGGCGGGGATTCGCGTGCCGGTGAAGGTGGCGGTGATGGGCTGCGTGGTCAACGGGCCGGGCGAGGCGGAGGGGGCGGACGTGGCGGTGTTCGCCGGGCGGGGCAAGGGGATCATTTACGTGCAGGGCGAACAGACGCGCACGGTGAGCGAGGCCGAGATGCTCGAGGCGCTGTATGAAGAGAGCCTGAAGTTCGCGCAGCGCGTGGAGCGTGGGGAGGCCAGCCTGACGCGCGGCGGCGTGACGATCGCGCCGCCGGATCCGTTGCCGCGGGCGGATGGGAGCGTGCCGCTGCCGGTGGTGGCGTGAACGACGGGTCGGTTGGTCGGGTCGGCTCCTATCAAGACGCAGTTTTCCGCCGTGGCGTTGCGTTCTTTGGATAGAATGAAATTCAGCTTCGAGGGAGCTTGGACATGCGACACATTCGACTCGGCGAACAGGTAGAGGAACAACGCAACCTGGCCGCGACGGGCCGCGAACAGTCCGTGTCTGAGATCATTTGTGACGCCGCGCATCAGAAACGCGACGATCTGCCAGACAAGCGTCTGGATCGACGCCTGGTGGATGTTGTCGGCACGGTCCACGGGCGCGGTGGGAGCGCACGAGAGACCGGCAGCGAATTCGTCCGCATCCTCAAGCGGAAGAATGGATGACGGCGGAGAGCCCGGCGGATGCCGGACCGCCGGTCGGTTATTTCGCCGTGTTGCGGTGAGATCGTGCTGGTCTTGCGCGCCATTCCGCCCATGGTCTGCAACGATGAAAATCGCTGTCGGCGACCGCGGTCGCGTGGGGGATGGTCTTTCTTGCGCCATCTCTGGGCCGCGGATCGATCGCGATTTACCGCTGCCGCTGCGCGGTTTATAATAACGCTGTGATTGTGTTGACAATCTACCGGGCACAACCGGCCGGGCACAGGGCACGATGAACAGCCGCACCAAGGTAGCGCTCCCACTGAACTTCCGCAACCTTCCGCTGGTTGAGGCTGCGGTTCGCGCCAGCCTTGAGTCGCCCGTCAAACTCACTTTTCGGATACTCAACGCCATATTGGAGCGGCTGCGCGATGAGTTTCCCGACCAGAGCGAGTTGCCTCAGTTATACGTGCCCCCCGGTATTCGCGATTCATCGATCGAGTTGAGTCCCCATCAAATACCCGGGGCGGTTTTCAGAGGCAACAAGGACGGGCTTTCCATCGCGGTACAAAGCCAGGTACTTGTTGCGCACTGGGCGAAACGGGCCGGTCCCGATGCGCCGAAGTATCCGCGATACCGCGCGCTTCGCGATTCATTATGGCGCGCAGTTGACTGTCTTCGAGAAGTGTGTGAACAGCCGCCGCCTCGGATCATCGTCGTCAACATGTCCTATGTGAATTTCATTCAAAGCTCACAAGGACCAGCAGTGCTGCGGCGATATTTCTCTGGCCGGGCGCGTCTGGCCGCCGCTGACGAAGCGCGGAAGGTTCATAAGTTGGAGGCTTCGTGGCAGGAACCGGACGGCATCGACCTGCGACTTTGTTTTGAGCACGTTACCGCAAAAGTCGAAACCGAGTCGATCGAAGGTTATCGATTCACGACAGCGTGCGGCCAGCACGTTTCTGAAGGTAAATCGGATCGGGATGCGCTTGACGAGGTTCACGAGCGCCTTCAGGGTTTCTTTGCCGATATTATTTCAGATGACGCCAAAACAGACTGGGGGCTGGAGCGTTCCGATGCCTGAGACGCTGCCAATCGAAGAGTCGGACGCTTTGATCGGTCCCCGATCTTCCTGGTTCTATTCCCTGGAGGAGCCCGTTCCGACCGCAGTTGAAACGGAACGACGCGAGGGCGATGTAGAGAAGGTGGTTGCAGATGGGTCAAGAGATCTGACAAGCCGGGTCACTGCCCAACTGTCCGAGGACCAGGAGGCCGATAGCGACGTTGTTCCCACGCCGGCGGCGCGTCACACCTGCGAACGCATAATGAGTCGCCTGGCTCCACACGTGGCATGGGCTCCCGGACTCAAAGTGGCTGCGTTCACTGAGGATAACGGGGGTGTGTCGGTCATTCTGCAGTCGCTGGTTACCGATCGACGGGTGAATCTGCGGATCAGCCCCGATGGCACTCGGATGTGTGCCGTACTGACCGACGAGCACATGGAGACGCGGGTACGGCAAGACTGCGAGAATGAACCTCAACTGCCTCGGGAGCTCGCGGCGTGGGTGACGAGCCGATTCTGAAGCCGTTCCAGCCGGAAGATTCATTTCTTCGCCGGGTCGGGAAAAAGCGCTATCTGCGAGATGGCGGCGAAGTTTCCTTTGAAGCGTTCCGCCCACGAGATGGTGAGGCGTCATTGTCGTTCACGTGGCAGGATGAATCCCTGCGAAGCGAAGAGGGGTTGGACGAGTACCAACGGAATAATGCGCTGCGGCAATCGGCCGACCTTCCGGGACTGTGCAGGCTCACGTTTCATGATTTGACGGTCTCGCTGTCGCCGCCATTGCCGCCGCGCCATGACCCGGATAATGCCGACCCACGTTACGGACATCTGCACTGTGCGACCGACCTGCCTTGCGACGAGCTTCATATGGAGAAGATGGCCAAACTTGCGACACGAAACGGTCTTGTACGCCTATTTGTTCGTGCGCGGAGGAAGTAGTCGCTACCATCATGCGGCTCGCGAGACTTGAGGTACCAGCAACGCACGGATTGGACGGCTCAAGCGAATTCAGCGCTTCCGTGCAGCGGGTCTGCCGCAGGCTGGCCGGCGGTGTTGGCGTGCCGGCGCGACAAGCGAAACTTGGCGGCGTATCCCGAGTCTATAGGGAAAGCCACTCCAGCTCTTTTGGAATCGGTGTTTCGAATAGACGTTGCGGCACTCTGCGGCGAGGAATGCCCACAGCCTAACCGGCCCGCCTACCTGACGCTATAACGTTTTGTGGCTCAATAGTTTATCTGCTCCGGTCTTGGTGGCGCGCGACGCGCCTTGACATGCGGCGCGGGCGGCTTTATGAACTATAACCCTTCGCGGAGGCGCCGATCCGGCCCTGTGGGCGGATTGGAGCTTGGCCGGCGCGGGGCGAGGTCATGCCATCCCCGCGCTGCGGGGCGTTTGCGGTACGCGGGCCGAAAGCCCGTGCCACGCGGAATCGTGTCCCCGCGGCCTGCGGGACGGCGCCCCGAACGCTCAATAGCGAGCCAACGTAGGTTCGATGGGCACGGAAGCGATGGCTCCGGTACGCTGATCGACCGCATGGAAATAACGCGTAACGGCACGGCCCGGCGGGGCGGTGCGACAGGCGCTCACAGCCGGGGGCGGCTGTGCCACACAGCCACAGTTGACTGTGCTACACAGCCACAGGCGGCTGTGCCACATAGCCACAGCCTGCTGTGCTACACAGCCACAGCCGTGGGCGGCTCTGACACGCGGGCCGCGAGTCCGTGCCACGCGGCATTGGTGAGAGTAGCTGAGCCACAGCCGCTTGGCGGAGATAGACCGACCATGATAGAGGTACGTGATCTGACCAAGTTCTACGGCCAGCGATGCGCCGTCGACCATGTGTCGTTCTCGGTCGAAGAAGGCGAAATCGTCGGCTTCCTCGGTCCCAACGGGGCCGGCAAGACCACGACGCTGCGCATCCTGACCTGTTACATGCCCGCGACATCGGGGGCGGCCTCGGTGGCGGGGCACGACGTGTTCACCGAATCGCTGGCGGTGCGGCAGGCCATCGGCTATCTGCCCGAGAACGTGCCGATGTACACCGACATGCGCGTTCGCGAGTATCTGAACTTCCGCGGCAAGCTGCGCGGCCTGGAGAAGTCGGCTCGGGACGCGGGCATCAAGCGCGTGGCCGAGCAGTGCTGGCTGGGAGATTTCATCGAGAGGCCGATCCAGCAGCTTTCCAAGGGCATGCGTCAGCGGGTGGGGCTGGCCGACGCGCTGCTGCACGATCCGAAGGTATTGATCCTCGACGAGCCGACGGTGGGCCTCGATCCGGCCCAGATTCGCGAGACGCGCACGCTGATCAAGGACCTGGCCAGGCGGCACACGGTGATACTGTCGAGCCACATCCTGCCGGAAGTCGAGGCGACGTGTCAGCGGACGATCATCATCGCCGGCGGGAAGATCGTGGCGTCGGGCACGCCGGAGCAGCTCAAGGATCGCATCCGGGGCGGCTCGCGGCTGATCGCGGAAATCCACGGCCCGACGTCGGACGTGGCCGGCGGGGTCGAGAAGGTCAACGGCGTGAAGCACGTGGCGCACACGTCGAACAACGGCTGGGTGCGGCTGACGATCGACACCGACAAGAACGCCGACCCGCGGGAGGACATCGTGAAGATGTCGGTGCAGAAGGGGTGGCGGCTGCGTGAGATCCGGCTGGAAGTGGGCAGCCTGGAGGAATTCTTCGTGCAGATCACGGCACAGCAGCAGATGCGCGACGCCGATCGACGGCGCGGGACGGCGCGGCCTCAGGAAGGAGCGCAGGCATGAAGAACGTGGTGGCCCTGACGCAGCGTGAGTTCACGACGTACATCTATTCGCCGATCGCCTATCTGACGGCGTTCGCGTTTCTGGTGCTGACGGGGATTCTGTTCACGCAGAACACGCTGCTGCCGGGCGAAGAAAGCTCGGTGCGTCCGCTGTTCTTCGCGATGGGATCATTGTTCGTGTTCTGTGTACCGATCCTGACGATGCGGCTGCTGTCGGAGGAGTACGCCAGCGGGACGATCGAGACGCTGATGACCGCGCCGGTGACGGATTGGGAAGTGATCCTCAGCAAGTTCCTGGGGGTGTTCCTGTTCTACACCGGGCTGGTCGTGCTGACGGTGATTCATCTGCTGATCATTGCGATCTTCGGGCAGATTGACGTGGGCGTGACGCTGGTGGCGTACCTGGGTCTGTTGCTGCTGGGCGCGTTCTACGCCTCGGTGGGCTTGTTCGCCAGCGCGTGCACGCGGTATCAGCTTCTGGCGTCGGTGATCGGCGTGGGCTTGCTGGCGATTCTGACGTTTGTGACCGACTTTCTGTCGCTCCAGTTTCCGGGGGCGCGGGCGGTGCTGGGCAAGGTCAACGTGCGCGGGCAGTTCGACGTGTTCTGCCGCGGAATATTCGACACGACGTCTCTGATCTATTTCCTGTCGCTGACGGTGTTCTTCCTGTTCCTGGCGACGAAGGTGCTGGAGTCCAAGCGATGGCGGTAAACGGCGGGAAAGCGAAGTTGCCGGGCGCGACGGTGGAAGTGACGACCACGCGCCGCATGGAGATCGGCCTGAACGTGGCGTTGACGGTCGTTCTGGCGGCGGCGCTGGTGGTGGGCGTGAACTGGTTCGCGACGCTCAAGCATCTGCGGGCGGACGTGGCGACGTTCGGCAGTTTCGGGCTGTCGGACCGGACGCGGTCGATCCTGGCGGGCGTCAACGACGACGTGCGGATCACGACGGTCTATTTGTCGACCGAGCCGGACAAGGCGCGCGAACGGTTCATCGACCGACTGATGTCCTACGGGGACGAGCTGACGCTGGCGAGCAATCGCGTGACGGTGGAGCACATCTCGACCGAAGACGCGAAAGCCAGGCTGGTGACGCGCGTCCGCAGCACGTATGAGCAGGAGTCGCAGAACCACGAAGCGGTGATCCGCGACTTCGCTTCGCTGCGGAGCGAGCTGGAGCAGACGCTGGCGGCGTTCGGCGGCGCGGGGCTGGGCGAGTTGTCGGCGGCCGAGGGCTGGCTGAGTTACTTTCCGATTTATCGCAGCGTGCTTGACGTGTTCGCCGAAGACCGGCAGTCGCTCGGTTCGGCGGCCGAGGAAGTGGCGCGGCTGACGGACCCGACGGCGCTGCCGAACTACGGTCAGGCGGTGAACAAGATCAGCGCGACGCTGCGACCGATCAAGGACCAGCTCACGCAGGCGCAGCGGGCGCTGGGCGAGATCGACAAGCTGGCACAGGAGATTCAGAAGCCGGACGGCACGCTGATTTCGACGCTGCGCGATCTGGCGCAGCGGACGCCGGGCATGACGGCGGCGCTGAAGGCGACGATCAACGCGGAGTCCGATCAGGCGCCGGCGGATGCCAAGGGGGCGCTGGCGGCGTTCGCGGCCGAAGCGCAGAAGACCGAAGAGTCGATGCGCGTGCTGGGCGGTCAGATCGACGACATCGCGCGGCGCAACGCGGCGCTGGGCAGCCACGTCAACTGGCAGTTGGTGATGGACCTGGGCATCCTGCAAAGCAAGGTGACCGCGGCGGATCTGCTGGCGATGGCGGCCCGCGATCTGCGACAGAGCCGACAGCAGATTCTCGACATCGTCGACCGCGGCGATCCGGGCGCCATCGGGCAGGCGCTGACGACGGTGCGCGGTCGCGTGATGCCGGCGATCGATCAGCGCGTGCACGCGGTGGGCGAAACGCTCGATCGGCTGCTGAAAAGCCTTGAGACGGTGGATCCGGCCAGCGCGAAGATACTGGAACAGTCGCGCGGCGGTCAGTTGTTCGGCAAGCAGATCGCGGCCATCGGCGATTTGCTGGGCCGCATCGACAATCTGCCGGAGTTGAAGCTGGGACAACTCGCCGAGGAGCTGCGGCGCGACAACATCATCGTGGTCGAGGCCAATCAGCAGGTCCGCGTGCTGGGGTTCGACGACGTCTGGCCGGTGCGCGATCAGCTTTCGTCCGGCATGGCGATGCAGGAGGAGCGTCCGCGGACGTTCAACGGCGACGCGACGATCGGCGGGGCAATCCTGTCGCTGACGAGCAAGAGGCCGTTTGCCACGATCGTGCTCACGTCGTTTGAGGTCGAGCCGCCGCCGCAGGCGCGTCAGTTCATGCAACCGCAGCGCAGCTCGATTCCGCTTCAGGCGCTGGCGGCCTTGCGCGAGCGGCTGAAGAACGCCAACTTCGCGGTGAAGGAATGGGACCTGAGCAAGGCGGGCGACGCCCCGCCGGCCGACGAGGGAACCGAGCGAATCTTCGTGTTCCTGCCGCCGGCGCCGCCGAATCCGCCGAATCCGTTCATGGGCCAGCAACAGCCGTCGCGGTCATTCGGAGAGGAGGAGCGCAAGCGTGTCGAGGCGGTGCTGGCCAACGGCGGCCGTGGCGTGTTTGTGGCGACGTGGGAAGTGACGCGATCGTTTTTCGGATCGTTTGAGACGCCGCCGTACGGCATGGACGCGCTGATGCGCGAGGGCTGGGGCATTGTGGTCGACACGCCGACGCGGCTGTTTCAGATCGAGCCGGACACGCGCGCGCCGAACCAGTTCATGGTGACGATCGAGAAGTTCAACTACATGCCGCTGAACAACTTCAGCGATCATCCGATCGGCGCGCCGCTGCGGAATTCACGCGTAATCGTGACGAACGCATGTCCGGTGACGGCGGCGGACAAGATTCCCGAGGGCGTGACGCTGGAGCCGGTGCTGAGCATTCCATCGAGCGAGGAGTTCATCGCGGCGGACGTGAACAAGGTGATCGAGATCATCAACGTGATCGAGGATCCCGAGTCGAACGGCATCGTGCAGCGCGACGGGTTCGTCAAGGACGCGGCCGTGCCGGTGGTGATGGCGGCGCGGCGCGCCGGGGACGGCAACGAGTCGCGGATCGTGGTGTTCGGGACGGGCTATAGTCTGACGGACGGGTACCTGAACCGGCCGATCCAGCGGATGGGCGAGAAGGGGCGCGTCTATTATGAAGGCGCGCCGACGAGCAACGCCGATCTGATGGTGAACGCGCTGCACTGGCTGGCGGGGCAGGAGCAGTGGATCGCGGCGGGACCGGTTCCCGCGCCGGCGATTCGGGCGATTCCGCCGCAGCAGATGACGATGGTGAAGATCGGCGTGTGGGGGGTGTTCCCGGCGCTGGTGTTCATACCGGGGATCATGGCGTGGTGGAGCCGGCGGCGCTGAGCCGCTCGGATTGATTGGAGCCGCAGGCGCAACGGTGTTGCCGTGGCACGCGGGACTTGGCGTGTCACACGGCCGAGCGGCCCGATGGCGCGTTGGGCCGCGGATGGGCGTAGTGGGCGCGGGCCGCTTGACCGTGCCACCCAAAGAAGGAGAGCGGGTTGTTTCGCACGGGCTACAAGTCGGTGCCACCCGATTGACAGGAAACGATGTGAACTGAAATGAACCAGAAGACTCCCATTCTGATGCTCGTTGCCGTATTGCTGGTCGCCGTGGGTGTCTATTTCGCGCAGTCGACGCCGGAAAAAAGCCCGTCAGGGGCGACGAGCGGGCCGCAATCGCTGTTCGATCCGAAACCGGCCGAGGCCGATGTCGTGCGGCTCGAAATGGCGCGGTCCGACAAGCCGACGATGGTGTTCGAGAAGAGCCGCGAAGAGTGGCGGATCGTCGAGCCGATTACGGGCGCGGCGGACAAGTTCCGGGTCGAGAGCGAGGCGAGCCGCATCCTGAATCTGCTTTATGTGCGCGCCTACGCCAAGGACGCCGCCGACCGGCCGGGCGAGGACACGACGCGGCTGGGGCAGCCGTCTTGGGTGGTGAAGCTCAAGGACAAGAACGACAAGGCGCTGACGGTGCGCATCGGCGGCCCGGTGCTGATGGCCAACGAGACGTATGTGCAGATCGAGGGTGACGATCGCATCTACAAAGTTCGCGGCAATCTCAATTCCGAGATGCGGGCCGTGCTGGACGACTTCCGCGACAAGCGGCTGGCGGATTTTTCGGTGGCCGACATCATGCGGCTGTCGATGAGCGGGTTGCGGACGGCGACGCTGTCGAAGGCCGAAGGGCGCTGGACGGTCGAGGCGCCGATCCGGGCGCGGGCGGACATCAGCGAAGTCAACAACCTCATGTCGGCGATCACGAATGCGCGCGTGACGCGGTTCGTGGAAGAGGGACCGAAGAACCTGCGCGGCTACGGGCTGGAGCCGCCGCGGTTGACGCTGACGCTGGAGGCCGAAATCCGCAAGGCCCGGCCGACGCCGCCGGAGGCGACGCAGCCGGCCAAGCCCGAATTCGACATCACGCATCGCACGCGGGTGATTCATTTCGGGGCGGAGGTCGAGGGCAAGGTGTACGGCATGTTCGGCGGCGAGGGGACGCCGGTGGTGTTCCAGATTCCGGAAGCGACGCTGACGAGTCTGTCGCCCGATCTGACGAAGCTGCGCGACAAGAAGGTGATCGCGGCCGATCCGCTGCGGGCGACGAAGGCGCGCGTGCGGGGACCGGGGGGGTCGGCGCTGCTGGAGAAGCAGGACGGGCATTGGGTGATCGTCGAGCCGGTCTTCGACTCGCTGAGCGGACAAAACAAGGCGGAATTCGCGGCGGTCGACGATTTGCTCAAGGGGGTGCGCGATCTGAAGGCGACGGCGTTTGCCGAACCGAGCGCCGAAGTGGCGGAGGATTACGGTTTCGGTCCCGGCGCGACGTCGATCGAGCTGTGGACGCCCGATTCGGTGGAGTCGGCGCTGCTGACGATCGGCGGTCCGACGCGCGGCGGCACGGGCGTGTACGTGCGGAACGAGCGCGAGCAGTTCGTGGCGGTGGTGAAGTCCGACGCGGTGGTTGCGCTGTCGCCCGCGCCGCTGGCGTTCGTCGACCGCAAGCTGCTGCAATTCGACCGCGGGCTGGCCAACCGCATCGAAATCGAGATGGAAGGCACGTCGCGCGCGGTCAGCAAGATCGGCGAGACGTGGATGATGACCGAGCCGGTGACCGCGCCGAGTGAGACCAAGGCCGTCACCGATCTGCTGGCCGACCTGGCGTCGCTTGACGCGCGCACCATCGCCGGTTCGCCAGCCGATCTGGCGCGGTTCGGGCTGGACCGGCCGTTCGTCAAGTGCAGCGTCACGATTCAGCCGCCGCCGAAGCCCAAGCCCGCCGCGACACAGCCGGCAGCGACGCAACCGGCCGGCAGCGGTGGTGAGAACGGCGAATCGCCGGCGACGCAGCCGGCCGCGGGTGACGTCGCGGCGACAGCCGACGGATCGGCGCCCACGGCGGCGGAAGAGGCGCCGGAGCCGCCGGTGATTCATCGTCTGATCGCGGCGCGACACGAGGGCATGGCGTACGTGTTCGTCGAGGGCGGATCGAAGATCGGCGAGGTCGATGACAAGATCTTCCGCGATCTGACGGCCGAGCTGCACGAACATCGCGTCGTCAAGTTCGACACGTCGCAGTTAGCGGCGATCGAGCTGCGCTATCCGGACCGCACCCTGGTGTTCGAGAAGAGCGGCAACGACTGGCTGCTGGAAGGGGAGCCGGGTTTCCGCGGCGATGCGGGCAAGCTGCGCCAGATCGCCGACGGCGTGCGCGACCTTCAGACGACGAGATTTGTAAGCTATCAGGCGACCGATCCGGCGGCCTACAAGCTGGACGCGCCGGCGATTGCGGTGACGATCCGGCCGGAGGAGGGGTTGGGGGTCGAGCTGCGCATTTCATCCGAAGGACCAGCGAACGACGAGGAGCAGCGGCGTTACGCGACGATCGTGGGAACGAACAAGGTGTTCCTGGTGTACGGATCGGACGCGGCCAAGTTCGACAAGCAGATCAAGGACATGGAGCGCTCCGATGCGCCGCCGCCGCAACCCGCGGGATCGCCTTTCGGTGCGTCTTTCGACGACTGATCGCGGTATAATCTGATGGCGTCGCTGGTTCGGACCTCGCCGGAAGTCGGGCGACGCGAACGGCCCCTGCGGGCCGCGTGGAGAATGGAACGGTCGAAATGAACAACACCACCGATGCGGTTACGCTGCTCAATCAACTGCTGGAGGCGCTGACGGCGCTGGTCTTCTCGTTCGTCGGCGACTTTCTGTTTCAGATCGCCGACTGGCTGAACATGCTTCTGCCGTTCTAAGAGCGATCGCGCGGTCTGAGCCGGCGCGAATGGCCGCTTGTTTGCGTAGCGAGGAATCGGCGTGGCCAAGCCCTCGCGAAGCCCGGACGCCGCCAAACCCGGGAATCGGGTCGCGCAAGGGCTTGATCATGCCACACCTGGCGGCGCGAGCCGCACTCCTTACATCCGCCCTGAGGCCCGCCCGCGGCGCGCGGGAACGGCGTCCGGGTTCCGCCGCGACGTAGCTGTTATGACGGATCACCTGACGCTGCACCGCCTGGTCGCCGATCCGCTGAACGAATCCGTTCGACTGTTCGACGCGGAACTGGAAAGCCGCGAGCCGTTCGTGCGCGAGTTGTGCGCGCGCATCAGCCGCTATCGCGGGAAGATGCTGCGGCCGACGCTGCTGCTGCTGACGGCGCGGGCCTGCGGGGGGGTTCGTCGCGAGCACGCGGTGCTGGCGGCGGTGGTGGAGATGGTGCACATCGCCACGCTGGTTCACGACGACGTGCTGGACGCGGCCGATACGCGTCGCGACGCGCCGACGATTCACCGGATGACCGGCAACGAGGCGGCGGTGCTGCTGGGGGATTATCTCATTTCGCATGCGTATCACCTGTGCAGCAGCCTGGAGTCGCCGCGCGCCGCGCGGCGCATCGCGGCGGCGACCAATCGCGTGTGCGAGGGGGAGCTGATGCAGGTGCATCGCCGCGGCGACTGGTCGCTGGACGAAGGGGCGTACATCGCGATCATCCGGGCGAAGACGGCGGAACTGACGCGGGCGGCGTGCGAGCTGGGGGCGGCGTTCGCCGGCGCGGACGAGGCGATCGTTCGCGCCATGGGCGACTACGGCGACGATCTGGGCGTGGCGTTTCAGATCGTCGACGATCTGCTGGATTTGACCGCCGAAGAAGCCGAAATGGGCAAGACGCTGGGGCGCGACGCCGATCTGGAGAAGCCGACGCTGGCGGCGATTCGGTTCATGGCGACGGCGACGGAAGCGCGGCGGCGCGAGCTGATGGCGCTGATGGGCGAAGCGGATTCGGGCACGACGGAGCGCGATCGGCGGGGGCGGATACGCGGGCTGCTGGAGTCGGCGGGCGCGCTGGGCTACGCGCATGAGACGGCGCGGCGTTACGTCGCGTCGGCGGCGGGGCATCTCGCATGTCTGCCGGAGTCAGCGGCGCGCGAGGCGCTGCGGACGGCGGCGGGGTTTGTGCTGGAGCGGCGGCGGTAGGGCGGGCGCGGGGAACTCAATCCAACTGGAACGGCCCCGCCGCGTGGCACGGGCGTGCAGCCCGTGCGAATTCTGCGCGCAAATCCAGTGCGGTTGCGTTACGCACGGGCTACAAGCCCGTGCCACGCGAACGCAGCGATGGCACCTCGGATCATGGTTACAGCTTGGTCGCCGACACGACTTCTTCGACGGTTGTGATGCCGGCGCGCACCTTTCGCCAGCCGTCTTCGCGCAACAGGACCAGGCCGCCCTTGCGGCCGACCGACAGCACTTTCTGAGCCGAAGCGCGCTGGATCACGCAGTCGCGGATGTCGTCATTCATGCGCATCAGCTCGAAGATGCCCTTGCGGCCGGCGAAGCCGGTGTTGCGGCATTCGCGGCAGCCGCGCGGGCGGTAGAGCGTGGCATCGCCGGGATCGAAGTCGCCCGGCAGCTTCTTGCGGTCGGGTTCGTAGGCTTCCTTGCAGTGCTTGCAGAGCGTGCGCACGAGGCGCTGGGCCATGATGGCCTCGACCGAACTGGCCACGAGGAACGGCTCGACGCCCATGTCGAGCAGTCGCGTGGTGGCGCTGGCGGCGTCGTTGGTATGCAGCGTGCTGAAGACGAGGTGGCCGGTCAGCGACGCCTGCACCGCCGTCTCGGCGGTTTCGAGATCGCGGATTTCGCCGACCATGATGACGTCGGGGTCGTGCCGCAGGAACGATCGCATGGCGCGGGCGAACGTCAGCCCGGCCTTGAGGTTGAGGCCGACCTGGTTGATGCCGCCGAGGTGGTATTCGACGGGGTCTTCGACGGTCAGGATTTTGATTTCTTCCGAGACGATGCGGCTCAGCGCGGCATAGAGCGTGGTGGTCTTTCCCGAGCCGGTCGGGCCGGTGACCAGCAGAATGCCGTGGGGCTGCGAGATGACGTCGGTAAAGATGGCCAGCGTGTCGGGGTTCATGCCCAGGTCTTCCAGCGACAGCAGCGTGGCCTGCTTGTCGAGGATTCGCATGACCACGCCCTCGCCGAAGACCATCGGAATGATGCTGACGCGGATGTCGATCTCGCGGCCGTGCACGCGAATCTTGAAGCTGCCGTCCTGCGGCACGCGCTTCTCGGCGATGTTGAGGTTCGAGAGAATCTTGATGCGGCTGATGATGGCCAGTTGAAAGTGGTGAATCTGTGCCGGCACGTGGGCGGCGTGCAGCACGCCGTCGATGCGGTAGCGAATGCGCAGCTCGTTCTCGTACGGCTCGATGTGAACGTCGCTGGCGCGCTCGGTGATCGCCTCGAGCAGCAGGTCGTTCACCAGCTTGACGACGCTGGCCTCCTGCGCCATCTCGGCCAGGTCGCCGGCCTCCTGACTGACTTCGGAGACGACCTGCACTTCGTCGTCGCGGCCGGCCTCTTCCTCGACGAGGTCGGCGATGGTGCCGCCGGCGACGCCGAAGTACTTCTTGATGACGGCGTTGATTTCGCTTTCGGTAGCGAGCACCGGCGAGATCGACAGGCCGGTGAGCATTCGCAGTTCGTCGAAGGCGTAAATCTCGTAGGGGTCGTTGGTGGCGACGCGCAGGGTGCCGTTCTGGCGGTCGATGGGGATGAGCTTGTTCTTGTGGACGAGCTTCTTGGGCATCGACTTGAGCGTTTCGACGTCGATGTCGATCTGGGTGAGGTCAACGACCGGCATGTGCACGAGGCCGGAAAGCGTATCGAGGACCGAGCGTTCGGTGAGGTAGCCGAGGCGGACGAGGGTTTTTTCGATGCGCTCGGAGGGGCTGCCGCGCAAGGCCAGCGCGTTGCGCAACTGGTCGTCTGTGATCTTCTTCTGCTTGACGAGTAATTCGCCGATAGTCACCGTTTTCCACCCCTGTTGCCGCGGTCGCAGGAAGCGAACCGACGGGCGCGGTTCGCGCGGAACATGAGCCGACACGTCGCGACGTCCAAAGTGGTCCGTCCACGGCTTTGTACGCATGGGGGCGTCACGGGTTGCGAGAATGGCGGATGTGGATCGTGCTTGATAGTCCTATAACGCGCCAGCCGATATGCGGCCGGCAGTGGGCTGATCGACGACATGTACCGTGTGGACAGAATGGACGTTGTGGTCATTGTTTGAAACGGCAGTCGCGCCTTGCGGCGCTGCGTCAAAGGGACGATATAATAGGTCGCCCGGCTTGGCGCGCCGGGCGATACCTCTTTTGGAGACATCGGCCATGTTGAATCGATTTCGCCAGTTCGCGCGAACACCGCTTTTCCTGGTCCTGGTCTGCGTCGCGGTGCTCGGACTGTCCAGCCGCGCGGCCGATGCGCAAACCACCGGACTCGATCAGGCCGGGCTGAATGATCTTCAGAGTCTCATCAATCAGGCGACCGGCGGGACGACGACGACAGGAACCACGGACACGACCGACCGCTTCGGCACCACCCAGGCGACCGGAGACACGACGACGAACGGAACGATCGGCGCCGGCAGCCGCACGCCGATCGTGAGCAACAACTTCACGGCGCACCGCGCCGGCGGCATTCAGGAGCGCCGGCCGGGTTTGCAGATTCAGCAGGCCATCGCGATCAACCAGGGGCGCACGAATCCCTTCACGAATACCGAGCCGGTCGGCGAGCCGGGTTTTTTCCGCGTGGCCTTTCAGGAGATCATCCGATCGATCCTGGGCGGCATTTCCGACGGGATTTCGGGACTGAACCTCGCGTCAAGCCTGAGCAGCTTTTCGAACCTGACCAATCTGACGGGGCTGTTCGGCAATCTGTTCCAGAATCCGACGCAGACGCCGAACCAGCAGACCGATATCACGCCGATTGACAATTCGACGACCACGGGCCAGGGAACGGTGACGCCAATCATCTGAAACCGCTGATCGCGCGGAAATAAAGTGAACCAATGGAAGAGGGGTGGTACGGGCGTCCCGCCCGTCCGGAACGGGCAAGATGCCCGTACCACCCAAGACAATGGAACGGGCAAGATGCCCGTACCACCCAGGACAATCGTTCTGGTTATTTGTGCGCGATTCCTAATCGCGCGGGGGCGTGAGTCCGCGCGCAGGCCTGCCGTGCCACGCGGTGATTCAACACGGCCAGGCCCTCGCGAGATGCGTTTTTCGGAATCGCCAGGCCCGCCTCGCTCAAGGGCTTGACCGTGCCGGCGCGGAGCGCGAGTGTATCGCGTATCGGGACGATTCCTCGCGCGCGGCGCATACCGGGTCGGCTTGCCCATGCCGCACGGCGCCGATTTCGGCGCCCGGCATCGCGAATTCACCAATTGATGGCGGCGTGCCGGTGCATGAGGCGGGCGTTCTATTGGCAGTGCGCACGGCTTCCACTAACATGCTTTTCGCACACGCCCGATCGACTTCGGTCTACGGCCTTGACCCGGAAACACACACATGAAGCTACGTTGTCCACGCTGCCAGCAGATCATCAAGGTGCCCGACGAATGGGGCGGCAAGGCCATCCGCTGCTCCGCATGCAACAAAGCCTTCGTCGTGCCCAAGCCGCGCGAAGCCGACCTGCATCTGCCGGGTGAGAAGGCCGTCGATCTGGAATCGCTCGCCAAGCTGGAGGCTCGCACTTCGGAACTGGACGAGGAAGAACTGGCCGCCGCCCAGTCGGTCGTTGCAACCGAGCCTGCCGAGGGAGGCGAGACGACGCGGACGTGCCCGCACTGCAACAAGATCGTTCCGGTCAAGGACCCCTACGTCGAACTGTTGTGCTCGCACTGCTGGAAGATCATCCCGGCGCTGAAGAAGGGCGCGGGGCTGATCACGGGCGGCCGCTCATTGGCCGGCGCGCGCAATCTGCGCAGTGAAGGGACGCTGACGTTTTACGAGGGCATCGGCACGGCGCTGGTTTATCCGGTCGGCGCGATTGGCTCGCTGCTGACGGCGGCGCTGGTGGCCATCGGCACCATTCTGCTTCCGGTGGCGCTGGCGACGGCGTTGCAGCGCACGACGGAACAGTCGCAGGTCGGGACCGAAACCGGCGTGGTGCAGGAGGAACTGACCGGCGTCGAGATGGCCATGATGGCGTTCTTCTGGTTCCAGGTGCTGTTCTTTTCCGGCGTGGGCGTTCACGCGCTCGTGGACGTGACGCGAACGTCGGCGATCGGCCAGGAAAAGCCGCCGCCGCTGGTGTGGAACCCCGCGGCCTGGGGCGAGAGTCTGATCGGGTACTTCGCGCTGCTGTTGTACTACGCCGTGTTCCTGCTGCTGGCGACGCTGATGATCCACAAGGGGGAGATGGCTTTTCCGACGTCGGTGAAGGACTTTCGCGAGTTTCTCAATCCGACGATCATCGGCATCGCCGGCGTGATGACGTTTTTTGTGCCGATGAGCCTGATCGGGATGTCGTGCGGCAAGCTGTCGCAGTCGCTGAATCCGGTTCGCGTCGTACGCTCGATCGCGGGGACGCACCTCAACTACGTCTTCCTTTTCCTGCTCGACATCGTGTTGATGAGCCTGTTCGTGGCGGTGTTTGCGGTGATCGCGGCGTGGTTCGGCGGCGAAATCCGCAAGATGCAGCGGGCCGCGGCGGAAGGGGCGATCGTGAACGTCGCCGCCGGGCTGGTCAGTTGGGGCATCGTCATGGGCGTGGGTTTTTACAGCGTCTATGTGCTGGGCCGGCTGCACGGGCTTTTTGCGCGGACGTATCAGAAGAACCTTGAGTTCAGCTCGTGATGGTCTGATTCATGATGCAACAAGGCACGAATGGGCAGCAACGTCGAAAGTCGAAATGAAATGTTAAAGAGTCGAAACGTCGAAAAGTCAAAACAAGTGGACGGGGCACGGCAGTGAGCGACGGAGCGACGGAGCGATTGATGCGAAAAATTTCCCGATGGGTCCGGTTTCGCAGCGAGCATCGTCAGACCGGGTCAGGCGCTCGAATCGAGCGAGCGTGAGCTTTTTCAAGCCGGCACAAGTTGACTGCATTTCGGCGCTTGGGGAATCGCTTTTATCCGTCTGTTGTTCAAACTGAATCGTCTGTAGCGACTTTGACGACCGGTCCGCGAAGTTCTTGGGATGCGATGATCCCTGAATCATTTCAGATAACGTTCGATTAGCGGCCTGTGAAATTCCAACAAAGTCGCGTTGCAGCCTATTGATTCGACCGGCTTTAGCGGTAGTATCTTGCGGAGTAGAGGGGAGTCTGCGCCTTATCCAATCTAGCCGTTCGCTGCTTCGCGCACTTCGGGATTCCCCTGATCAAACATAGCTGCCGCGGGTACGGCTCAAAGCCGAATCGGGCAGCGACCTCGCCGTTCGAGGAGGTGGAAAGTGTCGAAAGGGCTGCGTCGGGCCGAGCCGCACCGCATCGCACTGGACCTCAACACGCAGTGCGATTTTCTCCTGCCCCGCGGGGCGATGCCGGTCGCCAATCGCTCGGACATCCTGCCGAACATCCGTCGCCTGATGGAGTGGATACGGGCCGAGGGTGTGCCGGTCGTATCCAGCGTCGATGCACATCGGCCGGGCGAGCCGATGAACGGCGTGCCGCGTCATTGCATCGACGACACACAGGGGCAGCGCAAAGTTCCGTTTACGCTGCTGCCGCGGCGCGTGTGGTTGCAGGCCGACAACACGCTGGACGTGCCGGGCGACCTGTTCTCGCGTTATCAGCAGGCCATCATGGCCAAGCGATCGCGCGATTTCCTGAGCAATCCCAAGGCCGACCGGCTGATGAGCGATCTGTCGCCGAAGTACTTCATCGTGTTCGGCGTGGCGACCGAGATCTGCGTGAAGTCGGTCGTGCTGGGGCTGATCGCGCGGCGTCGCCAGGTGGTGCTGGTGGCCGACGCGCTGGGCCACTGGAACGCCGCGGACGCCGATCTGGCGGTGCGCCAGATGATCGCCAAGGGGGCGGTTCCGGTCGCGACCGAGGAGCTGGTTTCGGGTCGGCCGGTGAGTCTGCCGGAAACTGCGCCTGCGAGCGAAGCGGCGACAGTCGAAGAGCCGCAGCGGGGCGTGTGGACCGTTAATCCGGCGCGCTTGCCGCAGCCGGTGCGGCGCACTATCCTCAAACCGTCGTAGTTCCGACGGCGTGGGATTGTGCGAGGCGGCCTTGGCGAAGAAACGACCCAAGCAACTGGCGATTCTGGACGAGGACCTGTGTACGGGCTGCGAAGCCTGCATCACGGTCTGTCCGGTCGATTGCATCGACAAGATTTCCGATCCGGCGCATCCGGGATATGCGATGGGGCTGTGTACCATCGACATGAACCGCTGCATCGGGTGCAAGCTGTGCGCGCAGGTCTGCCCGTGGGACTGCATCACGATGGTTCCCACGGACGAGGTGCTTTCGAACGACAAGGTGGCCGTGCTGGTGGAATAGCGCGGCGTCGTCGCGGCGGGTCATGCGCGGGATGGAACGGCGCCGCCGATCGGAAACGCAGCCGCCGCGAAGCGAAATGAAAAGAGCGGACCGCCCCCTTTGGAAGCGGCCCGCTCTTTTTTGTTTCGTCGATGCTGCTTCGCCGGGTCGACCGGCCGGCCGACGCACGAATCGGGCGGCGGCGCGAATCGGCTAAACCATGTCCTTAAGCTTTTTCAGGGCCTGCGCCTTGACGACGCGCCGCGCGGGCTTGGCCTTGAACATCGTCTCTTCGCCCGTAAACGGATTGATTCCCTTGCGGGCCTTGGTGGCGGGCTTGTTGATGACCTTGATCTTGAGCAGGCCGGGCACGACGAACAGGCCGGGGCCGCGCTTGCCCAGATCGTTCTTGATGACCTCCTGAAGGCCGTCGAACACGGACGCGACCTGTTTGCGCGTCAGGCCCGACTTCTGTGAGATTACGTTGAACACCTCGCTCTTGGTCCGCGGCTTCGCGGAACCGGCGGCCGCTTTGGCCATGGGTCCGAACTCCTTTCTGTGTAGCCGATATCGGCTGGCTTTTCCGGGCGGCGATCGCATATCTGGCAGCAGCGTTCGCAGACTCGCTGGCTTCGTTACCGTGGCGACGGCGAACAACGGGTGTTGCAGACGAGCAACACCGACCGCGGAGACGCCTGCCGCGCCGCCTTGAACATCGCCGGAAATGTAACGCGAAACCGCGGAAAATCAAGGGTATTTCGACGCGCCGCGACCGGTTTTCCGGGAAAACCGCGCTCGATTGATCGGCCCCGGCTCATTCGCTAGCATGGTGTTGTATCGCTTCGAGGGAGAGGAGTTTACCGTGAATTGGCACCGTTCCCGCGATGCGGCCTGGCCGCGCCGCGTTCCTTCTTGTTACGGCGGCGGTCCCGGCGCTGTGTGCCGCCATCGCTTCGGCGGACACGGTCAACGTTCCGGCCGCCAAGGACAACACGCTGTATTTCAGCACGAGCGGCAGTCTGAGCAACGGGGCGGGGGATTTCTTCTTCGCCGGCCGCACGGGGGTGAACACCGGCGGGGCGATTCGTCGGGGGCTGATCCAGTTCAACGTCGCCGCTCACGTTCCGGCCGGTTCGACGATCACCGGTGTCACGGTGCGGTTGTTCATGTCGCGCACCACGTCGGGTCCGCAGCAGGTGGGCCTGCACCGCGTTTCGGCCGATTGGGGCGAGGGGTCGTCCAACGCGGCGGGCAACGAAGGGGCGGGGGCGGCGGCCGCCAACGGCGACGCGACGTGGATACACCGCTTTCGCCCGAATCTGACCTGGTTTGCCCAGGGCGGCGACTTCACTCCGATTGCCAGCGCGACGCAGTCGGTGGATCAGATCGGCTTCTATACTTGGGACTCTTCGGTCAATCCGCAGTTGATCACGAACGTACAGGGATGGCTGAACAATCCCGCGACCAACTTCGGCTGGCTGCTGAAGGGCAACGAGACGGCGGGGGCGCTGCACTCGGCCAAGCGATTCGATTCGCGGACGAATCCGATCGTCGCCAACCGGCCGGTGCTGATCGTCACCTACACGCCGCCGGCGCCGCCGTGCTCGGGCAATCTGCCCGGCGATCTGGACGGCGACGGCATGGTCGACGGCGATGACGTCGCGCGTTTCGTCGATTGTGTGTACACTGGCAGCACGTCGGGCGGCTCGTGCGGTTGTGCCGACGTGAACCAGGACGGCCAGGTGAACATGCTCGACGTGGCGTCCTTCGTGCAGGTCCTCCTGAATTCGTGAACGAACCATCAGAGGAGCAGCGCGAATACGAACTGACGCCGTTGGACCCCGTGACCGACGGCGTGCGCCTCGACTCCGCCCCCGGCGGCGGATTCGCCATCCCGGCTGATCCGGTCCATCTTTGTCCGAATTGCGGCTACAACCTCGCCGGGCTGAAGCACCGCCGCTGTCCCGAATGCGGCAACGTGTTCAACCTGCGCGCCGCCCGCATGGCGGCCGAAGGCGGCGCCTGGCCGTTCGATCGTCATGATCTGCGCGTGCTGCGCAATGCGAAGCGGCGGCGGGCGATCGGCCTGTATCTGACGGCCGCCGGGCTGGGCGTGCCGACGTGGCTGGCGCCGGCGCCGCGCGACATGATCGTTCTGCTGCTGCTGCTGTTTGCGCCGATGGCGTTCCTTTCCTGGATCGTGGCGTACACAGTCGACCTGGACTGGTGCTCGACGATCCTGGTCTGGGGCGTCCTGGCCGCGCTGCTGGGCGTCTTGGCGACGATGGCGGTGTTGCTCTGAAAGCCCGCCCGCTCGCCGCCTACTGCTTCACCCGCACGACCAGCACCGCCGATTCGCCGGGTTTCCAGCCGGCGGGAGCGGCGCCGACGACGACGGTGTCTCCGACTCGGGCAATCAGGGTCGACTGCACGCGGAATTCGCCGATGGGCGAGTCGCTGCCGCGCCCGGTTGCCGGCTGGGAAGCGGACCGTGGAGCGATCTCGTCCGAGCCGCCGCCGTCCGGGCGGATCAGCCGCATGCGCGCGTTGAGGCGCAGTCGCACACCGTCCTCGGCGGCCTGAACAAGCATGCCGGAGATTTCGACCGCCAGTTCGCGTCCGATCGACCCTTCGACCTCGAAAGGCTCACGTTCCGCGACTACGGTCGACAGGCGGCCGAGCAGTTTGTATTCACCCAGCTTCGACAACTCCTTGCCCACGTCGGCAAGGTCCTCCGGAAGCGGCAGTCCGCCAGGCCGGCGAGTGAGGTCGGCGTGAAACAGGACGAATTCGAGTTGCGCGGTGGCCGTCGGCGTGTCGAGGCTTTCAATCAGCGCGATCGCCCGTTCGATGCCGCTTTCGAAGCCCGTGATGATGATGTGATTGCGCGCCGAATCGGACAGGATGCGCATCGTGCGATCGGACGGCTGAAATGCCGCGGCCGCGGTGGCGGCCAGCTCATCCGAAGAACGGTGCCGCAGTTTCAGCGATCGACTGGCAAAGCCGCCGGCGGCTTCCTTTTCGATGGGACGATCCAGTTCGCCGATCAGTCGAACCACGCGCTCCAGCTCATCGTTCGTGCCGGTGTAGACGATGCTGTTGGTCCGGCTGTCGTCGGAGACCCGACCGCTGAGTCCCGTGGCGGCAACCAATCCGGCCAGATCGCGCGAGTTGGCGTACTTGACGGCAATAACGCGAATGGTCTCGGGCGCCGGCCGCTCCGGGCGCGACATTCGGCCGGCGGGCGTCGGCTGCGGCTCCGGCCCGGTTCCGGCCTGTTGGCCGCCGGCGGCGAGCGTGAGCGTCAGCGCAACGTGAACGATAAGTGACATCAGCAATGCCGACATGGTGCAGACTCCTTTTTCAGTGAGCGTATGTCGATTTCTTAAGACCAAGCCGCGTGTGAAGGCGACGCAGGTGTTACGATCGGCGTGCATCCGGTTCGCCGTTCGATTCGACTTCACCCCGGACCGGCTCAAACAACCAGACCACGTGAATTCGTGCATCGTCCGACTTCATCGGCATCGCAACGCGGCCGTCGTGCACGATCAGTTCGAACTCGGTCGCGCGCGATCCGGCGCCGACGGCCAACGCGTCGCGGTTCGAATCCGGCGATGCGGCAACCGGCATTTCGGCGATGCGCGGCCCGTCACGAGACTCAGTCGATTGTCGCGCGCCGCCCGGCCAGATCAGCCAGCCCAGACCCGCCGCCAGCGCGATCGCGGCGGCCGCTCGCCATATGTTTCGGGCGCGATGCCAAGACGCGCGGCGCGCGACGAGCGGCTGTTCGGCGATGCGATCGGCGACGAAGGCCAACTCGCGCAGGCCGGCCGTCAGTTCAAGCGACGCGGGCAAGTCATTGCCGGCGTCGCGCGCCGCCGCCACAAAGATACGGGCACATTCCGGACAGGCGGCGCAATGGTCGTCGACTTCGCGGCGCTGCGCGTCGCCGAGCAACCCGTCGGCCCAGTCGTCGAGCCGTGCGCGAATGTCCTGGCAGCGCGTCATGACGAAGGTTCTCCGGTTTCGTTCGCCCACGATTTCGCCAGCCGCGTGCGGGCCAGGTGTACATGGGTTCGCACCGCCCCGGATGTCAGTCCCATGATGCCGGCGACTTCCTCGTACGAAAGTCCTTCCATCAGTCGCAGGACAACGGCGACGCGCTGCTGATCGGGCAGTTCGTCAATCAATGTGCGAAGGCGCTCGAGACGCTCGGTGCGTTCCATTGCATCGCCCGCCACCGCGGACGACGGCGGATCGACCCATGCAGGGAGCGGCTCGGAACGGCGACGCCGGCGGCGGTTGAGGCACAACAGAGTCACCGTCCGCCATGCCCAGGGGGCCAGTCCCGGGTCGGTCAGCGACGGGCCGCGCGTCAGTGCCAGTGAAAACGCCTCCTGCACGATGTCCTCCGCGTCGTCACGATTCCACACAAGTTTCACGGCCAGGCCCAGCAGTCGCCGCCGCAGCGCGGCCAATGATTCAGGGCCGGCGGCAGTCGTACCGGGCAATCCGGCCGGCGCGGCAGCGTGGAAGCGGGGCAGGATTTCGGCGTCGCCCGCGAGCGTTGTCGGCGGATCGACCGCGTCCGGCATGGCCTGTTTCCCATTCCACGTGCACGCCCCGCACAGTACGTGTCGGCGGGAGGCGGTGCGCTTAACGAATTTGCGAAGATCGTCGCGATGCGTTGAGCCACCCGACATGATCCGAGCCGCAAGCGCCAGCGCTGCGGTCACGCCACGATGGACGTGCGACCCCGGCGCTGGCGCCTGGTGCTCGGATCAGCGATGGCACCGCGACAGTGCTACGCTCATCACAGCCAGATTCGCCGCAGCCGCGGGCGGCTGTGCTACATTGCGAAAATCGACGTGCGGCGGCGCGGCGACTACACTGAAATTCCCCGCGACCGGGCAAGCGTCACACGACGCCGGCGCGCGGGTCGGGAGCAAGGGCCTTGAGCGTGTATCTCGTTACCGGCGGAGCGGGCTTTATCGGATCGCATCTGGTCGAGCGACTGGTCGAACAGGGCCGGCGCCTGCGCGTGGTCGATAATTTTCTGACGGGCAAACGCGAGAACATCGCCCCGTTCCTGGATCGCGTCGAATTCATCGAAGGCGACCTGCGCGATCCGGAAATGTGTCGCCGCGCCTGCACCGGCGTATCGACGGTCTTCCACGTGGCGGCGATGCCGTCGGTTCCGAAGTCGGTGGCCGATCCGGTCGCCAGCCACGATCACAACGTCAACGCCACGTTTTATCTGCTGGTCGCCGCGCGCGACGCGGGCGTGCAGCGGTTCATCTATTCGGCCAGCAGTTCCGCCTACGGCGACACGCCCGTGCTGCCCAAAGCCGAGCACATGTCGCCCGACCCGCTCAGCCCCTATGCGGTCAACAAGCTGGCGGGCGAGCAGTACTGCCGCGCGTTTGCCTGCGTCTATGGCCTCAAGACCGTGTCGCTGCGCTACTTCAATGTCTTCGGACCGCGGCAGGATCCGATGAGCCAATACGCCGCGGCCATTCCCGCCTTCGTGACGCGCATCATGGCCGGCGTGCCGCCGATCGTGTACGGCGACGGCGAACAGACGCGCGACTTCACCTACATCGACAACGTCGTGCAGGCCAATCTGCTGGCGGCCGAGGCGGACGGCCTGAACGGACAGACGCTCAACATCGCGTGCGGCGATCGCATCAGCGTCAACCGCATCATTGCGCGGATCAACGAACTGCTCGGCAAGTCGGTGCGGCCGCGCTACGTTCCGCCGCGGGCGGGGGACATCAAGCACTCGTGGGCCGACATCACTCTGGCGCAGCGCACGCTGGGCTTTCGCCCGGCCGTTTCGTTCGACGATGGACTGCAACGCTCGATTCGATGGTACACGGAGCATCCCGTACCGGTTGCGGATGAGCCGTCATAGCGTCGATTTGACGGGCGCGGCGCCGCGCGAATTGATCCGAGCCGCGAAGCGTGAGCGAGCGGGATCGGGCGGCCAAGTCGCAATGGTGGGTTGAGTACAACCCACCCTACACGGGCGGCGGTGCGCGAGGGGACGATTCGCAATGGTGGGTTGAGTACAACCCGCCCTACACGGGCGCCGGTGCGCGAGGGGATGTGTCGCAATGGTGGGTTGAGTACAACCCACCCTACACGGGCGGCGGTGCGCGAGGGGACGATTCGCAATGGTGGGTTGAGTACAACCCACCCTACGCGGGCGCCGGTGGGCGAGGGGACGATTCGCAGTGGTGGGTTGAGTACAACCCACCCTACCCGGGCGGCTCGGATGGAGCCGCCCGGCTGCGACGGCGCCGCGCGGCGCGTTGCGCATCACGACGTGATGCGAAGCACGTGATAGTGTTTGCGGCCCTTGCGCAGAATCACGAATCCGCCCGGCAGCACGTCCTTGTCGCTGAGCACGTAGTTCGCATCCGTGATCGTCGTCCCGCTGACCGAGACGCTGCCGTTGGGAAGGTCTTTTCGCGCCTGCCCGCGCGAGGGGTACAGGCCCGCGTCGGCGAGCATCGCGACGAGACCGGCGGCGGGCGTGCCCAGCGCGGCCGGATCGAGCCGGCTGTGGGGAGCGCCCTGGAATGCCTCGGCCAGTTCCTGTTCCGAGAGCAGGCGGAAATCGGCGTTCTTGTCGAACAGCACGGCGGTGGCGCGCTGGGCGCGGTTCAGCGCCGCGGGGCCGTGAACCTGCCGCGTGACTTCCTCGGCCAGCACGCGCTGCGCTTCGCGCTGCGCGGGCGCGGTCTGCACCGCGTCGGCCAACTCGCGAATGCGCTGTAACGGCAGCAGCGTGAAGCTGTTGAGGTAATGCACCACGTCCTTGTCGTCGACGTTGAGCCAGAACTGGTAGAAGTGATAGGGGCTGGTGCGGGCCGGATCGAGCCAGACGTTGCCTTCTTCGGTCTTGCCGAACTTCCCGCCGTCGGCGCGCGTGATCAGCGTGGTCGTCAGGCCGTAGGCGTCGGCGCTGCGCAGCCGGCGGATGAGGTCCGCGCCGGACAGAATGTTGCCCCACTGATCGGAACCGCCCATCTGAAGCGTGCAGCCGTAGTGGTCGAACAGCCAGAGGAAGTCGTAGGACTGCAACAGCATGTAGGAGAACTCGGTGTAGCTGATGCCGTGCTCGCGCGTTTCGAGGCGCATGCGGACCGAGTCGCGTGTGATCATCACGTTGACCGAAAAGTGCTTGCCAACGTCGCGCAGAAAGTCAACCAGTTTCAATTCGCCGAGCCAGTCGGCGTTGTTCAGCAGCAGCGCGTCGCCGTCGTTGAAGTTCAGGAACCGCTCGACCTGGGCGCGGATGCCGGCGACGTTTCTCTCCAGCTCCTCGTGCGACAACATGCCGCGCTCGGTCGACTTGCCGCTGGGATCGCCGATCAGCCCCGTGGCGCCGCCGAGCAGCGCGATCGGGCGATGCCCGGCGAGCTGAAAACGCTTCAGCGTCATCAGTTGCATCAGGCTGCCGACGTGCAGGCTGTCGGCGGTGGGATCGAAGCCGATGTAGGCGGTCATTCGCCCGCCGCGCAGCGCCTCGGCCAGCGCGGGGTCCGACATCTGATGGATCAGGCCGCGGGCCTGGAGATCGTCGAGGAAGTCGGGGCGCATGGCGGATAGAGAAAGGGGAATTCGGCGGAAAGTCAAACCGGGGGCGCATCCGTCGATGCGGCGTCGCTCGGCAATTGCGTACGGCGCCGCGGATTTCCGGAACAGTCGCCAAGAGTGGCAGAGATCGTGAGCGTTGCAATTGACGACGAATGCAGTCGTCAACGAGCGAACGCCGACGCCATTCCCGAGGAGTCAGTCGATGTCCGCCGAAGTCGCCCCGCCGGTTGCATCCACGCCAGGGATTTCCGACGCACATGCGGCCGCGCCGCAAAACGTGACGAAAACAGTCGCCGAAGACGGCGGGATGACCGCGCACGCGGACGCCGCCGGCGACGGTCACATGTCGGACAGCGCACATCCGCAACAGTTTCCGATCCTTGACGGCCGCGCCGCCGCGAACGATCGCGCGTCGCGGACGGACGTACTGGCGATGGCGGTTCCGTCGCAGGCGCCGATGTCGGACAAGCTGCCGAGCCGGATCCTGATCGCGCCGTACGGCGACGTGGTGAGCATGCACGGGACGTTCGTCGTCGATGAGCAGGCGATGCGCGACACGATCGCCGCCTTTGAGGCGCACGCGACCGATTTGCCGATCGACTTCGAGCATCAGTCGCTCGGCGGGGCGTTCAGCGCGCCCAACGGCCTGGCGCCGGCGGCGGGCTGGATCAAGTCGCTGACGGCGGTTCTGCCCGGCGGCGCGATCGTCCGACCGAGGCGTCGCGGTCACAACAACGCGACGGGCGACGCCGACGCCAACGACCTGACGCCGGGGTTGTGGGCCGAGGTGGAATGGACGCGGCCGGCGGCGGAGCAGCTCGCGGCGCGGCAGTACCGCTATCTGTCGCCGGTGGCGCTGGTGCGCCGCGGGGACGGGCGGATGATCGGGCTGCACTCGGTGGCGCTGACCAACAAGCCCGCGATCGTCGGGGCGCGGCCGATCATCGCCAACGACGGCGGCACGGCGCCGCAGGCCGTCGCGGCCGGCAGCGGTGTCGAACGACTGCGGCGCGCGATGGCGCTGGATGCGCGGGCCGACGACGAGTGTGTGCTGATCGCCGCGGCGCAGCGACTGACGGCACTGCAACGCCTGGCCGACGAGCGCGTGGCGCGCGAGCGCGTCGAGCGCACGGCGGTCGAGGGCAAGCTGGCGGGGGCGCAGTTCGACTGGGCGCTGCGGCTGGCGCTGCGCGATCCGGCGGCGTTCGACGAATGGGCCGCGGGCGCGCCGCGGATCGTGCCGCTGGGGCGCATCGCCCCGCCCGAAGCGCGTGACGCCGCATCGGAGGACGAAACGGCGCGCCGCCGTGCGGCCGAGGAGTACCGCCGGAACGAGGCGGTGCTGGGGCGGCTGTGCTCGGAGGAGGCGTTCGTGGCCGATGCGCTGCGCGGTCTCGGACAAAGCACGTCGTAAAAAGTCGAGAGCAGAAAGTCGAAAGTGGAAGAGGGCGGGTCGCGGAACGCGCTCCGCCGATTGAAAAGGAGATTCCCATGCCGCTGACGGCCAATCGAGACTTGCCGCGTTACGTCGATCAGGAACTGCGGGCGCTGAAGGTCAAGGCGTCGACGCACGTTCATCGCGGGGCGCACGTGGGCATCGACCGCGCGACGGGGCTGATCCGGCCGCTGGCCGCGGGCGACCTGTTCGCGGGCGTTGCATACGAGGAGTGCGACAACTCGGCCGGCGCCGACGGCGCGAGGGCGTGCCGCGTCTACACGCAGGGCGACTTCCACGCGGCGCTGGCCGGCGCGGCGCAGACCGACGTCGGCAAGCCGGTCTTCGCCTCCGACGACGGCACGTTGACGTTCGCCGGCGGCGGCAATGCCAGCTACGTCGGCCGTTGCGTCGATGTGCCGACGTCGGGCGAGATCATCCTGCGGATCGAGCCGTTATGGCTGTCGCAGGAGATTCGCACGGTCAGCGTTCCGCTGGCCAGCTCGACGTCGGCGCCGACGTCGAACGGCGTGCTGATCACGCAACGGCCGATCGTGGTGCTGTCGGCGCACGTGGCGTTCAACACCAAGCCGGACGCTGGCGCGCTGGACGTGGGGACGGACGGCAGCGATCCGGACGAGATCGTCGACGCTTTCAACCTGGCGTCGCTGACGAATCACGAGCCGGCGGCGCTGACGCTGGCGGGATCGGCGGTGGCGGCGGGAACGCGCATCTGGGCGAAAGTCGGACAGGCGACGTCGACGGCGGGCGTGGGCGGGCAGTTGACGTTGCGGTACGTCGAACTGCCGTGATTGGCGGATGCGACGTAGCGACGAAGGGCGAAGTCGAAAAGTCGAAACGAGCAGGCTCGCGCAGCGGCGCGGAGGCCGCTGAGAAGCGGACCCCCGCCTGCGCGGGAATGACGGAGCGCTGATGGCTGTCGGCTCATGGCCCGCACAGCGGACCCTACTGATGACCATTGCACGAGCCAATGGCCCGTGCCGGCGCGACTGACCCACAAGCACAACCCATCGTGACGACAAGGAGCAGCATACATGGCCGCCGTGATTGACACCGGACTGATCACCAAGGGGCTGCGGAGCGAGTTTTTCAGCCGCTTCGAGGCCGCGCCGGTTCTGTACCGCGATCTGACGACGCGGATCGTGTCGACGTCGGACCGCGAGACTTACCGCTGGCTGGGCGCGGTGCCGCAGATGCGCGAGTGGGGCGCCGGCCGGCTGGCGCGCGGCGTGCGCAGCGAGAGCTATTCGATCGAGAACCTCAAGTACGAAGCGACAATCGAAGTCGACCGCGACGAGCTGGCCGACGACCAGACGGGGCAAATCCGGCTGCGCATCGCCGAACTGGCGATGCGGGCCGCGACGCACAAGGACTTCCTCATCAGCCAGCTTCTGATCGGCGGCGAGTCGACCGGTCTGGCTTATGACGGCGTCGCGTTCTTCAGCGACGCGCACGCGTCGGGCAGCTCCGGCGCGCAGAACAACAAGCTGAGCAGCGAGGCGGTCGCGCCGGAGTCGCCGTCGATCGACGAGTTCAAGGCGGCGCTGAAGGCGGCCATCGCGGCGATGCTGTCGTTTCGCGATGACGTGGGCGAGCCGATGCCGATCGGCGCCAGCGGGCTGGTGTGCCTTGTGCCGCCGACGTTGCTGTTCACGGCGCTGGAGGCGCTGAACGCGACGGTGGTCGGCAACGCCTCGAACGTGCTTCAGGGCGTGGCGCGCGTCGCCAGCCTGTCGTGGCTGAGCGATCCGACGACGTGGTACCTGTTGAAGACCGACGCCTTCATTCGGCCGTTCATTTTCCAGGACCGCGAGCCGGTCGAGTTCACGGCGCTGACCGAGGGGTCGGACGAGGGCTTCCGCCGCGAGAAATACCTGTTCGGCGCGCGGGCGCGCTACCGCCTGACCTACGGCTACTGGCAGTTCGCGGTGCGATCGAAGTTCGTCGAGGCGTCGTGACGAAAGCGGCCGCGCGTCTTCGGGCGGACATCGCAACGATCATCCCGCAACCCGGGAGGCGGCGCAGGCTCAGCGCCGCGCCGCCCCCGTCCCGCCCTGATGCTTCGCTGGAATCACCGTCATGCCCTACATCACCGACGACGACATCAAGGCCCGCCTCGGTCCGGCCGCCTACGTACAGCTCACCGACGACGAAGGGACCGGCGTCGAGAATCTCGAACGCTTGGCCGAAGCGCGGCTCGGCGCGATCGGCGAGGCCGACAGCTATCTGGCCGGGCGCTACGCCGTGCCGGTCGATCTGACCGCCCATCCCGAACTGGCCGCCGTGCTGCGCTCGTTCGTGCTCGACCTGGCCGCGTACCGGCTGCATCAGCGTCGGCCGCCCGTGCCGCCGGACGTGGTTCGCCGGCACGACGAGGCCGTCGCGTGGCTGACGCGCGTGGCCTCGGGGGTGGTGCACCTGCCGGCGGCGCGATCGCCGGCGGCGGATGCGTCGCGGGCGCCGGCGGCGATCGCGCTGGGGCCTGGGCGGGTGTTTCGCCGCGACGATTTTGACGATGCGTGAGGACGGCCGAGACGCGCACGGGTGGGAAGCGGAGCGCCTGCCGAGCGGGACGGCGAATTCGAGGCGTGCGTGGCCGCTTCCTTACGGGCGCGGTTCAGTTCAGACCGTCAACGCGGTTCGGTCAGGACGGTCCGGACGGCGAAGTCGAGACGCATCACACACGCACTGCGGATGACCTTCATGTCGCTGCTGGCCGACATCGAGAACGCCATCGTCACCCGGCTGGCCACGGCCACTTCGGGCGGGCAGCCGCTGTTTGCGACGGTTCGCGGCGCATCGGGTCCGTTCCGGCCCGCCATCCGACAGGCGCTGTCGCGCGAGCGGCTGCCGGCGGCCTTCGTGATCTTCATCGACGAAAAGCTGGAACCGGAGACCGACGACGAAGACCGCGGCCCGCGTTTTTCGATTCTTGTGGCCGACCGGGCGCTGCGCATCACGTCGAATCCGCGGCAGGGCGACGAGGACGTGACCGGAGCGTTCGCGTTGCTGGAACAGGCCCGCGCCCGGCTGGACGGCTTCGGGCTGACCGGGCATCGGCTGATGACGCCGTTGTTGCAGCGATTCGTCGACGCGGACGATCGGCTGGCGATTTATGAGATTGTTTATCGTGTTCGCCCGATCGAATCGCCGCTGCTGATCGACGGCCAGCCGCTGGGCGGCGACGAGGCGGCGTGGCGGGTCGAGGCGGGCGGGCCGCGGATGGAGGGGGCGGAGTTTTCGTTCGCCGGCATCGACGGGACGTTCCGCAGTCTTTTGGCGCAGCGCGGCCGGACGATCGTCTGTCGGGGGCGACTGCGGGCGGCGGACGACGCCGCGCTGGACGTGCTCGAGGCGGCCCTGGATGAACTGGTGTTGTCAGGGCTGGCGCGCGAGCTGATCGACGGCAAGAACCGCGTCTTTTCCGATTGCGTGCCGCGGCGCTGGGCGAGGCTGGGTCCGCGCGGCGTGCTGGATGAGTCGGAGCGGGTGGAGCAGCGGTGCGAGATCGAGTTTGAGCAGTTGCATTCGTAGGGCGTGCGTGGCGCACTGGTGGAAAGGGAACATGGAACAGAAGTGAGGCACGAAGGGGAAGAAGAAAGCGACGTTGCGAGCAGGGTGTCGGGGCATCAGCATGATTCCGGCTTTGCGCAGTCAATTCGCGGTTCGGGCGGTCGCGCTGCTGGAGCGCGGCGAGGCTTCCGGCATCTTCGACGTAGAGCCGCGCTTGATCGTGCTGCGCGTCGAGCGCGCGGCGCTGCCGGCAGTGGCCCGCGCGCGGCTGAGCGTGCGCCTGGATGACGATTTCGACATCGAATCGGCGCGACGGCAGTACCGCTTCGATCGCCGCGTGGCGGTGCGTCTCGACCCCGCGCCGCCGGCTTCGCTCATCTGGCTCTTCGACGGCTTTCCCACGCGCCTGCGCCACGTGCTCGCCCCCCACGGCGAAACGCCGCGCGAATGCTGCGAACTGGAACTGGACCACGTCGCGAGTCGCCTGAACTTCGGACCCTCCGCGCAGATCATCGGCCGCAGCATGCGCGATGCGCGAATCGCCGACGGCCTGGCCGTTGATCCCGCTGCGTTTGCGTCGGCGTCGACGCCGGTCGATGGCCTGCCGTGCGTGTTCAATGCCGGCGGCCGGTCCAACTGCGATCCGGCGCCGATCGAACTGCGCTATGCCGACGGTCGCGTGCGGCGCGTGCATCTGTTCACGTGGGACGACGATCCGCGCGCGATTCCCTGGACGGCCGGCCGCGCGCTGCGCTACCTGCTGCACTTTTGCGTTTCGGGCGATTGTCCCGTTTCGGTCGATGCGTGCCTGGCTGCGACCGAGCCGGCTGCGTTCGAGGGGCCGAACGGTCGGGCCGCCCATTTGACCGGCGATCCGCTGCGTCACGCTCTGCTGACGCCGCTCGACGATCTGTCGGTCGAAGGACAAAACATGTCCGAAGCACTGGCGCGAATCGCCGAGGCGGCGAATCTGCTGATCTGGCCGCACACGGGCGGATAGGGCGACAGTCCGCACAGCGAATGGCGCATTGCGTCGGGTCGTGGCGCTGAGCGGCGCGAGCTGAATTTGGCGCGCGGCGGTCGGGATGAGCAGGGCCGGCCGCGCTACGACGTCGCCGCGCGGCGACTGAGCGAGATTCTCGCGGACAACCAGGTTGCCGCGGGCGTCTTCGAGTGGGAGCGGCGGCGGCCGGCGCGGCGCGCCCCTGCGACGGCGCGCCGATTCGATTTGACGATGCCGCTCGTGCCGGGCTGGATTCCGGCAGGGTCGCTCGACAACGTCCCGCCGGACGATCGCGCCGCGGCTCGCGCGGCGGCGCTGACGCCGGATGACGTGCCGGCGCTGGGCGACGATCCGAATGACAACACGTGGTTTCGCCGTTATCACGCGGCGGGGGCCGAGTTTGCCGCGCATGCCGACGTGGCGCGGCTGTGGGTGCTCAACGAAGACGGACGATTCGACGCGGCAAGCTACAACCGCAACGCGCCGTTCGATGCTTACGCGCCGTTTCGATTCGACGAGCTGATGCCGGCTGGCGAAGCGCCGCCGACGTGGACGCGCCGTCCGCGCCCGTTGCTGCCGCTTTCGGACGCCGCCGCGCGGCTGTTCGCGGGCGGCGTGCGCGTGGAGATGAGCTTCGACGGCGGGGCGGCGTGGTTTGTGCTGACGCGCGGCTACGTCGTGCTGGCCGATCGCGCGGGCATCCGGTTGACGGTCGATAACCCGCTGGAGATTACACCGCCGCATCGCACGCCGGCGCAGCAGAATCTGTGGTACGCGCTGATCGAGCAGACTTTTCGGCTGCGCGTCACGGCGGCGGTCGAGTCCGATGTGCGACCGGCGTTGCGCGCCGTCCCGGCGCGCGTGCCGCGCGTCACCGCGCGGCCGTTTGTTCCGTGGCCGGCGGTGGAGTTCGGCGTCGGTGATCGGATCGACGGCTTGCGCGGCCGGGACGTGCGCTGGAGCGTCGGCGACGGGGCCGATGGGCGCGCGGCGGTGGTGCGCGGCGCGGCGTACGAGTTCGGGCCGCGGCGGTTTGGGACGGAGTTGACGCTGTGCAGCGCGTTACCGCCGTTCGACCTGGACGCGTAGGTCGTTCGGCTCGTCTTTGCGCGAACGTGGACCTGGGCATGCACGGGCTGCAAGCCCGTGCCACGCGGAGACCGGGCCTCTGTCGGCACGGCGCAACGCGCTGTCCCAGAGTCGATCATCGCGAACCCACCGCTGAAGCGGTGGGCCACCCGCCACGGGCGTTAAGCCCGTGCCACGCGGAGACCGGGCCTCTGTCGGCGCGGCGCAACGCGCTGTCCCAGAGTCGATCATCGCGAACCCACCGCTGAAGCGGTGGGCCATCCGCCACGGGCGTTAAGCCCGTGCCACGAGAAAGGCCGCGCTATGCGATCAGAACCCGCCGCGCAAGCGGCGGGCCACAGCCGAGGGCGGCCGTGCCACATTCACGTCGCAGTCCGCCGGGCGGCAAGGAAACAACCGCATGGAATCCATTGTGTTCACGGTTCTGCGACGGCGCGCGTTCATCGCCGGCGACGCCTTCGAGCTGCTCGGCGATTCCGGCAGCGGCATGCTCGACATCGAACATCCGTTGTCGGCGCATCCGATTCCGTTCTGGGAAGGGCGGCCGCCGCACGAGGGGCATCTGCTGCACGCTCACGTAAGCGGCGGGCATCTCGACTTCGTCGCACCGGACGGACATCTGTCAGGAATACACCTGGCGGACGATCATCTTCTGCCGGCCGCGGCGCTGACGTGGCCAACGCGGCCGATGTACTTCGGCCTATTCGCCTTCGCCGCGCGGGCGGTCGATCGGCGCGGCAGTCGCGGCGGGCTACTCTCGCCGGTCGTGTCGCGCCTGGTCAACAGCAGTCCGCGGCCGGCGGAGACGCTGGTCAAGACTGGTTTCGACGAAATCAGCCGACGATTGTCGTTTTCGTTTGTGCCATCGCCGGATTTGTGATTGTGTTTCGCGCGTGCCGCAAGCCCGAGCCACGCGGAATGATGCGAGTCTGTGCCCCGCGGGGACGGGCGAGACGCCCGTACCACCCGGACGCCGCCAAGGGCGGCTGTGCCCCATGTACGCGGTGCAAGCCGGCGCCCCCCGACGCTGTCGGATTTGCAGGTCACGTGAGTTGAAAACATCCATCGTTTCGCGGAGCCGACATGCCGGACATTTATCCCAACGAAGCGTTCCCCGCCGACGCCGCCATCGCGCTGCTCGATGGAACGACCGACCCGGCCACGGGCCTGCCCTACGTCGCCAAGGGAGTCGGTCCGGCCAGCACGCCGCCCTACGAGATTCAGTACAACCGCCGTCAGCAGCGCGAGAACCGGCACCTGGCGCTGATCGCCGCCGGACTGGTCGTCGATGAGGGCGGGCTGCGGATCGGCGTCTATCCGTTCGACTGCACGCTCGGCGGCCAGCACCGGCATTTCGGCGGCGCGACGAATCAGGCCGTGCCCGACAACGCCACGCGCTACGTGTTTGTCGATGCGAGCAACGCGCTGCAAATCGCCGCGAGCGAGCCGGCGGACGTGACGTCGTTCGTGCCGCTGGCGGTCGTCACGACGCTGAACGGCGCGATGTCGATTACGCCGCTGATCAATCGGGCGCGTATCGTCGTGCCGCCTGTCGGCGCGGTGGGCGGTTTGATTCCGACGGTGGGGCTGAGCATCGGGCCGGAGGATGAACCGAGCGGCGGCGATCGCGTGATTTCGGTGCAATTGAAGGATGCGAACGGAGCGAGTCTGGCCGCGCGGTCGCTGATGAGGCTGTGGATCACAGCGAGCGAATACGGAGCGCCGAGCGCATCCGGACACTCCGCGGCTGTGACGGTCGGGGAGGTCTATGCGACGGAGCTGACCGATGGGGCGTTTCTGGTCATCACTGATGATGCTGGCGCGGCGGAACTGACGATCAACGTCAGCGGCGCGGCGGAGCGGTATGTGATGGCCGAATGCGACGGGCGCATTTACTCCAGCGGCGCGATTGACTGGACGTGATCGCGCGTCTTTTTTCAGCGCGGCGCGCATTGCACGGCCGAGCGGCCCGATGGGGCGTATTGCGGCAGACGCGCAGTGATGTTCGCGGGCCGCTTGACCGTTGCACCCGACACAATTCCATGCGACACAGTCGAGGGCGGCTGTGCCACATTCACGGTCTGAAAGCCCGTGCCACACGATCAATCGTGTGCCGCGCGAAAGTCACATGGCCCGCAACTTCTCCACCGCCGCCGCACAGTATCTCGACGCGGGAACGTCGTCGCTGTTCTCGCCCGGCGGCGCCGCGTTCTCGCTCGGGTTGTGGCTGCGCTATCCGGCCGGCACGCCGGCGGCGCAGCGCCACGTCATCTGCCGCGGCGCCGGTGCGACGGCGATCATCAACGTGCGGATGTCGGCGGCGCGAACGGTGTCGGTGTTCATCCGCGCCGACGACGGCACGTCGGTCACGCTGGCGTCGTCCGAAAGCATCGCGGCCGACACGTGGGCGCACATCTGCCTGTGCCGGGAAAACAGCGGCGGCGGACAGGTGCGCGCCTGGCTCGACGGCATCGAGGCCGGCGGCAGTCCGGCCGCCTTCGCCGCGAGCAACATTGTCGCAAACTTTGGGACCGAGTCGTTTATGATCGGGCGGCGCAACGGCGCGACCGGGCAGGACTGGAACGGCGACCTGGCCGGCCTGTTCTGGTGCAACGGTTACGCGCTGGGTGACGATGACGCGGCGGCGCTGGCGCGCGGCGCGTCGCCGGCGGCCGTGCTTGGCGCGAGCCTGACGGCGTGGTGGCCGCTTCACGGTGCGGCGTCGCCGGAACCGGAAGCGTGGTCGGCGCAAGACGCCGCTCTTTTCAACGGGCCGGGCTACGCGGCGGACCCGCCGGAACTGGTTGCGGCGCGGGCCGCGCTGCGAAGGCGAAGGGGCATGGCGTGATTGTCATTTCTTCGACCGATTTCGGAACGCCCACGGGCGCAAACATCACCGGCGAATACGCCATCGTTCAGCAGGCGCTGGCGGAGGATGTCGGGCTGCTGGCCGTGGTCGTGGCGCTGCGCGGCCTGAGCAGCGGCAGTGCCACGCGCGAGCTGCGCGTCTATCTCGACGGCGTCGCCATCGCCGGCGCATCGAGCGACAACGTGCCGGCCAACCAGTCCGACCGGTTCTTTCCCGAGTCGCTGGGCGCGACGACGACACGGCTGAGCGTGTTGATTCCGGCGGTCCGCGCGGGGCAGACGATCGACGTGCGCATCCGCAGCAGCCACGCCGGCGATACGGCTGTGGCGGGCACGTGCGAGATCGTCAATTGCGATCTGTTCACGGCCGGCCAGGCGGCGGCGCTGCTGAACGAGTTGCACCTGTGCAAGGCGGCCCTGGTCAACCGGCAGGTTCAGACGATCGCGACGGGGGTGGTGCAGATCATGGATGACGACGGCGTGACGCCGCTGCGCACACTGACGCCGATCGTCGATGACGTGAATGCGCCGACGCAGAACGTGCTGGGGGTGGAGTGAGGCGTGAAATTCGAAAGTCGAAAATCGAAAGTCGAAATGAAACGTCGAAACAAGGCAACGGGGAACAGAAGAGTGCATTAACGTCGTGGCGCTTACGTGGCTGCGGGCCGCGGATCGCGCGGCGGGGATTGGCTGAGGTTGAAGCGTTGAGATGACTCAGATCGACAAATGGATAGGCCGGTTTTCGCCGCTGCTGGGCGGGCGGTTCGACTTCTTTCGAGCCGGCGATGGCCCGCGTTTCGACGCCTGGCACAACGCGCTGTGCCTGACGCGCGGGCGGTTCTGGGTGCGCATCCGCGGCGGGCACGATCTACGGCGCGCGGCGGGACGTCCGCCGGCGCTGACCGATCCGATGGTCGGCCGGGCGGATGGCCGCGGGGCGACGCTGAGCACGTTTCCCTGGGTGGGACATCCGCCGGGATCGCAGTGGTGGTACGCGCTGCACGTGGTCGGCGCCGGCGGCGTGGCGGATGACCGTGACGCCCCGCGCGTACGCGCGGCGTTCGACGGGTCGGGCGCGCTGGCCGGCCCATCGTCGAACGCCCCCACGATGTTGTGCGTGCGGCCGCTGCCGGGTGGGCGGTTTCGCGTGACGTGGCGATACGACGAAACGGGTCAGGAAGCGGCGCCGGCGGATTTTCGGCTCTATAACGACGCGGCATCGCCGGGCGCGGTCGATTACGACCAGCAGGTCGCGACGGTCGCGTATCGCTTTCGGGCCGGAGTTTTTGAGTACGTCAGCGGCCCATTCGTGCACGGCACGCGCGTGACGTGGGCCGCGCGGGCGTACAGCGCCGCCGGCGCCGAAGAGCGCAATACGGCGACCGCGGCGGGGACCGCCGATGCACAAGGACCGGAACAGGCGCCGACACTGGTGTGTGGAACGGTGATGTAAGGCGATCGAAACCGCCCGCCCTCGTCCCCGCCCCGGCGTGCAGTGGTCGCTGACCTGGTCCGAGTCCGTCCGTCCGCACACGTACGATGCGTCGCCCGGCGCTCCCTTCACGCTCCCGCCTTGGTCGCGTTCAGGGTCGCGGTTCGGATCAAGAAGAGGGTACGTCACGGCGCGTGCAGGCGGAGCAGCTCGACCATCTGGCGCGTCGCCTCGCGCATGCCGACGAAGACTGCGCGCGACACGATGCTGTGGCCGATGTTGAATTCGCTGAAGCCGGGGATGGCGGCGACCGGTCCGGTGTTGCGATAAGTCAGCCCGTGTCCGCCGTGCACCTCCAGCCGGCAGCCGCGGCCGATATCGACGCTTTCGCGCAGCGTATTCAGCGCCGCGGCGAGTTGTCGCGGCGTTCGCGCGTGTGCGTACGAGCCGGTCCACAGCTCGACGGCGTGAAATCCGATCGCGGCCGAGGCCTCGATCTGCTCGCGGATCGGCTCGATGAACGCGCTGCACACGATGCCGCGGTCGCGCAACCGCCGGATCGCCGGTCGAATGCGGCGGGCGAGGCGCACGACGTCCAGGCCGCCTTCGGTCGTCAGTTCGGCGCGGTGCTCGGGGACCAGCGTACACTGCGTCGGGCGCAGCCGGGCGGCGATGGCGACGATGCGCGAATCGATCGACATCTCCATGTTCAGCTTGACGTTGACGATTTCCTTGAGCGCCGCCGCGTCGCGGTCGTTGACGTGCCGGCGGTCCTCGCGCAGATGGAACGTGATGCACGCCGCGCCGCCAAGCTGCGCTTCGACGGCGGCCCAGACGGGGTCCGGCTCGTCCGTGCGGCGGGCCTGACGGACGGTGGCGACGTGGTCGATGTTGACGCCGAGCTGTGCCATGGGGTTTGGGGGCGGCGCGGCTCCCTCTCCAAGTATTCAGCGTAATGGTATTGCGGGTGGCTCAACACGGCCAAGCCCTCGCGAGGGTGCGATCGAACGGGCGGGACGCCCGTACCACCCCCGATAGTGAGGCTCACATTGCGCGAGGGCTTGACAGTGCCACCCCCCAAGGATGATTGTGGGTCGCATGATTGCGCGGCGCGTCAGCCAAGGTCCAGAGCCATGACGTGCTTGCGGTCGCGGATGTAGAGCGTATTTCCGACGATCGTCGGCACGGTCCAGGCATTGTTCTCCAGCAACGTCGCCTTCGCCAGGATGGTCGCGCCGCTGTCGCCCGGTTGCACCAGCGCGATCATTCCATCTTCCGCGACGACGACCAGTTTCCCGTCGGCATAGACCAGGTTGGACTTCTTGATGCCGCGCTCCTTCCACGCGAACTCACCGGTCTTGATGTTGACCGCCGCCAGAAAACAGGGGCCGAAGTCGCCGCTGGAGCCGAACACGCGGTCGCCGACGCCGACGGCATTGCTGAAGTGGATCTTCATCTTGGCGTTGTACCACAGCTCGGTCGCGGTGGTCTTGCCGTCCTTGCGCGACAACTGAATGCCGCGGCTGCCCATGCCGTAGGCTGACGAGATGAACAGAATGTTGTGCCTGCCCCATACCGGCGTGCAGATGTTGGCGCCGTACTGCGTCTTGTGCGGATGGCTCCACAGCAGTTCGCCGTCGGCCGGCCGCAGTCCGACGACTTCCTCGCCCATGAACATGACGAGTTGTTCTTCGCCGTCGACGTTGATCAACAACGGCGAGGCGTGGGTGATCTGAAAGTCGTGCTTCTTCCAGGCGATGCGGCCGTCGGCGACATCGAACGCCACGACGGCCTGTCCCTTGCCGCCGACCGGGACGATGATGGTGTTCTTCCACGCGATGGGACTGGCGGCGTATCCGCGGCCGATGACCTCGGCCTTGTATTCTTTCGCGAAATCGTGCGACCAGATCGGCTTGCCGGACTTGCGGTCGAGGCAGTGCATGATCATGGTGCAGCCGATGGTCACGAGCCGGTCGCCGACGATCAGCGGTGTGCTGTGCGGGCCGGGGCCGAACTCCATGCCCATGTCCTTGGTCAGCGGGGCTTCGTAACGATGTTCCCAGATCGTGCGGCCGGTGGCGGCGTCGAGACAGACGACGACTTCGTCAGCGACGGCCTTTACGCCTTTTTCCTCGTCGGCTTTCTGATCGAGACGATAGAGCGTATAGAGTTTTCCGTCGTCGACGCAGATGGCGGCGTATCCGTCGCCGAGTTCGCGGGACCAGAGTTTCTTCGGTCCGCCGTCGGGCCATTGCGTGGCGAGCTTCGCGGCGTCGGCGGTGAAATCGCGGCGCGGCCCGCCCCATTGGGGCCACTGCGCGGCGGCGTCGGAGGCGATGACAAAGAGCGCTACGGCGCCAGTCGAGCAGAGCGCCGGCAAGGAGGGAAAGCGCAGTCGAACCGTCGAACGCCACGAGATGCGTGTCATGGGGTGCTCCGAAGATGTAGTCCGCGACCGGCCCGCACCTGGCCCGCCGAAGCCTCGGTCGCGCCGAAGGCTCGGCGGTTGATTCGTTCAGTTTAACGCCAGGAACGGAGAAAAGCACAAGCGCGGCTGGTTCGCGTGGCCGGTCGCGGGGCGTTGCTGTTACGATGTCCGGCCGCCGGCGGAGGCGCCGGTCGCGATTCGGCTGGAAGCAGTGAGATGCACATGAATCATCGGCGAACGACCACGTCCTTCATCGCGTGCGCCCTGGCGTGCGCCGCGGTTCTGGCGCCCGGCGAAGCTACGCGAGCGGGTAATCATGTCGAGTCCACCTGGCTGCCGGTCGAGCAGTTCAACCTGCGGCCCGACACTTACGAGCTGAAGCTGCGGCGGCCCTACGATCGCTTCGGCGTTGTGCGACAGCCGATGGTTTTTCTCGCCATGTCCGCCGACGCCGCCACCGCCACGCAGCCGGCTGACCGGCCGCGGATCGAATTCACCTGCAACGGCCGCGACTTGCCCGCGTGGGACATCCAGCCGCATCTGACCGCCTACGTCATCGGGATCGACACGCTCGAAGCCAACGACGGCCGCGCGGCCGGTCAGCTCTGGATCACCGCACGGGTCAGCGCCCCGCGGCCGTTCGCGCTGTCGACGCTCGGCTCGCCCGACTTCCTGGCCGCGCCATCGGATTTCGACGGTCCGCTGGAGCTGCTGATCGAGCGGCTGCCGGCCGGCGACGCGCGGACGGGATTCGAGGGGCTGAGCCATCTGATCGGCAACCGGCTGGACGCGGCCGAGGCGGCGTGTCTTTCGGCGCAGCATGCATCGGACGAGCGCATCGGGCGGTTCGCGCGGCGTAATCTGCGGATGATCCGCTACATGAAGCGCCCGCAGCCTTACGCGCTGGATTACGCGACGCGGCGGAACACGTTGATGTACCTCCAGCAGATCGGCCTGTTCGCGCTGGCGCGTGTTGAAGGGTCGAACATCGGTCCGTTCGATGGGGGCGCGGCGGATGCGTGGCATCGGCTCAGCGAGCTGGTGGAGCGGTTGAACTCGCCGCCCGAGACGGCCGCCAAGTACGCCTGGCGGGCCGGTTTGGCGGCGGCGCAGGCCCGGGGCGGCGCGCCGGTTGAGTGGTACGTGCTCGTGGTGATCCTCAACGAAGAAGAGGTGGAGCGGCAGCGCGACGGGCGGACGGTGCGCGAGACGGTGCGGCTGACGACCGAGCAGGTCGAGCGGATTTATCACGACTGGTTTCTGGTGCAGCAGTTCGTCTTCGGAGCGTCGGACGGCATGTTGCTGCTGAAGACCGATTTCGTGTGGCTGAAGGACCAGTCGGTGCAAAAGTACACGACGCACGCGGGGATGTTGTACGGGCCGGCGGACGATCTGTTCGCGGTGCGCGGCGCATACGACAGCGTTATCAGCATCCGGCCGACGGGCGGCAGCGCCGCGTGCGGACCGGACGTCGGTCCCAACGGCGCGGCGCTGACCGATCTGGGTCCCGATCGCGGCTGGGAGGTGATGCTGCACGAATGGAACCATCAGTTCGACTGGACGACGATCGCGGCCGAAAGCGCGCCGGGCTATCCGGTGACGCATGACTCGGACGGCTGCGGCATTCGGCCGATTCCGTCGATGGGTTTCGGGCATCGCTCGAGCATGCGTTACTACATGACGCTGGCTAATTATCGCAAGACGATGATCGCGGCGCCGGCGGTTCCCGAGGCGTATCTGCGGCGCTGGATGGTCGAGGGTCCGTACGAGGTCAGCGGCACGTTGTCGCCGGATGGGATGCCCGACAAGCACGTGCTCGATCCATTTCCGCCGGCGGGGGCGTCGCCGGTCGCGCCGCGGCCGGTGGAAAGTGCGACGCCGTTTGTTGACTTGCGACATCATGTCGGCGACGTGCGGTGGGGCGTGGCGAAGGCAAGCTGCTGGGTCTATTCGCCGCGCGAGCAGGTCGCGGCCATGTGGCTGGGTCACAACGACGGCATGGCGGTGTGGGTGAACCGGCAGTTGGTGCATCGCGGCGTTTATTACGCGACGGCCCGCTGGGAAGACAAGAACCTGCCAGACATGGTCATGTCGCGCGCCCGGCTGCGTCGCGGATGGAACCGCATCGAGGCGATCGTGGAGGGCTGGCCCGCGCCGCGCGAGAAGGGCTGGGGCTTCTCACTGCGCCTGACGAGCTGGGAAAATCGCGAAATCCCGGGACTGGCGTTTCGCGTGACCGATCCGGCGGAGGAGGAACGCGCGCCGGAATACGAGCCGCCGGCTGCCGGCCGCTATTACGACTGGGCCGAAGCGTCGGGCAACTATCACGACAGCGCGCCGCGGTTGAGCGACGCGGATTTGCAGGCGATCACCGGCGTGGCGGGACTCGTGGCGCGAGGGGCGATCGACCCGGCTGACCCGACGCGCGGACACGTGGCGCTGGGCGTGCCGGAGGCTGCGGCGGGTCCGGGTTATCGCGTGCTGCCGGAAACGTGGGACCGTCAGCGTGACACGGACTGGACGTTGAACAACGTGATGGACTGGTCGCGCGAGGACACGGCGGCGTATGCGTATCGGAACGACGGCCGGTGGCGGGCGCTGCTGGTGTTGCGGCCCGAGGCGTACCGGGCGTATCTGGAGTTGCTGAACGAAGCGCCGGAGGCGAAGGAGATGTTCGGCGAGCTGCGGCCGTCGCAGCGCGTGCTGGGGTATCTCTACATCCCGCCGGGCAGCTCGGCCCGCACGCTGCTGGTGGTCGATGCGGCGCTGGGCGATCCGGCCGGCTGGCCGGTGGATGAGGAAGATTTGCTGAAGCTGCCGATTTCGGAGGGGATGGAGATTCTGATGCCGCCGGCGGAGCGACCGGCACGGACGGAGACGCAATCAGGAATTCGGGAATGAAGTGTTCTTGAGTCACCGAGCGTATACGTAAATGACTTATATACGGTGGCCCCTATTATCGTTAGGTGGAGTTTTATGATCGCTTCGATGTTGGTTGGTTCGCGCGGATTTCGAGGACAGAGTCTGGTTGTGAACGTGGTCGTCGGACTGTTGGTAGGGAGACGTTGCCAATGCCGACGGTGATGTATCACGAGGGGAGATTTCCGCCCGACTGCTTGGATTGGGATCGGTTGGTTCCGTTGATCGGCCCGGCAAGCGCGGCAATGGCGCGATACGAAGGCGTGCTACATGGCGTTCCGAATGCGCAGGTCTTGCTCGCGCCTTTAACCACGCAAGAAGCGGTGCTTTCGAGCAAGATCGAGGGTACGCAGGCGACGATCGGCGAAGTATTGGAGTTTGAGGCGTCTGAGGATTCGGCGACGGGCGAAAAGCGGAACGACATCCAAGAAGTGCTGAATTATCGAAGGGCGATGCGACATGCGGTTTCGGCGTTGCGGAATCTGCCCCTCTCACAACGCGTGTTGCGTCAGACCCATCGCGTGCTCATGCACGGTGTCCGGGGCGAAAACAGGTCGCCAGGAGACTATCGGCGCTTGGCCAATTGGATCGGGCCGGCAGGGTGTACGATGGAGACGGCTCGATTCGTCCCGCCTGCGGCCGACCGCGTACCTGAACTGATGTCGCGTTGGGAGAGATATTTACATGATGAAGCGAAGGACAAGCTGGTTCAACTTGCAATATTACATGCCGAATTCGAAGCGATCCATCCGTTTCTCGACGGCAACGGCAGGATCGGCCGGTTGTTTGTGCCCCTTTTTCTTGTTGAAAAGAAGGTGCTGGCAACGCCCGATTTTTACGTAAGTGGGTACCTTGGGTCGCGCCGCGAGGAATACTATGAGCGACTCCTTGCTGTTTCACGCGATAACGATTGGACTGGGTGGTGCCATTTCTTCCTCACGGCGCTAACGGAGCAGGCGAGGAGCAACGAAGCGAAGGCCAAGGAGATTCTGGAATTATACCGGACAAAGAAAGACTGGATTGTCGATAGTATTCGTTCACAATTCGCGATCCGTGCCTTGGACTGGTTTTTCGGTCGCCCGATCTTCAAGACATCTGACTTTGTGACTTCCGTTGAGATTCCGAAGCCGACGGCAAACCGAATCGTGAGATTGGCGCGCGATGGCGGATTATTGCGTGAACTTCGATCCGCGAGCGGTCGACGACCGGCGATTCTCGTTTTTCCAGATCTTCTCAATATCGTTGAGGGTCGATCCGTCTTTTGAGACTCACGCCTGCGCGACAAAGCCATTTGTGTATCGTTTTTTCGAAAGAATGATACACAAATCGGTTTGCCGTGCACGTGTGCACCACAAGATGACGCGCTCCCCTCCGCCAACAACGGCGCTCATTGACCGACGCTTACATAAGTCGATGTCAACAAAAGCGTTATAAGCGTCTGCTGAGATCATGAGTGTGCTCATTTCTGGCATCGCACGACGGTAATTCGGTTTCGAACCAACACATGGCGGACTTCGAATCCTGAATCGACGATCCCGATCGACCGATAATGCGGTGGTGCCTGAGTTCGTCTGCAACAAGTTGATCACAACCCGAGAGTCGACGAGGAGTCGTGGGCCTCGCCGAGCGCCGACTGTCATGGTGCTGGCGGCCCATCACGTTCTTCACAACGGCCGTTGCCTGCTCGGCGGGGCGGAGAAGTATCTTCTCGAATCGATTCGCGCGCTGCTTGCCGCCGGCGCCGACGTGCACGTCGCCTACTCCGGCGACTGGATCTATGACGACCTGACCGCGGCACATGAGCCGCCGCAGCCATCGCTGACTTTCGAGCGCGTCAACTGGCTCGACGCTCATCTGCGCGGCGATCGGCGGCTGCGGCCCGGGCTGATCGCGCGGCGATGGGCGTGGTTTCGCCGACGCCGGCCGGACGCGGTGCTGGTCGTGCAGCTCGGGCACGGCGGGGCGTTCGGCGCCTCGATCGTGGCGGCGAAGCTGGCGGGCTGTCGCGTGGCGGCCTCGATCCGCCAGCCGCCGGAGCCGGCGCTGATGGCGGATGGTCTCGCGCCGCCGGCGCGCCCGTCGCGGCTGAACCGCGCGGCGCTGCGCATGCGCATCGTGGCGGCCTGCTGTGATGCGCTGATCTTCAACAGCCGGCGCATCGCCGGGCAATACGCGGCGCTCTACGGCTGGCCGTGGCGTAAGATTCGCATCATTCGCAACGCCGCGGGGACGGCGGACGCCGGCGGAATCGTCGGCCGGCGCGAAGATGCCTCAGACGTCGTCGTCGGCGCCGTGGGCCAGGTGTCGCGCACCAAGGGCGCCGATCTGACGCTCGAGGCGTTCGCGCGCATCACTCCGCGTTTCGCCGGGGCGCGGCTGAGGTACGTCGGCGATGGCGCGCTGATCGACGAGCTGCGCCGCCGGGCAGCGGAGCTTGGGGTACAGGACCGCGTCTGCTTCGCCGGCTTCGTGGCGGACCGCGAGCGGGCGTTCGGCGACCTCGACCTGTTCGTCCTGCCATCGCGGCGCGAGTCGTCGTCCAACGCCGTGGCCGAGGCGATGGCGCGCGGGTTGCCTTGCGTCGTGTCCGACGCCGGCGGATTGCCGGAGCTGGTCGCGCACGGAAAATCGGGGTTGGTCGTGCGGGGCGACGACGTTACGGCGCTGGCCGAAGCGATGGCGACGTTGCTGGGCGACGCGAAGCTGCGCCGCAGAATGGGCGCGGCGGCGCGCCAGCGCGCGGCGGAGATGTTCGATCCGGCGATGATGGCGCGGCAGACGGTGGAGGTGGTGTTGGGGGAGATGTGCGTTGACCGCGAGCGCGCAACGGGGCGTTTTTTCGAAGACGCATCATCGTGAACCCACCGCTTCGCGGTGGGCCACCCGTTTCGTCCGAGCCGCATGCACAAGCGCTGCGGAAACCCCACGCTGAGACGCTGCCCCGGCGCTTGCGCTTGGGGCTCTGATCATGCAGGCAGCCGCTTCGCGGTGGGCCACCCAGGGAAGCGTGCGTTTGGCCGCGCGCTTTACCGACATTCGCGAATTTGCTAGATTCCGGTGCGGTGAATCAATGCACGAGCAGCCTGTTCGTATTCTGCTGGCAAAAATCGGCCTGGACGGCCATGACCGCGGCGTGAAAGTCCTGGCCCGCGCCCTGCGCGACGCGGGCATGGAGGTCATTTACACCGGCCTGTGGCAGACGCCCACCACGGCCGTCAAGGCCGCCATCGAAGAAGACGTCGACATCCTCGGCGCCAGCTTCCACAGCGCCGCCCACACGACGCTCGTCCCCATCATCAAGCAGGAACTGTCGCGCTGCGGGCGCGACGACATGCCGCTGGTCATCGGCGGCATCATTCCGCCCGACGACATCGAGCCGATGAAGGCCGCCGGCGTCGCGGGTGTGTTCGAGCCGGAAACCTCGCTTGAACGCATCATCACCGAATGCAAACGCATCGGCCAGACCTCGCAAAGGGCACGACGCGAGGCGCTGAGTGCGCGCGGTGAGCAGTGGCTTTCCGACCTGCCGAAGCAGGATCACTCGGTGCTCGGACGTGTTTTGTCGTGGATCGAGTCGGGCGGCGCCGACGGCCGGCTGCCGGCGAAGCTGGTGGAACACGGCCGGCCGCGCATGAAGGCCATCGGGATCACGGGCGCACCGGGCGTGGGGAAAAGCACGCTCATCGGCCAGTTGCTCAAGGAGCTGCGGCGGCGAAACCACTCGGTGGCGGCGGTGGCCGTCGATCCGGCCAGTCCGATCACGGGCGGCGCCTTGCTGGGCGATCGGGCGCGGATGGCGCAGCAGGCCGGCGACGCCGGCGTGTTCGTGCGGTCGTGCGCCAGCCGCGGGATGATGGGCGGCATTGCGCCGACGACGGACGGGATGCTGCGGGCGATCGACCGGGCGGGGATCGACGTGACGATCGTCGAGACGGTCGGCGCGGGACAGAATGACGTAATGATCCGCCACGTGGCCTCGCCGGTCGTGCTCGTGTTGATGCCGGGCGCGGGCGACGAGTTGCAGCTAGAGAAAGCGGGCATCACGGAAATCGCCGACGTCTTCGTCATCAACAAGGCCGATTTGGAAGGGGCCGACCGGCTGGCGGCGCAGATTCGCGAGACCATCGGCAAGGACAAGCCGATCGTTCAGACCATCGCGTCGCGCGGCAAGGGCGTGGCGGAGCTGGCGGACGTGCTGTTGAAAGGCTGATGGTTTGCGACTGTTGCGGTGCGGCGCGAGTCGTGACTGCAATGCAATGTGTGACGGGAAAAGGCACGAAAGAAACGTCAAAACGTCAAAACGTCGAAACGGCGAAGCGTCGAAACGTTGAAACAAGAGGCAAGGGAACAGGGAACAAGCAAGTGATCGACGACTTGCTCGTCCACCTCGTCCGTGTCGTCCATTCGGTCCGTTCCGTCCACCGTCGCTCAGGTACACGGTGTTGGCGGAGGACTGGATTCCCGCCGGCGCGGCGTGTTCTGAAATGGCCGGAGTAGAAAGGGAAGTCGCGGTACGATCATGAAGATACTTGCTCTGACCAAGTACGTGCCCGAGTCCACCGCCGTCATCAAGGTCAAGCCGGATGGCAGCGGCATCGACCCCGCGGGCGTGAAGTTCGTCCTCAACCCGTTCTGCGAGTTCGCGGTCGAGGAAGCGATTCGCACGAAAGAGAAGAACCCGGCGGCCAAGGCCGAGGTCACGGCGCTGACGTGCGGACCGGCGGCCTGCGCCGAGGCGCTGCGGACGGCGCTGGCGATGGGGACCGATCACGCGATTCATCTGTGCGACAACGCCTTTGCGGGCATCGACGAATTAACGATGGCGCGGGTCATCGCGAGGGCGATCGCGCAGCGCGGCTTTGACGTGATCTTCGCGGGCAAGGTCGCGATCGACTACGACAGCGGCCAGCTTGGACCGGCCCTGGCCGAATGCCTCGACTGGCCGCACGTCGGCGCGGTGACGGCCATCGAGTGGGGGGCGGACTTCAAGTCGTTGACGGCGCGGCGGCGCATCGAGGGCGCCGAGGAAGTGGTCGAAGTGAAGCTGCCGGCGCTGTTGACGTGCGAGAAGGGGCTGAACGAGGCGCGATATCCGTCGCTGCCGAAGCTGATGAAGGCGAAGAAAGCACCGCTGGAGACGCTCGATGCGGCGGCGCTGGGTTTTTCGGCGGCGGAGTTGTCGCCGACGGCGTGTGCCACGCGCATGGGCGAGTTCGCCCCGCCTCCGCCGCGCCCGCCCGGCCGCATGTTGGAGGGCGAACCGGCCGAACTGGCGAAGCAGTTGGTGAAGATCTTGCGGGAGGAAGAGAAGCTCATTTGAAACGCGCCGGCGGCAGCGCGCATCGGAGTCTCGGGCGCAAGCGCGGGGACCTGCGCGCACGAATAACCAGAACGATTGTGCTGGGTGGTACGGGCATCTTGCCCGTGCCGGACGGGCGAGACGCCCGTACCACCCAAGACCGGGAGTGCCGCTTCGCGCGAGGGTTTGATCCTGCCGCGCGTCATGACCGATTGTGCGGCGAGCCGGGAGTAGGGAAAACGGCCCGCGCTCGGCATACCATCACGCATCATGCCCGAGTACAGCAACTATCAGCGCAAGGTCATCGAGCGCTACTACGAGCGGAAGGACGAGATCATGCTCACCAGGCTGAGCGAGCTGGTGAGCGATCTGTACCTGGCCGACACCGACAAGAAACGCGACGCACTCTGGAAGCGCGTCGAGACGGCGATGAACAATCTAAAGGTGCCGGCATCGATCGCGGCGCACATCCTCAAACAGCGCAAGCCCGAACTGCTGGCCGCGCACGTCAACGACTGGCTCAAGCAGGCGCGGGGTAAGTAGTCGGAGGGGACGGGGCTGAAATCGCTGAAGCGGTGTCGATGCCGAAGGGCGCGTACGTCGACTTTCAGGTATTGGACATGCGCCATCCCGCCAGGAATCGTTTATTTGACTTTCGTGACGGGCTGGTCGGGATGCGCGGGATAGGGAATCAGCCGCCGTCCCTGACAATCGGCGAGCAAATCCAGCTTTTCAAGGACGGTCTGGCCGATGAGGACTTCGTCGCCGAGCACCAAAGCCTCTTCCAGCGTGTCGCGCCCGAGTAATTCGAAGACGATCGGACCGGTCACGTCGACGGTTTCCTTGCGGCCGTCGGCATCCTCTGCGACGCGCTGGCCACGCACGGCAACGCCCAGTCTCTCGCGGACGTGTACCGGAACAACGGACCTCACGGCGCCGGTATCGACGAGCGCATCCGCATCGTAGGCGCGGACCGCCTCGGGTCGAAGCTCACCTGCCTTCGCACGCGCTTCGTCAACGGCGTTCGTCAGCCGTACTCTCGCTCGAATCTCGGCCATGTCAGCGTCCATGGCAAACCAGCGAACCAGTCACATGTGATATCAATCTGCCGCGCCGCCGCATATCGCTGCGTGTTTCTTTCGCACCTCCGCAGGATCTTGACGTGGCTTGCTCATCCTTATTGTACACTCGCGTCGGCGCGGGTTGCCAATCGAGAATGTCTCGAATTCTGCGAACGTGACATTCCCAATCACGCCACCGCCGAGACCGGCTCGCCGTGTTCGTCTTCCAGCCGCACGGCGACGCGCTTGCTGACGCCGGCTTCCTGCATGGTGATGCCGTAGAGCACGTCGGCGATGCTCATGGTGCGCTTCGAGTGCGTGATGATGATGAATTGAGAATCGCTGAGGAACTCGCGGATGACGCGGTTGAAACGCTCGTTGTTGGCTTCGTCCAGCGCGGCGTCGACCTCGTCCAGCAGCGTGAACGGCGACGGCCGCGTCTTGAACACCGCCAGCAGCAGCGCAATCGCCGTCATCGTTTTTTCGCCGCCGGACAGCAGGGCGATGCTCTGCGGCTCTTTGCCCGGCGGTCTTGCGGTGATGTCGATGCCGCATTCGAGCACGTCATCGGGGTCCTGAAGAGTGATCTCGGCCCGCCCGCCGCCGAAGAGCTTGCGGAACAGCTCGCCGAAGTGGTTGCGAATCTGCTCGAACGTGTCGCGGAAACGCTGCTTCGATTCGTCCTCCAGCTTGCGGATCAGCTCCTGCAACTGCCGCTCGCTCTCGCGCAGGTCGTCGCGCTGACCGGTGAGGAAGCTCAGCCGCTGCTCCAGCTCTTCCTGCTCGGTAATGGCGTCGAGATTGACGTGGCCCAGCCGTTCGATCTTGCCGCGCAGCTCTTCGATTTCGGCCTCGACCGCCGACCAGTCCTCGTTTTCGGGCTGGTACGCGGCGTACTGCTCGGCCAGCTCGACCGACAGTTCTTCGCGCATGCGGCGTTCGAGGTCTTCGATGCGCACGCGCGTTTCGCCGATGGACATGCGGCGCTCGTTCAGTTGCGACTCGACGCCCTCCAGCTCGCCGCGTAACTGCCGCTGGGCGCCGGCCTGTTCGTCGATGACGAACAGCAGTTGCTCGCGTTCCTGCCGCAGTGTCGCCGCGCGTTGCGTCAGCTCGACGGCCTCTTCGCGCAGGCGGCCCAGCGCCGCCTCGCTCTCGGCGATCTGCGAGCGGGCCTCGTCGATTCGGCGGCTGAGTTCCGCGACTTCGCCGACGGCCGCGTCGTGGGCGCGACGCGCCTGCTCCAACGCGGCGCGGGCGGCCTCGGCCGCCTCGGACAGCGCGGCGCGGCGCTGCGCGGCCTCGCCGGCGGCGACGCGGGCCTGCGTCATCTGCTCGGACAGGGCGCGGCGCTGCGCCGCGCGCTCTTCCAGCTCGGCCTGCAACTCGGTGATGCGCCGCTGCCGTTGCGAACTCGAATGTTCCAGCGTGTCCAGTTCCGAGCGGCTGCTCTGCTCGCGTTGCGCGGCTTCGGCCATCTGCCGCGCGACGGCCTGGGCCTCGGAAGCGACGATGGGCTGCTCGCGGGCGAGCCGTTCGACGGCTTCGACGGCGGCGTGCAGCGCCGTTTCGGTCTCGGCCCGCTCGCGGTCGGCGTCGTGGACGGCCTGCGTCAGTTGGGTCAGCAACGAGTCGAGCCGCGCCGCCTCGCCGTCGGCGGCGGCGAGCTGCGCGGTCAGCTCGCCGACGCGCGTCTCGACTTCGGCGATGCGATCCTGCAACTCGCGCAGCTCGCTGCGGCGGCTGATCAGGCCGGTGCCCGCGCCGAGCGATCCCAGCGCGATGCGGCCGTCGGAATCCCAGACGATGCCTTCGAGCGTCACAAAGCGCGTGCCGGGCGGGCACATCTGCGACAGCCGCCGCGCATCGTCGATCGACTCGACGACAAACGTCCGTCCCAGCAGATGGCGCGCCAGTTTTTCGCATTCGGGCGGCACGCGCACCCAGTCGACCGCGCAGGCGACGTAGCCCGGCTGCGCGGTGATGTCGCCGGCCGAGATCGGCGCGGGAAGCTGATCGAGACAGAAGGCCAGCACGCGGCCCTCGATTTTCGCCAGGACATCGCGGTCGGCCAGCAACTCGTCGCGCGTGCGGACGACAAGGTATTGCTCCAGCTCGCCGAGCACGGCTTCGATGATGCCGGCGTGGGCGACGTCGGCCTCGAACAACTCGCCGACCGGGCCGAGCACGTACGAAAACACGCGGTTTTCGGGGTCGGCGTCGCGTCGCGTGAGGACCTCGCGAACGCCGGCGATCATGCCCTCGCGGCGGCGATCCAGTTCTTCCAGCGTTTGCAGGCGCGACAGGAGACCGCTTCGATATTCCTTGGCCGCGGCGATCTGATCGCGCAGCCGACCGCGCTGCTCTGTGACCGCCACGGCGCGGCCGCGCGTTTCGTCCAGTGCCTGGCGCTGCTCTTCGATCAGGCGGGCGATTTCGTTGCGGCGGGCTTCGAGCCGTTCGCGGCGCGCGAGCAACTCGGTCATTTGCGAGGCGATTTCGGCGTCGCGGGCCGCCAGCCGGCCCTGCTGGCCGGTCAGCGAGGTCTGCTCGCGGCCGATGTTCTCGATTTCGTTGCGCAGCGCGGCGGTGCGGCGCAGCAGTTCCATGACGCCCGAGCGTTCATCTTCGAGCTGATTCTGGGCGCGGACGACCTCGGCGGCCATGTCGCCATCGCTTTGCTGCAACTCGGCGACGCGCGCCTGAAGCGCATCCAACTCGCGGCCGGCCTCGTCGTGGCGCGCCTGCGCGACGGACAGTTGCTCTTCGTTGCGTGCGAGCTGCTGAGCCAGGCCTTCGATTCGTTGCCGTGTTCGGTCGAGCGATTGTGCTTGTTCCTCGGCGCGCTGCTGCGTGGCGCGGACGCGTTCCTCGTGGCCGCTGATCTGCGTTTGCGCGGTCAGCAGCCGCGTGTCGACCCCGCCGATCTCGCGCTCCAACTCCAGCGAGCGTACCTGGGCGGCGCTCGAACGGGCTTCGCTCTCCGACAGCCGCGCCCGTAACTCGGTCGATTGGTCGGTCAGTGCGGCGGCTTCGCGTTCCAGCAAGTCCTGGCGCACGCGCAGCTCGTGGTAGCTCGCCAGCGCGTAGCGGCTTTTCAGCTCCTTGAGCCGGGCGGAATACTGCTGAAAACTGCGGGCCTTCCCGGCGGCCAGCTTGATGCTGCGCAGCCGTTTCTCGATTTCGTCGACAATGTCCTGCGCCCGCAGCAGATTCTGCTCGACGCGTTCGAGTTTGCGCTGCGCCTCTTTCTTGCGGGCCTTGAACTTGCTGATGCCGGCGGCCTCTTCGAAGATCACGCGCCGCTCGAACGGATTGGCCTGCAACAGCGCATCGACGCGGCCCTGCTCGATGACGCTGTAGGCGTCGACGCCGACGCCCGTGTCCATGAACAGTTCCTTGATGTCGCGCAGTCGCGCCGTCTGCTTGTTCAGCAGATACTCGCTCTCGCCGCTGCGGTAAAGCCGGCGGCTGACGATCACCTCGGTCTGATCGATCGGCAGCAGGCTGTCGGAGTTGTCGAAAATCAGATCGACCTGGGCCATGCCGGCCGACTTGCGCGTGCCCGAGCCGTTGAAGATGACATCGAGCATCTGCCGGCCGCGCAGGCTCTTGGCCGACTGCTCGCCCAGCACCCAGCGAATGGCGTCGACGACGTTGCTCTTGCCGCAGCCGTTGGGGCCGACGATGGCGGTGATGCCCTGGTCGAACTCGAATTCGATGCGGTCGGCGAAGCTCTTGAATCCCTGCGCGACGAGTTTTTTGAGGATCATGGCCGGTTCAGCCTCCATGCCGCATGACGCGTCCGGCGTCCTGCCGGCGTCGGACCGGGGAATAGTTTACTCGCTTCGGCGCGGTTGTTAAGCGCGTTTTTCGCGGAAATATCGCGAGGTCCGGCGGGGCCGGGTCATCCGACTTTTGCAACGAGGATCGTCCGGTCGTCGCTGGCCGGCTGGCCGCCGCCGAACTGATCCACGGCCGAGATCACGGTCTGTATCAGGCCGTTCGCGTCCAGATGGCACAACTCGAGCACTTCGTCGAGCCGCTCGACGCCGAACATGCGGCCTTCGGGGTTGAACGCCTCGGTGATGCCGTCGGTGTAGAAGATGATCTGATCGCCGGGGACGAACTGCTGGGTCACTTCTTCATAGGCGGCATCCGCGACGATGCCCAGCGGCAGCGATCCGACGCCGTCGAGGATCGACAGCGTGCCGTCGCGGCAGCGCTTGACGCGCGGCGGGCAATGTCCGGCACGGGCGTAGGTCAGGGATCGGCGGGCGGGGTCGTACACACCGTAGAAAGCCGTGACGAATGCGCCCGAATCGGCCGTGTATTGTCGGGCGAGATGGTGGTTCAGGTGCGTGAGCAGGCGTGCGGGTGGCGTGGGAAGTCCCGGCAGTGTATGGGCAATGGCGTGCGTGATGGCCATGACGACGGCGGCAGGCGTGCCGTGACCGCTGACGTCGGCGATCAGGATTCCCCATTTGCCTTCGGGCAGCTCGAAGAAGTCGTAGTAGTCTCCGCCGGCGCGGCGCGAAGTCTGGTAGTGAACCGCCAGATCGAGCGTGGGGATCTTCGGCAGCATCGCGGGCAGCAGGGACCGCTGCATGTTCTCGACGATTCGCAGCTCTTCGTCGACCGCCTGGTAGGCCGTCTGTAGCTGCTCGGACAGGACCAGGGTGTGCGTGGCGCGGCCGAAGAGATTGCTCATCCAGACGTATTCGGGATACTGATTCCGGTCGAATCCGCGCGGTTGGCGGCGGAACAGCACGACCATGTTCAGCGCCACGCCGCGGTCATACAGCGGCAGCGCCATGAGCGACCGGTGGCCCTCGAAGTAGCGACTGGCGGGATCGTCGGGGGAGACGTGCAGGTCGTCGATGATCTGAGGTTGATCGGCGTAGAGCAGCTCTCCCAGCAGACCGCCTTCGAGAACGGGCAGGCGGTCGGCATGCTTCCACGGATTGACGCTTTCTTTCCAGGTGGTGCTTCGGGTGATTCTGTATTTCGGCGCCGGCAGGTCACGGCGGCTGAGCGAGACCGATCCATCGACGGGCATCAGCCGGCGAATTCGGTCCGTGTACGTACGCACCATGGCCTGCGGATCGGATTGGCGGCTCAGCTCGCGCATCGTTTCGACGACGTGCTGGAGACGGTCCTCCCATTTTTCGAGCACCGATCCGGTGGCGGGTGCGGTAATCATGGAGGCGTTACTCTGGTTTTGGTGTTATCGAATGCAAGCGCCGGAATTGTAGCAGCAATCGCCCGAGTTGGAGTTCAAGGGAAGATTTCCGACGCGGGCTTTTATCAGACGTTCGCTGATGCCTCGAGGTTGGGATTCCAGAATTTGAGAAAACCAACATTGTTGTGTTGTATAATGATCTCGATGTCCTCGCGACTCTCGAACGCCTACCACGTTGGCGCACGGCAGGATGTGCGCCCCCCACCGACTCCTCTACGAGGCCGCGCGGACCTTGGGATGGATGTAATTCGCTTTCATCACCCCGCCAACCGCACGGGAGTTGCGGCCTGATACCAGCCGATAAACCAGGTAGAGTCCGGTTTGCGGGCCAGTTGATGGCGCTTGCAATTTCGTCCCTTAACGACCTTGGGGGGCCTCGCATATGATCCCGACCGCGCCGAGCGTGTATAAGCCTTCGGAGCCTGACAACCGGATGGATCTCCCGAATCCCCCGTCATCGTCGCCGCCCGCACCGCGTCGCGCGCGGATTCTCATCGGCGCGTTACTGGCGGTCGTCCTGGCCTATCAGTGGCAGCAGCGCTCGCAGTCGGATCCGCGATCGACGCGCCCGCGTCTTGTCCGGGTCGCCCAGGCGGCCGAAGCAGTCGGCGGTACCATTGACCGCGGCCGTTTCGCGCAGGTACTCTGCGAGCGCCCGCTCGACGCGCTGGAGTGGGCCAGGGCGAACCATCTGCGCAACGTCGCCGACTATCGCTGCACGTTCGTCAAGCAGGAATTGCTCTTCAGCGGCATGAGCCGGGAGCAGATCATCGATGTTCGCTTCCGCCAGCAGCCCTACAGCGTGATGATGCACTGGGTGCGCAACCCGGACAAAGCCGTACGCGTCATTTACGTCGCGGGTCGCTGGGTCGATCCGCAGGCCGAGCGGCTCGAGGAGCGCGACCTGGCCGTGTGCCAGCCGGGCGCGATCGCACAGTTGTTCGTGCGCAGCATCCGCCAGCCGATTCGCGGCGTACGCGCGCGCGAGGCGTCGCGTCGGCCCATCGACGACTTCGGATTCGCGCGCTCGCTCGAACTGATCGTGGAGTTCAGCCGCAAGGCGGAACAGAACGGCCACCTCGATCTGCGATTCGCGGGCGAAGCCGAATTCGACGGCCGCCCGGTGTGGAAGCTGGAGCGATTCCTGCCGAATTACGGCGCCGACGGGCCATATCCCGACGCGTCGGCGGTGTATTTCATCGATCAGGAATGGCTCGTGCCCGTTGCGGTATACTCGTTCGCCGATGCCGGTCAGTCGCAAATGCTCGGACGTTACGAATATCGCGACGTGCGCATGAACGCCGGTTGCGGCGAGTCCGACTTCGATCCGGCCAGCTACGGAATGTGATCGTCATGTCGCCCGCGGCCCCCGACGTGCTGTCGGCGTTTCGGCGCAGCGAGCAGGCATACCACGCCCAGTTGACCGCGCCCCAGCCGATCGCCGCCGGCATGGCGTTTTGCGCCGCGGCCTTTCCTCACCTGCCCGACGCCAACCAGATTCGCGACGTATTGCTCTTCGACGCAACGATGGCCGACGCCTATGCCGGCGTCGAGGCCCATTTCTCCGCGCGGCAGCGTTGCTGTCTGCGCTGGACGCTTTCCTCCGAACAGCCCGCCGAGCCGGTTGAGCGGCACCTGGCCGCCCTGGGCTGGGTGCGCCGCGAGCAGGCCGTTTTCGGCCTGTCGCACTGGCCGAGCCTCGATGAACTCCGCGCGGCGCACGAAGCCGAATTGCGTATTCTCCCTGCGCGCGCCATGCGCAAAGCCCATCGGCAATCCTGGCTGGACGACGTCGAAGCGGCGGCCGACGCCGATCTGCGGGCCGAGCTGGCCGATGCCGCCAACGAACGGCTGGACGACGCCAACCTCGATGGGTTTGTGGCGGTCATCGGCGGCGAAACGGCCGGCCGCGTGGGGTTGCTGGAGGTCGGCGACATCTGCCGCGTCCAGGACTTGTACGTTTGTCCGGCCAGTCGGGGCCGCGGCGTGGCAACGGCGCTGCTGCGGCACGCGCTGCAACTGGCCTATCGGCTGCGTCCGCGCATTGCGATTGCGTCGGGATGGATCACGAAGACGGGCGTTTCGAGCGATCGGGAAAGCGATGGCGTTGGCGCGTCGCGTCGCGTGCTTCAGCGTTTCGGGTTCGTTGAGGCGGGGCGGTTGACGAGTTGGGAGCGAAGCGGGGTGCATTGAGCCCGTGGCTCAGTGCAGTTTCCGGTTGCTCGTGATTCACGAAGCGCGAAACACATTTCGGCAGTGGACCGAGCGGACGACATGGACGGCATGGACGCTGCGGACTTGTAAAGCTCGGTTCACCAGCGCTCAGGTGCATCCCTGTCCCCTGCTCGCCGTTCTTACTCCATCATCCTTCGCCGCCGGGTGAAGTGCTCGGAGCCGAGCGGCAGGCGGATGGAGAACGTCGTTCCCTTTTCGAGCGTCGATTCGACGTCGATTCGCCCGCCCATGTCTTCAACGAAGCTGTGAACCACCGCCAGGCCCAGTCCGGTGTTCTTGCCGGCGCCGCCGCCCAATTCGCCCTTGGTCGTGAAGAACGGCTCGAAGATTTTTTCCAGCTTTGATTCCAGTATGCCCTGACCGGTGTCCTCGAAGTTGACCTGCGCCATGCCGTCCACTTCTCTCAGCGACAACCGGATGACGCCGCCGTCGGGCATGGCCTCGAGGCTGTTGCGCTTGAGGCTGTCGAGCACGGCCCGCAGCCGGCGCGACTCGACCTGCGTCGGGGGGATGGGCGAGATCGCCGTTTCGACGCGAACGTTTGTTTCGGCCAGCTCGCGTCGCATCTCGTCGCCGCACGACGTGACGACCTCCGTCAGGTCGCGCAGGTGACCGGCCTCGTGATCGCCCTCGGCGAACGTCAGCAGTTGACCGCTGATACGCGCCGCGTGGCCGATCGCCGCCGCCACCTGTTCCAGGTCTTTGCGCAATCGATCGCGCCGCGACATATGTTGCATCAGCAGCTCCAACCGCATCGTGACGCCGCCGAGCAGGCTGTTGAAGTGGTGCGCCACGCCGCCGGCCATGTCGCCCAGCGCCGTCATCCGCCGCGCTCGCGACAGTTGGCGGGCCAGTTCGCGGCGCTGCGTGATGTCGCGCATGGCCACCGACACGCCGTGCGATGCGTCGGCCGAGGCGGGGATATGAGAAATCACGGCCACCAGAAACATCAGTCGCCCGGTGGCCGGATCGCGCTGGGGGAATTCGAACTCGCCGGGAGTGGATTCCCCAAGCACGCGCTCGAGGATCGGCCGCGCCGTATCGCGAACGTTTTCGGGAAATACGTCGAGGACCGGCCGGCCGATGACGTCTTCGGCCGGCGCGGCGAACATGCGCGCGGCCATGGCGTTGCAGAAACGAATGCAAAGGCGGTCATCGGTGGCGATCAGCGCAAAGCTGAGGCTGTCGCAGATATGCTCGAAGTACGAAGCGCCGTGCTGGCCCGGTGAATGGGTCAAACCCGCGAACTCCGCATGAAGCGCTGCCACCGACCGTCAGCGCCGCGCTGCCGCGGCGTGCGTCGTGCGATCCGCGCACCCCACTTGACGCCGTCTAACGCGGCGGCAGCGCTGCGTCCGTCAAGGTTCGGTCTACCCACCACGTCGTCGACTCATGCGTCTGGGGCGAGAGGATGTACAGGTTTTCGCGAACCGTGCCGGCGTCGTCCCGCAGGAAGAAAGGGCGGCCCAGGACCGGCGACGCGTTTACACACCGCGCCGGCCCGACGACGACAAACGCCCCGCCGCGCAGCGCCGTCGAGAACGCCAGTTCGTCGAACACGCTGCCCAGCACCTCGTTGCGGCGCTCGAACGTCTGTCCGTTGTGCACGTACTTCAGCGGACCGGGCGGCCGTCGGATTTCGGGCGTGATCTCGATCTGCGTCGCGCCCGGTTCCTGGGGCCGCGCGCCGAGGTCGACCCGCAGCAGCGGCCGTGCGTCGCTGAACAGGCAGCCTCGCATCGAACCGTTGCGCTCGAAGACGAATACCGACAGATCGTCGAGGCGTGCCGACAGTTCCAGGTCGATCGGCCGGTCCTGCGGCGGCACGGTCTGATCGTAGACGGTTCGCACCATGGGCAGCCGCGAAAGCCGCTCGCGAAACGTCGGCCACAATTCCGGCCGGCCGACGCCGAAGCGGAATCCGTTCTCGCGCAACGTGAGGACGGTCCGCGGCGTGGCCGCGGTCTCGTCGAGCAGGTCCCACAGTTCGCCGTTGTCGGTGAACGAGCCTGAGGACGCCTCGACGCGCAGCACGTTCAGCAGCAGCGTCACCTGCCGCACGGGGATGGCCGAATCGGGGGCCGGGGTCGAGACCTTGAGCACCGGCAGCGGCGCGGCGATCGGGACTTGTGCCGCCGGTTCATTCGCGGATGCCGGCGAGGCCGAGGCTTGCTCTCCAGCGCCGGTCAGGTTCCACGCGCCGCCGGATGGCGACCAGGGCGATTCGCCCGGCATCGAGCAGCCGGCGAGGAGGACGATCGCCATTCCCATGACAGGGACGGACGCGCGGGGGACGGCGCTGACTGTCGAACGGACGCGGATCATACTCATCCGGGCAAAACGGGAGGGATACTGGCTAGCCTCTTACGGTCCAATACAACAGTCTACCGGCCGGCCGGGCCGGGGTCAAAGGTGCGGTCATCAGATCAGCCGGCCCCAGATGTCGAGGTGGCGGTCGGTGATCAGGGCGGCGTTGAGCGATTCCAGCCCCGCCCGGGCAAGCTGTTCGCGCACTTCGTCGACGGTGTAGGCCGACAGCAGGGAGCGGTGAAACTCCTCCTGAAGGGTTGCCGACTCGTTGCCGGCGTACCGCGCGACGATGCGATCGGCGGCCTCGGGCGATTCCGGCCTTGCGAGGTCGCGAAAGAAGATCAGCGCCCGCGGCTGGGCGACGCGCCGGACCTCGGACCACAGCACGACCGTCTCGGTGATGTGGTGCAGGATGCTGTTGGAGACGACGGCGTCGAACGCTCCGTTGACGAAGGGCAGCGCCTTGGCGTCGCAGCGCGTCCAGCGGATCGCGTCACGGGCGGGGGCGACGGTGGTTTCGCGCCGTGCGATGGCGAGCATGGCTTCGGCGGCGTCGGCGGCGACGATGCGCCAGTTCGGCCGGGCGGCGGCGATGCGGCGGGGGATATCGCCCGGTCCGGTGCCCAGGTCGAGCAGCGTCAGGCGCGGCGGGGCGGCGGCCGCAAGCTGGAGCATCCGATCGACGAATCGCTGGTTGACATCGGCGAAGTCGGCGCGGGCGTAGGCCTCGGCTTCGTGGAGAAGGTCCATGCGCTCGGGTTCGGGGATGCGGGGCACGGGTGGTTCCTCTGTTGATATCAGGATATCAATAACGAGCCGGGGATGCAGGGGCGGGGGGGTCCAACGGCAGGGTGTCGGAGCAAACGTATGGGTAGAATCAGGAAAACAATCAAGAAAACAATCAAGAGCAGGAGAGACAGAAGGTGGGAATGGCTCTCCCCCGTTCACTTAAACTCTGCCGGGGGCTCAGTTTATCGCCCAACCTCCGCACAGAAACGATTTCGCGCGTTTTGCGGCCGTCCTGTTCGTCCGCGGTGTTGTACCGTCACGCGGCGCGACTTGAGCGCAGTTTGAGGGCAGTACACCGATTGCGTTCAAGAAACGACATTGAAAAACTGGCCGGCGGTATCACCGCCTGCTGCGAACCGCGGCCACGGTTACGTTACCATATCACACTGTTAACTTTGTTACTGCCCAAGGAGTTCAACCACGATGCATTGAATATCCGCGCCGTCAACCAGGCAATCGCCGTTGCAGTCGCGCAGCGGGCGGCCGTCGCAGTCAACGGGAAGGCCCGGTGTGTTGTTCGGGCAGACGTCGATGGCGTCGGGGATGCCGTCGCCGTCCGCGTCCGGTGGTCCCAGACCGTTGAAGACGTACGCCGCGCCTGCAGCGTCGGCGTTGTTGTCGGCTTGGTTGCCGTTTACGCCAGTGGCGTTGCTGTCTTCCCCCCATGCCCCGACCACCGCCGTGTCGCCGCTGACCGCAACGGAGTAGCCGAACAGGTCTCCCGAACCGGTGTTCGAGGCCTTGAGGTAGGCCTGCTGGCTCCAGGCACCGCCGGAGCGGACGAAGACGTAGGCCGCGCCGGAATATGTGGCGCTGTTGTCAGCCTGATTGCCGTTGACGTCAGTGGTGCTGCTGTCTTCCTGATACGCTCCGACCACCGCCGTGTCGCCGCTGACCGCAATGGAGCGACCGAACCAGTCGTCAAGCCCGGTGTTCGAGGCCTTGAGGTAGGCCTGCTGGCTCCAGGCGCCGCCGGAGCGGACGAAGACGTAGGCCGCGCCGGAATCGATGGCGCTGTTGTCGGTCTGGTTGCCATTGACGCCGGTGGCGCTGCTGTCTTCCAAGGGTGCCGCGACTACCACCGTGTCGCCGCTGACCGCAACGGATACGCCGAACCAGTCGCTCGCCGCGGTGTTTGAGGCCTTGAGGTAGGCCTGCTGGTTCCAGACCCCGGCCGAGCGGATGAACACGTAGACGGCACCGGACTCGGGGGCGCTGTTGTCGATCTGGTTGCCATTGACGCCGGTGGCGCTGCTGTCTTCAGCGGGTGCCGCGACTACCACCGTGTCGCCGCTGACCGCAACGGATACGCCGAACCAGTCACCCGCCCCCGTGTTCGAGGCCTTGAGGTAAGCCTGCTGGCTCCAGACCCCGGCCGAGCGGATGAAGACGTAGGCAGCGCCGGACTCGGGGGCGCTGTTGTCGGTCTGGTTGCCATTGACGCCGGTGGCGCTGCTGGCCTCCAAGTACGCCGCGACCACCGCCGTGTCGTCGCTGACCGAAACGGAGACGCCGAAGTTATCGCCCGCCCCAGTATTCGAGGCTTTGAGGTAGGCCTGCTGGCTCCAGACTCCGCCTGCGCGGACGAAGACGTAGGCCGCGCCGGAATTGGACGCGCCGTTATTGGCCTGGTTGCCACCGACACCGGTGGCGCTGCTGTCTTCCAGGAACGCTCCGATCACCGCCGTGTCGCCGCTGACGGCCACGGAGTAGCCGAACCGGTCGTTTGTCCCGGTGTTCGAGGCTTTGAGGTAGGCCTGCTGGCTCCAGGCGCCGCCGGAGCGGACGAAGACGTAGACCGCGCCGGAATCTGTGGCGCTGTTGTCAGCCTGATTGCCGTTGACGCCGGTGGCGCTGCTGTCTTCCGCAGGTGCCCCGACCAACACCGTGTCGCCGCTGACCGCCACGGACCAGCCGAACTCGTCGAGCGCCCCGGTGTTCGACGCCTTGAGGTAGGCCTGCTGGGCGATGGGGTCGATCGTGACGGGGTAGGTCGCGTTTGAGTCGTCGACCACGAGACGGAGGAATCGCGGATTTGGGATTTGGGATTTCGGATTGACGGCGCCGAGTTCGAACCAGCCGGGCACCGGTGCGCCGGCGGCGTCGATCACGGTCAGGCTGTTGTAGATCACCACCGCCGCGCCGGCGTTGCTGACGAACGTCACGCTCCGCCCGTCGCCGCTCACCTGCGGACGCAGTCCTCCGCGCACGGCGAGCGTGAATTGGAGTGGGCGTTCCCAAGCTGGATTCCCGCCTTCTCGGGTATGATATGAATCCGGCCGCCGATGCACGGTGTAGCCGTGTTCCAGCCCACGTTGGTCGTTGACGTACCACTCGGTCAGCGTGTCATCCCATTCGTATTCGATGCGACCGCCGTCGGCTCGCACACACACCGGCAGCGAACCCGCTCCCTCACCCGCCGCGGCGGGCAGGCTTTTGCGGCTCGGATCGCCCTCCGCGCACTCACGCCCGTAATTCAACAGTGCCAGCCCCCACGACCATCCTCCGCCGTTCGGCGTCGTCTCGAACCCGCGTCCGTCAAACCGTGTCCGCCACTGCTGGCCGGGATTGCGGGTCTGCCAGCCGCCCTCAACCGGAAATGCCGCGTGACGATTCGCCTCATACGCCGCCCGAATGCTCGACCAGTCGGAGGCGGACAATCCCTCGGGCACACGCTCCGTGCCGCCTGCGGGCAACACGATCATCAACCAACTCGCCGCAGCCACCCCGGCCGCGCCTCGTACACCTCGATTCACCAATGATCGAAAGGCCGTAGATGAAGACATCATCTTCCTCTCTCCGGTACGAGTTGAAACGACCCCCAAGGCCGCACAACCTAACCAGGTATAACCGGAACAAAACAAGTTGAAAGCACGCCCCGTGAACCAGTATCATTTACCGCATCACCTTCGAACGCCGGGACGTTTTTCACTTGCGTATCCAGGTACGCGCGCGGCGCGCGGGACTCTTGTTTGAGTCCAATCACAATCAACGATCGCTTCGCCGCACGATTGTCTCGTTGCCTCCCAACTCGGCTAGGGGAGGCGTTTCCGTTGCCATCTGCACGAGAATCAACGCCATCATGCGCACGAATTCAGTCGCAAGAGACTAAAGTGTCTATTATAGCGGTTTTCAGGACGGTTTGAGGGCAGTGGGGCAATCAATAATCGAGAAGTTCTCGCAAGTACGGGAGTTTCACGAGTTCGTGGAAAGCCTGCAGATTGAAACGGGGAGGCAGGGACTCAACGTTATTTCATCATCAACTTACGCTTGCTCCTGTTTTTGTTCCTATTTTTACTCGTGCACCTGAACGCGGAGCTGCGCCGCGATGGCAAGTGCGGCTCACCTGCGTACCCGCGGCTTGGGTTTGCTTTTGCGCGCCGAGCCTTTCCGCGCGACGTTGAACGACCAGACGTCCCGTACGTGCTTTGCCTTGTCGATGGACCACATCTGCTTCAGCAGCGCATCCTGCGTTTTTTCTGATATCACGCCCGTCGCCAGCGTGCGGAACTTCCGCTCCACTTCCTCGTCGCTCATCGGATTGCCCGCGTGGCCGCGCGGGAAGTCGACGCGTTTCTCCAGCCGCCGGCCGTCCTTGAGCGTCACGAGCAGCCGGTTGGGAATGCCGGCCGGGTAGCCGGGGTTGAGGTCTTCGGCCTCGCGAATGGCCGTTCGGTCGAGCAGCGACAGCACCTTGGGATCGGTGAAGCGTTTCGGCTCGAAGGTCTTCTTCGTCACGTCGCCGTCGTACAGCGCGGCGCAGACCATGTAGCCCATCGAATGATCCGCCGTCTCGCGGCTGGTCGGGCGCCACTTTTCAGGCTCGCTGCCGATGATGCTGACGGCGGCCTCGAAGCTCTCAATCTCCATCCGCTCGATGTCGGCGGCGCTCTGGCCGGCGGCGTGCAGCTCGCGGCGAATCTGAAGCGCGGCGTCGATGGCGCTTTGCGCGTGGTACTCCGCCGGCCAGAACTTGATGTAGGTGCGGTTGATCATGTAGCCGGCGCTGCGACTGCCCAGCTCGACGTCGAACGGCCCGCCGGTGAGCATCTTGAACACGCCCTTGGGGCCTTCGAAGATTTCGTGCGGACCGGTGAAGCCGCGCCGCGCCAGGTTGGCCGCGAGCACGCCGCCGCGGGCGGCGTTCGAGGCGGCGCAGGCCTTCCACATGCTGATCTGGCCGGTGCGCGTCTGGCGCGTGGCGATATTGCAGACGCCGGCCAGGCCCAGCGCGTGAACCATCGCGGCCGAATTGCACTTCCACAGCCGGGCGGCGCCGAGGGCCGACGCCAGCGCCACGTAGAACACGTGGTCCCAGCCGTTCTTGCGGAGGCTGGCGGCGTCGCACAGGCGGCACTGGATTTCGTAGGCGATGACGGTGGCGAGGATGAAGTCGCGGCCGGTAGCGCCGGCGCTTTGGGCGACGGCCAGGGTGGCGGGAATGTTGTCCGAGGGGTGGGCCGGTTCCCTGGAAAGATAGGTATCGTTGTAGTCGAGATAGCGCACGTGGGCGCCGTTGCACAGCGCCGCCAGGGGCGGCGCGGTGCGCAGGCGCGTTCCGAAGACGACCGCCCCATTGCGGACCGGGACCTCTGCGGCCGCCTCGCGGCCGATCGCGGCCGGGCGGCTGTGATAAGCGCCGAGTGCGGTGCCAGTCGAGTCGATGAGGCGACGTTTGACTTCGTGGACGGCTTCGGGGGTCAGATCGCTGTATTTCAATCCGGCGGACCAGCCGGCGAGTTTTTCGGCGAGGGACATCGGCACGTACTCCTTGCAAGCGTCGCAGGGTTCGGTCATGCCTGGGGCGAGCGGCGCGTCTTGCCGGCCTGAGACGAGCGGCGGATTATACGACGCGCGGGTAGTCGGTCATAGGTGCGTGCGGCCGATGGTGCGCGGCCGATGTGGCGCGGGCGATGTGGCACAGCCGCCCTCGGCTGTGTTGGTTCGTCACCCGCCGCGACTCAGGACGCAGAAATGACCTGAACGAATGATCGCCTGCGGCCGACGACGGGTGTCAACATGGCCAAGGCCGAGCGAGGTTGGACAAGACGGGCGGGACGCCCGTACCACCCCAAACATGAAGGCTTCGTTCGCGCGAGTGCTTGACCATGCCGCCTCCCGTGAGAATTCGTGGGTTATTCTTGAGTGAATCCTGCGCCTGGCGCGGGCGGAGTGTGCACGAGCATGAGCCATCCTCTCGATCGGCAACCGACCGCGGTGCTGGCGCTCGGCGACCTGCTCGACACCCGGCCGTCCGAGTCGTACCTGGCCGGGCACGATCCGCGCGCGGCGAACATTCCGTTGGAGGAGCTGGCGGTGCGGGTTCACGAGCTGCCGGCGCGCCGTGCGTCGCTTCGCGTATATGACGATCCTCCGGTTCGCGCGCGCTGGGCGCGCTCGCGGTTACGGGCGCGGGGATTTGAGGACGTCGCGGTCGTCGAGGCGTCCGATCGAACCGCGTGGATCGAAGGCCCGTCGCGCGTGCGACTATGGTCGCCGCATGAGTGGCTGGTGCAGGCGTTGCCCTTGATCGAGGACTCGCCGACCGGGCAGCGGCGCGCGTTGGACCTGGCGTGCGGGACGGGGCGCGACGCCGTGTGGCTGGCGATGCAGGGCTGGAACGTGGATGCGTGGGACGTGCTGCCCGATGCGCTGGAGCGTGCGGCCGATCGGGGGCGGCGATGCGGCGTGTCGATTCAGACGCGGGTCGTGGACCTGGAGCCCGACGCGCTGGGGATGGTCAGCGGTGAGTATGACCTCGTGGTCGGGTTCAACTACCTGCATCGGCCGCTGTTTGAGTGGATTCAGCGCGCCGTGCGGCCGGGCGGCTGGCTTGTATACGAAACGTTCGTCGAGCCTCAGCGCATCGTATTTGGCAAGCCGCGCCGTCGCCAATTCGTGCTGCAACCCGGCGAGCTGAAAGAGCGGTTCGCTTTCTGGGACATCGTTCGTTACGCCGAAGGGCCGTCCGGCCCGCGGCGCATCGCGGCGGGCATCGTGGCGAGGAGTAGCCGAAAGCCGTGTCCGTAGCGTTCGCGGTGAGGACCAAGGCCATCAGCCATCAGCCATCGGCTTTGAGCGATCAGCTTTCTGCCAGGAACGGTCATTCCCCGCGCAGGCGGGAATCCGGTCCTTTGCGGCGTTGGTTGACCGTAGACGGAGAGGACCTAGTGGACATGACGTCCGGGGCGGCAACGGGCGTGCTTTAATACTGCTGCCATGCGCGTGGCCTATCTGACCGCCGGGGCGGGGGGAATGTATTGCGGAAGCTGTCTGCGCGACAACGCGCTGGCGGCGGCGCTGAAGGCGCGCGGCCGCGACGTGGCGCTCTTTCCGCTCTACTCGCCCATTCGCGTCGATGAAGAGGACGTCTCCGAGCCGCGCGTGTTGTTCGGCGGCATCAACGTCTATCTGCAACACGCCGCGCCGCTGGCGGCGCGGCTGACGGCCGGCGTCAGCGGTTTGCTCGATCATCCGCGCCTGCTGCGGGCCGCGCTGCGGCGGGCGGGTTCGGGCGGGTCGCCGCAGCAGTTCGGATCGCTGGCCGTCTCGGTGCTGCGCGGCCTTGAAGGCGATCAGCGGCGCGAGGTGCGCAAGCTGGTCGATGGGCTGCGGCCGTTCGCGCCAAACGTGGTGCATCTGCCGAACGCGATGTTTCTCGGCCTGGCGCGGCCGCTGCGCGAGGGGCTGAACGCGGCGATCGTCTGCACGCTGACGGGCGAGGACATTTTCGTCGAGCGGCTGTCGGAGGAACATCGCGACGCGTGCCTGCGGCTGATTCGCGCGGCGGCGGGGGAGGCCCACGCCTACATCTGCGTCAGCCGCGCCTACGTGGAATACGCGGTCGAGCGGTTGGGCGTCGCGGCGGAGCGGCTGCACGTCGTGCCGCTGGGCGTGAGCGTGACCGACGCAGCGGCGCCGGCCGAGCCGTCGGAGCGTCCGTTCGTCATCGGTTATCTAGCGCGCATATGCCCGGACAAGGGGCTGCACCTGCTGTGCGAGGCGTTCGTGCGCCTGCGGCGCGAGGGGCGCGATGCGCGGCTGGCGATCGCGGGGTATCTGGGGGCGGGCGATCGGCCGTATTGGGAGTCGTGTCGGACGGTGTTGTCGCGAGGCGGCGTGACGGAGCGGGTCGATTTTCGAGGTGAGGTGGACCGCGCGGGCAAGCGGGCGTTCCTGCGGTCGCTGCACGTGTTGTCGGTTCCGACGGCGTATCGCGATCCCAAGGGACTGTTCGTGCTCGAAGCGCTGGCGCACGGAGTACCCGTGGTGCAGCCGCGTCACGGCGCGTTTCCTGAGTTGATCGAAGCGACCGGCGGGGGCGTTCTGCACGAGCCGCGGGACGTGGGGCATCTGGCGCGCGAGTTGGCGCGAATGATGGACGATGGCGAACATCGCCGCGGACTGGGCGCCCGCGGGCGCGAGGCCGTGCTTCGCGAGTTTACGGCCGAGAGGATGGCGGAGCGGACGTGGGCGGTGTTCGAGGGCGCAGCGAACCGCGCGATTTGAGGACGCGCGTCGGGAATGACGTGAACGAATCATTGGCCATTGGGCACGACAACCTTTGTCACGCTCTTGCCAATTTGCCTCACGGGCGGGACGCCCGTGCCCCCCAAGACATGAAGGCTTCGTTCGCGCGAGGGAGGGACCGTGCCGCCTTTACTTGTCATCGTGCGGGCTATTTCCGCGCGCATCCAGGGGGAATCGGTTCAACCAGTCGCCTTTGGCGCGGCGGCGGCCGGCGTGCCGTCGGGTCGGTCGCGTTGCAGCGTGGCGCTGCTTTCGTGGATTTCGAACACGCGGTCGAGCCGGGCGACGTGAAACGATCGAGCCACGTTGGCGTCCAGGCCGCACAACGTCAGCTCGCCGCCGGCTTCTCGCTGGCGCTTGTGCAGCATCAACAGCAGGCTCATGCCGTTGCTGGCGATGTACTGCACCGCGGCGAGGTCCAGCGCCAGCCGGCGCGCGGGGCGCTCCTCGAGCGAACGATGGACGGCGTCCTGTATGTCGGCGAGCACGTCCGGTTCGGCCATGGCGTCCCGGCCGATGACGCCGATGCGCCAGCCGGACTCATCGCGGAACGACACGGCGGGCTGAGCACTCATGATATGACCTTTAATTACGGAGGGCGGCGGTCAAGAGGTCGATCGCGTGGCGCGCCGTCAGCGGAACGCGTCGAGCGCTTTGGTCTCGTCGTCGTAGAATTCGAACATCTTTTCCAGGCCGGTGATCTTGAAGACCTTCATCAGATCGGGTTTGAGGCTGCAAAAGACGACCTTGCCCTTCAGAGTCCTGGCTTTTTTCTGAAGCGTCAGCAGCACGCCCAGCGTTTGCGAGGCCATGTACTTCACGGTCGTGAAATCGAGGATGATCTTGCGCTTGGCCTTCTCGTCGACCAGACCGTACAGCTCCGCCGCGATCTTCTGAATCAGCAGCGTGTCCAGGATCGAAGCATCCTGGAAGTTAATGATCGTGACATCCCCGATGCCCTGTACCAGCAGCCGCGAGTCGCCTGACATGAAAGACTCCTACCGGAGCGCGGCCGCGCTCCCCGACCCGATCAGGCATTGTACCGGCGACGCGTGCGAATTGCATCCCCCGTCGCCATTGCGCTGCGCGTCGCGCGTCGGGGTGATGTGCCAGGTGGTCGCTTTTTTTGCTTCGCGTGGTGCGGGCATTCTGCCCGCACGAACGGGCTACAAGCCCGTTCCACGCGACTCCCCATGAATGCACACCGATTATCACCAGGACCCCTAGGCGCCGCGCGTCAGGCCGCCGTCGACGACGATCGTCGCCGCGGTGACGTAACTGGCGCGCTGGCTGCACAGGAACACCGCCACGTCGGCCAGTTCGGCGGGGCGGCCGAGTCGACCCAGGGGAATGGCGTTCGTCAGCTCGGCCATTGCCGCATCCGTCGATATTCGCTTCGCCGCCGCGTTTCGCTCGGCCAGTTCGCGAATGCGCTGTGTGTCGTGCGAGCCGGGGCAGACACAGTTCACGAGGATGCCGTGCGGCGCCAGCTCGACGGCCATCGTTCGCGCCAGGCCGACGACCGCGGCGCGCAGGCTGTTGGACAGCAGCAATCCCGGAATGGGCAGCTTCACGGAGGTGCTGGCGATGTGCACGATGCGGCCCCAGCGGCGCGTCTTCATGTGCGGAATGGCGTGCCGCGAGAGCCGAACGACGTTCATCAACGTGTTCTGCACGGCCACCTCCCAGGCGGATTCGTCGGTCGTCTCGAACGTGCCGGGGAGCGGCCCGCCGGTGTTTGTCACGAGAATGTCCACGCCCCCCCAACGTTCGACGGCGGCTTCGACGATCCGGGCGCAATCGTCGGGCCGAGCCACGTCCGCCACGATCGGCAGAACTTCGGCGCCGGTCGCGCGGCGCACGTCATCGGCGGCGCGCATGAGCTTGTCCTGCGTGCGAGCCGACATCACGACGTGCGCGCCCTCGCGCGCCAGACCTTCGACGACGGCCCGGCCCAGCCCCTGGCTCGACGCCGCAACGACGGCGACTTTTCCGGCGATTTCGAGATTCATCGCATGGCCCTCAATCGAAGTCCGAGACACTCGCGCGGCAACGCATTCACCCGAGGCGGCAAGCCGATTGGTGGCTCACGATGCTCATGGCGTCGCGGCTGATCGCATGACGGACAGCGGCGCATCGCGCCCGGTCCACGCGCGCCACTGCGCGGCGGCCTGGTGCAGGAACATCTCAAGCCCCTCGATTACGCGGCATCCGCGCGCCCGCGCTTCGACGATCAGTCGGGTTTGTCGCGGGCGATAGACCGCGTCGAAAACGATCATGTCGCCGCGCAGCGCCGATGCGTCGATCGGCGTTGCATTTTCGTCCGGCGACTGGCCGATCGGCGTGCAGTTGAGCAGGATGCGCGCCGCGAGCGTGTGGCGCTCGTCCCAACTCGCCGCCCGGCATCCCAGGTCCGCCGCCAGCACATCGGCACGCGCGCGCGACCGACCGTACACGGTCACGTCGGCGCCGATCTCGCGCAGGGCTACTGCCGCCGCCCGCGCCGCGCCGCCGGCGCCGAGGATCGCGACCGGCGCGCCGCTCCATTCCGCCGGCGCCAGGTCCGTCCCGGCGCGGATCGCCGCCATCACCGCGGCGGAGTCGGTGTTGCTCGCCGACGATCCGCCGCTTGCGTCGATGCTCAGGGTGTTTGCCGCCCCGATTCGCCGCGCCAGTTCATCGACGCGTCCGCCCTGCTCGGTCACGAAGCGCAGCGCGTGTTCCTTGTGCGGCGACGTGACGCTCACGCCGCGCAAATCGAACCACGGCCGCGCCAGCGCCTCGACCATCAACGCCTTGAATGACTCGTATCCCGGCCGCACGCGCAGCGGCACGTACACCGCGTCGATGCCCGCCGCATCGAACGCAGCGTTGAACACGACGGGGCTGAGCGAGTGGCCGATCGGATCGCCGATGACGCCGTATACCTCCGTACGCGGGCCGATGGCGTCCCAGCGGTAACGTCGCTTCAGATCGTTGATCGTGGGCTGGCCCGGCGCGGCCGCGGCCGCGGCATCGACGGCGGCAAACGCGGCCCACGCGCCGTACTTGCGCGCCAGCAGCCGCGAGATCAGCCCGTCGTCGCCCATGCAGATCGCCACGAGCGGCTTGTGCCGATCGCGCATCAGCTCGAACGCCTCGAAGCACTCGCGCAGGCTGCGCGCGGCCCACGCCAGCTTGACGATGTCGCAGCGCGGCTCGCGAACCAGGTCGAGCAACTCGGCGCTGAGGCGCGGCGGCCGGCCGCGTGTGTCGTGGTGCGAGAGAATCAGCAGTCTTCGCCCGGGGACCGGCGCTGCGGGCGAAACTTCCGCCATTTCGGCGTGCGGTTCCGCGAGGGCGACGTCGGTCTGCTCTAGCGGCGGCGGCTCGTGTGCGGACCGTTCGACGGCCAGCATGATCTTCTGCCGGATGTTGGCGGAGCGTCTCCACAGCGCCGCTTCGACGTCGATCGAGTCGAACAGCGGACCCAGCGCGATCAGGCGACTGACGCGGTCGGCGTCGAGGCCGTCGTAGTGACCGCCCTCCTCGCGCGAGCGAATCGTCAGCATCGCGTGGCGATCGTCGGGCAACTCGGCCAGCATCATCATGACCTGTTCGTCGGTGACGTCGGCCATGGCGTCGAGGCGCAGCTCGACGCCGTCGGCGCCGTTCTGGATCGCGCGGCGCACTGCGCGCAGCGCGTCATCAAACGAAGGCCCCACGATGCTGGCCAGCAGCAACGTCATGGCGGGATTCTATCGCCGTCGCGCGGTTTGACGCGGGTGCGAGGATTCCGCATTGATACGCCAAGGCATCGCGCGGAATCAAGGTGAACGAATGGAAGAGGGGTGGTACGGGCGTCCCGCCCGTCCGGAACGGGCAAGATGCCCGTACCACCCAGGACAATCGTTCTGCCTATATGTGCGCGACTCCTTGGCTCGATTCAAGGCCGGCAATTCGCGGCAGGGCGTTTCGCTTCTTCCGATGACAGCTCGCCGCTCCCTCACGGTCGCGGTTCGGATCAGGGAATGCGCCGCTCCCTCACGGTCGCGGTTCGGATCGGGGAATGCGCCGCTCCCTCACGGTCGCGGTTCGGATCAGCCGCTTCACACACGATCGCACTGGCATGAGGCGCCGGCGCAACGTAGGATGATCTCGTAAGCCGACGCCCACCCGACCCGAACCAGCCGGTGCCTTCCATGCCTGCTTTCGCGAGTCACCGAACCCGTATCGCCGCCGCCGTCGCGTGTTGCGCGATGATTGCAGCGGCCGCACAGCCGCCCGCGTCGCGCCCGGGCGGACCCGCGTCGGCGACATCACCGCTGTCGGAGCGGCTGTCCGAACTCCTGCGCCGGGGAAAACTGGAGGAGGCGATCCGAACGGTGCAGGAAGCCTATCGCCGCAGCCCGAATGACGCCGCCATCCGCGCCGAGTTCGTGCAGCTTCACATGGCCCTGGCTGAGCGGCTGCTGCGAGACGAGCGTTTCGCCGACGCCGAGCGCGCGGCGCAGGCCGCGTTGAGCGTCGAGCCGACTCACGCCGCGGCGCGGCGGCTGATCGAGGCGATCGCCACGGCCCGGCGCGATGTTTCCGCCCGCGTCGACGAAGCGCGGCGGATGATCCGGCTGGAATGGTTCGAGCCGGCCTATGACACGCTGCGGCAGGCCTCGGCGCTGTTTCCCGAGCGGCGGCTGGAGTGGGCCGGCGATCTGCTGGCGGCGGCCGAAGGCGCCGGCGACGATCACTATTTCTGCAAAAACTTCGCGCAGGCGTTCCATTACTACGATGCCGTCAAGCACGCCGGCCGGCCGGTGGCCGACAGCCTGAGGCAGCGCTGGCTTCAGTCGATGGTGTTCGCGCTGGCGGACGATATCGACCACCGTGATTTTCCGATCGAGTACTGGCACAAGACCGTGACGACAGCCGAGGCGTTCATCGGTCAGCGCGGCGATCCGGTGCTGGCGTTGCTGCGCGGTCTGGCCAACGAGGACCTGAACGATCCGCGGCGCGCCGGCGAGAATTACGCCGAGGCGGGGGGGCAGCGCTTTGCGGTGCGCGACGCAGAGGCGTTGCGCCGCGCGCGCACGGCGGCGCTGCGCGTCGCGCGGCGACGCTATGCCGAAACGCTCAGCCCGCGGCGCAGCGGGATGTGGCGCTCGCACGGCGCCGACGAGTGGAGCGTGATCGACGGGCCGCGATTTTTGATTCGCCATCGCAATCCGGCCGCGGCCCGGCGCGTCGGCGACGCGCTCGAGTTTCACTTCGACCGCGTCTGCCGTTATCTGGGCCGCACGCCGCAGACGCTGCCGTGGGAACAACGTTGCGAAGTCACGCTGCACGCGAATCTCGAGGCGCTGCGACGCGAGGCAAACCTGGGCGACGCCGTTCGCGCCGTCAGCGCTATTCGCACCGCTGACGGCAGGCTGATCGCGCATTCGATTCAGGTAGCGCAGGATGATCCGCTGCTGCTGGCCGCCACGCTGCCGCATGAACTGGCGCATCTGGCGCTCGCCGCGGCGGTGCGATATCGCCCGACGTCGGCGGTGCTGAGCGAGGGGCTGGCGCTGCACTGCGAGCCGCGCTGCCGGGCGATTCAGTTCCGCCGCGTGCCGGCCGAGACCGGCGGCGTGCGCCCGGCGGCTGAGTTGTTCGCGTTGTCACAGATTCATCCGGGCAACGACCGGCGGTTCTACGGCGAGGCCTTCGCGTTGACGGAATTCGCGCTGGCGCGCATCGCGCCCGCCGAACTCGTGGGCGTCGCCGCCGATAACGCACCGGCCGACGCGCTGGCCGAAAGGCTGGGATTCGCGAAGGCAAGCGAACTGGACGCCGCCCTGGCCGGCGAGCGGTAGTCCGCCGCAGTGGCGGCGAAATTCATCACGTCCGCAAACGAGGGCGACTGCCGGTAAGGTTCCGCTCCGTTCCGACTTACGAACATTTGGCGGCAAGTTTTGATTTATATCTCCGAATATCCTACGTTAGAAATGCAGCAACAACGCGACGCGAGTCCGCGAACCACCCGCGTCGCGGAGCGCACACCGGTGCTTTCCCGTGAGGGGAATGAGAATGGCCCGGCCGTTTCCCGGCAAGGGAAAACGGCGCGGGCCGTTTTTTTGGATCACCTTTTTATGGCGTATTCGATGGCCGGCATGAAGTAATCGCGCGCGATTACGTCCCAACTCATGCGGCGGGCGATTTCGTGGCCGCGATCCAGCAGCGCGGCGGATTGAATCGGCGTCGTCGGCAGCGCCGCCAGGATTTGCCGCGCCGCTTCCCGCGCCACGTTGCGCTCGATCCGCACGCGATCCGCCTCGGTGAGCTTCAGCAGATCGCGGACCTGCGCCACCGGTTGGTCGAGGTGCGTGTAATCGACGGCGATGACGTTCGGCCCCGGTCGATTGTCGGTCACGCGCCGCACGAAACCGGCACAGCCGCACACCGTGCTCATCACGCAGATGCTGCCGAACGACAGCGCCTCGATCTGGGCGATGCCGAACGGCTCATACACGCTCTGCCCGAACTCCAGATCGCTGCCGCGGCGGATGTCCCAGAACCGCACGTCTTCGGGCATGCGCAAACCGCAATGCTCGCGGTCGAAGCCGAACTGATTCAGGAAGATCACCTTGCACTGCCGCGATCGCGCGTTGAACGCCTGAACCCCCACGTAGTAGGCCGCCTCGCCGCCTGACAGGTCCGGCAGCCCCTCGCGGTGCGCCACCGGCCAGCCGTAGTCGCGCTCCATGCGCAGGATGTCGGCCGGCCGGCGCGGGCCGCCCATCTCGGTCGACAGCACGAACAGCACGGCCGTGCGGCCGTCGGCGCGAAAGGCCCGCTCGATGTGTTCCATGACTTCCAGATCGCGCCACAGGCCCTTGCTGCGCACCAGGCGCGTGACGTGCGTAAAAACGAAATCGGGGCAGAAGCCGAGCAGGTTCTCGGCATAGACCTGAAGCCGCCGCTTGCTGGCCGTGTCTTCGTCGGCGGTCGAGCGATAGGCCGGGATGCCGTTGTAGGTCAGGCTGATCGGGGCATCCTTGAACCGCGGCGACAGGAAGCGCAGCTCTTCGACGACGTCGTCGCCGACGGCCAGGATGTTGTCGCAGTAGCGCGCCGCCTTGACCAGCGGATGTTTGAAGTAGCCGTCCTGCGATCCGAAGACGTCCTCGAGATACAGCCCCTCGCGCGGCGCGCGGCGCAGCACGTTGTAGAACATCGTGTCGTGGCAGGGATGCTCTTCGACGATCTTGCGCACCGCCGCGACTTCGTGCGCCTGGAAAACGGCCTTGCAGCCGAATTCCGGAAACAGCTTGGCGGCCAGGGCCGTGGGCATGCCCATGAATTCGTGCGCGACGACGACGCACTGCTGCTCCGCGCCGCCGCAGGCGCCGATGGCCCGCAGCGCCTCCAGCGCGGGCATCGCCAGCCGCACGTACTGCTCGTACTCCCAAATGCTCTCGTAGCGGTCGGAGGCGATGCCGAAGGACTCGTACAGCCGGAACTTGAGGTACTTCAGCGGTCCGGGATGCGCGTGCCACACCGCGATCAGCAGCACTTCCGGCGCGGACTCGAAGCCGGTGTCCACGGCCTTGAACGGCCGGCGGCCGTAGATGATCGAGACGCCGCAGCGCTGCTCGACGTCGCGCAGAGCGTGAGCCGCGGGATGGTCGCGACGATGATCGATCGATGAGTAGAAGACTTCGCCGCCGCGTCCCAGTCGCGTCGTTGCATCGCCCTCGACCGAAAAGAGCGGCCCGACGAGCACCGTGCGATCGACGGCTTCGTGATAGGCCCGCGCCGTGAGGAGTCCTTCGAGAACCGTGCCGATGCCGCCGATCTTGTGGACGGCCTCGTGTGTCACATGAGCCAGGGTGCGCATCGGATTCCTTGAGCGAACGGCGTTTTCGGGCGGTCGCGGCCATCGGCGCCGTCGCGCCCGGTCCGAGCCGCGCCGCGTCGCGCGGGCGGGCAGCCAATATCATCGCGGCGACCGAGATTATGGCCCGCCGTTGACATTGACAAGCAGGGCGCCGGCCAACGTCGGGCCGGGGAACGTGTCTATGTCCCTGGCGGGTCGCCGCGGAAAACGTGCGGCCCTGCGGGAGAGGAAATCATGTCAGCCCCCCTGATGCCGGCCCCCAAAACCGAGTTCGGCCGTCCCGTTCGATCCGTCGTCACGCGCTTCGCGACGATTCTGTGCATTCCGCTGCTGGCCGCGGGCGGCTGTGACGCGGTCCATTTTGACGACGACGACGATGACCGCGGTTCGTTCTTCTTCGATTTCTTCTCAGCGCCGGCGTATTACGCCGAACCGGTCGTCATCTATGAAGACTACGGTTATTACTACGAGGACCCCGCGTTCTTCGACCTGGGCTTCTGGTTTTTCGATCCCGGCTGGTATGACGCCTTCTACTATGACGAAGAGTACTACTACGACGACTATGGCTACTACGACGACTACGGCTACTACGACGATTTCGGGTACTACGACGACGGCGGGTTCTGGGATGAGGGCGTCTATTACGACGAGAGCTACTTCTTCGGCGACGACTACTACTGGGACGACTGGTATGACGATTGGTGGTAAGGCGCGCCGCCGGAAGATGCGCAAGAATTAACAGATATAATCTGACGCTTTGTGCGCGGCACGCCGTTCAACACGGCCAAGCCCTCGCGAGAGTGGGACAAACGGGCGGTGCGCCCGTACCACCGGCAACGTTAAGGCTTGCTTCGCGAGAGGGTTGGACCATGCCGACCTTCAAGAGATTGCCAGAGTATTCCTGCGAGCATCCTCCGCACCGCGATCCGCGACAGGCGGCCTGAGCGGCTATTTCAAGCGGTAAACGATGACGTTGGGATCCTCCGCCAATCGTCCCGCAAATCGCGCATCCTCCTCGAACGACACTTCCAGTAGTTGCCGCAGCGGTTCCTGCTCGGCGCGCCCCAGCCACGTTCGCGGAAACGGCAACACGACCCGCGACACGCTTCCGCGACGCATGGCTTCACGAAGCTGTTCGGCGCCGAACGCCTTTCGCGCCGCGGGGTCGTAATACGTGCATTGCGCCGCGCCCAGGCCCATGACGACGGTGTGACCGCCGCCGTGCCGGGCCGCGTGTCGCATCGCTTCGCGGATCGCCTGCACCGGCAGCGCGTATATGTCGCGAAGGCCGGCAACGCTCGCCAGACACACGGTCATCGCCGGCAGCGCGCGGGCCACCAGCGCCATCGCTGACCGGCCTGGTTGGCGCGTACGGGGGTCCACACCGCCGGCCGCCCGGTCAATTTGGTTCACGACGGACAGTGCCCCGAGGCACAACAAGAGCATCAGATGCGGCGCCGCCAGCGGCAGGAAACGGGTCTGCCGCATGGGCGGCCAGAGCAGCGCGACAACCAGCAGAAGCATCGGCGGCACGACGATCACAGCGCCGATCGGGCGCGATTGCCGAACCAGGCGGACCGCGCCTGGAATCAATAAGAGGGCGATGGGCACGGACGCCCACGTCGGACCCGCCCGCGCGCCGATCGCCTTGCAGCACTCCAGCACGTACGCACCGGCCGTCAGGTGCCGCACCTGCGGATCGGCTTGCTCGCGCGCGTTGCGCAGCGCATCGGGGATCAGCATGGCGTAAAGCTGCGCGACGATCATGGCCATCAGCAGCAACGCGAGCAGAAACGATCGCGTCGCTTGCCGCGAGTCGATTTCCGCTCGCGAGCGCGCCGCCTCGATTGCGACGGCCGCAACGTGTCCCGCCAGTACGACCGCCGCCATCGGCTGCGTATAGACCAGCGCGGCCACGACGAGCACGTATGCGCTCCAGCCGCCTCTTCGTTCCCAGGCGTGGCGGAAGAGCACGGTTGCCGCCGCCGCCAGCAGCATCGCCGGCGCATAGCCGCGGAGCTGTTGTGACACATCGACCGCCAGCGGCCATGCGGCGGTCGCGGCGGCCGCCAGCCACGCCAGCGCGTTCCGCTCGCGTCTGCCTGTCGCTGCTTCGCGGGCCAGTCGCCACATCAGCGGGACGCACAACGCGCCGAGAATCACCGAGAGCCAGCGCCAGGCCGTGACGCGCGCGTCGCCCGACACGGACCCGGGCAACAGGCCATCCCACCCCTTCAGCAGCAGTGTGAACAGGATGTGGTTGTTGGGGGCGGCGTAATCGGTCGCGATGCCGCGCCAATCGGCAGAGAGGTACGACTGCACCGTGTAGATTTCGTCATACCACATCCCGTGGCACAGGCCGGGCATGCGCAGCACGACCGAAGCGAGCGTCAGCAGGCATAGCAGGCCGGCCGTCCGGTGTCGCGCGACGCCGGCGAATTCCACCGCTTGTGCGCGAGCATCCGCGGCGCTCGCGGCGGCGCGGCGGGTAGGAACGTGGATGCGCAGGCCAGGTCGTCGAAAAAGTCTTACGCCTGCCAGCAGCAAGAGCAGCACGCCGTTGATCGCCGTAATGCGATCGAACCACCGGGCCGCCTCCGCGGTTCGCTCGCGAATCTGCCGTTCGTCGATGTTGCCGATGGCCGCGCCGATTCGGTCGGGCAGCACGAGCTGCGGTCCGCGCATCAGCGGCAGCGCGGCCATCGTGAGTCCCAGCGCAAAGAGGCCGCAGTAGAGCAGGCGCATCGACCATTGCGCGAAAAGTCCCCCACCGCCCACCGTCGAAGCCGTGTGGGCGGGATTTTCCACCGGGCCGCCTCGGCGTGTAGGATGCTCGCCATTTGTCATCGGGCCGCGAATCCGTCTTGTTGTGCATGAGGGCGCGCGTCCGGCCGAAGGCGCCAGGACGTGCGTGCAGCGACGACGCACCTGCGCGGTCGCCGCGGATGCAACGTGAAACCTCATCACAATGCGGTTCGCGCCCGTTTGCAAGCCCGCCACGCGGTCGCCGCGCGAGCCGAATGGAAACGCCTATGAAATCACAATGCACTTCCGTCCCGAACCTGCGTCCCAATTCGCTGACACTTTGCCTGGCCCGCATTACCGCGTCGAGCGCCGGGCGCCGCCTGTCGCGCGCCTGGCTTTGCGGCGTCGCGTTGCTTCCGGCCTGCTTCGGCGTCGCCCGGGCCGCCGACTTCGAGCCGCCCATCGTTCTGCGCGGCGTGCGCCTGCTGGAGCCGGGCGGCGAGCGCGCGGACGTGACGATCGTCATGCACGAGGGGCGCTTTGTCGCGGTCGGGCCGGACGCGGCGATTCCGCCGCAGGCCGAGGTGATCGACGGCGGCGGCCTCGTGGCGTGCGCCGGTTTCATTGACGCGGCGACGGCTCAGGGGTTCGTCCGCAGCGGTCCGTCGGCCGCCGAGCGGCGATTGCGGGAGGACGATCCACAGGATGCGGTGCAAGGGCCGCTGCCGCGCACGAGCGAAGCGTATCGGCGGCTGATACATCCGACCTGGCGGGCGGACGAGTCGTTTGATCCGTCGAAGGCCGACGCCGATACGCGCCGCCGCGCCGGTTTCACGACCGCGCACGTCATGCCGACGCCGGCCCTGTTCGCCGGAACCAGCGCGCTGTTTCAGCTCGGCGACGCCCCGCCGCGTCGCGCGCTATTGAAGGCCGACCTGGCGATGCACGTGCGGCTCAGCCGCGGCGGATTCGGATTCGGCGGTGAGTATCCCACTACCATCGCCGGTGCGATCGCCTTGTTCCGTCAGACGCTGCACGACGCCGACTGGCACGCGGAACTGATCGCCTGGCACGCCGCCGATCCGGCCGGCCGCCCGCGCCCGCCGCACGACGAAGACCTCGAGACGCTGCGTTCCGTTCGCGGCTCGGGCCTGGGCTTTGCGTTTCACGCCGACGACATCAACGCGATACACCGCGCCCTCGACGCGGCGGCGGAATGGAATCTCAGGCCGATCATCATCGGCGGCGCCGAAGCGTGGCGCGCCGCGGAGCGGCTGAAGACGACGAACACGCCGGTCATTCTGTCGCTGTCGCTGCCGGAGGAGCCGAAGAAGGCGACTGCGGCGAAACCCGCGAAGGGAACGGCGTCGCAGCCGGAATCGCAGCCGACCGCGACGACCGCCAGCGCGTCCGCGCCGGCGGAGGAAGCGAACGCCGAGAAAGATCCGTATGTGCCACTGTTTGACGACGAGTGGGAGAAGCAGCCGTTCGAGCCGTACCGCGCGTACGAAGAGCGCCTGCGACTGTGGAAGGAGCGCGTCAAGAACGCCGAAGTGCTGCAAGCCGCCGGCGTGACGTTCGCGTTCTCGACCGAAGGCGCCAAGTCGCCCCATGAGGCGCTCAAGAACCTGCGCACGATGATCGAAAACGGATTGCCGGCCGATGCGGCGCTGGCTGCGCTGACGGTCCGCGCCGCGGAACTGCTCGGCGTCGATGGCTCGGTCGGTCGCGTCGCGCCGGGGTATCTGGCGAACCTGGTCGTCTTCACGGCGCCGCCGGCCGACAAGAAAGCCGAGGTCCGCTGGGCCTTCGTCGAGGGCCGCAAGTTCCAATACGATGCAAAGAAGCCGCCGGCCTCCGCCCCTGCTTCGGCGCCGGCCTCGGCCCCGACAACCGCGCCGGCCACGTCGACCGCGCCGCAGCCCGAAACACGGCCGGATTCGCAATCGGATTCGCAACCCGCCTCACAACCGGATTCGCAACCGGCGTCGCAACCCGCGTCGCAACCCGCGTCAGCGCCCGCGTCGCAGCCCGCCGGTTTCCCCGAGTGGGAAACCGAAATCGAAGCCGATCGTTTCCCCACGTTCCGCACCGGCGGCAACGTCCTGTTGCGCGGCGTCCACGTGATCACGTTCACCGACGGCGTCCGGTCGCATTGCGATCTGCTGATCCGCGACGGCCGCATCGCCGCCATCGGCGAGAATCTGGCCGCACCGGACGGCAGCACCATCCTCGACCTGCCCGGCTACGTCGTATCTCCCGGCATCATCGACTGCCATTCGCACATGGCGCTGGACGGTGGACTGAACGAGGCGTCGCAGTCGGTCACGCCCGAAGTGCGCATGGCCGACATCGTCGATCCGCGCGACACCGCGTTGTACCGCGCGTTGGCCGGCGGGGTGACGATGATCCACACGATGCACGGTTCGGCCAACACCATCGGCGGGCAGAACGTCGTATTGCGGCTGAAGTGGGACCGGCCGGCGTCGGAGCTGATCGCGCGCGAGGCGCCGCGCACGGTGAAGTTCGCGCTGGGCGAAAACGTCAAGCGTTCCAATTCGCGCTCGCCCAATCGCGATCGGTTCCCGGCCAGCCGCATGGGCGTCGAGACCGTGCTGCGGCGGTCGTTCGCCGAAGCGCGGCGCTACGCCGACGAGCGGGCGCGCTACGAGCGCGACAGGGCCGCCGGCAAGTCGCCGCGACCGGTGCGTCGCGATCTGCGGCTCGACGCGCTGTGCGACGTGATGAACGGCGACATCTGGGTGCATTGCCATTGCTATCGCTCCGACGAGATGCTGCGGCTGCTGGACGTGGCCGAAGAATTCGGCTTCCGCGTCGGTGTGTTGCAGCACGTGCTCGAAGGCTATCGAGTCATCCCCGAGATTCATCGCCACGGCTGCGCGGCGTCGACGTTCTCCGACTGGTGGGCCTACAAAATCGAGGCGTACGAGGCGGTGCCGCACAACGCCGGCCGCATGGCGCAGGGCGGCATCGTCGCTACGGTCAATTCCGACTCGGGCGAGGTCGTGCGGCATCTGAATCTCGAAGCGGCCAAGTCGGTGCGCTACGCCGGTCTGTCGGCCGATGACGCCCTGCGGCTCGTCACGCTGAACGCCGCCATCAGCCTGGGCGTCGAAAAGCACGTCGGTTCGATCGAGGTCGGCAAGCTGGCCGACGTGGCCGTTTTCGACGGCCATCCGCTCGACACCTTCGCCAAGTGCGTCATGACGCTGGTCGGGGGCGAGGTCTATTACCAACATCGCGATCTGCGCGAAACGGCCGCGCCGGCGACGGCGTCCGCTTCCGCTCCGACCAGCGCGTCGCAGCCTGCCATTGCTGCGCCCGCAGCGCAGCGGGCTTTGGCAACGATTGCGCCTCCGCGCGGGATGCTGGAGATTCCACAATCGCCGAGCGGCCGGTACGCCCTCAGCGGAGCGACGGTTCACACGATCACCGGCATGCCGATCTTTGACGGCGTCGTCGTCTTTTCGCCGGCCGGCATCGAAGCGGTCGGCTCGCGCGCCAACACGTCGATTCCCGCCGATGCGACCACCGTTGATGCAACCGGTCTGCACGTCTATCCCGGACTGATCAACGCCTGGAGCACGCTGGGGTTGTACGAGATCGGCTCCGTCGCCGGCAGCGTGGATACATTCGAGCTGGGCGCGATGCAGCCCGACGTCTGGGCCGCTTCGGGCGTTCATCCACATGCCGAAGCCATTCCCGTCACGCGAGCCGACGGTTTCACGTCGGCCCTGGTCGTCCCGGCCGGCGGCACGATCGCCGGCCGCGCAGCGCTGCTGAACCTCGACGGCTGGACCATGCCCGAGATGCTGATCGACGGCGTCGCGCCGTTGATCGTCAACTTGCCGTCGCTGCCGGTTCAGATGCCGGACGAAGGCCGCGAGCGGCGCGTCAAGGAACACCGCGCCGAGTGGCGCAAGATCGAGGAGTTCTTCCGCCGCGCGAAGCAGTACGCCGACGTGACGCAGTCCGGCCGGTCGCCGCCCGAGTGGTTCAAGGAAACCGACGACCGCTTCGAGGCCATGCGGCCCTACGTGACCGGAGCGGCGCCGATCATCGTTCCGGCCGCCGGGGTCAAGGCGATTCAGGAGGCGCTGCGTTTCGCCGAACGCTACGGCCTGAAACTGATCATCGCCGGCGGGCGCGAGGCGTGGAAGCTCGCCGACACGCTGGCGGAGAAGAGCGTGCCGGTCATCGTCAACGGTCCAATGAGCATGCCGGGCGGGCAGTTCGAGCCGTGGGACAGCGTCTATCGCAACGCGGGCGTGCTGGACCGCGCCGGCGTGCGCATCGGTTTTGGCGGCGGCGACGCCACGCTGGCCAAGAACGTCGCCACCGACGCGGGGATGGCCGCGGCGCACGGGCTGGACGCGGATCGCGCCGTTCACGCGCTGACGCTGGGGGCCGCCGAGATTCTCGGCGTCGCCGATCGGCTCGGCTCGATCGCGCGCGGCAAGACGGCCGATCTGATCGTGACGACCGGTCATCCCTGCCAGGCGTCGCAGCGTACGCTGGCGGTCTTCATCCGAGGGCGGCCGAAGGAGATGGAGAACAAGCACACGCGTCTGGACGCGAAATTCCGCAATCGCCCGGCTCCGGCGTTGCCGGCGGCGCGGCAGGACCTGAAAGGGCCGCCGCCGATGCGGCTGACGACATCCGAATGATCCGTCTTGCGACCGCCGCGTTGAACCGAACCGCGACCGTGAGGGAGCGCCGGGGCGTCTGTCACCGTTGGCGCCGCTTTGTGCTTCGACTGTTCGTTGCACTGCGCGGGATTCGTGGGGCGCGCCGCGTTCGCTGCGTTTCCCGGCGCTTCCTCACGGGCGCGGTTCGGATCTGCTGCTCTCCGTTCTATGTGTTGACGTTTCGACGATTGGACTTTTTGACTTTTCGACGTTTTTTTTCGAATTCGTGAAGGTCTCCGTCACCGCTTTGCGTAATCCCCCTGTGTAAGGCCGAGCTTTCGGGCGTTACCCAATCGAACTGAACGTGCAACCAGGCGCTTCGGCGCGCCCACCCGACGCTTTGCGCCTATTTACGCATTTGCGACAAAGGAGGCCCTCATGCCACGTCAACGCGCTTCGATCACACTTGCCGGCGCGCTATTGCTCGCCGCCGCCGTCCCCGTCGCCGCGCAAACCGCGGTGGGTCCGGGATTCACTTATCAGGGCCGCCTGATGCTCGATGGCGCCGCTCTGAACAACATCGTCGATCTGCGCTTCACGCTGTATGACGGTGCCGGAACCGGCAATCCGCCCACCGGCGGTACGCAGATCGGCTCGGCTCAGACGATCGCGGGCGTCGTCGTGGCCGACGGGCTGTTCACGGTGACGCTCAACGGCGGAGGCGAGTTCGGCTCGACCGCGTTCAACGGGCAGGCCCGCTGGCTGGAAGTGGCTGTGCGCAGCCCGGCGTGGGACGGCTCCGGCAGCGAGCCGCCGCTCACCACGCTGGCCCCGCGGCAGTCGCTGACCGCGACGCCCTATGCCCAGCGCGCCTTGTCGGCCCCCAACGGCTACGCGCTGGACGCCGTTGACGGCAGCCAGCCCAACGCCGTTTATGTGGGCAACGGCGGCCGCGTGGGGATCGGCACCACCAATCCGCAGCAAAAACTTCATCTGGCCGGCGCTACTTCCACCAGTGTGCTTTTTGAGGACCAGTCGCCGGGCGGTGTGAACTACCACGTTGGCTTTAACACAAGCGACCACACGTTCCGAATCGCCCAAACCGGCGTCGCCGATCGTTTGGTCTTTACGCCGGCGGGCCGGATCGGCATGGGCACCGTGGCGCCGGCCTTTCATCTCGATGTCGTCTCCGCGGCCAACGGCGTGGCCAGGTTTCGCAGCTCAGATACGTTTGGATCGTTGATCTCGCTGTACAACGATTCCACCGGAGGAACAAACTGGAGCCTGATTTCAACCGGCTCGGGCCACACGGCCGGCGCCGGCAAGCTCGTGTTTCGCAACGTGGGCGCCGCTTCGGACCGCGCGGCCTTCGACGGTGCGGGCAACCTGGGCGTGGGCACCACCAGTCCGTTGAGTCGACTACACCTGCTTCACAACTCGCTCGGCTCGACCGACTGGAGCGTGAGGATTCAGAATGTGGCCACTGCCTTTCAGGGCGGGCTGCGCCAGACCGACGGCGGGTTTCTCGAAGCCACGAACATCGCCAACGGCGTGTTCAACGTCGCTCGGCTTGACAGCACCGGCAACTGGACCTCGGTCAGCGACCGCCGCCGCAAGCGCGAGATTGAGCCGCTGACCAACGTGCTGCCGCGCGCGCTGCGGCTGGCGCCGGTCTCCTTCCGCTACGACATCGAGCAGTCCGACAGCACGCTGCCGAAGTCGATCGGCTTCGTCGCTCAGGAAGTGCAGCCGCTGTTTCCCAGCCTGGTGACGGACGACGGTGACACGATGACGCTGAATTACTCGGGTCTGAGCGTGGTGGCCATCGCCGCGCTTCAGGAGCAGCAGGCGGTGATCGCCTCGCTGAAGGAAGAGAACGCCGACAAGGACGCGCGCCTGGCCGCCCTCGAAGAGCGGCTGGAGCGCCTGGAAGCCACGCTGGCGGACATTCGCCCGTAGGGTCCGCTTCGAGGACCGCTCGATTGCACAAGCACCCGGACACAGCCGGGGGCGGCGGAGTTACCCGGCCTGCGTGCGCGTGCCATGCGGGGATGGCCGTACCGCCCGGAGACAGGCAGGGGCGGTTGTGCTCCACGGACTGCAAGCCGGCCCCGCACGGGCGCATTGATCCGCAAGTGTTGTCGCCATAATGGGTTAGCACGCTGGACGAAGCCCCCGTTGCCCACCGGAGCGCGGGGTGTCCAAAACCCCGGCAAACCGAGGTAATAAGAAGTGGAGCGGTTTCTTGTCGTTCGCGGCCCCGTTCTTGCGTTATGCTTTATGCAGGGCCGCAGTACCAAGTGACTCAGCACCCCGGCGGAACTCTCTCCGCCGGCGAAGCGAGGAGCAATCATGTTCGCGCGACCTACATTCAGAACCGTTTTGGGTCTGTTGCTTGTGCCCGCTTTCGCCGCGGCGGCGCTCGCACAGTATGAGATCGACTGGCATACGATCGACGGCGGCGGCGTCATGTTCTCCACCGACAGCCAGGGCGACTTCGAGTTGTCCGGCACGATCGGCCAGCACGATGCCGGACCGACCGGCGGCGCGATGACGGGCGGCGGCTTTGAGCTGGTCGGCGGATTCTGGACGCTGCCGTCGCAGGTGTGCACGCTGCTGGGCGATCTGAACCTGGATGGCGAGGTCGACGGCGACGACGTGCAGTTGTTCATCAACTGCCTGTTCAGCGTCGACGGCTCGAACTGTCCCTGCGCCGATTTCGACGGCGGCGGCGTGTCCGCCGGCGACGTGTCGCTCTTTGTCGCGGCGCTGATGCAATAACGAATCGTATCGCGGCGGCGCCGTGCCGACCGCGACTGCCCCCGTCAATCGCTTGCGGGCGCTGCGTACCTCACGACGCAGCGCCCGCTTTGCTTCTTGACACGCTACATTCCCTGCATGGAACGCGGCGGCCCTATCCTGGGCATCGAGACTTCCGGCCGACTCGGCAGTATTGCCGCCGGCGTCGACGGCGCGTTGCTCGACGAAGAACCCCTGTCGCAGACGGCCCGCCACGCCGCCGACTTGTTGCCGGCCATCGACCGGCTATGGCGGCGACAGGGGTGGCCGGCCGGCCGGGTGGATGCCTGCTGTGTTTCGGTCGGTCCCGGCAGCTTCACCGGCCTGCGCGTGGCGGTGACGGTGGCGCGGCATCTGGCGCTGGCCCGCGGAGCGCGGCTCGTGGCGGTTCCGACGCTCGACGTGATTGCCGATGCGGCTCGCCCGCACGTTCCGGATGGCGGACACGTCGCCGCGCTGCTGGATGCCAAGGGTGGGCGCGTCTTCGCGGCGTACTATCGGAGGGACGACGCGGCGATGTCGCGGTTGTGCGAACCGAAGCTGGCGCCGGCCGACGCGGTTCTGCAATCAGCGCCGCGTCCCTGCTGGCTGACGGGCGAGGGCCTTGCCTATCACGAAGCGGCGGTCGCCGCATCCGGGCTGTCGGCGGTGGAGGAAGCGGCGCGGTGGCCGCGGGCGCGATCGGTGTTGCTGCTGGGATGGCGCGCGATTGAGCGGGGCGATTTTGTCGCGCCGTTTGATCTGGTCCCGCTGTACATCCGCCCGCCCGAAGCAGAAGAGGTCTGGGCACGCCGTCAGGCGTAAGAAGCGTTGGGCGGACCCGTGCAACGTCCGCCTTGTCCGGGCGACCCGTCGCGCAGCGGTGGGTTCACGATGATGAGGAGTCGCGCACAAATAACCAGAACGATTGTCCTGGGTGGTACGGGCATCTTGCCCGTTCCGGACGGGCGGGACGCCCGTACCACGCCTCTTCGGTTCGTTCACCTTATTTCCGCGCGATGCCTGAGAATCCGGAAAATCTTTAGAACGCTTGCTCCGGCCGCGCATCTTCGCGGGGCCTGCGTCGCGGGCCGACACACGCTCACAATAGCGTGCCGGTGAGAAACATCGTCACCGCCGTGAAGTACGTGACGATGCCGATCACGTCGACCAGTGTTGCGACGAACGGCGCCGAGATCGCGGCGGGATCCAGCCCGATCCGCCGCAGCAGGAACGGCAGCAGACCGCCGATCATCGTTCCCCAGATGACGACGCCGCAGACGGCCACGCCCACGCTCAGCGCCACGAGGTGATAGTGCGCCGTGTAATCCTTCCAGCCGGCGAGATGCCACACGTGAATCCGCGCAATGCCGAGCAAACCGAGCCAGCCCCCCAGCATCAGGCCGCTGGCCAGTTCGCGATAGGCGACTCGCCACCAGTCGATCAGCCGGATTTCGCCCAGCGCCATGGCCCGCACGACCAGCGTCGCCGCCTGCGAACCGGTGTTGCCGCCGCTGCTGACGATCAGCGGGATGAACGACGCCAGGAACACGACGCGTTCGATCTCGTGCTCGAAGTAGGCCATGGCCGAGGCGGTGAACATCTCGCCCAGAAACAGCATCGACAGCCACACGCCGCGCTTACGCACCAGCGTCAACAGCGACGCCGACATGTACGGCTCGTCGAGGGCCTCGACGGCGCCCATCTTCTGGATGTCCTCGGTCACTTCTTCCTTGGCGATGTCCATCACGTCGTCGAACGTCACGATGCCGACCAGAATCTCGTCCGAGTCGACGACCGGCAGCGCCGAGCGGTCGTATTTCTCGAAATAGGCGATCGCCGTTTCCTGGTCGTCGGTCGCCAGCAGTCGGACCGTCTGCTCGTCCATCAGATCCGACACGCGCGTCTGCGGTTCGGCCAGCACGAAAGACCGCAGCATGATGTCGTCCAGAAGCTTCCAGTTGGCGTCGACCACGTACAGGATCGAGATGGTTTCCTTGTCGCGCCCGAAGCGCCGCAGATGTTCGAACACCTGCTCGACCGTCCAGTCTTCGCGGATGGCGACGTAGTCCGGCGTCATCAACCGGCCGATCGACTCTTCGGGATAGCCCAGTAGTTTTTGAGCGACGGCCCGCTCCTCGGGCGACAGCACGGTGATCAGCCGCTGCGTCACCGCGCCCGGCAGCTCCTCCAACAGCGCGGTGCGGTCGTCGGGGGCCATCTCGTTGAGAATCGCCGCCACTTCCGCCTGGCCCAGCCTTCGCAGCATCTCCTCCTGCTCATCCGCCGGGAGATACTCGAACACGTCGGCGGCCATCGCCTTGTTCAGCACGCGAAACGCCACGGCGCGGTCGTCCGGCTCCATGGCGCGGAGCAGGTCGGCCACGTCGGGCGGCGTCAGCTCCGACAGGGCATCGCGCAGCGCGCCGAACTGGCGCGTCTTGACCAGCTCTTCGATCTCGGGGAAGAGCAGGCTGCTGACGGGGCTTTCGCGAAGATCGAACATGCGCGCGAATCCGGTCGAGAATGACTGATGTATCGGCGCCCGTGACGCCTGCCGCTCCGCGGGAGAAAGCGAGTCGCACGCGGATGCCGCGGCCTGAATCGGGAATGCTAATCCGCGAATGGCCAATTGGCGACGCCGTTACGTTCGCGCGGCGGGGAGCAGAGCCGCCCGCCGGCGGTGAAGGACGCGGCACAGCGGCCCTCGGCGGTGTCTCTTCGCGTGGCACGGGAATTCATCCCGTGCGAAGCGCGCACAACAACAATAGCACGCCCTTCGTTCTCATGGTGGCCGCCTTTCACGCTCGCGCCTGGCTTCACTTCTGTTTCCGAAAGTCCTTGATTCGAGCCTCGACAATGCGTTATTCTGACGAACTGCGGTCCCACTCGCCTTCCTGCTTGCAGCGGCCGCGCCCTCGCAGAAGCCCGTCGAACCACAAGGAGCAGGCCATGAAGCGAAAAACGTCCCTCTTGCTGTGCGCTGCGTTGCCGTTGCCGCTGCTGGGGCTGACTTGTCCCCCCGATTTGCCGACTTTGCCCGACAACGGGGTGACGCTCGTCGCTGAAATCCCCACCAACCTGCCGTCTGGCATACTCGCCATCGACGCGGCCAACGGCCGCGCGCTGATCGGCGACGGCGAACGCATCCGCACGGTCGACCTCGAGAGGCGCGCCGAAGTGTCGCCCGGCGCCGGTCAGGGCATCCTCTACGGCATCGACCCCAACGACGATCTGCTCGTCGGCGTGTCGCCAACGGATGGTCGGGTCAAGTCGTTTCGCCCGACGAATCCGGACGGCGCGATTCAGTTCGTTCAGGGCATCGCCTGCAACGAAGACACGGGAACCATCTACCTCGCCGACAACGCTCCCGCCGGGCGGCGGACGCGCATCCTCGAGTACAACCCGGCCGACGAATCGGTGCGAACCGTGCTGCCCGAGCCGATTCTCGAGACCATCGATCCGCGCTTCGCCCTGGAGTTCGTCACCGGTCTTGCGCGGCAGCCCGGCACGGGACACCTTTTTGCCGTGACCATCGACGATTTCCTGTGGCGCCTCGAACCGCAGACCGGCGTCGCCGCGCGGATCGGATTGATGAATCAGCAGCCGGGCGCCGCGCCGGACATCCAGGGTCTGACCTTCACGTCCGACGGCACGCTCTACGGCGTCAACGCCATGGGCGGACCGCTCGCCCAGGGATTCCTCGCGCGCATCGACCCGGTCACGGCCGACCGCGTCATCGTGGGGCTGTTTCCGCTGGGTTACTTGTTCTATTGCCTGGCCGCCACGCCCGACGGAATGCTGTGGTCGGTTCGCGCGTCGAGCAACGTGCTGGTGCAGATCGATCCCGCCGACGCCGCCATCCTTCGGGAGTTCACGAATCTGACGATCCCGGTCAGCTTCGGACCCGATCACCTCTTCGAGCAGCCCCAGGCGCTGACTTACTGTCCCGACTTCTTCGCCGCGGGCCGCATGCCGCCCGGCCAGTCCCTGCGCGGCGTCACGGCCGGCGCGAACGGCAAATCGTTCGCGTCGACGCTCGGCAAAGTGTTCGCTTTCGACGGCGGGCTGGGTTTCGACGGCGCTCCCGCTCACGTCGGCGGGCTGAACGCGTTCGAGGAACTGCTGGTCGATCCGCAGCAGAACGCGGTGTTCTCGCGCGATGGCAACGGCGGCACGGTGTTTGTCTTCGGCGGTTCGCCGCTGGAGTTGGTGCAGCAGTTCCAGTACAAGGACCCCGTGCGGACGTTTTCGCGCGGCAAGAGCAACAGCGCCGCCTGGGACCCCGTCACGCGACGCCTGTTCTTCGTCGATCATCTGACTGTTTTTATCGTCAACATGGACGACGCCTCGACCGAAATGCTCGAGTTCGCCGATCCCATCGAGGGCGTGTTGATGGATGAAGCGCGGCGGCGGCTGTACGTCGGGACGCAGGGCGGCCCCAGCGGCCGATCGGAGCTGGTCAGCCTGTCGCCGTCGGATTTCTCGGTGCTCGGCCGAATGCCCCTGGGCACGCAGATACACAAGATGGCGCTGGATGCGCAGCGCAACCGCCTGGCCGTCAACGTTCGCGTCAACACGTCGTTCACGACGCAGATCGTGCTGGTTAACCTGGACGACATGAGCGAAATCACGCGCTTCGATCTGCCGCCCGACGCTGATGGAGACTTCGAAAGCACCATCGACGCCGTATTGGCCATCGACGCCGAGCGTAATCAGCTCGTCGTGACGCGTCCCGGCCAGCGCCCGCGCGTTGAGTTGTACCAGTTGCCGCAGTAGCGCGAAGCCGTCGAGGCATTCGGACTCTGCGCTGGATCGCCTTCCGGGCCGTAACGACCGGTCCCGACCCTGCCGACGACGGAACAAGCGAACGGTCACTGCCAAGATCGAATTGCAGAGGGGTGGCACGGGCGTCCCGCCCGTACGGAACGGGCAAGATGCCCGTACCACCCAAGACGATCGTTTTGGTTATTTGTGCGCGACTCCTAACGACGTCATTGCGAGTCATCCGCCGTTCGCTCACAGTAGATAAACCGTGATTCCTTCATTTGAGACTCCGGTTGCCTGCCTCCTGGTCTCCACGCGGCAACGCTTGATGAGATTGATGCGCGCTTCGGACGAGGTTCTGAATTGCGGCGCGTACAGATGGAGTCCGTCCGGTGGATGTTGGACCTTGCCCGGCGAGCCGGCGCCGAGCGAGTCGTTTTGAACGGCAGTTTCGTCACCGATATAATGGAACCAAACGACGTGGATTGTGTATTGCTGTTCCAGCCCGGTCGGCGCAGGGACAGGGACGCCGTAAAGGACCTTCGCGAAGGCTTGCCTTTTCTGGATATGAAGCTGGTTGGGCGCGAGGATTTCGCGGAATTTGTCGAAGTGATCTATGGAACCGACCGCGACGGCGTACCCAAAGGGGTCGTCGAGGTGATCTTGTGAGCCTGAAGAACCAGGATGAGTTGGAACACACGCGATCCAAGATCGCGCGTCTGACCGCGCGCTATGAGGCGCTGCGGTCCGAAGAAGGTGGCGACGAGGAGCTTCGCGAAATGACCTTGGAATCGTTGAAGCGGACCATCAACGAGTTCAAGGAAGAAATCGCGCGATACGAAGCGCACCATGTCACCACGCGTTGAGCCGGGCGACGCGAGCGATTCGCGTGGCTGTCCGGCCGCCGCCGCTGGAGCGTGTCTGACAAACCCGATTCAAGTCGAACAGCCGCGGTCAAGCATTTCGCTCCTCATGATGACCACTCGCCGCTCCCTTCACGCGCATATTTTGGTTTCGTTTTGGATTGCGGTTCGGTCCAGGCTTCTCATGCACACTCCTGCAACCTGGTCGGCACAAGGGATGTCGGTTTCTAAAGGAGCGGCGCCCAACGGCCAAAAATGCGGGCGCATCCTGAGACTCCGAGCGCTGACGCTTCACGAGTGTGCCCCGCGGACTGGTTCCCGTTTCGCGGCGGTAATAACATCCCCGGCATGCCCCGCCGCACCGACGAGCATAGCGTCCGGCCCGAGCATCTCAACGCACCCGGAGATGCGCCGCCGCGCGCGCCGGCCGCGGATGAACTGCTCGCACAGGTCTACGACCAGCTCCGCCGCACCGCTGGGGAACTGATGCAGGCCGAGCGCGAGGGCCACACGCTCTCGGCCACCGCGCTGGTGCACGAGGCGTATCTGAAACTCATCGGACCGCGGCAGATTCCCTGGCGAAACCGCGCCCATTTTTACGCCGCCGTGGTGCAGGCCATGCCGCGCGTGCTGATCGACTACGCCAAGGCCCGCGCGCGGCACAAGCGCGGCGGCCGCCGCGCCAGAGTGGACCTCGATGACGTCGCCACGCTGGCCGCGGCCGACGCCGATCCGGCCGATCTGATCGCGATTGAGGAGGCGATCGGGCGTTTGGGGCAACAGGACCGGCGGGCGGCCGAGATTGTCCGGCTGCGCTATTACGCGGGGTTATCGGTTGCGGAAACCGCGGCGATGTTGGGGGTTTCCGTTCGGACGGTCGAGGACGACTGGAGATTCGCCCGCGCGTGGCTGTCGCGGGAGTTGCGGAGCGACGAGCGGGATTGACGCGCTGGTCGTTCGGCGGGACGTCGCGAACGGACAGCGTTCCGCGAAAAGCCCACCCATCATCGGGATGGCCCTACCCCACGCAGATTCGACGTGTTCCAGAACGTGCCCTCCCGGCGTCCGCGATCTTTGATGCAGCCCGCTACGACGCAGCGCCCGTGCTCAATCGCGTAATCTATCCTTGCGTCGGTCCGTCCACGCGCGCGGACGCTCGAAGTCCCGATCGAGTCGTTTCACGTCGCGCCACCTGCTTTGGCGGCGGCTTGATACCCACTCCTTTGCAATTGCACTACAGCGCTGGCGGTTCGAAAGTCGGTCCTTCGGGTCGGTCGCCCCGCTTGCGCGGTGGGTTCTGATTTGGCGCTGACCTTGATCCAGCGCTGTAGTTGCGGTTGCCCGCCGGCCATATCCGCCCGGCAGGCGACGGATTCCAGATTTCGCAAATTCCGCTGCACGTGCCGCGGTCATTCGTCGCTTGGTGAGTCGGGCGGCGTATTGGGCTGTTGCCGCCTGCCTTCGGTATCATGGCAGGACTTCGTTTACGCCGTCGCGACGCATGGGCCGCGTCGCGATCAACGTGCCGGCGAACCGGGCGACCGTAGCGCCGTCCGCCAACAGGGCCAACCCATGTCCGATCCACGCTGGGAGCGAATCAAGGCGATCTTCCTGGCCGCCTCGGCGATGAGCGGCCCCGCGCGCGCGGCGTATCTCGATCGCGAATGCGGGGAGGACGCCGCGCTGCGCCGCGAGGTCGAGTCGCTGCTCGATGCCCGGCCGGATGCGCGGATCGAAACCGGCGCGGGACGTCGTGTCGTCGACGACGTCGCGGACGAAACGCAGACGTTGCCAATGCCGCCCGATGATCCCGGCGGTCCGATCGGCCCCTACCACCTGCTCCAGCGCATCGGCGAAGGCGGCTTCGGCGAAGTGTGGGTCGCCGAGCAGAAGTCCCCCGTGCGGCGCAAGGTGGCCCTGAAGATCGTCAAGGCCGGAATGGATACGCGGGAAGTGCTGGCACGCTTCGAGGCCGAGCGTCAGGCCCTGGCCGTCATGGACCATCCCAACGTCGCCAAGGTCTTCGACGCGGGCGCGACCGAAAACGGCCGACCCTACTTCGTCATGGAGCACGTGCCCGGTCTGCCGATTACCGACTTTTGCGACACGTCGCGTCTGCGGATCAAGGACCGACTGCGGTTGTTCGTCGACATCTGCCAGGCCGTGCAGCACGCACATCAGAAAGGCATCATCCATCGCGACCTCAAGCCGTCCAACATTCTGGTGACGCTGCTCGACGGCCGGCCGGTGCCCAAGGTCATCGACTTCGGCATCGCCAAAGCCGCCTTCGGACGTCTGACCGAGCGGACGCTCTATACCGAGACCGGCCGGCTGATGGGCACGCCCGAGTACATGGCGCCCGAGCAGGCCGGCACGACCGGTCTGGACGTGGACACGCGCGTCGACATTTATTCGCTGGGCGTCATTTTGTATCAGCTTCTGACCGGCACGCTGCCGTTCGACGCCCAGACGCTGCGCGGCGCGGGCTTCGACGGGCTGGCGAAGATCATCCGCGAACAGGAGCCGCCCAAGCCCAGCACGCGGCTGTCGACGCTGGCGACCGAGGCGGTCAACCGGCAGAACGGCGCCACGCCGGAGTCGATTGCACGGACGCACGGCGCCGATTTTCGCGCGTTGCAGCGCGAGCTGCGCGGCGATTTGGACTGGATCACGCTGAAGGCGCTCGAGAAGGACCGCGCCCGCCGCTACGAGAGCGCCGCCGCGCTGGCCGCCGACGTGCAGCGCCACCTGAGCGGCGAACCGGTCGTCGCCGCGCCGCCGAGCGCGGGCTATCGCGCGCGGAAGTTCGTGCGTAAGCATCGCGGCCCGGTGTTGGCGGCGTCGGCGGTGATGGCGGCGCTGCTCGTGGGTATCGCGGGCATTTCGTGGCAGGCGCGGCGGACGACGGCCGCCAACAAGCGCCTCAACACGTGGGTCGGCCAGGCGCTGGACGGAATGTCACGGATTTACGCCGCGTCGGCGGCGCAGGCCGTCCCCGTTGCGAAGCGCGCCGAGGACGGGACGCTGGTCCCGTTGGTTCCGTCGTTTTCGGTCCGCGGGTTTGACGCCATCGGGGCGCGGCACGGCGTTGGAGATGACGGCGTCACGTTCGACGATCCGGGAGAGGCGTTGGATTATCTGATCCGACTGAGCATCGAGAATGCCAACGTCGCCAGAAAAATGAGTGAGTCGCTGAAGCAACAGCGGGATGCGGCGGAGCTTGAGGCCTATGCCGCACGGCTGGCCGGCGCGCAAATGGCGATGGCGGCGAACGCCTGGGCCGAAGCGCGCGATCTGCTGGAGGCTTGTCCGCAGGGGAAGCGTGGCTGGGAGTGGGAATTTCTGAAGAACCAGGCCGAAGCCATTCGATGGTCGCGGGCGGATACATGCGACGCGCAATTCAGCCCGGATGGATCGAAGATCATCACACTGTCGACATACAGTGCGGTACGGGTGATTGAGGCGACGACGGGTGCGCCGATCGGCAAGCCATTGGAACAGCGGCAGCAGGTCCGATCCGCCACGTTCAGTCCCGACGGATTGCGTATCGCGACGGCGACGGCTGACAACAACGTGTGGATTTGGAATGCGGAAACTGGCGAGCCGTCGTACTGGCCGATTCCACATTCGAGCGAAGTGGTTTCGTGCGCGTTCAGTCCGGATGGACAGCGCATCCTCACGGTCACAAATGGAAAGCGCCTGGTGCCCGTTTCGGCCGCCGGCTGGACGATCGAATCCAGCGACGATATCGCCGTGCGAGTATTCGACCTGGCCGGAAAACGACTGGCCGAAGTGAAGCAACCCGAGCCGCCCACGGCTGCTGTGTTTGTTGCGAATTCCCGGCGCGTGATGACAGCCTCGCCTGACGGCCACGTTCGATTCTGGAATGCCGACGACGGAAGCCCCGTCGGTCCGTCCCTTCGCCATGTCGACTCCGTGCAGAGCGCGGAATGCAGGCGGGATGGCAAGGCCGTGTTGACGGTGACCAATAATCCGCAAAGCGACACTCATCGTCACGTTGCGTGGCTGTGGGACCTGGCGCCATCCGAGCCGGTTGCACGACCGTTGCAGCATCAGAGCGCGATCGTGTCGGTCGCGTTCAGTTCCGACGGATCGCTCCTGCTTACGGTCACGAACGGTGAACGCGAGCGAGAGCGATCTTCCGACAACTGGATTGTTGAGCGCGTTGATGACATCGCCGTAAGAATCTTCGATCGCTCGGGACAGATAACGGCCGAGTTGAAGCACGCGCATCAGGTGAATTCGGCCGTCTTCAGCCCGGATTCGCGGTTCGTGCTGACGGCCTCACAAGATGGCCTTATCCGCCTGTGGCGCGTGACGGGCGAGTTGGCGGGATTCGTCGATCTGAGCGAACAGGGCGCTGCTTCCGACGTCACTCATGCGTTTTTCAGCCCCGACGGCCGCATGGTGGTTGTCGGCATGCGCGAGCGCATGTTTGCGCTGAGCGCCTCTCGACTCGATTGGCCGGTGTTGCGACTGGAATACAACGTCGACGCTGAGTTGGCGCATCTGATGATAGGCGCCACGGAAAAGCCGATGTTGCGCGGTGATGAGGCGCGCACGACCGATGCCGCGGCCGCCACCAATGGCCCGGACCCGCCGCCTGACCATCACGCAGGGAAGCCCGCAGCGACACTATCACCCGACGGCATGCGTCGCGTCCGGCTGGGCGCTGACGCCAGCGTCCGGTTTGTAGACGCAAACGCGAATCGCGAGCTGGTGGTGTTTCGCCTTCCGACGAAACCGGTCAGCGCGCGGTTCACGCCCGATGGAACTCGACTTGTCCTGGTACTGCCCGGCGCCCGGGCCGTTTTGTGGGACGCACGCGATCCCGATGCGCGTCGAGCCGACCGGAACGCGCGGCACGAGGAACGACGGCCGGCGGAGCGGTATGTCGATGCGTTGATCTCTGGCCCGACGCCGTTGGACCAATGTGAGCACAGCATTCGGAACGACGGCACGCTGTCGGCGATGCGCCGCCTGGTTTGCCTCGAAGTGTTGTACGAGCGGACGAACGCGATCGAGACGCAGGCGCGCGAATACCTCGACGGTCTGACGCGAACGCACATCACGCCGACGCGCGTGGCCGCTGCCGCGGCCGCGTCGAAATCAGACCTTTCGGGCCGCGCATGGGAAGCGCTTCAGCGCAAGGTGCAGGAGTGGAAACCCGACGCCGGCAAACTGAACGATCTGGCCTGGGAGGCTGTGAAGAATCCGGACGAATCCTCCTCTGTTATTGCGGCGGCCCTTGAAGCCGCTCGACTGGCCGTTGCGGCTGAGCCGTCGAGAGCCGATTTCGCGAATACGCTGGGCGCCGCTCTCTACCGCGACAATCGGTTCGCGGAGGCTCTGGAGATACTGACCTCGGTCAATGAGCAGCTTAAAACCGCGAACAGCCGGGGGCTGATGGCCAATCTGGCCTTTACCGCTATGAGTTATGCGAGGCTCGGCCGCCGCGACGAAGCGCTGGCCGCGCTGGACCGACTGAAGCAGTCGCTTGCGGCCGCCGACCGAATCGAAGGGCTGCTCGACGGCCGACGACTTACGTTTCGCTTTACGGAAGAGGGCGATTTCGTGGGCGAGGGCTGGTTTGAGCTGGCGGAGGATGGACGAACGTTTCAGGGACTGTGGCGATATTACGGTGAATCAAGCTGGGATTCCTGGTGGGGCAAACGCCGGGGCGATGGCGCATTCAGCGGCTTCGACGGCCTGTGGATAGGAACCTATGGCGACATGTATCTCCATACCTTCGGCGACGCGGTCATGGGCTGGTACGGAATGACCGGCTTTGCATTGGAGGCGTTGATGCTGATCGAAGGATAGTCGGAGTCCCGTCCGACGACGAAGTCCTCGTGAGGCAAAACGCAGTTGCGGCCCCGGCGTTTGGCGTGATGGACCCACGGATCAGGCCAGTTCGGTCTGGAACCCGAGTGTTCCGGTTACGGTGGCCGTCCGATGAACCTGCATTGTCGTTGTTCAACCGCGCTGTTTACGCGACCGGATGCGGATTCAGCCCGCTTAATGAGGCGAAGTGCAGCGGATTACGCGTCACGAGGACTTGCCCGTAATGTATGGCGACGGAGGCGATCAGCGCATCAAAATCGCGGACCGGGCGTCCCATGCCTCGCACGGACGCTTCGTTCCGCGCGTAGATCCGTGCAGCAATGTGGTCGAACTCGAGGGTGCGAAACGCCCGCAACGCGGCATCAATCCGTGCCGCTTCCGCTACCTGGTCGGCCGACGGTTCGGTGCCGACCTGGCGTTCGGCTACGTTGAATCGCGTCGTCATTAGTTCCTGGTCGCTCGACACGATCGCACGAATGGCTGCGATCGTCCGACGCGGCGTATGACCATGATGCTTGCGCATCAAGTCGACGAGGATTCTGGTATCCAGCACGGGCACGCTAAGGCGTCGCGCATGAATTATCTATACACCAAGACATGATTTCATGGCCTGAAATCAAGGTTTTCTGGCCGCAAACTGTAACAGTTATTCATTCGCGACCCGTAACGCCCTCGTCGGCTGCGCGACGAGCCGAACGCGCCCGATGAAGAATGGGCCGGCACGAGGAAGATCGGTTCGGACTGCGATCGATTCGACGGAATCTGGTCAACCACGTATGGCGACATGTGGATCTGCACCACCGGTGAGAAGGCCCGTGCATGGTATGGCATGGAAGGACTTGTGGCCGAGGCGATCCTGATGATCGAAGGGCCATCCGCCTGCTTCGGGCAATCGCCTGCGGCCGATGCCGCGACGAGCCTGACGCCGGTGCCGGGCGCAGCGCGTCAATCTCAGTAGAACCGCGGTCGACGGTCCCGCCGGCGGCGCTGCCGACACGGGGCGCCGGGCGGGTCGACGTTGACGCGACGCCGCGGATTTCGGATAATAAAAGGACATTCACAGGAGGAACGGTGTATGCGCGAATCGGCAATCCACATGACCGCATTGCGGCACGTCATTGTCCTGACTGTCTTCCTTGCCGTGCCCCCGGGAGCGAAGGCCGACGAGCCGGACGCCATCGCCGCCCGGCTGGCCGAGGCGCGGGTGAAGTACGAAGACGACATGTCAGAAATCCGCGATGCCGTGCTCCAGGCGCTGGACCGCCATGAGGAAAAACTCCGCACGAAAGCGCAGGACGACGCGCTGGGCGCCCTGGCGAAACTCAAGGGCGAACGTGACGAATTCCTCAAGGCCGGCCAGTGGCCCACGATGGTCCCGGTCAAGACGCAGCGCACGCTCGCGGAGAGCAAACTCAAGGTGCTGCTCAAAGACTACGATCGCGCCGAAAAGGATTATCTCAAGGAACGCAAGGACGCCCTGGCCGCCGCCATCCACGCCGAATGCGAGCAGCTCAAACAGGAAGACGACACCGTTCCCTGGGGCGACAACCGCGTCGCCGCGCTCGACGTCGCTCAGCGCACGCTCGCCGAAAAGGGCAAGCTCGAAATCGACGGCGTTCCCGACGGCGACTATCGTCTCGAAATCACAGCCCGTCGATTGGATGCCGGCGGCGGGCTGATGATCGAATGCCCGTTGCCCGGCGACAGTCTGCTGTCGATTCCGGCCGGCGGCGCCGCCGGCGATGCGGTGCGCGTGATGTTGTCGGTGCGCGATTCGCTGGTCAGCGCCGATCTGGGCGCGGCACGACCGATCTTCATGGGGGCGGCCGTCGCCTCCGACTCGAACAAGCTCGTCGTTCGTTGCGACAAGGGCCGCTGGCTGATCGAATCGGCGCGGTTCAAGCCGATCGCCCCGCGGCAGGAGCCGGACGAACCGGCCGTCGCCGAGAAGCCCGCGCGGCAGCCGAAGACGGTGCAGAGCGCACGCAAGAAGACGGACTCCGAGCCGGCCGTGGTGCTTCAGAAAGGGCAGTACCGCGGTTCGCGCTGGGAACGGGGCGCCAACAATCAGGTCGTCGAGGAACCGATCCACGCGCAGATCAAGCCGCTCGACGGCAATCGATACGACATCGTCGTGCGGGGCAAAGGCGGCGCGGCCGGGACGATCACGTGGACCGTTCAGCTCAAAGGCAATCAGCTCGTGCTCGCGAGTAATCCGCTGTGGAAGGGCGACCGGCCGCCGCGCATCTACAAAAACTGCACCGGCCGCGGCGTGGTGCGGGGCGAGACGATTCAGTTCGAGTACGGCGGGCGGATCGACTTTTTTGGTAGGAATCCGCGTAAGAATGTCGGCTTCTCGGGCCGGCTGACGCTGACGGCCGAGTGAGGAGTCGCTTGTAATCAACCCGCTCGCATTCGGCGGGGTGGCAGGGTCCAGGCGTCGCGCGGGACGAGCTTGTGATTTGGGTGGTACGGGCGTCCCGCCCGTCGTGTCGAACTCCGCGAGGGCTTGGCCGTGCGGCGCCTCGCGGGCACGGGCTTTGGGTCCGTGTGGTTCACAGCCGCCCTCGGCTGTGAATGTGGCACAGCCGCCCCCGGCTGTGAATGGAGCACAGCCGCTCCCGGCTGTGAATGGAGCACAGCGGCCCCCGGCTGTGATGTGGCACAGCCGCCCTCGGCTGTGATGGGGCAGGGTTGCCCTCGGCTGTGAATGGAGCACAGTCGCCCCCGGCTGTGAATGGAGCACAGCCGCCCCCGGCTGTGATGGTTCACCGTCGCCCTCGGCTGTGAATGGAGCACAGTCGCCCCCGGCTGTGATGGTTCACCGTCGCCCTCGGCTGTGAATGGGGCACAGCCGCCCCCGGCTGTAAACGGGGCAGGGTTGCCCTCGGCTGTAACTCCCTCGCCCCGCCAGGGAGCGGGTTGGGGTAGGGGTTTACCGCTTCGCGCCGCCCCCGTGGGCCATGAAAGGGGGACAGCCGCCTCCGGCTGTGTTGGGGCGGTACGGGCGTCTCGCCCGTCCCCGTGTGGCACGGCCCCCGCCTGCGCGAGCGTGCAGCCCTTGGCGCGCTGCATCGGGCGCCAAGGCGGCAACAGGCGTTACGTTCACTCTCGAAGCGCGTTTTCGCGTCCGATGAGATCGACATCACCCGCGCAAACCGCCGGCCCTGTCGGCTTGCCGCGCGGCGCCGACGACGCTAGACTTTCGCCAATGTTGATCGCATCGGCGGAGCAGGGTCGCCGCATCCCGACTACCCGAAGCGCACCGCGGCCGTGGCGGAATTGGCAGACGCGCTAGATTCAGGTTCTAGTGAACGTAAGTTCGTGGAGGTTCGACTCCTCTCGGCCGCAGTTCC
>WYBU01000123.1 GCA_011525745.1 Planctomycetaceae bacterium | reverse complement strand
TCCAACTGCTGACGACCTGCGTGGTGCGGCCTTCGCTGTCGTAGTCGTAGAAGCTCCATGAGCCATCGGGGCGCGTGACGGAGCGCAACTTGCCGGTCTTGCCCGTGCCGCTGGTGTAGTACTCCCACGTGGTGACGAGTTCCGCGCCGTTGGGGTCGAGCGTCTGCTCGGTGCGGACACTGCCGAAGGCGTAGCTCGTGAAGCGCTCGTGCACGCGGTGGACGTCTTCGTCGGCGCCGTCGTAGACGGAGTAACGGCGTTCGTCGTCGACCCATTGCTCGACTTCCTTGCGCAGCGTGCTGGAACCATCGCCGGTCGTGAGCGTCCAGGTGGTCGTGCCGGCGTTGTAGACGTAGGCATGGACGGTCTGCACCACGGTGTCGACGCTGCGCGTGATCGTGAGGCGGTTGGTGGCGCTGGCGCCATCGGGGTTTTCGATCAGCCACGTCACGAACGGATCGCCGCTTGTCTCGTAGAGTCCGTTGACGAGTTGACCTACGTCGGCCGGAGCGTAGAAGTCGATGCGATAGGAATAGTCGTCTTCGACGACGATGTCGGCCAGGGCCTGCGGGGCGAGGATTTGGCGCAGGGCGTCCTGCTGGTCGAGGATGACGCTCACGTCGTCGCGGTGGACGTTGAATGTTAGCGCCGCGGGCGTGGCGAGCGTCGCGCCGGGCAGGGCGGCGTGCAGCCAGATCAGGCCGGCGGATTCGCCGTCGGTGGCCTTGCCCATCTTGAAGCGGGCGTCGATGCCGTTGAGGTCGATGGCGCCCTTGCCCGCGCCGCAGTCGCCGCTGGCGCAGGAACCGCAGTCTTCGATGCGCAGGTCGGCCTTGGCGTAGCAGTCGGGGTCCTCGGCGAGACTGGCGCGTATCGTCACGCGCCCGGTCGTCAGGGCGCGGGTCGGATCGGCGCGGCGGATGACGCCGGTTTGCAGGTCGATGTGCAGCCCGCGCGATTCGCCTTCGATGGTCCAGACGATCGTGCCTTCTTCGGGCACGGGCGAGACGAGCGCGTAGAGGCGCTGGTTGTGCCGGGCGCAGGTGGGGAACTCGTTGCAGTCGAACTCGACGGCGAAGGTGGGGCAGGGGTCTTCGAGCGCGACGACCGCCTGCGAGCCGCCCCCCAGCAGCAGCGCGATGGCGAGGATGGCGAGGCCGAGGAGCAGAAAGAAACCGGTGCTGTAGGCGAGGCGCCTGGCGGCGACGGACATGGCCAGCCCACCTGTGGCACGCTGTGGGTCAACTCAGCGGCCGGGCTGCCACGAAGCGACGAAGGGCCTCACCGCGCGCGACCGCAGCGCGGAGGAACGGGAACGTTGAGGCTCAACGAGCGGGCACGAGAATCGCAAGGCAGGCCGGTACCGCGCATGACTCGAACTTCCGTCCGGCCTCGAACGCCCCGGAGGCGGGCGTCACTCCCTGATGCGGGGAACGTATCGTATCACCTTGAAATGTACCACAGACTTTCGGGTCCGGAAAGCGGATTTCTTCTCATTTTGGCGTTTGTGACATCGTCCATTTCGCGTAAGTCCAGATGCAGAATAATGTTAGGCAGACGTGAAAAAATTGAAAAAAATCTCAGAGGTCACCCGATCGGGTGATTGGCTGCGATGGAGGTCGATCGCATACAGAATGCGCATGCGGTTCGGATGCGTTGCGAATCCGCGGGACGGCCGGCGACCTGGCCGAGTCGCGGAGACTGGCCACCGCGATCGCGCAGCGCGAGCCGAAGTCGACGATCGCGGCGCGGTTGAACGAAGCGTTGGTGGACGAGTCCGCCGACGCTCCGACCGCGGTGCGCCGCGTCGAGCCGCTGCTGGACGAAGCCCGCGGCAGGATCGAAGCGGTGCGTACCCGGCTCGGGTGCGCCGCGCGGCTGCATCCGTCGTTGCAGGAACAGGCGATTCGCGCCGATCCCGAGTTGGGCGTGCAGCCGCAGGAATCCGATGCGGAAAGTCTGCGCATCAGCGTTTTGCTCGCAGCGCTCGATGAGCCGGCGCAGCAGCGACTTCGCGACGCCGGTCTGCACATCGAACATGTCGCGCCCGATGTCGCGGTCGCCGTCGGTCGCGTCTCATGGAATCGGCTGCTGAACCTGGCCGCCGTCGAAGGCGTCCGTCGCGTGGAACTTGTGCGCGAATAGTCGCGTTCTGAAATAGTGCGCGGCAAGAATGGCTGTGCGCGCGTGGTCCGAGTCGATCCGCAACTGCGTGGGCAAATAGCGCTGATCCGAGCCTCAAGCGCACTCGCGAGCGTGACCCTCTCAGCCGCGCGCCAACGCCGCTCGTCAGCTCAACCGAACCGCGACCGTAAGGGAGCGCTGGAGCGCGTCCCGGGGCCTGCGGCCCGTGCGAATGCGAGCCTCAAACGCAATCGCCGGGGCCACGCTTGGTTCGTGCGTTGACCGCTGCGCTGGCACTTGCGACTCGGATTACACGGGGCGCCGACGGCGCAAGGCAAGAACCTGGTCGCCCTCGCGCGAGCACGGCTTGTCTCATCGCGCAAGCGCGCTTCGCCACGACACCTCCGCGCAGGCGGGGGTCCTGTGATCGTACGCATTGCTGGATTCCCGCTTTCGCGGGGTCGACGCAAGCACCCGCTTTCGCGGGAATGACGAATGCTCCCCCCTCGGCGCGTATGACGCCGCGTGTCGCGGTGTGCAACAGTGACGCTGCGGCCCGGGCGCCTCAGCGAATGCCCCAGTCGAAGTCAAGCCCGAACCAGCGCAGCGGGAACGTGATCAGAAAACCCAGAAACCGCGGATACAACGTCAGAATGTCAGCCAGAAGTCGCATGTCTCATCCTCCCTCGTTGGACCTTAGTGCAGTTGTTTCATGAGATTATTCCCACCATCGACGGGTTTGCTCGGAAAAACCCGCCGACCGGTCCAATTCCTATACACGACGAAAACATCGGATAACATATGAATATGCCCCCGCGCGCCACCACGCTGCTCATCTGGCTGCTGGCTGCCGTGCCGCTCTCCGCTCATCCAGGCGCACATCACGACATCGAGCGGCTGACGCGCCTTTTGACCGTTTCGCCCGATCAGCCCGAATTGCTTACGCAGCGCGGCCGCTGTCTTCGCATCGAAGGCCGCCTGTCTGAATCCCTGGCCGACCTCGATCGAGCCGTAGCGCTGACGCCGCGAAACCCCGAAGCGCATTTGAATCGCGGCCTGACGCTGGCGGCGCTGCGCCGCATCGGCGAGGCGCACCGCGAATTTACGATATGCCTGCTTCTTGATCCGACCCACGTCGCATCCCTCGCGGCGCGTGCCCGCGTCGCGCGCGTGGCCGTCGCCGACTGCTTGCGCTCGCCGATCTGTCCGCTCGACCGGCGCTCCACGCCGCCCTCACCGATCGAATGTGGTCTGCCCGGCCCGCTTCAACTCATGTGCGCGCGTTCGCACCTCCTCTTTGCGGTCGACGATTTGAACGCGGCGCTGGCGATTCACCCCGATGTCGAGTTGGCGGTTCGCCGCGCCCACCTGCTCGAATCGCTCGGCCGTCCCGATGAGGCGGCGGATGGCCTGCATGACATGCTCGCCAAGCTGAGCGGCGCCGTCGTCCTGCGCCTCGAACTTGTTCGACTCGAAACGGTCCGCGGCCGATACACCGACGCCGTGGCCCTGATCAACGAGGCGATGAGCAGCGCGACGAACAAGGCCGACTGGCTGCTGCGCCGCGCCGACGTTCACGCCGCGGCCGGCGACGCGACCGCCGCCCGAGGAGACCGCGAGGCGGCGCTGGCCGAAACCGATCAAGCCGTGTCGCATCGTGCGACGGCGCTGCACCTCGTGCAGCGAGCGCGGGCGTACCTGGCCCTGGGTCGGCGTGATCGGGCCGCGGACGACGTGCGGGCCGCGCTGCAACGTTCGCCGCGTTACGTCGCGGCACAGGACTTGGCGCGACAGTTGAACGTGCGGTAGCGGCCACGCACAATACGCGTCAGCCGAACGATCCGGGCGAGCCATGCAACACCGCGGAGCAACCCGTGAACCGATTTGAACTAGTCGTATTGATCGGGGTCCTACTGACCGCAACAACCTGGGGCCTGGCTCGGCAATCTCCCGATGCGGAACAACCGCCGGCCGCCACGCAATCGACGGCTTCCACGAAACCGCACGATCGCGCCGCCCTGGAACGTCAGTTCGCGCGCACGCTCAGCGGCGCGGTTTTCGAGGGCACGTGGCAGGAGAAAACTCCCGACGGCCTCAGCGCGCCGCGGACCGACCGCTACACGATCATCAAGGCGCTCAGGGCCGAAGACGACTTGTGGAGCATTCAGGTGCGCATTCAGTATGCCGACCGCGACGTCACGCTGCCGCTCAAGCTGCGCGTCGCCTGGCTCGAAGATACGCCCATGTTCGTCATCGACGACGTGTTCTTCCCCGGCATCGGCGTCTATTCGGCGCGCGTGATGATTTATCGCGACTTGTACAGCGGCACGTGGTTCGGCAAGGACTGCGGCGGCGTGCTGTCCGGCGTCATCCGCCGCGACGCCGCGTCGAAGACCAAATAGCGGACCGCCGATCATGCCGTATCACGCACCCGATGAGGAACGTCTGAATCCCGAAGATTTGTCGGCGCTTCAGCGCCGAAAGCTGTCGAACATGCTCCGCGCGGTACTGCCGACCAACGCCTTTTATCGCGGCAAGCTGGCCGGCCTGAAAAGCGCCGCCGACGCGCCGCTGTCCGATCTGCCGTTTACGACGCGGGCCGAGTTGCAGCAGGACCAGATCGAGCATCCGCCTTACGGAACGAATCTGACGCATCCGCTCGATCGCTACATCCGCCTGCACCAGACCTCCGGCAGCGCCGGCGTGCCCTTGCGCTGGCTCGACACCGCCGACGACTGGACCTGGTGGCGGAAATGCTGGGGCATGATCTACCGCGCCGCCGGTCTGACGCCGGCCGACCGGCTGATCTTCACGTTTTCCTTCGGCCCCTTCATTGGTTTCTGGTCCGCCTTCGACTCGGCGCTGTCGCTGGGCAACATGTGCCTGGCCGCCGGCGGCATGACGACGCTCGCCCGCCTGCGGCATCTGCTCGACAACGATGTTACTTTCGTCTGTTGCACGCCGACGTATGCGCTGCGCATGGCCGAAACCGCCGCCGCCGAGGGAATCGACCTGGCCGGCTCGAAGGTGCGCGGCCTGATCGTCGCAGGCGAGCCGGGCGGCGCCATCCCGGCGACGCGCGAGCGCATCGAACGGGCGTGGGGCGCGCGGGTTTTCGATCACTGGGGCATGACCGAGGTGGGTCCGCTGGCCTTCGAGTGCGTCGAGTCGCCCGGCGAATTGCACGTCAACGAGGCCGAGTCGATTGCCGAGGTGATTCATCCGCAATCCGGCCGGCCGGTTCCCGAAGGCGAGCCGGGCGAGCTGGTGATGACGAATCTCGGCCGCTGGGGCGCTCCCGTGGTTCGCTACCGCACCGGTGATCAGGTTGTGATGCGCCGCGCGCGCTGCGCCTGCGGCCGCTGGTTCGCGCGGCTCGAGGGCGGCATCATCGGCCGCATCGACGACATGCTGATCATCCGCGGCAACAACGTGTTTCCGTCGGCGATCGAGGGTATACTCCGTTCGTACGCCGATGTCGTCGAGTTTCGCACGACGGTGGTGACGCGCGCGGGCATGACTGATCTGAAAATCGAAATCGAGCCGCGGCCCGACGTCGACGGCGCGGCGCTGGCATCGCGCATCGCACAGGCCATCCGCGACCGGCTGCACTTCCGGCCGGATGTCGTCGCCGTGCCGCCCGGCGCGTTGCCGCGATTCGAAATGAAATCGCGGCGGCTGGTCCGCGAGGACTGAACCGCGCATGTGGGGTCCGCTGTACGGACCGAACCGCGACCGCAAGGGGGCGGCCGGAGCACCGGGCGGCGCGATGCCCTCGCGTGAGCGATCCGCTGAATGGACGTGAACGCTTGACGCAAGGGCGTAACCGTGTTGAATCGCGTAGTGTCCGCTGTGCGGACTGAACCACCACACGCAATCGGGGACCCATCATGAAATCAGTGCGCTGTCTCGGATTGATTCTGGCCTTCGTCGCGGTCGACGCACGCGCCAACGACTGGCCCATCTGGCGCGGGCCGGAACAGACCGGAATGACGCGCGAGAAGGCCGTCGTCACCTCCTGGTCGTTGCAAGGTGAAAACCTCCTTTGGAAATCCGAAATCGGCGGCCGCACCACGCCGATCCTCATGAACGGCCGCATGTACACCATCGCGCCGCACGGCGAGGGCACGCGGCTGAAGGAAGCCGTTTTCTGCATCGACGCCGACACCGGCCGCAACGTCTGGACCACGACCTTCGACATGTTCTTCACCGACATGGCCGAAAGCCGCGTCGGCTGGACCGCCCTGGCCGGCGATGCGGAAACGGGCAACGTCTATGCCCACACCACCAGCGGCGAGTTCTACTGCCTCGATCGCGACGGCAAAGTCGCGTGGAAGCGTTCCCTCATCGAAGAGTTTTCGCGCGTCAGCGGCTACGGCGGCCGGCTGCACACGCCGGTGATCGACGAAGACCGCGTCGTCGTCAGCTTCCTCAATGTCAATTGGGGCAATCACAACCGCCCGACCCATCGCTACGTCGCCTTCGACAAGCGCACCGGCGCCGTCGCCTGGTGGGCCGAGCCGGGCGGCCGGCCGGAAGACACGACCTATTCCTGCCCCGTCATCGCCGTCATCGGCGGCCGGCGCATGCTCATCGCGCCCGCCGCCGACGGCAACGTCTATGGCATGTTGTCGCGCACGGGCGAGCGCGTCTGGAGTTTCAACCTCAGCAAGCGCGGGCTGAATGTCTCGCCCGTCATTTCCGGCAATCATGTGTTTGTCGCCCACAGCGAAGAGAACCTTGACACCACCGAGATGGGCCGCGTCGTGTGCATCGACGCCTCGAAGACCGGCGACATCACGAAAGCCGGCGAAGTCTGGCGGCGCGACGGACTGGACGTCGGCTATGCCTCGCCCGCCATCGCCAACGGACGGCTCTACGTCGTTACCAACACCGCAAATCTGCTGTGCCTTGACGCGGTGAACGGCCGCACGATCTGGGAGCACAGTCTCGGCCGCGTGGGCAAAGGTTCGCCGGTCGTGACGGCCGACGGCGTGATTTACGTCGGCGAGCAAAACGGGATATTTCACATCCTCAAGGACTCCGGCGACAAATGCGAGACGCTGCACCGGCACGAGTTCACCCGGCCCGACCGCGCCATCGACGAGTTCTTCGGCTCGCCCGCGGTGCTCAACGGCCGCGTCTATTTCATGACCCGCTATGGCACGTATTGCCTGGGCCGCAAGGACACGCCGGTGCAGACCGCCGCGATTCCGCCCCTGCCGCCAGAGAAGAAGTCGGGCGGACCGCCGAAAGTCATTACGGTCCATCCCGCCGACGCATTGCTTGCCCCCGGCCGGAGCATGCGCTTCGAGATTCGCGCCTTCAACGAAGATCGACAGCCGATCTCGCCGCCGCCGGCCGCCAACGAATGGTCCATCACCGATCTCAAAGGCACGATGAGCGCCGACGGCACGTTCACCGCGGCCGCCGACGGCGTGTTCATGGGCGGCATGGTTACCGCCAGGCTGGGCGAGCTGAAAGCGTCGGCCCGCGTGCGCGTCGCGCCGCGCGGCGCGGTGCGCGTCGATTTCGAAGAGATGAAAGTCGGCGACATTCCGCCCGGCTGGGTCGGCGTCGCCGGCAAGACGCGCGTCGTCGAGAAGGACAGCGGCAAGGCGCTCGAGAAGTACGGCGAAAAGAACCGACCTTCGCCGTCGTGGCGCGCCCGCGGCTTCAGCGGCCCGCCGATCCCCATCGGCTGCACCGTCGAGGCCGACATCATGGGCACGATCTCGACGCGCCGCTTCAAGCCCGACATGGGACTGCTCAACGGCCGCTACGAGATGATCCTGCTTGGGCAGGCGCGCGAACTGGAGCTGTCGCGCTGGCGCGATGAGCCGACGTGCGGCCTGCGGCATCGCGTCCCATTTGAAATGCAGCCCGATCAGTGGTATCGCTTCAAGTTCAACGTGACGCTCGAAGGCGGCAAGGCGCTGCTGAAGGGCAAGGTATGGCCGCGCGGCGAGGAGGAACCGGCCGCGTGGACGATTGAAACCGCGGATGACGCGCCGAACAGCGAAGGCGCGCCGGGGATCTACGTGTTCTCGAACGGTACGACCGAAAAGAGCGACGGCCCGAGCGTCTTCTTCGACAACTACCAGGTGACGCCCCAGTAGTATCCGCTTCGCGGTCCCAAGGCGCCGCGACGCTCGTGGGGGCCGCCGTGCGAACCGCGGAAGAATCCGCCGTACGAACGGAAGCAGTGTCCGCCGTGCGGACCAACGAATTCAGAGCCGCGAAGCGTAAGCGAGCGGGATCGAACCGCTTCGCGTGATACGAGCTTTCCGCCGGCGCGTCCCGCGTGGCACGGGCTTGCGGCTCGCGCAATGCAGCAGAATCGGGTCCGCCGAGCGGACCTGCCGCGACGAAAAGGAGCACTCGAATGATCGAACTTACGAAACAGGGGGCCGAGTCCGGACCCAGTGTACGCCGCACGCGACGCGTCGCCGGGACGATTCCGATGGGATTGGTCGGATTCGTGCTGCTGCCGGTCTTCGCCGCGGCCGACGCCCCAAGCAAGCCGAAAAAAGGCGACTGGCCCATGTGGGGCGGCTCAACCGATCGCAACATGGTCAGCGACGAAACGAGAATGCCCACACGCTGGGACGTCAAGAAAAACCTCAACGTCAAATGGTCCACCCCGCTCGGCTCGCAGACCTACGGCAATCCCGTCGTCAGCAACGGCCGCATTTTCCTCGGCACCAACAATGAGCACGAGTACCGCAAGCACATCAAGGGTGACAAGGGCGTCGTCCTCTGCCTCGATGAGAAGACCGGCAAGTTCCTCTGGCAGGCCACGCACGACAAGCTGCCCGCCGGACGCGTCAACGACTGGCCCGAGCAGGGCATCTGCTCGTCGCCTTGCGTCGATGGCAACCGCGTCTATTACGTCAGCAACCGCTGCGAGCTGATCTGCGCCGACGTCGAAGGTTTCCTCGACGGCGAAAACGACGGCCCGTTCAAGGATGAAAAATATCACGATCGCGAGGACGCCGACTTCATCTGGGTGCTCGACATGATCGAAGACCTGGGCGTCTTCCCCCACAATCTCGCGACCTCGTCGCCGGTCGTGGCGGGCGATCTGGTCTTCGTGCTCACTTCCAACGGCGTCGACGAAGGCCATCTGCATCTGCCCAATCCCGAAGCGCCCGACTTCCTCGCCGTGAACAAGAACACCGGCAAGGTCGTCTGGCAGCGCACCGACTCGGGCAAGAAGACTTTTCACGGGCAGTGGTCGTCTCCGTCGTACGGCGTCATCGGCGGCGTGCCGCAGGCGTTGTACGGCGCGGGCGACGGCTGGTGTTACGCCTACAACCCGGCCAACGGCGATCTGCTGTGGAAGTTCAACCTCAATCCGCCCGACGCCAAGTACGTGCTCGGCGGCCGCGGCACCGCCAACGAAGTCATCGCGACGCCCGTCATCAAGGACGATCGCGTGTATCTGTGCGTCGGACAGGACCCCGAGCACGGCGAAGGCATCGGCCACCTCTATTGCATCGACGGCACGAAGCGCGGCGACATCACCGAATCCGGGCGCGTCTGGCATCGCGGCGGCGAGGAGTTCCACCGCTCGATCTCGACCTGCGCCGTCATCGACGGCCTTTGTTACGCGGCCGATCTCAGCGGTTTTCTCTACTGCCTCGACGCCCGCAGCGGTTCGCTTTACTGGATTCACGACCTGATGGCCGCCGTGTGGGGATCGCCCTACGTCGTCGATGGCAAGGTCTATCTCGGCACGGAGGATGGCGAAGTCATCGTGCTCGAGCACGGCAAGACGAAGAAGGTGCTGGCCGTCAACGACATGCTGAACTCGGTCTATTCGACGCCCGTTGCGGCCAACGGCGTGCTCTACATCGCCAACAAGCGCATGCTGTTCGCGCTTGTGGAAAAAGGCGACATCCCCGACAAGCCGGCCGCCGCCGAAAAGCCGGCACAAGGCGCGGGCGCATCACCGGCCAGCCGTCCCGTTGAGTAAGCGCAGACGGCGCTTCTCGCGTGGCACGTGCTTGTAGCGCGTGCGAATCCGAGCCCCAAGCGCCAGCGCCGGGGTCCACGCCGCGATGCAGCGGGACCGCAGCGCTGGCGCTTGCGGATCGGAACAATCCGCGTCGCACGGCGTATCACCCATGGAAGCCGCGAATCACAACAGCAGCACCGCGCCCGCCGCATCAACCGCCCCTGCACGCGTCGCCGACATCGTGCGCAAATTCTGGGGCTTCGACTCCCTGCGCCCCATGCAGGAGCAAGCCATCCACGCCGGCCTGTCGCAGCGGGACTCGCTTGTCGTCCTTCCGACCGGCGGCGGCAAGTCGCTCTGTTACCAGGTGCCGCCCGTCGTCGCCGACCGCACAGACGTCGTCGTCTCGCCGCTGATTGCGCTGATGAAGGACCAGGTCGACGGCCTGCGCGAGTGCGGCTACCCCGCCGCCGCGCTGCACAGCGGCTTGCCGCCGAGGACCGCCGCCGAAATCGAACGGCACATCGCCTCCGGCGCTGCGCGCCTGGTCTTCGTGTCGCCCGAGCGGCTGCTGACGCCCGGTTTCATGACGCTCGTGCGGCGGCTGAACGTGCGCGCGTTCGCCATCGACGAAGCCCACTGCATCAGCCACTGGGGCCACGATTTCCGCCCGGAATACCGCCGCCTCGCGACGCTCAAGGAGGCCTTCCCGCAGGCCAGCATTCACGCATTCACCGCCACGGCCACGCAGCGCGTCCGCGACGACATCGTCGCGCAGCTTCGCCTGCACGATCCCGCCGTCCTCGTCGGCACGTTCGACCGGCCGAATCTCGTTTATCGCGTCGTGCCGCGCAGCAACGTCCGTCGTCAGGTGCTCGATGTAATTCGTCGCCACGAAAACCAGGCGGCCATTGTGTATTGCATCAGCCGCCGCGAGACCGAGTCGATGGCGGCCTACTTGCAGTTGAAGGACATCCGCGCCGAGTTCTATCACGCCGGCATGACGCCCGACGCCCGACGTCGCACCCAGGATGCCTTTTCGGCCGAGGCGCTCGATGTCGTCGTCGCCACGGTTGCCTTCGGCATGGGCATCGACCGTAGCGACGTGCGCTGCGTCATCCACGCCGGCATGCCCAAGTCCATCGAGCACTACCAGCAGGAAGCCGGCCGCGCGGGCCGCGACGGACTGGCGGCCGAGTGCGTGCTGCTCTATTCGCCGGAGGACGTCTTCAAGTGGCGCAGCCTGATGAGCCGCAGCGTCGGCGAGGCGAACCTGCCCGCGCAGGTCCTTTCCGCCGCGTTCGAGCTGCTCGACCACATGCAGCGCTTCTGCAACAGCCTGCGCTGTCGGCATCGCATGTTGGCGGAGTACTTCGGCCAGACCTACCCGCGCGACGACTGCGGCGCGTGCGACTTCTGCCTGCACGAGCAGCAGGAGATGCACGACGGCACGATCACCGCGCAGAAAATCCTTTCGTGCGTCTATCGTGTCGGCCAGCGCTTCGGCGCGAGCCACGTCGCCGACGTGCTGCGCGGAGCCGACACCGAGCGCATGCGCCGCTTCGGGCACGACAAGCTGACCACCTACGGCCTGATGAAGACGCATGATTCGCGCGAGCTGATGAGCCTCATCTATCAGTTGGTGGATTCCGGCCTGCTGGAACGCACGACGGGCGACATGCCGGTGCTGAAGCTCAACGACGCTTCATGGACCGTCCTGCGCGGCGAGCGGCCGGTGCGCCTGCGCCCGCCGAAGGCCGCGGCCGTCCGCACGTCGCGCAGCGAAACCGAGTCGTGGGAGGGCGTCGATCGCGGCCTGTTCGATCGCCTGCGCGAGTTGCGGCGCACCGTCGCACGGCAGCAGGACATTCCGGCGTATCTCGTCTTCAGCGACGCCACGCTGCGCGACATGGCCCGGCTGCGCCCGTGCACGCTCCAGCAACTCGGCCGGGTCCCGGGAGTCGGCCGGCGCAAGCGCTTAGAATTTGGACGCAAGTTCGCCAAGTGTATTGCAGACTACTGCCGCGAAAACGATATAGGCCCGAATGACGAGCCGTTGGAAGAAACGCATGTGCGGAGAACCTCGCGAGAGGAGCGCCGCGCGGTTGTGTTCGAAATGTTCGCGCAGGGCAGGACGGTCGAAGAAGTGGCGCAAGCCACGGGCCGGGCGCGCAGCACGATGAGCCGCTGGCTGAGTGAATACATCGAGCGCACGCAACCGCCGCACATCGACGCCTGGGTTAGCCGGGAAAAGTATCACAAAATCGAGCAGGCCGCGCGTTATTATCCGCAGGATCGCCTGGCCCCGATCTTCGTGCACCTGAAGGGCGCCGCAACGTACGACGAGATCCGTTGGGTGCTGACGCACTTGCACTCGCGCCGGCAAGCGGAAGCGGCAACGCGGTTGCGGCAGGAATAAGGAGCCTTCCGCGTGTCGAGCTGAAGGAACCGCGCGGAATGAACCTGTGCAGTTGCATGATGGGCGGCATGGTCAAGCCTTCGCGCGAGGCGAGCCGGCTGGTTTGGGTGGTACGGGCGTCCCGCCCGTCACGCCAAGCCCCTCGCGAGGGCTTGGCCGTGTTGGGGCCGCCGTCGTGCGAAGAGCAACTTGTCGTGCAGGTTAATCTCCCGCGAGTCCCTGTGTTGACTCGGAACGGCGTCGGCGCTTTGGCGCCAATACTCGGCCCGAGCTTTGCGACTTGCGCCGTTTGCGTGCACCTGCTCGCGTTCATCATTAAAATCGTCTTATGTCCCTGAACGCACCCGCCGCCAACGACACCCTCGCCCACCGCGTCGCCGAAGCCCGCGCGCGGCTCGACGCCCACACGCGCGAAATCGTCGCCTGGCACTTCGATCCAACGACCGGCTGCCCCTTCTGGCTCGAATACGCCGACAAGCTGAACTGGGATCCGCGCCGCGAAATCCGCGGCTACGACGATCTCGACAAGTTCGACAGCTTCCAGGACGAGTGGCTGCGCGGCGGCCCGGTGCGACGCTGGGTGCCGCGCGCGTACGCCGACCGGCCGGTCTATGTCTTTGAAACCGGCGGCAGCACCGGCGTGCCCAAGACGCGCGTCAACATCGACGATTTCCGCATCGACTACGCGCAGTTCAGCGAGACATTGTCCGACGAGTCGTTTCCGCGCGGCGCCGACTGGCTCATGCTCGGACCCTCCGGCCCGCGCCGCCTGCGGCTGGCCATCGAACATCTCGCGCAGGTGCGCGGCGGCATCAGCTTCTGCATCGACCTCGATCCGCGCTGGGTGGTCAAAGTGATGAAGCGCGGCCGCATGGATGTGCTCGACGAATACAAGGAACACTGCATCCAGCAGGGCCTCACGCTGCTGCGGGCGCATCCCAACATCCGCTGCCTGTTCACCACGCCCAAGCTGCTCGAGGCGCTGTGCGAGAAAATCGCGCTGGTCAAGGCCGGCATCCGCGGCGTGTTCTGCGGCGGCACGCAGATGACGCCGCAGTTCCATCGCTTCGCCCGCGAAGAGCTGTGCGAGAACGGCCAGGTCGATTTCGTGCCCACCTACGGCAACACGCTGATGGGCCTGGCCTGCCACAAGCCGTTCGATCCGGCCGACAATTACAGCATCATCTACCACCCGCCGTCGCCGCGCGCGATGATCGAAGTCGTCGATCCCGACGATTCGAAGCGCGTCGTCGAATACGGCCGGTGGGGCCGCGTGCGCCTGACAACGCTGACGAAGGAGTTCTTCTGCCCGCGCTTTCTCGAGCGCGACGAAGCCCGCCGAACGCCGCCGTGCGACAAATATCCCTGGGACGGCGCCGCCGACGTCCGCCCATTCAGCGGCTTCGCCGCGCCCGTCATCGAAGGCGTGTATTAACACAACTGGCTCTGCGATGATTCGGCCGCGCGCAGCCGGATTTTCCTTGCTCCGCTGTCTGCTTGACTGGTAAACTGACTTCTCCCCTCCCTTTCCGGGAAAGGAGGAGTCATGCCTCCTCATACTGGGTCAATCGTTCGATTCGCACTCGCATTCGCTGCGTGCCTCGCCACTGCTGCAACCACCGCCATCGCCCAGGAGTGGTGCGACACTCACATTGTCTGGGCCAAGCGCGCCGGCGCGGCCGCCGGTCCGCCCTTGCGCGGATTCTGCCCGACGCTGGGCCTCTGCGACGACCCGCTCGTCCGAGATGCCAGCGTCCCGCCTCCGGACGGACTGTTCAAACCGGTCCATCTGCATTTCGTCGTCCTTCGCGAGGACGACGGAACCAACCCCGCCGCCACCGAATCCGACATCGCCTTTCAACTCGCCCAGCTCAACGCCGACTACGCCCCGCATCGCATCCACTTCGTGGCCGGCTACCACTGGGTCGACAGCTCCGAGTATCGCTCGCTCATCGAGGCCGAAGTCGATCCGATGAAGCAGGCCCACGCGCGCGAGCCGGGACGTCGCTGCAACATCTTCGTCACCGATCTCAGCGGCATCGGCGGCGGACTGCTCGGCCGCGCCATCTTCCCGTGGGACCCCGCGGCGCTGAGCGACACGGGCGGCATCATCATCGACGAGGGCGCCTTCGGCATGGGCCAGAAGACGCTGACGCACGAGATGGGTCACATCGTCGGTTTGTGGCACACGCATCGCGGCGTGGTTGAGTTCTACGACGACGCCGGCCAGTTGCTGCCCTGTGCCCTCGACGGCGACCCCTGCGATTGCGACTGCTACGAGCGCGCCGACGGTGTGCAGGGCGACATTACCGGCGACTTCGCCTCCGATACGCCGCCGACGCCCGTCAACTTCACCTGCAATCCGCCCGGCGGAGATGATCCGTGTTCCGCCACACCCTGGGGCGCGACGCAGCCGGAAAACTACATGGGCTACGCCCCCGACTCGTGCTACAGCATGTTCACCGGCCAGCAGTCCGGCCGCATGAACTGCTGGATCAACTCCAACTTGCGCGGCTGGTATGCGGGGTCGTGGGGCGGTGAACTCAAGCGCGTCGCCTCCGACGGCTCCGCCGCCGACCGATTTGGTCTGGCGGTCGCCATATCCGACGACATTGCCGTCGTCGGCGCCTATCTCGACGATCTGCCGGGCGCGTTCAACTGCGGCTCGGCGTATGTGTTCGAACGCGCGGCCGACGGAACCTGGGTCGAGCAGGCCAAGCTGAACGCTTCCGACGCGGCGGGCGACGACAACTTCGGAATATCGGTGGCCGTGTCGGCCGAGACCGATACGATCGTCATCGGCGCCCACATGGACGACCACGGACCGACCATGAGCAACGCAGGCTCCGCATACGTTTTCGTACGCACGGCCGGCGTGTGGGCGCAGCAGGCCAAGCTCGTCGCCTCCGATGGCGCGGCGACCGACTTCTTCGGCTGGCGCGTCGGCGTGTCGGGCGATACGGCGATCATCGGCGCCTATTTCAACGACCAGGTCGCGTTCAACGCCGGCGCGGCCTACGTCTTCGAGCGCATCGGCGGCGCCTGGAGCGAGCAGCAGAAGCTGACCGCCTCGGACGGCGCCGGTGCCGACGCGTTCGGCTTCTCCGTCGCCATCAGCGGCGACACGGCGATCGTCGGCGCCTATCTGCACGACCTGCCCGGCCTGCTCAACGCCGGCGCGGCGTACGTGTTCACCCGCACCTTTGGCATCTGGTCCGAGGAGCAGAAACTGACCGCGCCCGACGCGGCGACTACCGATTTCTTCGGCTATTCGGTAGCCGTGTCGGCCGACACCGTCGCGGTCGCGTCGCCGCTGGACGACGTGAGCTTCGGTTTCGATCACGGCGCCGTGAACGTGTTTGTACGCTCGGCCGGCGTCTGGAGCCATCAGACCCGGCTGACCGCCTCCGACGCCGCGCCCGGCGACACGTTCGGACAACAGGTGGGAATCTCCGCCGACGCGCTCACCGTCGGAGCGTTTCAGGATGATCATGCCGGCGGCGCCGACGCGGGATCGGCCTATGTCTTCATGCGTGCCGACGGCGCATGGTCGCAGCACGTCGAGCTGACGGCGTCCGACGCGGCCGCTGACGACCGCTTCGGCGCCGCGGTGGCTCTCTCGGGCGACACCGCGCTGGTCGGCGCGTACTTCGACGACAACGCCGGCGGCCTGGACGCCGGAAGCGCCTATTTCTATCGGATTCTCCCGCTCTGCGCGGGCGACATCAACGGGGACGGACAGGTCGACGCCGGCGACGTGCCGCTCATGGTGCAGGCGCTGACCGTCGGTGCGCTCACGCCGGCCCAGCGCCTCGCCGCCGACCTCGACGGCAACGGCGTTGTCGACGGGGATGACATCTCCTTGTTCGTCGACGCCGTCATCGCCGGCGCCGGTTGTTGACTATGTAGCACAGCCGCCGCCGACTGTGTTCTCGCGTGGCACGGGCTTTTAGTCCGTGCAAATCCGAGCCGCGAAGCGTCAGCGAGCGGGATCCGCCCGCACGGACCGATGAGCATGGCCAATGCCTGCTCGCGTGAGCCACAACGCATCGTGCGAACCCCCCCGAGCTTCATGCGCGGTCCTGGCGGAGCCTGCATTCCCCCTGTTTTTCCGCGGGCGCCGCCGTCCGCGGCTGTATCCTTTTCCACGGACCTCCGGCCCGTGCGAATCCGTGCCCGCCGTCGCGAGGTATTATTAAGTCCGATGATGCCATTCGAGAAAATCACGCGGTGCGGCGGCGCCGCGGCCGTCGCACAGGCCGCGAGGTTCTTCATGCGCGATGACCCTGTACATCAAACCCTGCACACGATAGCCGAACGCCTTCAGGACGCCGGAATCCCGTACGCCATTGTCGACGGAATGGCGCTGGTCGCACACGGGTACCAACGAACGACCGAGGACGTTGACGTGCTCGTTACGGCCGAGGGCCTGGCTCGCATTCATCGTGAACTTGAAGGCCTGGGCTATCTACCCCCATTCGCCGGCAGCAGGAACCTGCGCGACGCGTCGACCGGCGTCCGTATTGAATTCCTGGTGGCCGGCCACTATCCCGGCGATGGCCGGTCCAAGCCCGTCGCCTTCCCTGATCCGAACAGTGCCTCAATCGAAATCGACGGCATCCGCTACATCACGCTCCCGGCGCTCGTCGAGCTGAAACTGGCCTCCGGCATGACCCAGCCCGCCCGCCGCCGCGACCTCGCCGACGTGCAGGACCTCATCCGCATCCTGAAGCTCGACGAGTCGTTTGCCGATTCGCTCGATCCCTACGTCCGGCCGATGTTTTTGACGCTGCGCAACGAATTGCGCGCAGCGGGTGCCGAAGAAATGCCGTGAAGTCATCCACGGTGGACATTCGTTCCGGAATGGACCGTGTCGCAGCTTTCCGCTTGCTTGGACCCAATGAACGTAGTAATGCCCGTATGGAGTATCACGCATGCGATTTCCGGAGAAGTGGAACGCCGATGCGCTCACGACATTCATCTTGGCCGCCGATACGGAACGGACCGACTATGACTTCAAGGAGTGTTTGGGCCTTGCATTTTCTGACGGGAAGAAGCATGAGGCCGGCAAGGACGTATCCGCATTTGCAAATGCCGATGGCGGCGTGATCATCTATGGGGTAAAGGAGATTGGTGAGCGGGGCGCCAAGCGTTACGAATTGGATGACGGCTATGAGCGCACCGGCGTAGTCAATGAGGAATGGCTCCGGCAGGTCCTGGACCAACAAATCAAACCGCCCGTCGAAGGCCTTGACGTGCTTCGAGTCATCATTGATCCAGCGAGCGGTCGCTTCGTCCTCGTTGTGCAGATTCCTGGTGCGGAACTAGGGCCACACATGGCGCCGGATGGCCGATACTACCGGCGTCGCGGCGCGAAGAACGGGTTGATGTCGCACAGTGAAGTACGCGATGCGTTCTTTCGAGCGCGATATCCTCAGCTTAGGCTGGAGATCGAGCTTGAGAGTGTATCCATCGTGCGTCGCGCAACAACCGATACAACAGTGTCGGTGCGCCATAGGCTAGCATTGCGAAATGTAGGGCGCGTGATAGCGACGAATTACCTCGCAAGTGTACAAATGGACGGTGCGTTCTACAGCTTTAGTGGCCCAGACCCTGCAAGGGTGAGTGGGAGCCGTGGGCGGGTCGGCTTTCGAATTCAGAATCTGTGTGTGATGGCGGGTAACGGTAACAGGGGGGGGCCGTGTTTCCTTGAGCGTTCCACTATTTCCATCGGGCGCGATCAACGCGGAGGGTACGCTAACATGTCGCCCGGCGGAGCTTGTTGGGCTTGAACGTCTGAAATGCGAGTGGGAGATCTACGCTGACAGCGCACCGGCAAGACAGGGTGAGTTTCAGCTCGGACGACTACTTCCTTCCGGACTACCGAAACGAGTAAGCGAGTGTCAAATTGAAGAGGGCAAGCAGATATTGTTGCGCGCCGCGGAATTGGGTTGGGCGGGTCCCTTGTATTTGGGTTGATATACATACGTTGCTTGGGCGTTGGGCCGCGGGCGGAGTTCGCCGCCGCACTACTATTCCGCGGAAGCGCGACGTCGCAACCTCACGCCGCCGCAAATCCGTTGTGCTTCGTTGGGCCGAATGACGCCTACGCAGGGGATTGCTCGCCGCTTCATTCCTTCGCCATCGCCTCCTTCAACCCCGGGACCTGCTCCGCACCGTGCGGGACCGTGATGCTCGAGCCCTTGAGGTCCTCGCCGATCGGCTCGTAACGCCCCTTGAGATGCTCGGCCAGAAACGCCTCCGTCACCGCGTTGAATGCCATGCGGTTCTCGGGCCGCGCAAAGCCGTGCCCCTCGTCCGGGAACAGCACATAGCCGACCGGTATCTTTTTCTCGCTCATCGCCCGCACGATCTGGTCCGACTCGCTTTGCTTTACGCGCGGATCGTTGGCGCCCTGCCCGATCAGCAGCGGCCGGCGAATCCGGTCCACGCGGTTCAGCGGCGAGCGCGCGTTGAGCAGCTTGCGGCCTTCCTCGGTCCGATGATCGCCCACGCGCGACGTGAACAGATTGACAATCGGCGCCCAGTAAGGCGGTATCGAATTCAACAGCGTCTCCAGGTTCGACGGTCCCACGATGTCCACGCCGCACGCGAAAACCTCGGGCGTAAACGTCAGCCCCACCAGCGTCGCATAGCCGCCGTAACTGCCGCCCATGATCCCCACGCGCGCGCGATCCGCGATGCCGCGACCCACCGCCCACTCGACCGCGTCCAGCAGATCGTTGTGCATCTTGCCCGCCCACTCCATGTTGCCGGCGTTGATGAACTTCTTGCCGAATCCCGTCGAGCCGCGGTAGTTGACGCTCAGCACCGCGTAGCCGCGGTTGGCCAGCCACTGTTGGTATGCGTTCAGCCCCCACTCGTCGCGCGCCCACGGTCCGCCGTGAACAAACAGCACCATCGGCAGCGGCGACGCCGGCTTGCCGTCGCGGCCGGGATCGGCCCACGTCGGCAGCGTGTAATAGCTGACGAGCTTCTGCCCGTCCCGCGCGGGAATCACGACCGGCCGCATCTTCGCCAGTTTCACGCCCTCCAGCGCCTTGCGGTTCGTGAACAGAAAGTGCGCCTTGCGCGCCGGCCGGTCGTAGCGGTAATAGCGCACCGGACCGTCGTCCAGCACGTACTCGACGATCCACTGCGAATCGTCCAGCGTGCGACTGGCGATCTCGAAATCGCCGTCGGCGACCGTCTGGAGATAGTCGAAGTCGGCCTGAATCGACTTGTCGATGATCTGCCACTTCTTGCGCTCGTAATTGAACGCCGCGGCCTGCACGTTCCGCTGCGTCGGATGAATCATCACGTCGTCGACGTCCGCCCGCGCATCGCTCGCCAGCACGGTGGGGGAGGGCGACGCCGAATCGACATTGATCGACACGAGCGCCGCCGTGTCGCGCCCGCGGCTGTCCAGCATGTACAGCGTGCTGCCCGCCTTGTCGAAGCCGATCGCCGACGTCGTCATGCCGTCCTCGTTGCCGACTTTGACAAAATCGGTCCATTTTCCGGCCGCCGCCCTGAGGATTTCGCCGCCGCCGTCCGGTGTGAAGCGCGCCGCCATCCGCACGCGATAGTCGTCGTCGCTGACGAACCGCGCGAAGCCCTCGTCATTCGGCTGCGCGAGCGTCCGCTCGCCGGTGACGATGTTCACTCGATATACGTCATGAAACTCCGGCTTGCGATCGTTCAGACCGATCAGGATCTCTCGCGGGAATTTGTGGCTGACGGCCAGAATGCGGGCGGCCGTATTCTCCAAGGGCGTGAGGTCCTTCTCCGCGCCGGTGTCGACGTCGACGCTGTAAACGCGCCAGTTCTCGTCGCCGCCCTTGTCCTGAATGTAGAGTACGTGTCCGCTCGTGTAGGCCCAGAAATACTGCCGGATGCCGCGCGCCTTGTCGCGCGTCACCGCCTTGCCCCCCTCGGGCTTGTCGATCGTCGTCACGAATACGTTCAGCACGCCGTCAAGCGGCGCCAGATACGCAAGCTGCTTGCCGTCCGGGCTGATCTGCGGACTGGCCCGGTCGGGATTTCCGAACAGCACCGCCCGCGGAATCAGCGGATCGGGCGCGGCCGGCCGGGCCGCCTCCTGCGCGCCCCATGCTGCGCACGCAAACATCAGCGAACACATGTACGCGCCGATCCCGAGCATGGTCACATGACGAGGAAACATGTCGCATGTCCTTTCCGGTAGCTGCGGCCCTGAATTCAGGCGGAGCAGCGTGTTTTCCTGAGTTTCGAGCCTTTGTCGTCGGCGCCGGAGTCCGGGCGGCCCGCCGCGTTGCGGTGAGTTGTCGATCCTGAGAACTCGGAAAACGCCTGCACGTGCGCTTTCGGCTCCATTCACGGATGCTCCGCCGCAACGCCTCGCCGAATCGGTTATACTACACTCAGTCGAACGCAGGCGACACGGGCCGCGTCAACCGGCGGCATCGCGGCGCTCGAGTCGCTCATCCGCGTGCCCGCGCAGTATACGCAAACGCTTGCGCGACGTGTTCGAGGGGGAATTCACGATGCGACTCATCCGTGACGCGTCCGCGCCGCGGCGCCGGGGTGTCGTTATTTTGTCAAATCGTTTTCGGCGCGCCTTTTTTGCGACGTTGTATATCATTTGCACCGTCCCGCCCGCCGCCGCTGATACGCTCGTCTTCCGCGAAAACGCCGCCGGGTACACCGGCACGCAGGACTCGTTCCTGCAACAAAGCGCCCCCGCGAGCGGGCACGGCAGTCTGGATCGGGCCGAGTGGGACTCCGACGATCCGCCCGGCTCCGGCCAGGACAACGTGGCACTGGTGCGCTTCGACAACATCTTCGGCGGCGGCGCCAACCAGATTCCCCTCGGCGCGCAGATCACCTCGGCCACGCTGACCTACGACGTCATCAACGAAGGCGGCGTCGCCAACGTCTACGAAGCGGCCGTCGCCTGGAGCGAGTCCGTCACCTGGAACGGTTTCGGCGGCAGCCCCGGCGTTCAGGCCGGCGAGCTTGGCGCGTTTGTCGGCAATGCCTCCGGTACGCTGGGCACGCGCACGTTGAATGTGACCGCCAGCCTCGCCGTGTGGTCGGAAGATCCCGCGTTGAATCGGGGCTGGATCTTTCTGCCGGCAAGCACCGACGGGTGCGAATTCCGCTCCAGCGAAAACGCCACAACGTCGTTGCGCCCGACGCTGACCGTGGTGTTCAATGAGGGCGGCCCGGCGCCATCGCTCGTCCGGCATGCCTATCTCCAACAGGGAACGTCCGACAGCGTCATCATCGTCTGGCGCACCAACATCCCGTGCGATTCACGCGTACGCTTCGGCCCCGCCCCGGACCAGCTCACGCAGGAAATCACGAGCAGTTCCAGCGTCACCGACCACGTCGTCACGCTGGACGACCTGGCGCCCGCCACACGTTATTACTACGAGATCGGCACGACCGCGGCCGTCCTCGCCGGCGGCGACACGAATCACTATTTCGACACCGCGCCGCCGACCGATACCACGCCGCGATTCACCGCCTGGGTCGTCGGCGACTCCGGCGCCGGCAGTTCGGCACAGACCGCCGTGCGTGACGCCATGCTGGCCCACGTCGGCCCCGACCTGCCTTCGATTTACATTCACGTCGGCGACATGGCCTACAACAGCGGCGCCGACTCCGAGTTCACCAATCGCTTCTTTCTGCCCTACCAGGACATCTTGCGCCACACCGTGTGCTGGCCCGTCATCGGCAATCACGAGGGGCAGACTTCCGACTCCGCCTCCCAAACCGGGCCGTACTACCAGGCCTACGTGCTGCCGACGGCGGGCGAGGCCGGTGGATTGCCGTCGGGCACCGAGGCTTACTACTCGTTCGACTTCGCCAACGTACACTTCGTCGCGCTGGACTCCTACGAGACCGATCGTTCGCCCGGCTCGCCCATGCTCACCTGGTTGGACGCCGACCTGGCCGACACGGCCGCCGACTGGATCGTCGCCTTCTGGCACCATCCGCCCTACAGCAAAGGCTCGCACGACTCCGACACCGAAGTCGAGTTGATCGACATGCGCGAAAACGTCCTGCCCATCCTCGAAGCCGCCGGCGTCGACCTGGTGCTGGCCGGCCATTCGCACATTTACGAGCGTTCGTATCTGGTCGATAGCGCCTACGACACGCCGACGACCGCCGCCGGCCACGTCGTCGATTCCGGCGACGGCCGCACCAGCGGCGACGGGGCCTATACCAAGTCGGCCGGCCTGAACGCACACGAGGGCTGCGTTTATGTCGTTGCGGGCCACGGCGGTGCTGGTTTGAGCCAGGAGGGCACGCACCCGCTGATGTACTTCACCGAGTTGGAGCACGGCTCGTGCATCTTGACGGTCGAAGGCAACGCGCTGTCGCTGCGCAACATCCGTCACGATGGCGTCGTCAGCGACTGGTTCGATCTGATCAAGCTGGGCCTTCCCGGCGATATCGACGGCGACGGCGATGCCGACGCGACCGATGTCGCCTTGTTTGTCGATGTGTTGCTGGGACTCGATGCCGCGCCGTCTCACGTCGCCGCCGCCGACATCAACCAAAGCGGCGCCCCCGACGGCGACGACGTGCAGCCGTTCGTCACCGCGCTTGCCGGATAGGCGGGTAACCGGCGTTGCGACGGGTCCCCTGATCCGAGCACAGGCGCAGGCGAGAACGCGCCAGACCGGACGTGCCGACGCGCTGGCGCTTGCGGCTCGGCTCACGTCGGGTGGCCCACCGCGTCGCGGTGGGGTCACGATGATAAGGAGCGTGGCAACGCCGCCGATCGCGCGCCGCCGGCCACGCGGGGTCCAACGGTTCCCGCTCCGATACAAGACTTCCGCCCCCGTGTCAGCGAGGCATGTGTCCGCTTGATCATCGATAGGGTCGCGGCGGCAGCAACCATCCCCCCAATCCGCATGATCCGCCCTTTGTGCGCGTGCAGAATTACGGCACGCCGCGGTATCATCTCGCCTGCCGGAATCCTCCGAATACCGCGCGGCGCGATGACCGACGCGAACTCGTTGAGGTTCATCTTCTCGATGACTCACCAGCAGCTCACCGTCTTCGTCACGCTCGCCGCCGCGCTGTTTTTTTTCATACGCGGCACATGGCGTTACGACCTCGTCGCGCTGCTGGCGCTGCTGGTCCTTTGCATCGGCGGCATCGTCCCACCCGCCGACGCCTTTCTTGGTTTCGGTCATCCCGCCGTCGTTACGGTGGCCGTCGTGCTGGTCATATCTTCCGGACTCCGCGCTGCCGGCGTCGTGGACCTGCTTGGCATGTGGCTTTCTCGGTCCGGAAGTCGCCCCGGCGTGCACGTGGCCCTGCTGACCACGCTCGTGGCCGTTTGCTCCGGATTCATGAACAACGTCGGCGCACTCGCGGTGCTGATGCCGGTCGCCATTCACCTGGCTCGCACGGCAAAACGATCGCCCTCGTATCTGCTGATGCCGCTGGCTTTCGGCTCGCTGCTCGGTGGTCTGACCACGTTGATCGGAACGCCGCCCAACATCATCATCGCCTCCTTCCGAAACGAAGCCGCGGCGGCGCCGTTTCATATGTTCGACTTCATCTGGGCCGGCGGCGGTACGGCGTTGCTCGGCGTATTGTTTGTCGCGTTGATCGGCTGGCGGTTGATCCCGGACCGCAGAGGCGACAGTTCGGTCGAGGATTTGTTCGAAATCGACAAATACACCGCCGAGCTGCTCGTGCCCAATGACTCCAAGGCCGTTGAGAAATCCGTCCGCGAGTTGGGAGAAGCGGTTGACGCCGACTACGCCATCATCGGCCTGGCCCGCGGCAAGAAACGTATCTCGATGCCGCCCCAGCACCAGCCGCTCGCCGCGGGCGACGTGCTGCTTGTCGAGGGCGACGCCGAGGCGATCGAAGCGCTGGCCGCAGCAACGGGCCTCGAACTGGCCGGCGACGAAAAGCTCCGCGACGAACTGCTCAAGTCCGACTCGGTCGAAGTCATGGAGGCCATCGTCGCGCCCGATTCGCTCGTCGAACGGCGCAGCGTCGGCCAGCTCAATCTGCGGCGGCGCTGGGGCGTGAACCTGCTGGGCGTCGCGCGCCAAGGGCAGCGACTTCGGAACCGGCTGCGCGATGTGCCCTTTCGCGTCGGCGACGTCCTGCTGCTTCAGGGCGACAGCCAGGCGCTTCAGCAGGCGATCACCGACCTCGGATTGCTGCCTCTGGCGATTCGCGGCCTGACCATCGGCCGGCCGCGCCGCGTCCTGCTGGCGGCGGGACTGTTTTTCGCGGCGATTGTCGCCGCGACGGGCGGATGGTTGCCGATTCAGATCGCGCTGAGCTGTTGCGCCGCGGCAATGGTGCTGCTGAAAATCCTGACGTTGCGCGAAGCCTACAACGGCATCGATTGGCCGATACTGGTACTGCTGGCTGCCATGATTCCGGTCGGCGCGGCCATGGAGTCGACCGGCGGCGCGCGACTGATCGCCGACGGGCTGCGATCGCTGGCAGGCGAACTGCCGCCCTCGGCGGCCGTCGCCATCCTGCTGGTGGTTACAACGCTGCTGTCGAACGTGATCAACAACGCCGCCGCGGCAGTGCTGATGGCGCCGATCGGATTGCAGCTCGCCGACGGTTGGTCGGCCTCGAGCGATCCGTTTCTTATGGCGGTGGCCGTCGGAGCATCTTGCGCGTTTCTGACGCCGATCGGTCATCAGTCGAACACGCTCGTTCTCGGTCCCGGCGGCTACCGTTTCGGTGACTACTTACGCCTTGGCTTGCCGGTGACGCTGATCACCTGGCTCTCCGCGACGCCGTTAATTCTGTGGTTCTGGCGGCTGTAGTGCAGACTGATGTTTACATCAGAATTGACCAGCCTCCCCTCCGCGCCGTGGCGGTTCCGCCAATCCGAGCCGCGGTCGCATATGCGCGCCGCCGAATTTCGGTCGGATGACGATGAAGTGACCTGGAACAATGCTCGACTTTGCGAATTCACTCCATCCGCGCGGCGCACAAAAAACCCTCCATTTGGTGTCTCGGGCCGAGATTCGGCCATCGGAGAGGGTGGGATTCGAACCCACGGTGGAGTGACCCACACCGGTTTTCAAGACCGGCGCCTTCAGCCGCTCGGCCACCTCTCCCGGTTGCTGATCCTATTCTATCCCGCCCATCGCGACGGGGCGAAAACGCCGTTAGCCCGCAGGGTCCGAGATGCGGACCCAAAACCGAATGCCGCAAGCATGAAAAAAGTCGCCGGTTGCCGGTCTGCGATCTCAAATCTCAAATCCGACATGTGAAATCTGGAACTCAAGCATTCCCTCGTCGCTTCGTCGCTCGGATCCGTGAACGACGATACCCCGGTTGGGTTGCGTGCGCGGTCTGCGCGGTGCCTCCGTGCCTTTCTTCTGATCGCTGTTCCCTTTTTTCCAGCGTCCCCGCTTCACGCCCCGCCCTGTTGTGCAAACAGCACTACCATCACGTCATACGCCGCGTGCGCGCCGACCGCGATGCCGAATCCGCGCCGCAGGAAAATCACCGACAGATAAATCCCCGCCAAGCAGCGGAAGGCGAAATCGTCCAGCGCGAACGGCTCCAGCCCGATCGGCTGAAAGTGGTGCAGCGAAAACAGCAGCGCCGACACCGCCACCGCCGCCGCCGAATTCCACAACCCCGGCGAGTGCGCGTATCCCCGCATGCCCATCCGGCCGCGCCCCCGCCGCCGGTCGCGCCACCGCGCCAGGTCCCCAGCCATCGTCAGCACCACGCTCATCACGATCAGCCGGAACACCAGCTCCTCGTACAGCCCCGCCCCGATGCTCAGCAGAATGTCGTCCACCATCCGCCCCGTGATCGTGCCCCCGGTCAGCACCGGCAGCGGCGCGGCGTGATTGACGAACAGCAGCGGCACCGCCCAGAGCAGGCTTTCGGCCGCCATCACCGGCAGATCGCGAAACTGCACCCGCCACGGATCTCGCCGCCACGCATGTTGCACCAGCAGCAGCGCAATCAGGACAAATCCGGGCAGGTAATAGCCGGTCGCGCCGAAGATCAGAAAGAACGCCCGCAGCAGGTGCTGCGCCGTCAAACCCGGAAGATGATCGGCGTCCAGCAACGGGTGCGCCAGAATCAGCCCGATCTCGTAGACGGCCACGAGCGGCAGCAGAAACGCGAGGCTCTGAAGCGGCCGGCAGGTCGAATCGAGGTACGGTTCGTGCCGCGACGCAGCGCGGGTTGATCGTCGTCGGGACATGAACGCGTCCTGTCGCGCGCGGCGCGGGCCGCCGCACGGCTACAAAAGCCGCCTCGATTTATAGCACCCCCCCGGTGCAGGTCGATTACAATATACAGTGTCATGGAAGCCATGTGCCCGCGATGTGGTGCTCCCGCCCGCAAAGTGGCGCGCTTCTGCGCCCGCTGCGGGCTGAGGCTGGAACACGGCCCCGACGGACTTCTCGACGCCGGGCGCGTGCCCCATCCGCATCCCGTGCCGCCGCCGCCGAACTGGCGGGCGGTGCGGCAGGCGACCGACCTGCACTATCGCTGGGAGTCGGCCTGGGGCGGCGAGCCGATCCTCGGCACAGAAGGGCTGGCGGTCGTTCTGCTCAACGGCGGTTATCCGCTGCGCAACGCCGAGATCGAGGTGGTAGGCTACGACGGCGACGGGCGCGAGCGGTTCAAGGTGAAGTCGCTGGCTTACGAGTTGCCGCGCGGGCGCGACGTGCGTGTCGAAGTGCCGTCGTACGAGTTACCGAATTGCGTATGCAGGGAACTGACCGTGACGTTGCTGTCGGCGGAGTTTGGTTCCGAGCAGTAAGGCGTCGTGCGGAGATCGGCTGCGCCATTCCGCCGTGTTGACCCCTCGCGCGGCTCGGGCTGTCGGCCGTGTGGCATCGCGCGGCGATGCCACCGCTTCGACGCGGCAGGCGTTCGGTTCAGGCCAGGTATCTAGACCCGCGGGACGTCGGGAGAAAGGATCGTACCATGCAGGAAGCGATGATCGCTCTGAGCATTCTGGGCGGACTCTTTGTCCTGGTGCTGTTTTTCAGCGGCCTGTTCACGGTCGAGCAGCAGACCCGCGCGATCGTGGAGCGGTTCGGCAAGTTCAGCAAGATCGCGGGACCGGGTCTGAACTTCAAGGTCCCGCTCATCGACCGCATCGCCGGCCGCGTGACGCACCGCGTGCGCGAGCTGGAAATCGGCGTCGAGTCGAAGACCAAGGATGACGTCTTCGTCGACCTGAAGATCGCCGTGCAGTTTTTCGTCCACGAGAGCGACGAGGCGGTCGTCGCGGCGCATTACAAGCTGATGAACCCCGGGCAGCAGATCAGCTCCTACGTGTTCGACACCGTCCGCGCCCTCGTGCCGGACATGCAGATCGATCACGTGTTCGCCGAGAAGGAGAAGATCGCCTCGGCCGTCAAGGACCGGCTGGCCGACATCATGGAGCGATTCGGCTACACGATCCTTCAGGCGCTGGTCAACGACATTCAGCCCGACGCCAAGGTCAAGGCGGCGATGAATCAGGTCAACGCCAGCGCGCGGCTGAAAGAGGCCGCCAAGAACGAGGCCGAAGCCCGCAAGATTCGCGTCATCGCCGAGGCCGAAGCCGAAGCCCGCGCCAAGGAGCTTCAGGGCGTCGGCATCGCGCGGCAGCGGCTGGCGATCGCCAACGGTCTGAAGGAGTCGGTCGAAGCGTGTTCCGAGGCCGGCATTTCGCCCGAAGAAGCCACTAAGATGGTGTTGCTGACGCAGCACTACGACACGGTCACGGCCGTCGGCGCCAACAGCAAGGCCACGGTGATCATGTTGCCGTACACGCCGACCGGCATGAGCCAGGTGGGCGATCAGATCATGCAGGCGCTGGTGACCGGCGACGAAGTGGCCGGCGGTCTGGGCGATCATGCCCCGCACCGCCCGCAGCCGACGCCGTCGCGCACGAAGAGCGAAGCGTAGAGTACGGCGATTCGCGCACGCGTGGAGCACAGCCGCCCCCGGCTGAGATGATGATGTGGCACAGCCGCCCCCGGCTGTGTTCCCGCGTGGCACGGGCTTGTAGCCCGTGCGAGAAAGAATGCGCCACACAACGAGACGCGCACGTAAATAAGCGTAATGCGTTCGTTCCGCCAGAGGCGTTCCCGCGTGGAATAACGCCGCTCTGCGTCGCGACATAAACGCTTACTGACGTGCGCGTCTCGTCTCCCGCGTGGCACGGGCTTGTAGCCCGTGCGAGGCTGCGGCCCGTGAGGTTGACAACATTCAGTCGTCAGCCACACGCGCTCAAGCCGTTGCCCATCCCAATTCTTCCCCTTCGTGCCTGTTTTCCATCGCACTCATTTCCGCCCATATGTGTCGAAAATGCTTCGCGCCGACGCGACCGCCTGGCTGAGTGAAGCGGCTGAGACTCCGGTTGACACGCCGCGCCGCTCAAAATAGTTTACGACTCCTTCTGTCGGAATATTGCCCACCAGCTCGTTCTGTGCGAACGGGCAGCCGCCGTAGCCGGCCAGCGACGCGTCGAACCTTCGGCAGCCGGCTTCGTAGGCCGCGGCGACGTTTCCGGCCCAGCCATCCGGCGCGGCGTGCAGATGGGCGCCGAGCTTCACTCCCGCGCCCGCGCGTGCGGCGACGGAGTCGAACGTCGCGCGCAACTGGTTCGGCTCGGCGCGTCCCACGGTATCCGCCAGAAGTATCGTCCGAACGCCGAGCAGCGCCAGCCGCGCCGCCGCATGTGCGACCTGCTCGACCGACCACGCTTCGCCGTAGGGATTTCCGAAGGCCATCGACAGATATACGTCAAACTCCATCCGGGTCTCGTCCGCCCGCCGCGCCAGTCGCTCTACAACGGGCCAACTCTCGTCGATGCTCTTACCGGTGTTGTTGCGCTGAAACGTGTCGCTCAGCGACAGCGGATACCCGACCGCCGGCGCCGCTCCGCCCGACGCGTCGCGCGCCGCCAGCGCCCGATCGAAGCCGCGCTCGTTGGCGATTACGGCGATCAGCCGGATTGCAGGCGGCGACGGCGCCTGGCTCGCGATCCGCTCACGAAAGAGCCGCAGCAGTTCCTCGGTGTCGGCCATCTGCGGTACGGCCGCGGGCGATACGAAGCTGCCGAAGTCGATCTCGCGCACGCCGGCTTCGACGATGCGCAACAGATGTTGCAGCTTGACCTCGGTGGGAATGAAGCGCGGCAGACCCTGAAATGCGTCGCGCGGACACTCGACGATCGAAGCGGCGCTGTTCATGGCAACAAGGTATCCTTACCGCGACCGTGAGGGAGCGCCGAGATACTCATCGCGCACGCGGCCCGCTTCGCCACCGGTCGCCGGCCTCACGGCTGCACCGCACGGCGGCGACAATAAACGACATTCGGTCGCCGCATTCGTGCCGCTGCGTTTTCCGCCGCTCCCTCACGGTCGCGGTTCGGTTCGGTCGCACTCAGTCGCCGCGCTCCACCAGGATCGCATCCTGAATCGAGTGCCCCACCTGCCGGCCGACAAAAATAGTCCGCTCGGGCGCTTCCGGCCGCCACGGTCGCCACACCAGCAACCGATCGCGCAGCTCGTTGACGGCGATGATCCAGTCATCCGCCGCCGCCGCCCATCGAAGCGGATCGGCCGCGCGATACTCGCCGCGATACGCGTCGCCGAGCACCAGCAACCACAAGTGCGGCCGGCCGCTGGCGACCAACAGCCGGTCGACGCCCGCGCCGGACATCCACTGCACCGACTCGACCTTTCCCTCGCCCGTCAACAATGTCTGATGGGCCGACGGATCGCGGCAGGGCCACGTGACCAGCCGCCCGTCGCTCGTGCCGGCGAACACCTGGCGATTTGCGACGCACAGCGCGGCGACGCGCGGCGCGCCGCCCGATGAACCGCTGGCCAGAATCGAGCCGATCGACACGAGCGTGCCGACCTGTTGCGTGACGCCCGGAGCGAGCGTTGCGGGCGTATCGGCGGTCGCGCCGCCCGCCGCATCGGGCAGCGCGGCGGAATACACCGCATCGGACTGACGCGGCGACCAGCCGATGACGCGCTCGCCGGCGGTGAACCACAGCGTTTCTTCTTCGTCGGCCTGTATGTCGCGCACGGCGGATGCGCCGGAGGTTTGCTCGTTCAGAATGATGCGCGGCGCGTTCGGCGCATCGGCGTCCCATTGAATGACACCGACTTCTGAGTGCGTTGCGAACAACTGACCGTGCAGCAGCACCGCCGCGTTCACACCGCCGCGCACGCGGCCGCCGGGCGGATCGAACTCGTAGGCCGTCACCGGCCCGCCGTTGCGGGCGACGCGATAGACGCCGTGCATCGCGCCGACGAGAAATTCATCAATTCCGTTGTGCATCAGTCGCACGGAACGCAGCGGCCCCGGTGCGCCCTCGAGGGCCCGCCGCGAAGCGAGCGAACCGTCGTTGGGATCGAACAGCAGCAGCTCGTTGCCGGCCACGACGGCCACGGCCGCCGTGCGCCGCGCGCTGACTTCGCGCGTCAGGAGCTGGCGGTACAACTCGCCGCGCTCGGCGACATCGAATGTCTGAATCAGCCGCGCCGTGTCCACGCCCGGCCGCTGCCGCGCCAGCGCGTCGAGCCGATCGAGCATCGCCGACAGCTCCTCGACGTGCTTGCGCCGGGCGGCCTGCTCGGCCTCCTGCAACTGCTGCCGCAGTCCCAGGCGGCGCTGCTGTTCGGCGGCATGCCGCTCGGCCCGTCGCGCCGCCTCGAATGCTTCGGAGAAGACTTCGAGCGTGATTTGTCCCGCCAGCGACAGCCCCGCCGCGAAGGTCACCGGCTTCAACGCCGTCGATAGATGCCGCGAAAATGCATCATCATCGCGCGAATGAACCAGCGCCTCGGCCGGCCGCGCCGCCGCGAATTCGTGGGCGGCCCTGTAAACCGCGTCGCGCAGGTGCATCGTCAGCCGGTTGACGCCCGCGCGGCGGCTGCTGCCGAGAATCGTATTGCAGAATGCGTCGAGATCGGCCCGTTCGGGCACGACCTGGACCGCCAGTCCGATCATGGCGGAGCACTCGTGACCGTCGGAGGATTCGACGGCGACCGGATCGAACGCCAGGCGCATCGGCGTGGCGCGCACGACGACCAGCTCGCGCACGCCGCGGCCGTCGACCGTGGCGCCGGGGCTTTCGACCGACGTCGTGCCGTCGTCGCGGTGAAGCAGCGCGGCGCATCCGACGGGAAGCGGCGCGCGCCGCGTCAGCATGCCGAATACGTCGAACGCCGCCAGACGAACGGCGACGAGACTGATGTCGCGCGCGAAGGTTTCGAGGTCCATCGGTTCCGTCCCCGGGGGAGGCACGTGTTGCCTGTCATTCTATATCACGAGAAGAAAATCGGCCCCGCGCCGGATTGTTTCCGCCGATTTTCGAGCCTATAGTAGAAGTCGACATGCAGCGGTTCGTCACGATGCTTGTCCTGACGATCTGGCCGGCGGCCGGCATTCTCGGTCCGCGCCCCCTTCGTTTCACGTCCGAAAGCCGACAGAACGCGACATCATGCTGCTGCTGCGGCAGCGGCCCGTGCGAGTGCGGCTGCGAGCAGCCTGGATTGCCGGTATCGCAAGTTCCGGACGAGCAGCCGCGCTGGTGTTCGTGCGACGAGTCGCCGGTGCCGTGGAACCCACCGATTCGCGTGAGCGTTGAGCGGCCGGAGCGGGTCTGGGTCCTGCTGCCGCTTTCGGATCACCTGGTTTTTGCGGGTCTCAATTCCGCAGTTTTTTCGCTGCACGGCCCGTCCCCGCCTGAAGTTACCGACGTTCTCGAAACCACCGTTCTGCTGATCTGATCCCGACCGCTGCGCGCTGCCCGAACCGTCTTGCGGCGATGACGCTGCGCGCCGGGTCCGGCCGTTATCAGGGCCATTCCAACGCGGGCGGCGCCAATCGAGTGCTCACGAGATTGTGATCCGAGGGCTTTGGCCCGGCCATGCCCCGGTTGCGAACCCGTTGGCGTATCCTTACGCCGGGTGATTTGACAAGACCTGTTTCACGTGAAACAGCGAATCAACGGCTGACACCATCTGAGGAAGGAGACATCCGTCATGAAGCCTTCGTATCTGACGCTGATTGCATCCGTTGCGTTTCTGTCGGCGGCCGGAGCATTTGCGCTGGCGCAACAGGACAAGGAGCACGAGCACAAGAAGGAGGAGGGGAAGCAGGAGGCGCGCAAGCTGCCCGACTGCCCGGTGATGGGGGATACGGTCAATCTTGCCGTGCGTACCGAGACGGACAGCGGACCGGTCTATTTCTGCTGCGACCACTGCATCGGCAAGTACCAGAAGGATCCGAAGAAGTACGAGAAGGAAGTGAAGGAGCAGCGCGAGATCTTGCACAAGCTGCCGGCGGTGCAGACGACGTGTCCGATCAGCGGCAAGCCGGTCGACGCGGAGGTTTCGATCGAGGAGGGCGGTCACAAGGTGTTCTTCTGCTGCAAAAAATGTCCGGAGACTTACAAGAAGGAGCCGGCGAAATACTCGGGCAAGCTGGCGGCGGGGTTCACGTATCAGACGAAGTGCCCCGTGAGCGGCGAGGAGATCGATCCGGCAGTGTCGACGAAGACGGCGGATGGGCACGTGGTGTACTTCTGCTGCGGGAAGTGCGTCGAGAAGTTCGAGGCCGATCCTGAGAAATATGGTCCGAAGCTGGAGGAGCAGGGTTACAAGCTGAAACTGAAGAAGAAGGCGGAGGAGAAGAAGAAATAAGTGCGTGTTTCGCACGGGGTATCTGCCCGTGCGTAGTTGGTACATCAGAGCCGCGCAGCGTAAGCAAGCGGGATCGGCACGATTCGCGCGAGAGGGAACTGCTCGTCAGCGAACACCCACACGAAGCCTGACGGCGCGCTGAACGCCGCATATGAGAATGAACCGTCAAGGCGCCGGCCACGCCGCCCGGTCCCGCTCGCTGACGCCTCGCGGCTCTGAATGACCGCGGCACGGGCGCTTGCGGCTTGGATGAGAAGGTCCGCACAGCGGACCCTACGGGATCGGAATAGATGGTCCGCAGGGCGGACCCTACGTGGTGCAGAATGAGCAATTCGATGTCATCGCAGCCCTCGTCGGAACACAATTCAACGCCGCCGGCGCCGCATGGGCGCGGGCCGTGGCCGGTGGACCTTGCGTATCGCGCCTGGCGCATGAGCGTCGTTCGCGGATTCCTGATGGTTTGCCTGCTGGGGCTTACGTACTGGGTTGGAACGCTGGTCGCAGGCGGCGACGCGGTCGGGCACGGCGCGCACGCGGGCGGTGGCTCGGGCGGCGCAACGGCGGCGCAGGACGAGGTGCGCTACTGGACCTGCTCGATGCACCCGAATGTGAAGCTGCCTGCGCCGGGACTGTGCCCGATTTGCTTCATGGATCTCATTCCGGTCAAAGCGGGCGCCGCGGAGGATGAATCGGCGCCGGTCATGTCGCTGTCGCCGCGCGCCCGCACGCTGGCGCGGATCGAGACGGCCGAGGTGAAGCGGCGCGAACTGGCGATCGAGATCCAGATGGTCGGCAAGGTCGCCGCGGACGAGACCCGCATCACGTATATCAGCAGCTACATCCCCGGCCGGCTCGACCGGCTGTACGTCAACTACACCGGCATTCTGGTCCGAAAGGGAGATCATCTGGCGGAAATCTACAGTCCCGAGTTGCTGGTTGCGCAGACGGAGTACGTGGCGGCGCTGGACGCGGCCGATCGCGGAGCGACGGCGACGCAGGCGTTCGGGCCGCAGGATCCGATGATTCACTCGGCGCGCCGGAAGTTGGAGTTGTGGGGCATATCGAAAGACGTGCTGGACACGTTGGCCCGCGAGCGCAAGCCGAGCGATCACATCCGAATCGACTCGCCGGTCGAGGGCTGGGTTCTGGAGCGGATGGGTTACGAGGGGATGTACGTCGACACCGGCATGCGCATTTTCACGCTGGCCGATCTGCGTCACTTGTGGGTGATGCTGGATGCGTACGAACTGGACATCGGTTATCTGCGGCTGGCGCAGGAGGTCGAGTTCGAGACCGAGGCGTTTCGTGGACAGCTATTTCACGGGCGGATCGCCTACATCGATCCGGTGCTGCGGGCGGACACGCGGACGGTGAAGGTGCGCGTCAACGTGACGAACCCCGATCTGAGGCTGCGGCCCGAGATGTTCGTGCGAGCGCACGTCCACGTGCGAGTCGGCGAGGGCGGGCGCGTCATCGACAACGCGCTGGCGGGCAAGTGGATTTGCCCCATGCACCCCGAGGTCGCGAAGCGTGAGGAGGGCACGTGCGACATCTGCGGCATGAGGCTCGAACCTGCGGAGTCGCTGGGGTTCGTCGACGAGGCCGGTCCGGTTCGCGACGCGCTGGCCGTGCCGCAGACCGCGGTCCTGCTGACGGGTAAGCGCGCGGTCGTCTATGTGGAGAAGAAGGACGGCGAGGAGGTTCGGTACGAAGGGCGCGTCATCCGCGTCGGTCCGCGGGCGGGCAATTACTACATCGTCGAGGAGGGGCTGAGCGAAGGCGAGCGCGTCGTGACGCACGGGGCGCTGATGATCGACTCGGCGCTGCAGATTCAGGCGCGGCCGAGCATGATGCAGACGGGCGAGAAGGAAGTCGAGGAGGAGTCGCCGGCGAAAGCGGAAGAACCTCCGATCGTGTCGCGCTACGTACGCGACGCCATGTATCACCAACATGTCGCACCGATCGTGGAGGCTTACGTGGAACTCGTGAACGCACTGGCGGCCGATGACGCCGAGGGCGCCGCGGCGGCGGCGAAGCGACTGCGCGCGGCGCGGGCGCAGGCGCTGCCGCATGGCGTCGAAGGAGACGAAGCGATCGGCGCGTTCAACTCTCAGATCACGGCGATCGAGTCCGGGCTGCCGGCGGAAGGCGCGGACATCGAAGGGATTCGCGCGAAGCTGCCGGATCTGACGCGCGGACTTGAGACCTATCTGCGGACGTTCGGCCACAACCGGTCGGGACCGCTGTTCGAGGCCTATTGCCCGATGGCGTTCGACAACCAGGGGGCGTCATGGCTCCAGGCGGAGGAGCGGATCAGCAATCCCTACTTCGGGAGCAAGATGCTGCGCTGCGGCGAAATCCGGAAGCGGATCGCGAAAGACGGAAGGGTGGTCCATGAATAGCGACCACGGCCAACCACCGTCGGGCATCATCGACCGCATCATCCGGTTCTGCCTGGTGAACAAGCTGATCGTCTTTCTGCTGGTCGCGTTCATCGTGCTGTGGGGCGTGCGGGTGATGCCCTTTGCGACGAAGCAGGAGATCATTCCGCGCGATCCGATCCCGGTCGATGCGATACCGGACATCGGCGAGAACCAGCAGGTCATCTTCACCGACTGGCCGGGGCGCTCACCGCAGGACGTCGAAGACCAGGTGACGTACCCTCTGACGACGATTCTTCAGGGGACGCCGGGTTTCAAGACGATCCGCTCGTTTTCGATGTTCGGATTCTCCGTCGTGTACGTCATCTTCGAAGATCAGTTCGACTTTTACTGGTGCCGGTCGCGGCTGCTGGAGAAGCTGAACGTCGCGCAGCAGTTGCTGCCGGAAGGCGTGATGCCGTCGCTGGGGCCGGACGCGACGGGGCTGGGTCAGGTCTTCTGGTACACGCTGGAAGGCTCACACGGCGGTTTCGATCTGATGAAGCTGCGGAGCATTCAGGACTGGTACGTTCGCTACGCGCTTCAGGCGATACCGGGCGTCAGCGAAGTGGCGAGCGTGGGCGGCTACGTGCGCGAGTACCAGGTCGACGTTGATCCGGACGCGATGCGCGCCCACGGCGTGATGCTGGGCGACATCTTCATGGCGGTGCAGCGGTCGAACATCGACGTGGGGGCCGAGACGATCGAATGGAACGGGGTCGAGTACATCGTCCGCGGGCGCGGCTTCGTGAAGAGCGTGGAGGACGTCGAGAACATCGTGCTGCGCGTCAGCGACGACGTACCGATCTACGTCAAGAACGTGGCGCGGGTGCAGATCGCCCCGGCGCTGCGGCGCGGAATGCTCGACAAGGAAGGGGTCGAGGCGGCCGGCGGCGTCGTGCTGGTGCGGTACGGCGCGAATCCGCTGGAAGTGATCGAGCGGGTCAAGCAGCGGATTGCCGAAATCGCGCCGGGCCTGCCGCGCAAGACGCTGCCGGACGGCACGGTGTCGCAAGTGCAGATCGTACCGTTCTACGACCGCACGACGCTGATTCACGAGACGCTGGACACGCTCAAGAACGCGCTGATCGACGAGATTCTCATCACGATGTTCGTGGTGATCGTGTTCATCATGCACTTTCGCAGCGCGTTTCTGATCTGCCTGAATCTGCCGATCGCGATCATGCTGGCCTTCATTCTGATGAAGGTCTTCAAGATCGACTCGAACCTGATGAGCCTGGGGGGCATCGCAATCGCGATCGGGACGATGGTCGACATGGGGATCATCCTGTGCGAGAACATCGTCCGTCATTTCGACGAAGCGCCCGAGGATGAACCGACGGTCGAGACGATCTATCGCGCCAGCAGCGAAGTGGGCAGCGCGGTCGTCACGGCCATCTCGACGACGCTGGTCTCATTCCTGCCGGTGTTCGCGATGTTCGGCCCCGAAGGCAAACTGTTCAAGCCGCTGGCGTGGACCAAGACGTTTGCCCTGTTCGCGTCGGTGATCGTGGCGTTGACGATCCTGCCGGCGCTGGCGCATCTGATCTTCCGTCGGGTGCGGGCGGGCGACCTGCCGTACCATCACGTCGGCTGGTGGGCATGGCGGATCGTGCTGCTTGGCGCCGGCATCGGCGGCGGGTTGTACGTGAGCTTCGCGGCGTGGCTGTTGGCGATTTACGCAATATGGGCGCTGAGCGAGCCGTTCCTGCCGCCGGCGGGCCGCAAGCTCGGACGATATGCCGCGAGTTACGCCGCGGCGGCGGCGGTTCTGTACCTGCTGACGGTTCACTGGATGCCGCTGGGGCACCGGGCCGGCGTGGTGAACAACCTGATTTTTGTGTTCGGGTTGAACATCGTGTGGACGGCGGCGCGGCTCGTGTTCATCGACTTCTATCCCTACTTCCTGGGGCTGTTCCTGCGGCACAAGGCGGCGTTTCTGTCATTGCCGACGATGATGGTCCTGATGGGCGCGTTCGTCTGGCTGGGCTTTGGGCCGGTGGCCGGGAGCGTGCTGCCTTCGCCGCCGCCGTCGCAGCAGGCGCAGGCCGGGACGGAGCAGACGATTCGCGGCGGGGCGAGCGAATTGTATCAGCGTTTCTGGAGCGCGGGACTGCACACGTTTCCGGGGCTGGGGCGCGAGTTCATGCCGCCGCTGGACGAGGGGTCGTTCCTGTACATGCCGACGGTGATGCCGCACGCGAGCATCGGCTCGGCGCTGGAAGCGCTTTCGGCGCAGGACCGTGCGATTCACGCGATTCCCGAGGTCGAGAGCGTGGTCGGCAAGATCGGCCGGGCGGAGACGGCGATCGATCCGGCGCCGGTGTCGATGATCGAGACCGTTATTCTCTACAAGAGCGAGTACAAGCACGATCCGGAAACGGGGGAGCTTGTGCTGGACGACGAGGGGAATCCGATCCGTCAATGGCGCGATCACATCCGCACGCCCAACGACATCTGGGACGAGATACAAAAGGCGGCCGAATTTCCAGGGGCGACCGGCGCGCCACGGTTGATGCCGATCGCGGCGCGGCTGGTGATGCTGCAATCGGGCATGCGCGCACCGATGGGCGTGAAGGTGTTCGGGCCGTCGCTGGAGGCGATCGAGCAAGCGGGCTTTGCAATCGCCAAGGCGCTGGAGGAGGTTCCGAGCGTAGCGGCGGAGGCGGTGGTACCGGATCGCGTAATCGGCAAGCCTTATCTGGAGATCGACATCGATCGGGAGCGGATGGCGCGTTACGGCGTGAACATCCGGGACGTGCAGGACGTGATCGAGATCGCGCTGGGCGGGATCCGCGCGACGACGACGGTGGAGGGGCGCGAGCGGTATCCGATCCGGGTGCGCTATGCGCGCGAGATTCGCGACAACGTGGAGGCGATGGAACGGATCCTGGTGCCGGCGTCGGGCGGGAAGCAGATACCGCTGGCGCAGCTCGCGTCGATCGCATACGTTCGCGGGCCGCAGGAGATCAAGAGCGAGGACAACTTCCTGGTCGCCTACGTGCTGTTCGATAAGAAGCCCGGTTATGCCGAGGTGGAGGTGGTCGAGGAGGCCGATCGGCACATCCGGCAGAAGCTGGAATCGGGTGAGCTGACGCTGCCGGCGGGCGTGCACTACAAGTTCTCCGGCTCGTATGAGAGCCAGCTTCGGTTTCAGAAGCAGCTTGCGGTGATGCTTCCGATGTCGCTGTTCATCATCTTCCTCATTCTTTATTTCCAGTTCCGGTCGGTGCCGATTTCGCTGCTGGTGTTCGTCGGGATCACGGTGGTGTGGTCGGGCGGCTTTCTCGGCATCTGGGCGACGGCGCAGCCGTGGTTCCTGGATTTCGAGGTGTTCGGGCGGAACGTGCGCGAGGTGTTCAACATGCGCACGTACAACCTGAGCACGGCGGTGTGGATCGGGTTCATCGCGCTGTTCGGCATCGCGACCGACGACGGGGTGGTGATTACGACCTATTTGAACCAGGTATTCGGCCGCAAGCCGGTGCGCGGCATTGCGGACATTCGCGCTCATGTGATCGAGGCGGGGAATCGGCGCGTGCGGCCGTGCCTGATGACGACGACGACGACGGTCCTGGCGTTGATGCCGGTGCTGACGAGCACGGGGCGCGGGGCGGACGTGATGATTCCGATGGCGCTGCCGAGCTTCTGGGGGATGACGCTGGAGTTGATCACGTTGTTTACGGTGCCGGTGTCTTACTGCCTGCTGAAGGAGTGGCTATGGCGGCTGGGGGTGAGGCAGGGGCATTTTGTGGAGGAGGCGGCGACGTCGGCGCCCGCGAGTTGAGCGGTCTCTGGAAGGACATTCGCCTAATGACGAATCGGGCCGCCGGGTCCCGCTCGCTGACGCTTCGCGGCTCTGAAGGACCGCGGCGCTGGCGCTTGCGGCTCGGATCAGTCAGGCGGCGTTGCGCGATCGGTCCGCACAGCGGACGCCGCGCATTCGGCGTCCTTCGCGTGGCAGGGGCTTGCAGCCCGTGCAGGTCAGAGCCGCGCAGCGTCAGCAAGCGGGATGGGCGGCCGCATGGCGCCACAGCGCCGATGGACGCGGACGAGCGCTCGCAGCCTGGCGGCGGGCTGAGCGTCCACTGGAAGGACGAACGCCTCATGACAAGTCGAGGCGCCGGGTCCCGCTCGCTGACGCTTCGCGGCTCTGAAGGACCGCGGCGCTGGCGCTTGCGGCTCGGATCAGTCAGACGGCGTTGCGCGATCGGTCCGCACAGCGGACCCTACGCACGGGCTGGAAGCCCGTGCCACGCGACAAGGACCATGTTCACATGATGCACGTTGCTTCGAGTCGCGGGCGGCGGATTGCGTTTGCGGTGGGGGACTGCCTGTTTCTGATGCTCGTCAGCATGATGGCGGCGGGAATCATGCAGTTGCTCGACGCGTGGGGCTGGCCGTTTGTGGCGATGTCGCTGGTCGGAATGGCGGCGGCGATGCTGGTTCAGATGCTGCTGGCGGTGGCGGTGTCGCCGCTGCTGGGTTCGATCGAGAGCATGACGCCCTCGATGGTCATTGCGATGATCACGCCGATGGCGATGGACGTGATGCACCTGCTGGGCGGGGAGATGACGTGGGCGGAGGCGCTGGCGTTCGGCGCGGCGATGGGCGCGGGGATGTATCTCCTCCTTGAGTGGTATGGCCGCTCGTGTCGACGGCGGTTGAGCCGCACGGCGGCGAGCGTGTGAGGCGGTCATGACGAGCATCTGGGATTTGCGCGCGCGGGTGTACGACGTGTGCGAGGGTTCGGACCTGCGGCGCGGGCCGTACAAGGCCGAACTGTTCGGCGCGATGACGGGGCGCGTGTTGTTCGTTGCGGTGGGGACGGGGCTGGACATCGCGCGGTTCCCGCCCGGGCGGCGGATCGTGGGCGTGGACATCAGTCCGAAGATGCTGGAGCGCGCCGAGCCGCGGCGGCGGGACTATCGCGGCGAGATGCGGTTCGTGCGGGCGGACGCGCAGAACCTGTGCTTTCGCGACGCGACGTTCGACACGGTGGTGACTTCGTGTACGTTGTGCTCGATTCCCGATCCGGTGCGGGCGCTTCGCGAGCTGCTTCGCGTGCTGCGGAGCGGCGGGCGCATGTTGATGTTCGAGCACGTGCGCAGCCGCAATCCGGTGTTCGGGTGGACGCTCGATCTGATGTCGCTGTGGACGCGGCGGGTGGGAACGGAGATGAACCGCGACACGCTGAGCAACGTGCGGAAGGCGGGGTTTCGGATCGAGCGGATTGAGAGTGTTTTTCTCGATATTATTCTGGCGATACAGGCGCTCAAGGATTGAGGCGCGGGCTGGATCGGAGCGGTCCGCATGGCGGATCCTACGAGCGCGCGGCGAGCCATTGGGCGAGCCAGGCGCGGCTGTCGGCGGCCTTGACGGCGTCGCGAATCAGAGCAAGAAAAGCGGGAATATCGCGGCCCAGGGCGGCGTATGCCTCTTCGTACAAATCGAGATTGCCCTGGTAACGCACGCCCGCGAGGATGACGGCGTTGTTCAGCGGAATGTCGCGGACATAGTCGTACCGCTGCGGCTCGTTGAGACGCGGCGCGTAGTCGGTGTCGAAGCGCGCCCGATGGTCGTCGAACACCGCGGCCCGGCCGGCGATCTTCTCTTCGCTCGACAGCGGCTGGTCGTAATAGTCGCGCATCGTCAGGTACAGGTCGATGACGTAGGTGTCGATGATCTTCAGATCGTCGATGCGCCGCCGCGCATCGGCGGCCTGCGATGAGTCGACGCCGAAGGTCTCCTCGTAATAGCGCCACGCGGCGACGCGGCCGACGTAGGTGGCCATGCTCTCGTTGAAGTCGGTGTCGTCGGGCTTGAAGACGGTGTTGTGCGTCAGCTCGTGCAGGATCAGCTCGGCCAGGGAGAAGTCGTCCAGCTCGAGGTTCGATGCGCGGACCGGATCGGGCAGGATGCCGAACGTGGCGAACCCCAGCACCTCGCCGACGAAGACGTCGTAACCGCGCGCGGCGAGGCGGTCGGCCTCCTGCTGGGCGAGCGCGCGGTCGAAGTAGCCCTTGGCGTCGTACAGGCCGACGATCGGAAAGTTCCAGCGATAAGGCTCGAAGCGGTCCCTGGCGGAAGCGGTTACGGCGTAGGCGACGCGGTTGCCGGTGTTGTCTTCGTAATTCGCGTAGGCGTCGCCGACGGTCATGCCGAGGCGATCTGCCGCGAACGTGCGCAATGCCAGAACGAGTCGCAGCTTGTCGGCCTGTTCGGGCGTGACGGCGCCGTCAGCCAGGACGCATTCAATGGGTCGCGCGTTGCCGTACGAGGCGGCGAGTCCGCCGGCGAGGTGAAGCAGATAAGGCAGGTCGGCGTCGGTCCCGCAGCCGGCGGCGCCGAGGCACAGAACGAGGCTGATCGACGCTCGTCGCAGGATCGAGGATTTCAAGGGTGGCCACTCCGGGCGTGGATATCCGGCAGGTACGCTCGCGGGGATTTTATGCACGCAGAGGCGGCGGGGGAAACGTCGAAAAAAGGGAACCGGAAACGTGGAACAGAAGCAAGCGACGACGCGACGGAGCGACGGAGGGAAAGTCGAAAGTCGAAACGTCAAAGGGTCAAGAACGTCGAAACGTCGAAACGGCAGCGATGGGTGTGTATCGCGGCATCATTGGGGGTCGACAAGCGGCGGAACCGCGCTTGTGCGTTCGTTTCGACAGCTTGATCAGGCGGTCCACCGCTGCGCGCTGTGCCGCGCGTCGAGGAACGGCGGAGATCAGGCGGATTTCGGCGCCTTGGACTTGTTTTTTGGGGTGGCCGTTTCGGCGGCGGTCTTGGCGGGCTTGTCAGCCGCCGGGGTCGCGGGGGATTTCGCCGCGTCGTTTGTTGATCCGCCGGTCGCGGCATCTTTCTCGGCTTTGGCGGCTTTCTTGAAGGACTCGCTGCGATAGTCGGTGTGGTAGAAGCCGCTGCCGCGGAAGATCAACGCGGCGCCGGCGCCCAGGCGACGTTTTACCGGTCGGGTTTTTCGGCACGACGCGCATTCGTACTTGCGAAGTGGCTTGGCGGTGATCGACTGGAAGACGTCGAAGACCGATCGGCAGTGCTGGCATTCGTATTCGTAGGTCGGCATGACGCACCCTTGTTGCGGCGATGCGGTCGTTTTGCGCGGGAGCGCTCGACATGGCCAAGCCCTCGCGCGTCGCGATTCTGCGAAGGTTCAAACGTGTTCCCGCGAGGGCTAGACCATGCCACGCGCTGCGCGGCGCTAGCTGCCCGCTTCCTTCGCGACGACCACCTTGGCGGCCCGTAGCACGCGGTCGTGCAGCTTGTAGCCGCGCTCCAACTCCTGAACCACCGTGCCCGGCGGCTGATCTTTCGATTCGACCTGCATCAGCGCCTCGTGCTGCGTCGGATCAAAGGGTTTGCCCAGCGCTTCGATCGGCTCGACGCGATGATCGGCCAAGGTCTTTTTCAGCAGGTCGTACACGAGGCGCACGCCGTGGATCACGGGATCGTTTTGATGACGCTCGTCGAGGTTGTCCAGCGTGCGCTCAAAATTGTCGAGCACGGGCAGCAGCGCCTTGATGAACGCCGCGTTGGCGTAGCGCACGACGGCTTCTTTTTCTTCGGTCAGGCGGCGCGCGATGTTGCGGGCTTCGGCCTGGGCGCGCAGACAGCGATCGCGCCAGTCCTTGAGTTCGGTGCGCAGCGTTTCGGGATCGGCCTCGGGCGGGGGCGTCGGTTCCGCCGGCGGGGCTTCGGGCGGCGCGGCGCCGGGCGATTCGTTCCGCGCGCCAGCGCCGGGCGCTTCCGCCGACGCGGCAGCGGGGCTTTCGGAAGGTGAGCCTTCCGGCTCTGCTCCGGCCGAGGCGCCGTACAAAGCGACCTCTTCGGGGGAGGGGATTGCGATCCTGGATTCCTTGGCTGCCATCACTCCGTGTACTCGCTCATGAAAGCGTTCGAAAAGCCCGCTACAAGGCAATCAATTGCAGGCGAGCATATTGCGCCTTGCGACGGCCGCCCGCCGCTTCCTTCATGCCGCCGCCCTGGGCGCGTTCAGGGTCGTCGTTCGGTTCGGCCTTGGCAGGCACGTTCCGGGACTCCGTGTCACAGGATTCTATTCAGCGCCCAGGCCGCTGAGATACTCCTTGACGCGCTCAAGGAAACCCCTGCTCTGCGGAAGGACCTGCTTGTCCTCGGTGGCGGCGAATTCGCGGAGCAGTTCTTGCTGCCGCGCGTTGAGCCGTTTGGGGATTTCCACCAGCACGCGGACGATCTGATCGCCTTTTCGCCGCGTTCGCAAATCGGGCAGGCCCAGGTCCGGCAGGCGCAGCAGGTCGCCGAACTGTGTGCCCGCGGGAATCGTCACTTCGCGCTTGCCGGTCAGCGTGGGCACTTCGATCTTCGCGCCCAGCGCGGCTTGAGTGAAGCTGATCGGCATCTCACAAACCAGATCGTTGCCGTGCCGCACGAAGAACGGGTGTTCGCGGATGCGGACATAACAATGCAAATCGCCGCGATGCGTTCCGTCTTCGCCGGGTTCGCCCTCGCCGCGGAGACGGATGCCCTGCCCGTCGTGCACACCGGCGGGAATCTTGACGGTCACGACGCGCCGCTTGGGGCTGCGTCCGGCGCCGCGGCACTGCTTGCACGGGTTGGAGGGAATCTTGCCCTGCCCGTGACACGCCGGACACGCCGCGACCATGCGCGTCTGGAAGAACCCCATGCCGGACGTGCGCTCGACCTGTCCGTAGCCGCCGCAGGTCGAGCAGGTGCGAATCTTGCTGCCCGGCTCGGCGCCGTTGCCGCCGCAGCGGTCGCAGAAGTCCTGCCGTGAGTACTCGATGACGCGCTCGCAGTCAGCGGCGACGTCGGCCAGGTCCAGCTCCAGTTCGACTTGCAGGTCGCGTCCGCGTGCCCGCCGCCGCGACGCTCCGCCGAAGAAGTCTCCCAGCAGGTCGCCGAACATCCCGAGGATGTCGTCGACCTGCATGTTGGAGAAATCGTGGCTCGTTGCGCCGCTCAGCCCGGCGTGCCCATAACGATCATAGCGCGCCCGTTTGTCGGGATCGGAGAGCACCTCGTAGGCTTCGGCGGCGTCCTTGAAGCGCGCTTCGGCGTCGGCGTCGCCGGGGTTGCGGTCGGGGTGAAACTTCAGCGCGGCCTGGCGGTAGGCGCTTTTGATCTTCTCCGGCGACGCATCGCGGCTGACGCCGAGCAGCTCGTAATAATCGTGCTTTGTCGCCACCATGCGAATCCGAAACCAACCGACTCAAGCCACGCCGGCCCAATACGGAGCGCGGCCTCGCGCCGTCGCGGACCTGATTCCATCGGCTCGTTGCGCGTGCCGATCCCAGCAAAACGTCGCGGCGGTGTCTGACGTCGAGACAACTATCGAACCGCTCCGGCCAGTTCCTTGTCGGCGTCCTTCTCCTTCAGCTCGGTGACCATGACGTTGGTCGTCAGCAGCAGGCCGGCGACGCTGGCGGCGTTTTGCAGGGCGCAGCGCACGACTTTGGCCGGATCGACGATGCCGGACTTGTTCATGTCGGCGTAGTCGCCTTTTCGTGCGTCGAAGCCCCACGCGCCGTTCTTTTCGAGGATCGTATTGACGATGACGGCACCGTCGTGACCGCCGTTTTCGGCGATCTGCCGTGTCGGATACTCCAGCGCGCGGGCCACGATCATCATGCCGATTCTCTCGTCTTCCTCGGCCTTCTTCGCGGCATCGCGGACGGCGTCGATGCAGCGCAGCAGGGCTACGCCGCCGCCGGGGACGATGCCCTCTTCCCACGCGGCCTTGGTCGCGTGGAAGGCATCGTCGACCAGGTCCTTACGCTCCTTGACTTCGGTCTCGGTCGCGCCGCCGACGCGAATGACGGCCACGCCGCCGGTGAGCTTGGCCAGGCGTTCCTGGAGCTTCTCGCGGTCGTAGTCGCTCGTGGTTTTCTCGATCTGGGCGCGAATCTGCTCGGCCCGCGCGGTGATGTCGGACTTTTTGCCCGCGCCATCGACGATGGTCGTGGTGTCTTTGTCGATGACGACGCGCTTGGCGCGGCCGAGCTGTTCGAGCGTGACGCTCTCGAGCTTCAGTCCGCGGTCTTCGCTGATGAACTCGCCGCCGGTGACGCAGGCGATGTCGCCCATGATGGCCTTGCGGCGATCGCCGAAGCCGGGGGCCTTGACGGCGCAGCATTTGAGCGTGCCGCGGAGCTTGTTGACGACCAGCGCCGCGAGGGCTTCGCCTTCAACGTCTTCGGCGATGATCAGCAGGGGCTTGCCGACACTGAGGATGCGTTCGAGCAGCGGCACGCAGTCGCGCAGGCTGCCGATCTTCTTCTCCATCAGCAGGATGTAGCAGTCTTCGAGGACGCATTCGAGGCTGCCGGGGTCGGTCATGAAGTAGGGCGAGATGTAGCCCTTGTCGAACTGCATCCCCTTGACTACCTCTTTCTCGGTCTGGAGGCTCTTGCCCTCTTCAATCGTCACGACGCCCTCGCGGCCGACCTCTTCCATCGCGTCAGCCAGCAGGTTGCCGATCTCTTCGTCGCCGTTTGCGGAGATCGTGCCGACCTTGGCGACGTCGCCGCGGTCCTTGATCTTGATCGACTGTTTGGCGATCTGCCGCACGGCGATTTCGACCGCGCGGTCGATGCCGCGCTTGATGGAGATGGGCGAAGCGCCGGCGGTCACGTTGCGCAGGCCTTCCTTGAAGATGGCCTCGGCGAGCACGACCGCCGTGGTCGTGCCGTCGCCGGCCTGGTCGCTGGTCTTGGAGGCGACCTCGTTGACCATTTTCGCGCCCATGTTCTCGAAGGCGTGCGGCAGCTCGATTTCCTTGCTGACGGTGACGCCATCCTTGGTGACGCGGGGCGAGCCCCAGGACTTCTGGAGCACCACGTTTCGGCCGGTGGGGCCGAGCGTCACCTTGACGGCGTCGGCGAGCTTGGTCACGCCGGAGCGGATCGCGCCCCAGGCCTTTTCCTCGAACATCAGTTGCTTGGTTGCCATTGTTGGTCTCGCTCCTCATCGGCGTTCGGGCCGATGGTTGTAGTCATCGTCTTGCGGGTCGTTCGTCCGGTCGGCCTTTGAAGGCCCATCGCGTGTCGCGCACGTCGCGTGCCGCCGCGGGCGACCTGCGGCGGTGGTCGCACGTTGCTCCAAGGCACATGCGATTCAACGCAGCCGAAGGCGGCTGTGGTCCATTGCCGCGGGTTACTCGACGATTGCCAGGATGTCGGTCTCGCGCAGGACGTAGTATTTCTTACCGCTGACGTCCACCTCGGTGCCGGCGTACTTGCCGTAGAGCACGTTGTTGCCGACTTTGACGCTCATCGGCGCGCGATTGCCCGTGTCGAGCAACTTACCCGGGCCGACCGCCATGACGGTGCCGCGGGTGGGCTTTTCCTTGGCCGTGTCGGGCAGCACGATGCCGCCGGCGGTTTTCTCTTCGGCTTCGCTCTGCTCGACGATGACGCGATCATCCAGGGGACGAAGATTCATCTTTGCCATATCCATCACTCCTGATTCTTGTGAATTCGGTTCATATGCGTTCGTTGCGGTTGCGCGGTGTTTTTGCGGTTATGACGGACGACTCGGCGAGCGGCGCTTTCCGTGCCGCAGACTAAAAGTCATCCATCCCGCCCATGTCGTCCATTTCGTCGTCCATTCCGTGGCCGTGACCGGCGTGGTCGTCCTTCTTGCTCTCGGGCTTGGCCGTGATGCAGCAATCGGTCGAGAGCAGGATGCGGGCCACGCTGGCGGCATTTTCAAGCGCGGAGCGGACGACCTTGACCGGATCAATCACGCCATCCTTCATCAGATCGCCGTATTCGCCGGTCTCGGCGTTCCAGCCGAACGGACCGCTCTTGTCGCGCACCTTGTGCAGGACGACGCTGCCCTCGACGCCGGCGTTCGCGGCGATGGTGCGAATCGGCGCGGTGAGCGCATCCCGCACGATGTCGACGCCGGTGGCCTCGTCGCCGGTGGCCCTGACCTTGTCGAGTACGTCGATGCAGCGCACCAGCGCGACACCGCCGCCGGGGACGACGCCTTCTTCGATCGCCGCGCGCGAGGCGTGCAGCGCATCCTCGAAGCGGGCCTTTTTCTCCTTCATCTCGGCTTCGGTGGCCGCGCCGACCTTGATCTGGGCGACGCCGCCGGACAGCTTGGCCAGGCGCTCCTGGAGTTTCTCGCGGTCGTAGTCGCTGGTCGTGACGTCGATTTCCTTGCGAATCTGCTCGATGCGGCCCTGGATGGCCTTGGACTGGCCGGCGCCCTCGATGACGGTGGTGTTGTCGGCGTCGATGCGGATGCGCTTGGCCTGGCCGAGATCGGCGATGGCCACGCCGTCCAGCTCGATGCCCAGGTCCTTGAAGATCGGCTTGGCGCCGGTGAGGATCGCAATGTCTTCGAGCATCGCCTTGCGGCGATCGCCGTAGCCCGGCGCTTTGACGGCGGCGACGTTCAGAATGCCGCGCAGCTTGTTGACGACCAGCGTCGCGAGGGCCTCGCCTTCGACGTCTTCGGCGATGATCAGCAGCGGGCGCTTGGTCTGAGCGACTTTCTCGAGCAGCGGGATCAGCTTGGTGACGTTGCTGATCTTCTCTTCATAGACCAGCACGAAGGCCTTGTCGAGCACGACCTCCATCGATTCCGGATCGGTGATGAAGTGCGGGGAGAGATAGCCGCGATCGAACTGCATGCCTTCGACGACGTCGACGATGGTTTCGAGGCTCTTGCCCTCTTCGATCGTGATGACGCCGTCCTTGCCGACTTTGTCGAAACAGTCGGCCAGTTTCTCGCCGATCGAGCGATCGTTGTTGGCCGAAATACTGGCGACCGCCACGAGGTCTTCACGGCGGCTGAGCTTGATCGGCTTGGACATCGTCTTCAACTCGTCGACGACGGCGTTGGTCGCCTTTTCGATGCCGCGGGACAGCGCCATCGCGCTGGCGCCGGCGGCGACCGATCGCAGGCCGGCGGCGAAGATGGCCTCGGCGAGAACGGTGGCCGTCGTCGTGCCGTCGCCGGCCTTGGACGAGGTCTTCGAGGCGGCCTCTTTGACGAGTTGAGCGCCCAGGTTTTCGTACTTGTCCTGAAGTTCGATCTCTTCGGCGACCGTGACGCCATCCTTGGTGACCGTGGGCACGCCCCAACCCTTGTCGATGACCGCGTTTCGGCCACGCGGGCCGAGCGTCGATTTGACGGCCCGCGCCAGCTTGTTCACACCCGACAACAATGCCTTGCGCGCATCCTCATGAAACGCAAGTTGTTTGGCTGCCATACCGTGGTTTCTCCTCATGGCGTCCGCCCGACTGCGGCGGCGCCATCAAAAAGCTCCGAATGAGTCCGTACGCTCCCCCGCATCGCTAAGCAACTGCCATACCGAGAGGAGAAATGCTGGACGGTTGAACGTAACTATTTATATCATGTAGCGTTAGAGAACATACGACTCGCCGGTCCTATTTGGCGATCGGGCACAGAGACTGCCACTTCGGCAGAACCGCCGCAGCAGGTGTGTCAATTAGGTCGGTTTGCGAGCCGTGGTATCATCTTGCGATCCCATTCGTTGAGGGCCAAGTGCGAATACCGCTGCCGTCCATTTCGCTTGCCGCCAAGTGCAGAATCCTGTTCGGCGCGGCCGTACTGCTCATTATCACCGCCGCGCTTCTCGTCCCCTGGTTGCGGATGATCGACCTGGTTCACGCCAAGAATTTCGAAACGAGCCGGCAGATCGCGTCGATCGCCGCGAGGCGCTGCACGATGCTTCCGGGGGACTGGAAGAGCCGCCAGCAGGCGTTGAACGACTGGTGGGCGCGCGAGTCGGCGCTGTATGGGCTGCCCGGCGATCCGCCGCGGCTGATTCCCGTCGTCGATCCGCTTCGGCCGAAAGCGCCGCTGGGATCGGACGAGTACATCGAATACTGCGTGACGCGGCTGGCCGAGGGTGTGGGGCTTCAGGAAGCGCCGCCGCGCGTCGAGCGCAGCCGTGCGGGCACGTATATGTATCGCACGGTGATCCCCATCCGCGCCCAGGGTGAGCAGTACCCGGCGGGAACGCTTCTGGCGGTGGTCGCGGCGTCGTACGTTGCGCCCAAGGCGCCGCTCGACCAGGTCGAGAACCTGGGGCTGATGATCATGGCCGGGGCGCTGTCGGGGCTGCTGGCCGTGCTCGTGTTTTACATCATCACACAGCGATTGATCCTGTCGCCGGTGCGCGAGCTGCGCGGCGTGGCGGACCAGGTATCGGCCGGCAAGCACGACGTTCGGAGCGACATCGCGACGGGCGATGAATTTGAGGACTTGGCGCGGGCGTTCAACTCGATGCTGACGCACTTGGAGCAGCAACAGGACGAGTTGCGCACGATCAACCGCAGTCTGGACACGCGCGTGGGCGAGCTGGCGGAGCGGAACATCGCGTTGTTCGAGGCGGACCGGGTCAAGACGCAGTTTGTCGCGAACGTGAGCCATGAACTGCGCACGCCGTTGACGTCGATCATCGGCTTCGCCGAGCTATTGCGCGAAGGACCAGCCGAGCCGGAGCGGTCGCAGCGCTACGTACAGAACATCGTCGACAGCGCGCGGATGCTGCTGTCGATCATCAACGACCTGCTGGACCTGGCCAAGATCGAGGCGGGCAAGTTCCTGCTGCATCGCGGGCCGGTGAACCTGCGTGAAATGGTCGAGAATCTGCTGGACTTCATGCAGCCGCTGGCGGACAAGAACAGGCTGACGCTGACGGGGACGGTGGCGGACGACGTGCCGGTGATTCACTCGGACTCGGGGCGGATTCAGCAGATTTTGTACAACCTGCTGTCGAACGCGCTGAAGTTCAGCCGGCCGGGGGGGCGTGTGGCGCTGACGGTGCAGCGGGAGGACGACGACCGCGTGCGGCTGATGGTGCAGGACGACGGCATCGGCATTCCGGCCGTGCAGTTGCCGCATATTTTTGACAAATTCTGGCAGCTCGACGGGTCGAAGACGCGGCAGCACAGCGGCACCGGGCTGGGGCTGGCGATCACGCGCGAACTGGTTCAGGTGCTGGGCGGGGCGATCAGCGTGACGAGCGTCGAGGATCACGGCTCGACTTTCATCGTGACGTTGCCGACGACGGCGCCGGAGACGATGGACCTTTCGCGGACGGCGTTGAATGATTGAGCCGGGGGAACGTCGAAACGTCGAAACAAAGGCCCGAAGGCACGGAGGGTGAACGGCGGAGCGAAAGTCGACAGCGAGGCATGGAGGCGGAGAAGGCAACAAGGAAAAGGGAACAGAAAGTCGAAATGCGCAGGATCAGGCAGAGGCGTCGAGGCCGCTGAGAACCGGCAACAGACAACTTCCTTCGAGGTTACGGCTTATGGCTTCGGTCCGCACACAGCGGATCCTGCGAGCTTACTTACGGCATTTCCCATCCGCCTTGTAGAACTTCGAGATGGTGGGGACGAGGTACTCATCGAACGTGCGGTCGGCGCCGAAGTCGGGCGACCAGTTCCAGTCGCGGCGGGCGGGCGTGTCGTCGACATCCTCCGGCCAGCTATCGACGATCGCGGCGCGGGCGGCGTGCGTTTCGAATGTGATCGTCGCCCGCGGAAACGCCTTCAGCACGCGGTCGCGAATCTCGCCGGCGCTGGGGCTGAACGACGTGACGTTATAGACGCGTCGCGTCAGCCGCTCGGGAGGCGCATCGGCGAGCAGCACCAGGGCCTTGATCGCATCGGGCATCGCCATGAACGGAATCCGCGCACTGTCGCGCACGAAACAGGCATAGGGCTTGCCCTGTGCGGCGGCGTGGATCATCTCCGAGGCATAGTCGCTCGTGCCCCCGGCCGGCAGCGTGACGGCCGAAATCAGGCCCGGAAAACGGATCGAGCGGAAGTCGACGCCGCTGGGCGTGCGTTCGACGGCAAGCTGGCGGAAGTGCAGCGCGAAATACCTTCCCAGTTGCTCGCAGTAGAGCTTGTTGCAGCCGTACATGGTGGTCGGCTCGTTGTAGTCGATCTCGCGGACGCGGCCGGCGCGGCGCTTGGTTTCGAGATCGGGCAGACCATAGACCGCGACGGAACTGGGGAAGAGGAACTTCACGTGGTGACCATGCCAACTTGCCTGCTGGTGCGCGAGCATCAACAGGTTGAGTGTGCCTTCGACGTTGACGCGGTGGGCGGTATCCGGCGTGTACTCGGAGCGCGTGCTTAGCAGCGCGGCGAGGTGGTAGATGGCGTGGATTTCGTACTCGCTGACGAGGCGTTGAAGGAGGTTCTGATCGAGGATGTCGCCGTCGAGCCACGCGGTGCAATGCGAGCGCAGTCGCTCGTCGAGCGGCTTGAGGTCGAGGGCGACCAGCTCATGTCCGCCGGCGCGGCCGAAGTGCTCAATGAGACCGTGTCCGATTTCGCCGTTGGCGCCGGTGATCAGCGTGACGGGCTTGCGCAAGTAAGACCTCCCAACCGGGGTGCTGTCGGGATGTCAGTGTCGGGCAAAGGGGGGTGGGGTTCAAGTGGGATTGGCGGGCGCGACGGATGCGAGTGAATGCGTGCTTGTGAGGTTTGTTCGACATCTCACATCGAAAGCCCACGGTCACGCGGTGGGCCACCTGACGCGCGAGCACAATAATTGATCCGAGCCGCGAGCGGCAGTGCTGCGGTCACGCCGCGATGTGAGGACAACGCCAGCGCATGCGGTGGAGGCATGGACGACAGGATTCACCGCCATGCGGAGGGGCCACCCAGCAGGTGGTTCGCCCGGACCTCGGCGCTTGCGCTTGAGGTTCGGATCAGCGGCGACGGCGTGCGGGAAAGGATTTTCGCATGAGCGGTGCGCGACGGCTTGAGTGCAACACACGTTGCGGCACAATGGCGACATGGCCATAGCATTCTTGTCAAGGTATCGTTGTTGCACCGCCATTCGTGGCGCGACGCTGGCGCTCTTTTTCGCTGTCATCGCGCCCGTCGCGCACGGGGACGCGCTCGACGACATCCGCCGGCGCGGTACGCTGATCTGGGGCGCCGATCAGGAGGGCGGGGGGCCGTTCGTTTGTCCCGATCCAGATGATCCGCAGCGCGTCATCGGCTTCGAGGTCGAACTGGCGGAACTGCTGTCGGCCGAACTGGGCGTCGCCGCGCGATTTCGGCAGGCCGAGTGGAGCACGCTGCCGTCGATGCTCGAGAGCGGGCAAATCGACATCATCCTCAACGGATACGAGTGGTCGCCGAGCCGGGCGGCGCGCATGCGCGCCTCGCGGCCCTATTACATCTACGAACTGCAACTCGTCGGCCGGGCCGCCGATGATTTTCTGAATTCGTGGGACGATCTGAAGCGCCGGCCGGGCGGGCGGCGGGCGTCGGTCAGCGTGCTGGGAGGCAGCTCGTCGGAGGATTATTTGCGACAGAACTGGTCCGAGTCCGTCGACGTGGTCGGCTACAACGGCAACACGGACGCCATGACTCAGGTCCGCAGCGGGTTGCACGACGCGACGCTGATGGACCTGCCGATCGCGCTGTTCTACCGCCGGCTGCCGCAGGGCGAGGGGCTGCGCTTTGTGGGCGAGCCGGTCGCGCCGGGGTATTACGTGATCTTTGCGCGGACGGAGGAGCAGCGCCTGATCGAGGCGATCAACGCCGCCATCGCAAAGGCACTTGCCGACGGTCGGCTTAAGGCGATTTACGATCGGTATGACATGTGGAACGCCGCCCAGGAGCGGCTGGGGCTGGTGACGCTCGACGAGCGCGGCGCGGCGGCGCCGGCGGGGCTGGAAGTGGTGCGGCGCTCAACGCCGATCATGCTGAAGTCGGCGGGGATGACCGTGCTGCTGTCGGTGACTTCGATGCCGCTGGCGATCATCGTCGGGCTGCTGGTGGCGGTAGGACGGATGTACGGCCCGCGCTGGCTGGGGGCGATTCTGGCGATTTACGTCGAGGTGTTGCGCGGCACGCCGGTGATGCTGCAACTGTACGTGATTTTCTTTCTGCTGCCGGGCGTGCTGGGGGTGACTATTGAGGCGTTTTACGCGGCGGTGATCGGGCTGGCAGTGAACTACTCGGCGTATGAGGCGGAGATCTATCGCGCGGGGTTGCAGGCCATTCCGCGCGGGCAGATGGAGGCGGCGCTGGCGCTGGGGATGAGTCGGGCGACGGCGCTGCGGCGCGTGATCATTCCGCAGGCGGTGCGGATCGTGGTGCCGCCGGTGACGAACGACTTCATCGCGCTGTTCAAGGATACGTCGGTGTGTTCGGTGATTACCGTGACGGAACTGACGAAGCAGTACAACGTGCTGGCCAACAGCACGGGGCGCATTCTGGAACTGGCGGCGATGACGGCGCTGTTTTACATGGCGATGAGCTTTCCGTTGTCGGTGGCGGCGCGGCGGATGGAACGGCGGCTGGCGGGGGAAGCCGAACCGCGACCGTGAGCGAGCGGCGGGAGAAGCACCGGCGCCGTCGCCCGGGCTGATGGCCCGCGTGCGCCGAACGCGCGCGTGTGTGTGAGCGAGACCCGCCGCGAAGCGTATTCCGCCGCTTCCTGACGGGCGCGGTTCGGTTCAGAGGACTGACGCCATCAACCGAACCGCGACCGTGAGGGAGCGGCGGGAGAAGCACCGGCGCCGTCGCCCGGGCTGATGGCCCGCGTGCGCCGAACGCACGCGGGCGTGTGTGAGCGAGACTCGCCGCGAAGCGTGTTCCGCCGCTTCCTGACGGGCGCGGTTCGGTTTTGCAATCAACGCCTCACGATGCACACAATGGGACACTCATGATTCACGTTCGGAATCTGACGAAGCGGTTCAACGGCCACGCGGTGCTGCGCCACGTATCGCTGGATGTGGCGAAGGGCGAAGTCAGCGTGCTCATCGGACCCTCGGGCTGCGGCAAGAGCACGCTGCTGCGATGCCTGAACGGGCTGGAGCACTTCGACGAAGGCAACGTGCGCGTGGCGGGGCACGAGCTGGAACCGGGACCGCACGGCGCCGAGCGACAGCCCTTGCTGCACGCGTTGCGACGGCGCGTGGGGATGGTGTTCCAGCAGTTCAATCTGTTTCCCCACATGAGTGCGCTGGAAAACGTGATGGCCGGGCCGGTACACGCTTTCGGCGTGCCGCGCGAAACGGCTGAGCCGCGGGCGCGGGCGCTGCTGGAGCGCGTGGGGCTGGGCGATCGGCTCTTTCATCGGCCGTCGATGCTGTCAGGTGGACAGCAGCAGCGGGTGGCGATCGCGCGGGCGCTGGCGAACGATCCGGAGTTGATCCTGTTCGACGAGCCGACCAGCGCGCTCGATCCGCAAATGACGGCGGAAGTGCTGGCGGTGATGAGCGATCTGGCGTCGGACGGTCAGACGATGGTCGTGGTGAGTCACGCGATGGGCTTCGTGCGGCGATCGGCGCACCGTGTGCACGTGCTGGCCGACGGCGGCGTGATCGAATCCGGCCGGCCGGAGGAGGTCTTCGCTTCGCCGCGCGAAGAGCGGACGCGGCGATTTCTGGAACAGGCCCACCTGTAACGAGCCAGATCGCGCGGCGATCTCGAGCGACAAACCGAAATCGGATTACTTGTACGCCTCGCGGGCGGCGGAAAACGACTCGTGAGCGCGGCGGATAGAATCGGCGTTGCGATCGGCGGTGAAGAAGTCGCCGAGGACCAGTACGTCCATGTCGGTGCGCAGGAAGCATGAAACGGCCTCGGCCGGTCGGGCGACGATCGGCTCCTGGCGGTTGAAGCTGGTGTTCAGAACGATCGGCACGCCCGTCAGCCGGTCGAATTCGCTGATCAGCTCGTAATAGCGCGGATTGGCCTCGCGGTCGATCGTTTGTATGCGGCCGGTTCCGTCGGCGTGGACGACCGCCGGAATCAGGTGCGCTTTGTCCGGTCGGACGCGCGGCGCGATGGTCATGAAGGGATCGGGCTGGTTAATTTCAAAGAATTCGCCGACGCGCTCGACGAGCACGGCCGGCGCGAACGGACGAAAGCTCTCGCGGTGCTTGACGCGGCGGTTGAGCGTGTCCTTCATGTCGGCGCGGCGCGGGTCGGCGAGTATCGAGCGATTGCCCAGGGCGCGCGGTCCCATCTCGAAGCGTCCCTGATACCAGGCCACAATCCGGCCGTCGGCCAGCGCGGCGGCCGTGCGGCGCAGCAGATCGGTTCCGTCGAGCTTCTCGAAAGACAGGCCGGCGCTTTCGAGCGCCCGCTGCGCTTCGTCATCCGAATAGCCGCAGCCGTAAAAAGCGTGCTTCAGCTCGAACGTGCGCTGCCTGCCGAGCGTCTGGTGATGTTGCCACAGGGCGCTGCCGAGGACCGCGCCGGTGTCGGAAGGATTCGGGGGTATCCAGATGCGCTCGATGTCGGTGTCGGTCAGAATGCGCGCGTTGGTCACGCAGTTCAGGGCCACGCCGCCGGCCAGGCAGAGGTTTCGCGCGCGATGCTCCTTCGCCACGCCGCGGACGACGTGCAGAATGACGTCTTCGACAACTGCTTGCAGGCCGCGGGCGATGTCCTTGTGGCGCTGGGTCACGTCTTCGCCGTCGCGGCGCGGCGGGCCGAAGACTTCGAAGAACTTTTGCCGGAACGGGCGGGCCTGACCGTAGCGGTCGTAAAGAAAGTAATCCATGTTGACGCGATAGCCGCCGCCGCTGTTGAGGTGAAACACATCGCGGAACCGGTCGACGTAGGTCGGTTCGCCGTAGGCGGCCAGTCCCATGACCTTGCCCTCGTCATGATTGCCGCGGAAGCCGAGGTATTCGGTGACTACGGTATAGACCACGCCGAGTGAATCGAGGATGTGGTTGCGCCAGCGGCGTTCGAGGCGGTTGCCCCGTCCGATGTACAGGCTCGTCGCGGCGTCGTCGCCGTAACCGTCCATGATGAGAACGGCGGCTTCGTCGAAGGGGCAGACGAAGAATGCGCTGGCGGCGTGGCTGTTGTGGTGGCCGATGCCGATGATGGGCGGGACGCGCTGGCCGGGAAAGTGTTTGCGCAGTCGCCGCGCGATGAGGCGCGTGCCCATGACGATGCGGTTTCGCTGCGAAGGATGGGCCTGCAAGTGCAGCAAATTGATGCTGGACGGAAATCGGCGCAGCACCAGCCCGCCCAGCGTGCGGATGAGCGTGGGGATGTGCCACGGCATCGTGACGTAGTCGACGTCGTTGAGGGTCAGGCCGCGATCACGAAAGGCGGCGTCCAGCGCATGGCGCGGGAACTTCATCGTTTTTTTCTGACGGTTCAGCCGCTCCTCCTCGATCACCATGTCGGGAACGCCGTCGTGAAGCAGGGCGATGCCGGTGTCGTGGGTATGGCTGACGATGCCGAGTATTCTCATGCGCGTTTCCAGGGTCCGAGCCGATTCAGGGAGGAAACGTAAGGAACGGCGCTCGGCGGGGTCAAGGGGAGGGGCGAAGCGTCGAAACGTTGATCCGTCGAAACGTCGAAGAAAGCGGGAACCGGGGACGGAAGACCGCGAAGAGCGACGAAGGGAGAGCCGAAAATCGGAAATCGAAGATTAAAGTGCCGATGGGTGAAGTCAGAAGTGCCATCCCATCCGAAATCCGGGCGGATGGTTTGATGAGAGGGCGGGGGGGTACGGAGATGGGGGCCGGCGTGAGCATCGAGAAACACTGATATGGCGCTGCCGCTTCGATATAACTGGCGCAACATATTTGCTCGAAGATTCAGCACGGTTCTGACGTTCGGCGTGGTGGCCGTCGTCGTGGCGGTGCTGGTGATTCTGTTGTCGTTTTCGGAGGGCATCCGCATTTCGCTGACGGCGACGGGCTCGCCGCGCAACATCGTGGTGATCAAGCCGGGTGCGACGGCCGAAAGCACGAGCATTCTGTTCAACGACGAACTGGCGCTGCTGGAACAAACGCCCGGCCTGCACCGCGACATGAGCGGGCGCGCGTGGATCAGCCGGGAGCGCTGCCTTCAGACGTCGATTCCGCGCGTGGACGTGGCGGATCGACCGGCCAACGTGGCGATTCGGGCCATCGACGAGATTGCGTTCGATTTGCACGAGGAAGTCCGGCTCATCGAGGGGCGGCGCTTTGCGCGCGGCAGTGAGGAGGTGATCGTGGGCAAGGCGGCCCGCGACCGCTACGCGGGACTGAACATCGGGGACGAGGTGGCGTTGGGCCGTTTGGCGAATCGGCGATTTCGCGTGGTGGGAATATTCGAGGCGCGCGGCAGCGCGCTGGAAAGCGAAATCTGGGCCGACTACACGGCAATGTCCAGCGCGTACGAAGCGCATTTCTATTCCAGTGCGATGTTGCGCCTGAGCGATCCGGCGGTGGCCGAGGCGGCGATCGCCCACATTCGCGGCCCGGCGGTCGAGCTGGAAGCGAAGACCGAGACGCAGTACTACAAGGACCTGTCGCAGCAGGCGGATCAGATCGCCGCTCTGACGATCGTTCTGGTGAGCATCATGGCGTTCGGCGCGGTGTTCGCGGTGGCGAACACGCTGTACGCGGCGGTCGATGCGAGGCGTCGCGAGATCGCCATGCTGCGGACGATCGGGTTTTCGCGCGGCTCGGTGATCGGGGCGTTTGTGATCGAGTCGCTGATGATCTGCGGTGCGGCGTGTGCGGTCGGGCTGGCGGTGAGCCTGGTTTTCGATGGGGCGCGGCAGGACTATCTGTCGGATACGACGTGGACGGTGCTGGCGTATGAGCTGAAAGTAACGCCGCGGATCGTGGCGATCGGGCTGATGCTGGCGATGTGCGTGGGCGTGATCGGCGCAGTAGCGCCGGCGTGGCGGGCGTCGCGCGTCGGAATTATCGAGGCGTTGAGGAAGGCGTGAGCAGCGGGGTCCGCCGTGCGAATCGGTCATTTGTTGATGGGGCCGCACAATCAAACCCATTCGCGAACATGCTCTGACGCGCAGAGGAATGCCGCCCGCGGCGGTGTCGGTGCAACGCTTACTGACGCGCGCTTCTCGTTTCGCGTGGCACGGGCTTGCAGCCCGTGCAAATCGGAGCCGCGGAGCGTCCGCAAGCGGGATGCGCGCGCCGCGAACGAGTGTGAACGGTTCGCTTGCGCATATAGGCGCTTGCAGCCTGTCGGCGCGATGAACGCTCGGTGCAGGAATGCGACGTCGTTCGGCAGGCTGGAGTGCCGGATCTCGCTCGCTTACGCTTCGCGGCTCTGATGGACTGCGGCGAATGCGCTTGCGGCCCGTCGGCGCGATGAACGCTCGGTGCAGGAATGCGACGTCGTTCGGCAGGCTGGAGTGCCGGATCCCGCTCGCTT
>WYBU01000009.1 GCA_011525745.1 Planctomycetaceae bacterium | reverse complement strand
CGAGGAACGAAATGATCGACTGCAACTGCTCTCCCCGAGTCGGGCTTCTCAAACACATTTTGAGTGTGCGGCTTGCCCACTGGCCGGTCTTCAGCCGGCCGGTTTTTTTGCCACCGGTTTCAACCGGTGGTGGCCAGCCCGCCTTGGTTGGTTCAACTTCCCATCTTCCTTCAGCCGGCTTCAGCCGGACTTGCTGCCGGAGCATGTGAGACTCGATGCATGCTATTTGCCGGAGGACCGAAAGCCAAGCCCGGCTGAAGGGAAGGAAGAGGTAGTTGATGTACTGCGGCCAGCGTCCCACCAGCTAAAGCTGGTGGCAAACACGGGTCGGCTGAAGCCGTCCGATCTGAGGCTGAGCCTGTGTCTCTTGCAGTTAGAACGCGTTTGAAAGGCTTGAACCGAACCGCGACCCTGAACGCGACCAAGGCGGGAGCGTGAAGGGCGCGGCGTGAGGAACTTCGCGCGCCGATCGCTGCCACGCGGCTGAATCGTCCGGACAACCGCCCGCGAATTGCGATAGGAGGATCAGCCGCGCAGGCCAGCGCGATAAGCGGCTTCGCTGAAGCCGACAACAATGGTCCGGCCGCGCTGCAAGACCGGCGCGCGCAGATTGCCGAACGCCCCGAGGATGGCCTTACACAGCGTTTCATCGTCGGGCGGATCCTTCTTCAGCTCGAACACCGTCATCGACTTGCCGCGCGTGACAATAGCCCGCGATGCGCCGCGAACCCGCTTGAGCGCGGCGCCGGCATCGAACTTTATCTTGCTCGCATCGACTTTCTCGTCGAAGGTCCAGCCCTGTTTCGCAAGAAACTCCTGCGATTGTCGGCAGGTGTCTCAGCCGGGGCGGAAGTAGTACCAGTCGATCATTCGGGACATCGCACCAGCATAGGACATATAGGCCCTATTGGCGAATGCCTGTCGCGATCGCGTTGCGATCCAACGCCATAACCCCTTGATATGGTACCAAGTAAGTGCTATATTTCGACATCCGGCGTGGAGACGCAGCATGCTCGCGCTGACCAAGAAAGTGGACTACGGACTGATTGCCCTGTGCCATCTGGCGCAGAATCGCAGTCGCGTCGCCACCGCCCGGGAAATTGCTGAACGTTATCAGGTGCCGCACGCGCTTTTGATGAACATCCTCAAGCAGCTTGCGGCCCATTCGCTGGTGCGTTCGTCGCGCGGGCCGCGCGGCGGCTACGAATTGGCGGTCGAGCCGGACGCAGTCTCGCTGAACGATCTGATCGAGATCATTGAAGGTCCCATTCGGTTCGTTCAGTGCGCCCTGGTCAACGGCGAAACCGCCGAGCCGCGCTGCGAGTTGACCGAGGTCTGTCCCGTGAGCGGGCCGGTCCGCCGGCTGCACCAGAAGCTGAAGTCGTTCTTGAGTGAAACGACGCTGGCCGACATCGCCTTCGATCCCTGCTTCGGGCGGCCGCCCGAATACCTGGAAGTGGGCGTGGCGCCGGCGGTGAAGGAGCACTAGATAATGAAGTTCCCGATTTACATGGACCACAATGCTACGACGCCGGTCGATCCGCGCGTGCTCGAGGCGATGCTGCCCTACTTCAAGCAGATTTTCGGCAACGCCGCCAGCCGCAATCACGTGTTCGGCTGGCGGGCCGAAGAGGGAGTGGAGACGGCGCGCGAGCAGGTGGCTTCGGTCATCGGCGCCTCGGCCAAGGAGATCATCTGGACCAGCGGCGCGACCGAGAGCAACAACATCGCGATCAAGGGCGTCGCGAACATGTATCGCGACAAGGGCAACCACATCATCACGCAGGTGACCGAGCACAAGGCCGTGATCGACCCCTGCAAGTATCTGGAGCAGAACGGATTCCGCGTGACGTTCCTGCCGGTCGACCGCCCGGGACAAATCGACATCGGCCAGCTCCATGACGCGATGACGCCGGACACGATCCTGGTCACGATCATGCACGGGAACAACGAGATCGGCACGCTCCAGCCGATCGCCGACATCGGCAAGATGTGCAAGGCCAAGGGCGTTTTGTTCCACACGGACTGCTGCCAGACTTTCGGCAAGGTCCCGATCGACGTCGAGAAGTTGGGCATCGACCTGTTGTCGTGCAGCGGGCACAAGGTTTACGGGCCGAAGGGCGTCGGCGCGCTCTACGTGCGGCGCAAGTCGCCGCGCGTGCGCTGCGAGCCGGTCGTTCACGGCGGCGGCCACGAGCGCGGCATGCGCAGCGGCACGCTCAACGTGCCGGGCATCGTCGGCATGGGCAAGGCGGCCGAGTTGTGCCGCGAGTTGATGGCCGAGGAGTCGGTCCGGACCGCGAGCCTGCGCGACCGGCTGCGCGACGGGCTGACCAGCCAGTTGGACGACATTTTCGTCAACGGCCATCCGATGCAGCGGACGCCGAACAATCTGAACGTGAGCTTCCTGTACGTCGAGGGCGAGTCGCTGATGATGGGCTTCGATGACATCGCCGTCAGCAGCGGTTCGGCCTGCACCAGCGCGTCGCTGGAGCCGAGCTACGTGCTGAAGGCGCTGGGGCTGGGCGACGACCTCGCGCACAGTTCGATCCGCTTTTCGCTGGGGCGATTTACGACGCAGGAAGAGGTGGACTACACGATCGACCGCGTCGTGACGGCGGTGAACCGGCTGCGCGAGATGAGTCCGTTGTATGAGATGGCCAAGGTGGAGGGCATCGATCTGAGCACGGTGCAGTGGGCGGCGCACTAGGCGGGCATGTGGCGGGAATGGATGATCATGGCCCGTGATTCGCTGGCAGGCGCGGAAACGTGCCTCACCGCGAAGTGTGCGCGAAGCGCCGTCAGCCGTGCCTATTACGCCGTTTTCGCCGCCGTAACGGCGATGCTTTTGAAGTGCGGACAACACCCGCGAGCGGCGCATGGCGCCTGGCCGCACAAGGAGCTGCCGAAACTGGTCCGGCGGCATTTGAGCAGCGAGTACGGTGCGGGTCGTGCCAGAGATTTGTCGCGCATCGTGAATGTGAACTACATGCTGCGCATCTTGGCCGACTACGGTCCGGGACGCGTCGTGGACGGCGCTTCGGCCCGCCGATGCGTCGCCAACGCGCGGGCGGTGCTGAAGGTAGCGGAGAGCCTGCTGTGAAGCGAAATGGCGCGAAAAAGATCGGCCGCACAGTTCAAGGGCTGCTGGACCGCTATCGGCCGCCGCGCTTCGGATTTCGTCTCAACGTTGTGGACGACGAAATCGAGCGAAAACGCGATTGGTGGTACGTCACAGTGGTTCCAGACCGCGGCGACGTTCGCGCCTTTGACTATGCGAACGCACTGAGCGAAATCGAGGAGAAGTTACAGGATGAGCAGCATCTCAACGTGCTGCTGGTCCCATTGCTTGTGGATGAATAACAGGCGCGCCTTGGAAGACGCTGTTGTTCACCAGGGCAGGGATACTCAGAAACGAATGGTGCACAACGATCTAAGACAAATGTAGCGGAGCAAAGATATGGCCTATAGCAACAAGATCATCGACCATTACAACCACCCGCGCAACGTCGGCTCGCTCGACAAGAAAGATCCGAAGGTCGGGACCGGCATCGTCGGCGCGCCGGAGTGCGGCGACGTCATGAAGCTGCAAATCCTGTGCGACGACAACGACAACATCGTCGATGCCAAGTTCAAGACCTTCGGCTGCGGCAGCGCCATCGCCTCCAGCTCGCTGGCCACCGAATGGCTCAAGGGCAAGTCCGTCGACGATGCGTTGCAGATCAAGAACACCGACATCGTCAAGGAGTTGGCCCTGCCGCCGGTTAAAATCCATTGCAGCGTGCTGGCCGAGGACGCCATCCGCGCGGCCATCAATGACTACAAGAAAAAGCGCGCCGCGGAGGAACAGCCGGCCGACGCAGCGGTGAAGTAGGCCGGCGCGCGAGCCGGCCGTAGCGTTATTCCGCCGCGCCGCGCCGCGGCCGTCGGGGAGGCGGTCGATCGGGCGCGGCTGCGGCGCTGTTCGTAAGGCTCTATGATTCAACTGAGGTCGCGCCGGCAGGCGCACCCGGCGGGCCGACGGCCCGCGGACAATCTGAGGTGACGGACTATGGTGATGCTGACTGAACGGGCGGCCAAAGAAGTCAAGACGATCCTGGAGCAGCAGGAGATGAACCCGGACGCGACGTACCTGCGCGTGGGCGTCAAGGGCGGCGGGTGCAGCGGATTCTCATACACACTGGACCTGACCGATCGCGTGTCGGAAAACGACGAGCAGTGGGACGCCCACGGCATCAAGGTCGTCTGCGACCCCAAGAGCCACCTGTACCTCGAAGGCGTCAGCATCGACTTCAAGGATGAGGTCATGGGCCGAGGGTTCGTGTTCAACAACCCCAACGCCACGCATACCTGCGGCTGCGGCAGCAGCTTCAGCGCGTAGGCACGACCGGTCCCCCGCGACAAGACGCATCCGCAGTCGCGCGAGCCGATCAGCATGGCGCGACGAATTCCTTCCCATGGCGGCGGAATCTCGCTTGACGGCGCAACGACAGCATGCGGACAGCGGCGCCGGCGCGGGCGATTACTTCGAGTTGTTCGAACTTCCGGCCCGCTTTGACATCGACATCGCGCTACTGCGCCGCCGGTTTCTCGAACTCAGTCGCCAATGTCATCCCGACGCCGTCGCAATGGAGGACGCCGCCGCCCAGGCCGCGGCGCTGGCGACGTCGGCGCGCGTCAATGAGGCCTACGAAACGTTGTGTGACCCTGTGCGCCGGGCGGAATACGTGCTGCGCCGCGCGGGTGGAAAGTCCGCCGCCGAGGACAAGCGCGTCCCGCCCGAACTGCTCAACCAGACGCTCATGCTGCGCGAGGAAATCGAAGAGGCCAAGTCAGCCGGCGATCAGGCCGCGTTGACGGCCATCCGCAAGAGCGTGCTGCAACAGAAAGGCGACATTGAAGGCCGCATCACCGAACTGGCGCGGCGTCTGGCCGGACAGGCCGACGATTCGGTCCGCGACGAACTGCGGCTGCAACTGAATGCGATGAAGTACGTCGGCAACCTGCTGGCGCAACTCTGAACGACGCCGCGCCGCCCGCCGCGACGCGGTCGCGTTGCCGGAGGATTCTCGCTCAAACACCCCTGTTCCCCGCTTCTTGATCCCCCCGCCCGCCGGCCCTACCATGTCTTCTCAACTTCAGCGGGGCTTTCGGGCGCCCCCGATGACATCAGCGGCAGCGGCCTGCTCTCCAATAGAGCGACGCATTTCGATCGCGCGCCGATCGAAGCGCATCGTCCCGGCCGCGCCGGGGAGGAATCTCGATATGGCTCGTTTGTTCAAGGACATCGCACACGCCATCGGCCACACGCCGCTCGTCCGAATCAACCGGCTGATTTCCGGCAAGGCCGAGGTCTACGCCAAGCTGGAGTACTTCAACCCCGCGCTGAGCGTCAAGGACCGAATCGGCAAGTCGATGATCGAAGCCGGCGAGCGCGACGGAAAAATCCGCAAGGATACGACGATCGTCGAGCCGACCAGCGGCAACACCGGAATCGCGCTGGCCTACGTCTGCGCGGCCAAGGGCTACCGACTGGTGCTGACAATGCCCGAGACGATGAGCATGGAGCGGCGCATGATCCTGAAGCACCTCGGCGCCGAAATCGTACTGACGCCGGGAGCCGAAGGCATGCGCGGCGCGATCGCGAAAGCCGAGCAGATCGCCAGGGAAACGCCCAACAGCTTCATGCCGCAGCAGTTCAACAATCCCGCCAATCCCGAAATCCACCGCAAGACCACCGCCGAGGAAATCTGGAACGACTCGGAAGGCCGGGCCGACATTCTGGTCTCCGGCATTGGCACCGGCGGCACGATCACGGGCGTGGGTGAGGTGATCAAGTCGCGCAAAGCGTCGTTCCGCTGCATCGCGGTCGAGCCGGAAGAATCGCCGGTCATCACGCAGACCCGCAACGGCGAGCCCGTCAAGCCCGGTCCACACAAGATTCAGGGCATCGGCGCCGGCTTCGTGCCGTCGGTGCTGAACATGAAGATCGTCGACGACATCATCCGCGTGAACTCGGCCGACGCCTTCGATTGGGCGCGGCGCGCCGCGCGCGACGAGGGGATTCCGTGCGGCATCTCGTCCGGCGCGGCGCTGTGCGCCGCAAACCAGGTCGCCATGCGGCCCGAGAACGCCGGCAAGCTCATTGTGGCGGTGCTGGCCTCGCCCAGCGAGCGCTACATCTCGACCGCGCTGTTTCAGCCGCCGTCGGAGACGACCGGACCTAAGTAGTGCTACAGCGCCGGGTCGAAGTTGAAGCCCGATCTGAACCCCCCGCGCTCGTGGGAGGACCGGCCCGAAGGGCCGGATTTTGGACATCTGGTGTAGTTCTTCCCGCTGTTTGCATCGTATGTGTCGCGCGGTGCGGGCAATCTGCCCGCGCGAACGTGCTGCAAGTCCGTTCCACGCGCATCGGAGCGACAAGCGCACGCGCGCGCGTGATCGGCGTCACTACTCATGCGACTGTCAGGACACAGCCGAGGGCGGCTGTGCTACATTCACAGCCGAGGGCGGCTGTGCCACATTCATCACAGCCGAGGGCGGCTGTGCCACATTCACAGCCGGGGGCGGCTGTGCTCCAGGCTCCGCAAGGCGCGCGTCGGCCGATCGTGTAACATCCGCCCGCCATGAGTCTCAACGCGCTCGACTTCGCCGTCATCGCCGGCTGTCTGACCATCGCATTCCTCCCCGCGCTCGTGCTCGCACGTCGCGCGTCGCGCGGCACGGTCGAGTTCTTCGCCTCCGGCCGCTCGGCGCCGTGGTGGCTGATCGGCACCTCGATGGTGGCGACGACCTTCAGCACCGACACGCCCAATCTCGTGACGCAATTCGTCCGCGAAGAGGGTGTGTGCAGGAACTGGCAGTGGTGGTCGTTCCTGCTGTCTGGAATGCTGACCGTCTTCTTTTTCGCGCGACTGTGGCGGCGCTCCGGCGTCATGACCGACCTGGAGCTGTACGAGCTGCGCTACTCCGGCCGCCCGGCCGTCTTCCTGCGCGCGTTTCGCGCCGTCTATCTGGGCCTGGCGGTCAACTGCATCATCATGGCGACGGTCACGCTGGCCGCCGCCAAGATCGCCAACGTGATGCTGGGCTGGGACCGGATGCGCACGGCCATCGTCTGCACGCTGATTTGCATTCCGATTTCCGCCACGTCGGGCCTGTGGGGCGTGCTGGCGTCGGACCTGGTGCAGTTCGTCATCGCCATGGTCGGCGTCATCGCCGCGGCGATATTCCTGCTCCACCTGCCGCAAGTGGGCGGCATGTCGGGACTCATCGAGCAGCTTCCGACCGACACGCTGCGATTGCTGCCCGACTTGCTCGACACCGAGATGATGCTGGCATTCCTGGCCGCACCGCTGCTGGTGCAGTGGTGGTCGGTGTGGTATCCCGGCGCCGAGCCGGGCGGCGGCAGCTACGTGGCGCAGCGCATGCTGGCGGCGCGCAATGAGAAGCACGCGATGGGCGCGACGCTGTGGTACAACGTGGCGCACTACGCGCTGCGGCCCTGGCCGTGGATCATCGTCGCGCTGTGTTCGATGGTCGTGTTTCCCACGCGCGCCGATCTGCGCCGCGCGCTGCCGCACCTCGACGCGGAACTGATCGGCCACGACATGGCCTATCCGGCCATGCTGACGCTGCTGCCGCACGGACTGCTCGGGTTGCTGGTGGCGTCGCTGGCGGCGGCGTACGTGTCGACCATGTCGACGCACTTGAACTGGGGGGCGTCCTACCTGGTGCACGATCTGTATCGGCGCTTCCTGCGCCCCGCGGCCGACGAGCGACACTACGTCCTTGTGTCGCGCTGCGTGACGGCCGGACTGATGATCGCCAGCGCCGCACTGATGTTCGGCCTGAAGACCGCCGGCGCGGGATTTCAACTGCTGATCGACATCGGCGCCGGCACCGGACTGGTCTACCTGCTTCGCTGGTACTGGTGGCGCGTCAACGCCTGGAGCGAGCTGGCCGCGATGATCGGCTCGGCCGGCGTGTCGCTCTACTTCTACAACGCTCAACGGGTCGGTGCACAACTGCCGCCCTACCTCACGCTGGCGGCCACCGTCGGACTGACGTCGCTGGTGTGGCTGGCAGCGACGTTTCTCACGCGGCCGGTGAACGCCGAAACATTGAAACGTTTCTATGATCGCGTCCGGCCGGCGGGGCCGGGATGGAACTACGTGCGGTCGGCGGCGGGTCTGGCGAAATCGCCGGACAGATTAGCGATGTCATTTGTCGGCTGGGTTTCCGGTTGCGCCATGGTCTACGCGGCGTTGTTTTCGGTCGGATCGTTCCTGTACGGCCGAACCGATCAGGGCCTGGTGTTCGTCGGCGTTTTCGCCGCCGGCGCGCTGATCGTGTGGCGCACGATCGTCGTCATGTGGCGGACGGAGTGAAAGTCGAAACAAAACGTCCAAACGTCAATTCGTCGCTTCTTTCATACCCCTTCGCGCTCTCGTGCCTTTCTATTGCTCCCTGTTCCCTTTTCCCTTGCCTTCCCGTTCGTGGCTTCGTCGCTCTGGTCTTTCCCTTCGTGCCTCCGTGCCTTTTTTCCATCACACTCCGATATCCTCATTCCACAATTCCGGCCGCGCGGCGATGAATTCCCGCATCAGCCGAATGCACTCCTCATTGTTACGAATGTCAAGCTGCACGCCGCGCTGACGCAGATACGCCTCCGGCCCCTGAAACGTCACGTTCTCGCCGATGACGATCCGCGGAATCTTGTACAGCAGCGCCGTGCCGCTGCACATGTCGCACGGCGACAACGTCGAGTACATTACCGCTCGCTGATAGTCGCGCGCCGTCAGCCGGCCGGCGTTCTCGATGCAGTCCATCTCCGCGTGCAAAATCGCGCTGCCCTTCTGAACGCGGCGATTGTGCCCGCGGCCGACGATCTTCCCGTCGATGACCAGCGCCGATCCGATCGGAATGCCGCCCTCGGCCAGTCCGGCCCGCGCTTCGTCGATGGCTGCTTGAAGGAATGGGTCCATTTCGTGGCTCCTGAAGTTCACGCGCCTTGCATCGCTTTTCCATTCGCAGGGTCCGTTGTGCGGACCGATCCGTTGATGGGGCCGCGCCGCTCCCTCACGGTCGCGGTTCGGTTCGTAGCGAATACTGTGCGGACCCCTCCGCTCACGGGGCCGGCGGAATCTCCTTCCCGTGCGGGTCCTGCGCCGCGCCGAGCTGGGCATCGAGCTGCTCGGTGATGCGCGGCGTCACGAAATGCTCCATCCGCTGCGCCGGCTCGTGCACATGGTCCAGCGGCAGCCCCAGATGCTGCGCCAGGTAGCTCTCCCACAGCCGGTGCGTGCGAACGAGCGAACCCGCCCGCGCGCGGCCCGATTCCGTCAGCCGCACCGCCGCACCGACCGCCGATTCGATGTGGCCGCCACGCAACAGGCGCAACAGCGCCAGCCGCGGGGTCAGCCCGCCGGCCATTGCCGCCACGATCTGATCGCGCGTCAGCGGGGCATCGCGCCGCGCCTCTTCCCAGCGATATAACATGCCCAGAATATCCTCGGCGGCGATGCGCAGCGACAGTGCAACCTGGTGCAGCAGCTTGCTGACGTAGCCGTGACGCGGCGCGAAGAACACCGCCAGCGCGAATTGCGCGCCGGCCACAACGCTCATCATCCCGGCGACCGACGTGTTGAGGCGCGGATGCGCGGCCAGCATGTAGCCGACGACGGCCGAGACGACCGCGACGCCCGCCGCGATCCAGAGCATCCGCGACAGCCGATCGGTCAGCAGATGCGCCGTCGCGCCGGGGGCGATGAGCATCGCCACGACCAGAATCGAGCCGACCGCCTCGAACGCGGCGACCGTGGCGGCGGCCACGGCGGCCATCAGCGCATAATGCACGAGCGCCGCGTTGATGCCCATCGTCGTCGCCAGGTAGGGATCGAACGAGACGATTGTCAATTCTTTGTAGAACGCCGCAATCAGAAACACGACCACGACCAGCACAAAGCCCAGCGTCACCGTCGCGCGCGGAATCTCGTGGCCCAGCAGGGAAATGCGGTCGAGCGGCACGAACTCGATCAGCCCGTACAGCACGCAGCCGGGATCGAGATCGACGTTCGCCGCGTAGCGCGTGATCAGCACGACGCCCAGCGCGAACAACGACGTGAACACCACGCCCATCGAGGCGTCCTCGGGCACTTTGCCCCAGCGCTGGAGCGCTTCGATCATGAACGCCGTGAACAGTCCGACCAGCATCGCGCCGATCAGCATCGGACCCATCGCACGGCTGTTGCTCAGCATGAACGCAATCACCAGGCCGGGCAGAATCGCGTGCGACACCGCGTCGCCCAGAAGCGACATGCGCCGCAGCACCAGAAAGCAGCCCAGCAACCCGCACGCCACGTTGCAGCAGATCGCCGTCGCGATGATCCAGGCGTCGATGGGACCGATGGACCAGTTGTTCACGGCGCAACCTCCCCCACCGGATGCGGCGACTGTGGAACCGGCGCGGGCAGGCGACCCTCCTGGCGCAGCCGCTCCTCCAGCCGCGCCAGTAGCTCGGGCGGCAGGACGTGTTCGATCTGATCGGCGTCCCGGTCGACGTGGTCCGGAGCGATGGCTGCCTGCTCGACGAGAAAAATCTCCCACAGCCGATGCGCCCGCACGACGCGCATCGCCTCCCGCCGCCCGGCGTCGGTCAGCACGTACCGATCGTCGCGTCCGCGAATCAGACCGGCGCGGACCGCCCGCTCGAGACACTCCGTCAGCGCCGGCGCCGTCCAGGCGCGGGACGACAGAATCTGATCGAACGACGCCGGCCGCTCAAAGGCGCCCGCGGCTTCGCCGATTTCGTACAACGCCCGCAGCACGTTCTGCATCGCGATCCGTTGCCGCAGCTTGCGCCGCCGCCACCAGTCCGCGAGCGCGCCGCGCCGCGGCGCGAACAGCATCGAGAACATGAAGAAACCGGCCGCCGCCAGAACCACCGGCGGTCCCGCCGCGAAGTGCGCCGCCATCGCCGACGCCGCCGTCCCGATCAGCCCGGACAACAGCCCGATCAGCCCCGCCAGCGCGACCATCAGAGACAGCCGCTCGGTCCAAAACCGCGCGGCCGCCGCGGGGATGATCAGCAGCGCCGCCATCAGCACGACGCCCACGGCCGGCAGCCCGATCACGGTGCAGACGCACAGAAGCGCCATCAGCAGAATGTCGAGCCACATCGCCGGCCAGCCCTGGGCCGCGGCGAAATCGCGATCGAAGCACAGCAGCGAGAACTCCTTGAACAGCAGCGCGACGACGATCAGGATCACCCCGGCCACCAGCGCAATCAGCGCCACGTCCTGATTCACCATCAACGCCGCTTTTCCGTAGATGTAGGTGTCCAGCCCGGCGCGGTTGCCGGCCGGCTGGTTCTGGATGATGCGCGACAACACGATGCCCAGCCCGAAAAAGGAGGAGAGCACAATGCCGATGGCGGCGTCTTCCTTGATGCGCGTATGCGTCCGCACGAACGAGACGCACAGAACGCCCAGGGTGCCGAAGATCAGCGCGCCGATCAGAAACGCGGTGAAGCTCTTGTCGCCGACGACGAAATAGGCCGTGCAGATGCCCGGCAGCGCCGCATGTGCCAGCGCATCGCCCAGCAGGGCGCGGCGGCGCAGCACGGCGAACGAACCGATGACGCCGGAGGTCATGCCCAGCAGCGCCGCGCCCAGCAGCACCACGCGGGTGTTGGCATCCTGAAGCAGAATGAGGCGGAGGAACGTGTCCATATGCGATCCGGTCTGAGCCGGTCTACGTCGGCGCTGTGATACGATTCTCGCCCGCTTTTCTGAACCGAACCGCGACAGCTACGCTTTACCGAACCGCGACCGTGAGGGAGCGGCGAAGAACCTCCCCGTAGCAACGCGTGCACCCGGCTCGCCGCAGGCGCATCCCGCCGCAAGTTCAGGCATCGGCTCGCGCACAAAGCGTCCCGCGGCGCTCCCTTACGGTCGCGGTTCGGTTCAGTCGCGGCGTGGCGCGAAAGGGCCGCGGCGCGCTGCGTTCACCGTCCCGCGCGGCGCAGCGCTTCGGCGGCCTCATCGAGAATCGTCAGCCGACCGCCGTAAGTCTGTTGCAGATTCTCCGTCGTATAGACGCTTCCGATCGGACCGGCCGCCACGACGCGCATGTTCAGCAGCACCAGATGATCGAAATACTCCGAAACCGTCTGGAGATCGTGATGCACCGCCACCACCGTCCGGCCGGCCGAACGCAACGAGCGCAGTATGTCGATGATCGCCCGCTCGGTTGCGGCGTCGACGCCTGCCAGCGGTTCGTCCATGAAATAGATCGCCGCGTCCTGCGCCAGCGCCCGCGCCAGGAACACCCGCTGCTGCTGACCGCCCGACAACTGATTGATCTGCCGCCCCGCAAAGTCGCCCATGCCGACCTGTGCCAGACAGCCCCGCGCCGCCTCGCGATCGGCGCGGCGCGGCCGGCGGCACCAGCTCAGCCGCCCGTAGCGGCCCATGAGCACGACATCGAGCGCGCTGACCGGAAAGTCCCAATCGACCGTCTCGCGTTGCGGCACATAACCGATCATCGACCGCGCCTGTGACAGCGGCCGGCCCAGGATTTCGACGCGGCCGGATGCCAGCGGCACCAGCCCGAGGATGGCCTTGAGCAGCGTCGACTTGCCCGCCCCGTTTGGACCGACGATCGCGATCAGCCGCCCGCGCGGCAGCGCGACATCGACGTCCCACAGGACCGGCTTGCGGTGGTACGCCACGGTGACATCGTGCACGTCAACCGCCGGCGCCGCCTGGGCGCCGGCGGCCGGGGCGGGAGTTTCGAGAGCGGCGTTGCTGCGGAACATGGCAATCATCTTTATCGGCAATCGCGGGCCGTGCCGCGCGTATGATCCGAACCGCAAGCGCCCGCGCGGCAGTCATTCAGAGCCGCGAAGCGCAAGCGAGCCGGATCGGGCGGCTTCGCCGGCGCATGGACGGTACATTCTCACACGCGGCGTTCATCGCGCCGCCAGGCTTCGGGCGCGCGTTCGCTAACGAGCGGTTCACTCTCGCGCGAAACGTGCGAATCCCGCTCGCTTACGCTGCGCGGCCCTGATGCGCGCTGTTTCGCACGGGCAGCAAGCCCGTGCCGCGCGATTCTGACAACGCGGCAATCCTCGTCTGCCACGCGCTTCACTTCAGCGCGTTGACGATCGTCTCCACGTTGTGCCGCACCATGCCGACGTAAGTCCCCTCGGGAGTTCCGGCGCGACCCATCGCGTCGCTGAACAACTCGCCGCCGACGCGCACCTCGTGGCCGCGCGCCCGGCAGCCTTCGATCAGCGCCTCGATGCTCTTGCGCGGCACGCTGCTCTCGACGAACACCGCCTTGATCCGCCGCGACACGAGCAGATCCACCAGGTCGTTGACATCCTTCAGGCTCGGCTCGCTCTCGGTGCTGATGCCCTGAAGACCGCGCACCTCGATGTCGTAGGCCCGCCCGAAATAGCCGAAGGCGTCGTGCGCCGTAATCAGCACGCGCGACTCGGCCGGAATCGCGGCGATCTGTTCGCTGATCCACTCGTTCAGCTCGTACAGCTCTTCGAGATAGTCCTTGGTGCGACGCTCATACTCGGACCGCCCGTCGGGATCCAGCTCGATCAGCGCATCGCGAATCCGCTCGACGGCGCCGGACCACATCTCGACGTCGAACCACACATGCGGATCGAAGTGGCCCGCGAATTCCGGCGGCTCGCGCAGCAGCTTCTCGTCGATGCGCTCCGTCACCGCCGCCGTCGGCCGGCTGCGGGCCATCCGCACGAACAGATCGCCCATCTTCCCTTCCAGATTCAGCCCGTTGTACAGAATCAGATCCGCCTCGCTCAGCAGCCGCACGTCCCCCGTCGACGCCTTGTACAGATGCGGATCGACCCCCTCGCCCATCAGCCCCACCGCCTGCACGCGATCGCCGCCGACGATCCGCGCCGCGTCGGTAATCATGCCGATCGTGCAGACGACGCGCAGCGGCAGGCGGCGCGGCGCGGCCGACGCGCCGGACGTGTTCGCCCGCGCCGCCGGTTCGGCCTTGTCGGCCGCGGCGCCGCGATCGCAGCCCGACGACCCCATCGGTATGAGCAGGATGGCCACGGTGATGGCCGCGGCGGCAGCGCCGCGCGACAGATCGCCGCAACGAAACGTGACATCGAGCATGGTGCTGCACTCCCGGCTGGCCCGCCGTCCGGTCCCCGTTTACAATAAAGCACGTTTACAATTGTAGTCTTGGTTACTGATCGTAGCCATTGTAGTACCGCCGCGAGGAACCGGCCATGAGGCGATCCAACCGACGTGCTCCCAACCGCGGAACCCGCAAGGCCGCCCCGCCGCCGCAGGTGCTGGCCCGTGTGCGCCGCCAGAAAGACGGCTATCTGGCGGCGCGGCGCCAGCACGCCTCCGAAATCGCCGAGGACTACGTCGAACTGATCGACGAACTGATCCGCGAGCAGGGCGAGGCCCGCTCGGTGGACATGGCCGAGCGCCTGGGCGTCTCACACGTGACCGTGGCCAAGACGGTTCAGCGGCTGCGGCGCGACGGGCTGGTTCAGACGCAGCCGTACCGGGCGATTTTTCTCACGCCGCAGGGCCAGAAACTGGCCGCCGACTGCCGGTCGCGGCACGATCTGGTCGTGGCGTTCCTGCGGGCGCTGGGCGTGCGAGAAGAGACGGCCCAGCGCGATGCCGAGGGAATCGAGCACCACGTCAGCGACGAGACGCTCCGCGCCATGCGCGACGTCGTCTCGCGCACGCGCCGGGATCGTTGATCCGGGCCTCGAGCGCCGTCGCTGAGGCAGAATCGCCCGCCGCGTATGGCTACGCCATGATGGAAAAATCCCGCGACGACGTATTGTGCGTAATCTCATAAGCGCTGGCCCGTCCGGACCCGTTCACCCCGCCATCGGCGACAGCCAGCTCACGATCGTGTCCGTCAGAATCGTGATCGGCAGGCTGAGCAGCATCATCACAATGCCGGCGATCGTGTCGACCAGCGTCGAGAACAATACGTCGATCAGGAACGTCATGAGTGCACTCTCCTCGGACCGATGCGTGGCCCGGAATGTCGCGCTTCACCGGACGGCGCGGCAACCGCTTTCCCGCGCCGGCGCCTACCAGCGTACCGAGAATCCGACGCCGCTGAAAAAATCGTCCGCCTCCTCGTTCAGGCCGACGCCGGCCCGAATGTCGAACTGAAGATTGTCGTTCACCGGGAACGTGAATCCGCCGTTGAGATAGTGAGCCGCGTCGCTGCCCCGATCATTCGGGTAGATGCCGAAATACTCGACGTAGCTGCCCAGCCAGTCGGTCCACGCATAGCCGAACGACAACGACGCCGCCGACTGCACAAACCGGCCGCGCGCCGAGCGCGGCACGCCCAGGTTCACGTTGCCCGCCACGCTCAGCCGATCGGTCAGATCATATGCCCAAAGCAGCTTCACCGCGGGATCGACGTCGCCGGAGCTTTTCTCGCCCGAACCGGTCGGCAGCGACAGCTCGCCGATGACGCCGAAATCCGGCCGCCAGCCCTCCTGATCCCACAGATGCCGCTTGAAGCCGAGGGTCATGTCCGCGCCGCCGTCGGTGTGCTCGTTCCGCGACACGTGCCGGCCGTGCTCGTTGCGCTCGCGGAACATCTCCTCGCCCAGCGACCAGCCGGCCCAGCCCAGGCGCAGCTCCCATTCATCGGCCAGGCCGATCCGCAGCAGCAATTCGGGAAAGGCGTGGTCGGTCGTGGTGACGCCGCGCTCATGATCGTTCGTGAACGTGTAACCGGCCTCGAGCTGAAAGCGCCCGCGCGGCACCGCCTGCGTGCTTTCGGTGAAATCGGGCCGGTCGGTAACGATCGGCTCGGTCAGCGGATCGGCGTCGAGACCGAAGAGATTCGTCTCGGAATCGGGGCGATGCTCGGCGGCGTCGCCCGGTCGTGCGGCGGCGCCGGGGCGACGGCGCTTTTCGGATTCGGCGTCCTGCGCGGCGGCGAACGGCGCGGCGGCCAGGACGGCGCAGAGCGCGGCGGCGCGGCGCGCCGGCGAAAGCACGCGAATGTGCGTGAGCGGGCCGAGCCGATCCGCGACCCCGAACGCGACCGGGGCGGCAGCGCGAAAGGAGCGGCGAGTCGCTTTCGCAGGGCGAGATCGGCTCGGCTGCAATGGTCCGCCGCGAATCGCGATTTCCAGGCAGGCTCTGAGCATGACGCGCGGTTCTCCTGTTTCTTCACTTTGTACCAATGGCTACTGTATTGAGTCAATTAATAAATGTCAAGGGATGGATACATTCCGATTCGATCGCCCCCTGGGCCGCCGTATCCGGCGCCCGCGGTACAGGCGCGCGGCAAGAGCACCCTTCATCGCCGATTCAGAACGAAAACTGCGGAAATGACTGCCGCTTCGCGGCCCCTCCACCGACCGTCAGACCTGCTCGACTTCCTTTGTCTTCGCCGCCAGCATCGCGTCGATGTCCTTCTCATACTTCTTCGTCAGATTGTCCAGCCGTTCGGTCGATTTCTTCGCGTCGTCCTCGGGGACGTCGCCCGCCTTCTTGCCCGTATCGACCTTCTGAATCGATTCGCGCCGCACGTTGCGAATCGCCACACGCTGCGCCTCAGCCATCTTGCGGATCTGCCCGATGATCTGCTGCCGCCGCTCGCCCGACAGCGGCGGGATCGGCAGCCGGATCACCTTGCCGTCGCTCTGCGGATTGATCCCGATGCCCGATGCCTGAATGCCGCGCTCGATGTCCTTCAGCGTCGTCGGATCGAACGGCTTGATCAGAATCATCGTCGGCTCCGGCGTGCTGATCGTTGCCAGCGAGCGCAAATCCATCGGCGCGTCGCCGTACGACGGCACGTTGATCTTCAGATGCTCCACCAGCCCGGGCGAAGCGCGGCCGGTCCGCACGCCGCGGAACTCGCCCTTCAGATAGTCCACCGCCTTTTCCATCCGCTCTTCGGCTTCGAATTCGATTTCATCCACCGACATGTTCAACCTCGCTGATGGATCACGACTCCGCGCCGGTATCGCCGCGCCGTTCCGCACGCACATTCACGCGGCCGTCGGCTTCGGTCGGCGGGAATGATACACGATTTCCCCGTTACCCGGGAACGGTCAGGGCAAGTCGAACAGCAGCACCGCACTCAACGCCGCCGCCGCCGTCAGGCAGGGCGCCAGGACAAGGGTCAGAAGTGCCGCACGCAGCGTGCGCAGGATGAAGCGGTCGGTCGGCAGACTGGCGAACATCGCCGACCGCGGCTCGGCGTAGTCGATCGCCAGAATCGGCTCCAGCGCCAGTTGCATGCCCATGTTCCGCCAACGCCGATGCGGCCATCCGTTTCGGCCGCAGGAATGAAACGTCGACCCCCGCTCCCGGCAGCCGGACCCTTGACGACGTCGAGGGCCAAGCGGGCGCGCAGCGCCTTCGACGCCGATCAGCCGGAATACGGCTCATGCAGGCCAGCGCGCTCACAATTCGATGTGGATCCGGCCCAATGAATGGTAGGCGTCGACCGCGTCAGGCGGCGCTGTAAAAACGTGCAATCGGAAGTGATATCTGTCCCGAAACGCGCTGGGCCAGCCCATCAAGCTCGTCATTCGTCAGGGGCGTCGCGTACGGCTCGGTCGTGCGCCGCGCGATCGTGTAAAGCTGAACCAGCTTGATGACCCCTCCACGCGAAACAATATCGTGCAGCCGATCGCAATAGGCGTCGACTTCGGTCATCGGTGGCGGCTGCCCGTGGACGCGCATGAAAAGTGACTGAATGACGATCGGCCGGACACGCGCGACATCGACGATGTTGTCGATGACGTGGTCCAGTGGATAATTGGGCCTGTTGACCTGCTCGTAGTACGCATCCGTGCCTGCGTCGAGCTTCGCCCAGATCTCCCCGTTGGCCGCATCGAAATCCTTCAGCGCGGCCCGAACCGAATCGCGCTTCAGGTAGCAAGCGTCCGTGATCAGCACCAGCTTGCATTGATCGAGCTTGAAATCCAGCCGCGCCCGCGCCGCGATGCGAACCGCCTCGTGGAACGCCGTGCAGGTTGTCGGTTCGCCATCGCCCGAAAACGCGATGTCCCGAACGACGCGCATGTCCGCGGGCACGGCATCGAGCGGCGCGTGGCGGAACAACTCTCCCGAGGCCGCTTCGGCGAGCGTATGCCGCAACTCGGCGTCCAGCCGGGCCGGATCGACGTCGCGAACCATCGGCGGCGTCGTGCGATCGACCTGACAATAAATGCAGTCGAAGTTGCATGCCTTGTCGGGGTTCAGGTTGATTCCGACCGAAACGCCGCCGGATCGCCGCGACAGCACCGCATAGACGTAAAGATTGTCCTGCCAATGCCTTGTGTGATCGCGGTAGAGCACGTTCAGCGATGGGCGTGCGTCGTTCAACGGAATGATCCCCGGCCGACAATCGTCGCCATCGGCGTCACAAAAACGCGATTTCGGAAATATCCAGCGTGCCTCGGAAGGTTGTAGTCAACGAAGGGCGAGCCTGCTACCCGCCCTCATCCGACAACGGCAATTTGGGGCCGATTGCACTGAAACACTGAATCGTTGTTTTTTTTCCAACGATGCACACGGCATCCGCTGCGCGGCCCGCCGCACGGCCACGCGCCGGCGAGTCGGCGCCCCGGTGCGGATGAACGCTGATGGACGTGCCTTCCGACGGGTGAATGTTCGGCTCGCCCATCCGTCGGAATGATCCCACCCGGTGGTCGGACCGGGTGGGTGTTTTTTTTCATGCCGACCCCCATCACTTCGATGCGCACCTCGTACGCTCGACACGTTGTACCCGCCGGCCCTCCATCGGCTACCATGATCGTCGATGGAACAACGCCAGGGGAGCGTCCGGATGCCTGGTGGGTCCCGCGGCCTTCAAAGCCGTTGAGGGGTCGTTACGCGATCCCTGGTGGGTTCGATTCCCATCCGCTCCCGTGCATCATGCCGCAAATCAGCTTGCCGCCGCCGTAAGATCCACCGCGCGGACCATCCTTCATCACGAATCCACTTTCGGCGTCGCGAGCCGCAGCCCCACGATGCCGGCCAGTATCAGCCCCATGCACAGGAGCCGCGCCGCGTCGCGCGACTCGTTGAACAACACCATCCCCAGGATCCCGGCCCCCAGCACACCGATGCCGGTCCATACCGCGTACGCCGTCCCGATCGGCAACGTCCGCGTCGCCAGCGACAGCAGCCAGATGCTGCCGGCCATCGTCACAAACACCCACACCGTCGGCCACGGCCGCGTGAATCCGTTCGTGTACTTCAGGCCCACGGCCCACGCGATTTCGAGCAGGCCGGCGAGCGTCAGATGTATCCAGGCCATCAATGAATCTCCGTGCGGCGGCATGATGCAAGACGTATCGGCCGTGTGGCACAATGCAGCGCTTTCGCGACGTGGGTTGTGTGATGGCAAGTCGCGCGCATTGCAAGGGACCGAATGCGTCGAGTTTGCGCGGGGCGCGCGCAAACAATTTGAACGACCGACCACCTGTGGCCCGCCTTGAGTCTCAACGTGGCCAAGCCCTCGCGGCGCACGGTTCTTCGCGTCGACAGGCGCGGCCCGTGCGAGGGCTTGACCATGCCACCTTTCACGTAATCATGCAAAATACTTGAGCGCCCGCTTACGAGCCGGCCCGCAGTTGAGCGTCTATCGCCGTCGCGGCCAGCTTCCCGGACTGGACGGCAAACACGACCTCTTCCGACGCGCCGTGCGTGCAGTCGCCGCCTGCGTACAGCCGCGAAACGCTCGTAGCGCCGGTCGCTGCATCCGTCACGATCCGCCCGCCGGCAGTCTTCAAGCCGGGAATCGCCGCCGCGATCTCCTCCAGCGGCTCCTGCCCCAGCGCCTTGATGACCAGATCGGCCGGCAGCGTGAACTCGCCGCCCCGTACGGGCCGCAGCCTGGCGGCGCGACCCTCGCCGGCCAGCCGCACGCGCGCGAAGCGCACCCCGGTTGCCCGCCCGTTGCGGCCGATGATGCGCCGCGGCAGCGCCAGCCATTCAAACGCCACACCGTCGGACACGGCGCCTTCGTATTCATGGCGAAACGCCGGCATCGCCACCAGATCGCGGCGATAGGCGATCGTCACGCGCCGCGCTCCCAGACGAATCGCCGCCCGCGCCGCGTCGATGGCGGTGTTGCCGCCGCCCATGACGACGACGTCGCCGCGCAGGGCGCAGCGGTCCAGGGGGCGCGTGTGCGTCTCGCAGATAAACTCAAGCGACTCGCGAACTCCCTTGAGCTGCTCTCCCTGTATCTTCAGCGGCGCCGTGCGCCCGAGGCCGATGCCAAGAAACACCGCGTCGAACTCATCCAGCAAGCGAAGCAGCTCGGGGCCGCCGACCTTGTGGTTGCCGCGCAGATGTATGCCCATCCGCTTGATGCGCTCGACTTCGCTCAGTGCGAATTCGGTCGTCATCTTGTACGCTGCGATGCCGTACGTGTTCAGCCCGCCCGGCATGTCGTTGGCGTCGAACACCACCACCGCGTGCCCACGCTGGCGCAACTCATGTGCGCACGTCAGTCCGGCCGGTCCCGCGCCGACGACGGCCACGCGCCGGCCGGTGGGTGGTCCGGGCGTGTAGAACTCCATGCTCGCCTGATGCGCGGCGTCGCAGGCGAAGCGTTGAAGCCGGCCGATCTGCACCGGGGCGGACAGCAGCGTGTTGTCGACGCAGGCGCCTTCGCACAGCACCTGCGTCGGACAGACGTGGGCGCAGGAGCCGCCGAAAATGTTGGCGTCGAGGATGGTCCGGGCCGCGCCGATCGGATCACGGTGCATGATCTGACGAATGAATCGCGGGACGTCGATGTGCGTCGGACAGGCGCGCGTGCAGGGGGCGTCGAAACAGTAGAGGCAGCGTGCCGATTCGACCGCCGCCTCCGCGGCCGTCAGCGGCGGATGTGTGTCCGCGAAGCGCTGCTGAAGCAGCTTCAAGTCTGCCCTGGGCATGACTGGCTCCTGTTCCGCGCGATGCCGGCGTTTCACGCCGGCGGCTCGCTTATAGACCGATCAGACTGCTGATGCAAACTCTTGCGAAGCGCGGTTGAAACGTCGGACGGTCGAATGGTCGGACCTTCGAATGGCCGGCACAACTGCGTCATACACGTCCAGTTCGAATCGCCGCATTCAGACACGTCACGCCCGGATGGAAAGCAGAGTTCGGCATGAATCTCTAATTGAGGAGTATCAGATTCAATAGACGTTTTACCAATTGATTCGTCGCCACGGGGAGGCAATACGAACGCTGCAACTCTGGTCGAGAAAGTATGTTGCAAATCAAACACAACAGTCCTCTGTTCAATGCAACCATCGCCATTGCACTGCTCCCCTCAAATCACGAGTCCAGAATGATCGCCACTACAAACATTCGTATTGACCCGACTTGCATTTCGCCGTTACACTGACCATGTCATTCCTGAAAACCGGGGTTTCTGCGAATTCGCGAACCAGCAGGGAGCGCTGCTTCATGAAACGGACGATTCTCGCCGCGACTGTTCCGTCGTTTCTGCTGTTTGCCTTCTCCACCGCCGACGCCCAATGGGTCACTTACCTGAACGAAACGTCAACGCGACTCGTTGCCGCGCCCGGAGAAGGTGCGCAGGATCCGTGGGAGAAGGACTACGCCTGGGGCGATGTCGACAATGACGGCGACATCGACCTGGTCAGCGTCCGCAAGCAGCCGTTCACGTCGCCCGGCAAAGCCACCAACGTGCTCTACATCAACGAAGGCGGCGTGCTCGTCGATCGCACGCAGGAATACGCCACCGACAGCGACGTGCCCGGCGACCTGGGTTTCCACACGCCGACCAACGATCGCGACGTGGTGCTCGTCGATGTCGACGGCGACGGCTGGCTCGACATCGTCACGGCTGTCACCATCAGCGACGGCGACCCCAAACACATTGGCCATCCGCGCATCTATCACAACAAAGGCGCGCCGAGCGGTACGTGGCTCGGCTTCCGATATGAAGACGCCCGCATTCCCACGATGCTGTCGCTGACCGGCGGCAACTTCAATCCGCGCTTCTGCTCGGTCGCCGCGGGCGATCTGACCGGCGATGGCAAGCCCGAATTGTGGTTCGGCGACTACGACAGTGCGGGCGCCGGCGGCAACACGCAGCCGCCCGGCGCGGACTTCGACGATCGCCTGTTGATCAACGACGGCAACGGCTTCTTCACCGACCAGACCAACGGGGCCAACAGCCGCTTTTCCGGAACCATCAACGTCAACGGCACGCCCTTTCCGTTCCGGCAGTCCGCTTTCGGCGCGGCCGGCGCCATCGCCGACATGAACGGCGACGGCCTGAAGGACATCGTCAAACAGACCTCGCTGAACCCGCCGCAGTACGTCGGCATCGCTTACAACCGCGTCAATCAGCAGGGCTTCTTCGACACCTATCAGAACGTCTATTCGATCGCGCCCTACTTTGTTTCGGTTGCCGATCTGAACAACGACGGTCGAAATGACCTGATCCTCACCGACGACGGCACCGACCGCTACCTGTTGAACCAGGGGAATTCGGGCGGTATTGCCACGTTCATTCAATTCACTTTTCCCAACGCGACCGACGGCTTCGGCGCACAGTCCATCGCCGCCGATCTCAACAACGACGGCTGGAAGGACGTGCTGATCGCCGACGTCGACGTCGACATTCCACCGTGCGGCAGCCGCACCGCCGACATCCTGCGAAACAACGGCAACGCGCCGAACGTCACGTTCACGGCAGACGCCGGAAGCATTCCATCCTCCATGCTCGCCGGCGTACACAACTTCGCGGTATTCGACATCGACGGCGACGGTTGGAACGATCTCGTCGTGGGGAGATGCAGTACCACCGAAATATGGATCAACCGGCCGCCCTCGGGGATCATCTTCCAATATCCTCAGGGCACGCCGACGCTGCTGACTCCCGATGAACCATTCACGTTCCCCGTGCAGGCCAACGCGGTTCCTCCGGGGCAAGTGCAAAGCGGCAGCGGCTATCTCTACTACCGCGTCAATGAAGGGTCCTGGGTGCAGACGCTCATGACGGAGCCGGGTCCGGTCGGCGCTTTTGAAGCTCACCTGCCCGGCATCGCCTGCGCCGGCCGAATCGACTTCTACGTCGAGGTCTCGCTGACCGGCGGATGGGGCACATTTACCGGCCCTCCGGGCGCGCCGGTTTCATACTTCTCCGCCAGCGCCGCCGGCGGAACCGACGAAGTCACCGAAGATTTCGAAAACGGGACCGGCGGATGGACGGTCGTGAATCACCCGGCGATGGTTACAGGAATGTGGGAACGTGCCGACCCCAACGGAACCATTAACGGAACGCAACAGGCCGCGCCCGAGGACGACGCCCAGGCCGGTACCGACAAGATCTATTGTTTTGTAACCGACGACGGCCCGCCGGGAAGTCCCGCCGGGGCGTTCGATGTCGATAACGGTCCGACGCACCTGATCTCGCCGCCGATCGACCTGACGGGCACGGACGCAACGGTTTCGTTCGCCTGTTGGGTCTACAGCGCCGGTGCAGCGCCCGATCCGCTGGTCGTTTCCGTCTCCAACGACGACGGGCAGACCTGGGTGCAAGTCGATTCCGTACCGCCGACCAACAGCGCGTGGCAGACGCGCGGGTTCATTGTCAGCGACGCGTTTCCGGGCGAGCCGCTCTCGGCCAACGTGCGGGTGCGCTTCAGCATCGAGGACAATCCCAACAACTCGATCACCGAAGCGGGCATCGACGTGGTCCGCGTGTCGCGCTACTTGTGCCAGACGGCCTGCGCCTGTCCAGGCGACGTCAACGGCGACCTGGCGCACGACGGCGACGATGTGCAGTCGTTCGTGGAATGCCTGCTGGAGGGCGGATCGAGTTGCGGCTGCGCTGACCTGGACAACTCCAACAGCGTCGACGCCGGCGACGTGTCGCTGTTCGTCGACACGATCCTCAGCGGCGCCGGCTGCGCGCCGTAATCGCGGCCCGTGCTCGCCGACCCATTCGCCGCTTCGATTCCTTGATCGCGGCGGCAGGAGAGCAATCGATCGTTGCCCCGCCGGCCACGGCGAGGTGCATAATCCCGGCGCACACGCGTCCGGTTGCGAATCTGCTGCAAGCGAATCACGTCCGTCACGTGGCCGCTTCGGGAGGATGGTTTCATGCGAGGGGGTAGCTTTTCGGCCGCGATCTGCGGCACGCTTGTAGTTTCCGCCGCGGCGATCGCCCAGCCCGCGGTGCAACCGCGAATGGGCCAGCCGTTGGCCGGCTTGACGCCCGCACAACTCGATCGCTTTCAGCAGGGTGGCACGGCGTTCGGCCGCATCTTCAGCGCGGCCGAGGGACTCGGGCCTATCTTCAATCAACAGGCCTGCGCCAGTTGTCACAACAATCCGGTCGGCGGATCCGGCAGCATTTCGGTCACGCGCTTCGGCTACTTCGATGAGAAAGCCGGCGGCTTCGACCCGATGGACTATCTCGGCGGCTCGCTGCTTCAGAGCCAGGCCATCAGCACCGAATGCGCCGAGACGGTTCCGCCCTGGGCGAACGTCGTCACGACGCGCATTACGACATCGACGCTCGGCGCGGGACTCATCGAAGCGATCCCCGACGCCGCGATTCTCGCCAACGAGAGTCCCGGTCCCGGCGTCAGCGGGCGGGCGCACATGACGGCCGCTTTCGAGGACCCGCCCAACAGCCCGCTGCGCGTCGGCCGATTCGGGTGGAAAGCGCAAGTCGCCACCGTGCTGACCTTCTCCGCCGACGCGGCCCTGAACGAGATGGGCATCACGAATCGCTTTCTGACGGCTGAGAACGATCCCAACGGCTTCGATCCGCCGTCGCTGGCAGAGTGCGATTCCGTCCCCGATCCCGAGGATGGACCCGACGCCGAGGGCTTTCACTTCATCGACCGCGTGACCGATTTCCAGCGCTTTCTCGCCGCGCCGCCGCAGACGCCGCGCTTTGGCATGACCGGCGAGACGCTGTTCAACACGATTGGCTGCAACGCGTGTCACGTGGCGTCGTACACGACCGCCGATGATCCCGCGCTGGAAGACGCCATTCGCAACAAGGTGATTCGCCCCTACTCCGACTTCCTGCTGCACGACATGGGCCTGCTCGGCGACGGCATCGCCCAGGGCGACGCCGACGTGCGCGAAATCCGCACGCCGCCGCTGTGGGGCGTGCGCGCTCGCGATCCGCTCCTGCACGATGGCCGCGTGGCCGGCAACACGTTTGCCGCTCGCATGAACGCCGCCATCGCCGCTCACAACGTATTCGGCAGCGAAGCAGCGCCGGCGGCGCAGGCCTATTCGGCACTGCTGCCGGCCGAAAAGAACCTCGTGATTTCGTTTCTCGATTCGCTCGGCCGGGCCGAGTTCGACATGAACGGCGACGGATTTCACGACGCGGCGGATTACGTGCTGTTCGCGAGCTGCTTTTCCACGGGCGGTCCCTACACGCCGGATGATCCTTGCGCGATCGGCGACCTCGATCAGGATGGCGACGTCGATGCCGTCGACGCCGCGGCGTTCGCGACCGTGCTTCCCGGCGGCTCGAACGACTGTAACGGCAACGGCACGGCGGACCTGCTGGACGTCGTCAATCAGACCAGTCGCGACTGCAACGCCAACGCGGTTCCGGATGAATGCGATCCGGAATCGAGCGACGTGGGACTGTTCGTGGCCGTCGTGCTCGGGCAGAACACCAATCCCGTTCACCGCTGCATGATGGATTTCAACGGCGACGGCCTCAACGACGGCGACGACATCGCGCCGTTTGTCGCCCAGCTCATGGGTCCGTAGGGAGTGACGCGACAGCATCACGGATGCCATCGCGCGGGCCGGCAAGGCCCGCGTGCGTCCGCGGGGTTTCCCTTTCTGAGATCATCTGACTCTCTCGCGCCGAGCTTCTTGCTTCGGCGCTTCGTCGCCCTCATGCTGGTGCGCCGTGGAATCCGCCACTCCGGAGCGCGCATGAAACTGCGAACGCATTGCCCCGCCGCCGGCTGTCACGCGCCGCTGCGCGGCGCGTTGTCCGACGGCGCGCGACTGGTTTGCCCGGCCTGCGGCGCGGATGCCCTGCGCGACGCCGTGCCCGACTGGTGCGTCGAGGGGCGCGTGCAGTCCTGCCCCTGCTGCGGCGGGACCGAGTTGTACGTGCGCAAGGACTTCCCGCAGCGCGCGGGGCTGGCGATCGTCATCGCGGCCGGTCTCGCCGCGTTGATTCTGTTCAAGTGGAACGTGCTGTGGGCGATGAGCGTGCTGGCCGGCGTCGTCGTCATCGACGCCCTGCTCTATCTCTTCGTGCCGCTCGTGACCGTCTGCTATCGCTGCCGGACCGAGTTTCGCGACGTGGTACGCAATCCGGACCATCACCCCTTCGATCTGGCGACGGCCGAGAAGTACCCGCGTTCCGATCACGTCGGCTAAGCGCCGGCGCAACACACCGAATCGCGACGACGTCATGCCCTCGCGCGAGTGATTCTTCCGATGGGCGCTATAGAATGCCCGCGGCGCCCCACGGAGGAAACGACATGAACCTTCCCGAAGGTATTGACCCCGCCCGCTTCAAGGCTCTCGTTCAGCTTGCCCGTGACGAAGACCTCGGAGCGCACGGAGACCTGACCGGCGCGCTGCTGCCCGAATGGCTGCGAAACACCGACGGCCGCTGGGCGCTGCGCCTTCGCGAGGCGGGACGATTCTGCGGACGGCCGCTGTTGCATCCGCTGCTGGCGGAACTGGCCCCCGAAGTGGCGATCGACTGGCTCGACGCCGGCGAAGAGACGACCGACGTGCCTGGCGACACGATCGTCGCGCGGCTGTCGGGCCGCGCCGATCAGATGCTGGCGGCCGAGCGCACGCTGCTGAATTTCTTCCAGCGCCTCGGCGGCGTGGCCACGCACACCAGCCGTTTCGTCCGCCGCGTGGCCGGCGCGCACGTTAAGATTTACGATACGCGAAAGACGATTCCCGGTTGGCGCGACCTGGACAAGTACGCGGTGCGCTGCGGCGGCGGGCACAGCCATCGTCGGGGTCTGCACGACGCCGTGCTGATCAAGGACAATCATCTGGCGGGCGTGGCGATCGAGCGCATCGCGCACACGGTGTTCGAGATGCTCGGCGCGCTGGATCGCATCGCGCCGACGGCGGCGCGGTTCGTCGAGGTCGAGGCCGACTCGCTGGCGCAGCTCGACGAACTGCTCAAGGTCGTGGGCATCGACGTGATCCTGCTCGACAACTTCTCGCTCGCCGATCTGGCCGAGGCCGTGCGGCGGCGCGATCGCGCCGGGCTGCGCGGCAAGGTGGAACTCGAGGCCAGCGGCGGCGTCGCGCTCGAGACGGTGGGCGACGTGGCGGCGACGGGCGTTGATCGCATCGCCATCGGCGCGCTGACGCACTCGGCGCCGGCGCTGGACATCGGGCTGGACGCGATTGCGTGAACGACGCGTCGAGCGCCGTTTGAGCGACCAGGCGCAGAGGGTGTGGCATGGTCAAGCCCTCGCGCTGAGAAATGTGAAATGCACGCGCAACGCGCAATTCGAGGGCTTGGCCATGTTGAGCGCCACCGCGCGCGGACGAGCCGAGCGCGGGCGCGACGGTCCCGCGCGAGTCCCTGCAATCATGTCGTTTCAACCGCTGACCGCCGAGCTTGTCCACCGCGGCCTCGCCACGCGTCGCATCGGCCGCCGCATCATCGTGTTGCCCGAAACCGGCAGCACCAACGACGCCGCTTTTGAGTGTGCCGCACGCGATGGCGCCGACGCTGACGGCCTGGCGCTTTTCGCCGAGCACCAGACGACCGGTCGCGGGCGGCTCGGCCGCGCGTGGTCGGACCGGGCCGGACAGAGCGTTCTGTGTTCCGTCGCGCTGTGGCAGGGCGAACGCGCGCGTGAGCCGTTGATCGCACCGGCATTGTTGTCGCTGGCGGCCGGCATCGCAGCCTGCCGCGCCATTCGCGAGTCGACGGGGTTGACATCGGCGCTGCGCTGGCCGAACGACGTGTTTCTCTTCGACCGAAAAGTGGCCGGCGTTCTGATCGAGCAGCGTTTGCCGAGGCCAGGCGCTACGGGTGTGACGGTCATCGGCGTCGGCATCAACTGCCTGCAAGGGCCGGAGGATTTCGATGCGGCGCTGCGAACATTGGCCGCGTCGCTGGCGATGCACACGGCCGGACCGGTCGATCGAGCGGCCGTAGCGCGGGCGCTGCTGGCGCATCTGGATTCGCGGCTGGAGCGACTCGATGTCGATGCCGCGCGCGATCTGGTCGATGAGTGGCGGGCGCTGAGCGACGATCGCGATCATCGCGTCGTGCTGTCGGACGGCGGTGTCGAGCGACGCGGCCGCATCGTGGACATCGACGACGAGGGCCGGTTGGTCTTCCAACCCGACATGGGCGGCGAGTTGCTGCTGCGGGCCGAGACGGCCAGTATCATTCAGCGGCTGAACGCGCGCGGAGAAGATTCGCGATGGCGCGCGATGAACCGTCCGCGCGGCGCGCCACGCACGGCCAAGCGGCCCGCCGGAGGGTTTCGCGTCATAGCGATGATCCATTGTGCGGGCCGCTTGACCGTGCCACCCCGCAGCAAGCGCGTCGGACTTTCAGAGCCGCGAAGCGTCAGCGAGCGGGATAGGGCAGCCAAGCACCTTGAGAACCGTCCCGGACTTGGCGTCAGCGCCGGCTTCGCCGCCAGGCCGGGGGCGCACGTTTGCTCTGAACGGCGCGCGACAGATCAGTCGGATGGATCCCGCTTGCTTACGCTGCGCGGCTCTGATTGACCTTGCCGGTCAAACTCGCGAGAACGACTACATGATCCGTAAGCGTCACACGCCGCGACACAGTCGCCGACTTCGCCGCATGGCCGCCGCCGTCTGCCTGCTGGCCGTCGCTTCGGGCTGTGCCTCGCCGCGGCCGCGGCCGGGCGACGAATTGTCGCGCCTCGGCGACGAGATCGTCGTGTGCGGCCGGCTGTTTCACACCGGCACGCGCGTCGTGCTGTGGACCGATCCGGGCGGGTTCGACGCCTATCGCGTGCAGCGGCGCTTCACGAATCGCGACGAGATCGCGCCTTCGCGGCCCGCGACGGGATGCGATACGCCGAATCGTTACACACCGCTTCGCGCCGGGCTGACCGACGAAGTCGCCGCGCGCGTGCAGGAGAACGGCTGGACGCTGGACGATCTGCGGACCGTCGTCGATCAGTTCGTCATTCACTACGACGTGTGCGGCTCATCGCGTCGCTGCTTCGAAGTGTTGCACGATATCCGCGGACTGTCGGTGCACTTTCTGCTCGACGTCGACGGCACGATCTACCAGACGCTCGATCTCAAGGAGCGCGCCCGCCACGCCGGCGAGGCCAACGATCGTTCGATCGGCATCGAAATCGCGCACATGGGCGCTTACGCCGATCCGAGCGCGCCGGACCAGTGGTACGAGCGCGACGAGCGCGGCGTGCGGCTACGTCCCGTAGGGTCCGCTGTGCGGACCGTTGACACTCACAAAACCGATGACCCAGGCTCCGTGCGGTCCGCACAGCCGACTCTACAAATGAATCATCACGGCACGGACGGCCGGCGCATTTTCCGGCCGGCGCGCCACGAGATGATCGTCGGCCACATCAACGGCACGCGGCTGCATCAATACGATTTCACGCCCGAACAGTACGACGCGCTGGCCCGTCTGACCGCGACGCTGGTCCGCGTGCTGCCCGCCATTCGACTCGACATCCCGCGCGATCATCGCTCCGTTCAGCTCCCGCACGACGCCGTGCCGCGCAAGCAGCTTTTTGAACCGGCGCGGACGCTGTCGATGGCCGATCTGTCTGTCCCCGGCGTGCCGCCCGTGCGGCCCGATGCGCTTTCGGCGGATGAACTGGCGCGATACCGAGGACTGCTGGGCCACTATCACGTCACGCGCCAGAAGTCCGATCCGGGACCGGCGTTCGACTGGGAGCGGCTGTTGGGTGCTGTCCGCGCGCTGATGTACGACGCGCGAGGACAATTCGAAGTGACGAAAGGGACGAAAAGGACCGAAACGAGTGTGATGTGGATGCGATAAGGAAGACGCCCCGCGCAGGATTCTCTTCCCGCGCGGGGCGTCGCGTGTTCCCATTGGGCGTTTCTGCCGCGGGCGATGAGCCGGCGGCCTCGTCAACGCCGGTCGATTACTCTTTCTTTTCTTCAGTCGCGCCGGCCTCCTCGCACTGAACGTCATCCGTCGCCTCCAGCTCGATGACGATCTTCTGGACGGCGCCGGCGTCACCATCCTCGACCTGACGCACCACCAGGCCCATGGCGGGCGGCCGCGGACCGATCATGGCCCGCAGATGCGACTTGCGGAACTCGCGCGCCTCTTCGTCGCTCAACACGCCGTCGCCGTTCGCGTCGGCCTCGGGGTGAATCTTCAGCATCATCGCCCGCGTGCGCGAGCCGCGCTGCTTGAGAAACTCGTCCCGCTCCGTCGCCGTCAACCGGCCGTCGCGGTTGGCATCGGCGTCGGGATTCATCTTCAGGAAATGAGCCAGCGGGGCATCCTGCGCGGCGGTGATGTAACCGGCCACCTCGCGCACCGTCGGCGCGGCGCTGACGTTGTCGAGCAGCCAGCGGCTGGGCGGCTCGGGCAGCTTGTGCGCGGCGAACGCTCCGGCTGCGGCCACGGCGCCTTCCGCCATCTGACCCGCCTCGCGCCGCACGATCCGGCGGACGACCTGCCTGCGCTGGCCTTCGCCGCCGGCGGCATCCCCGGCGGCCCTCGCCTCAACGAGGATTGCCTCCGGCTCGGGCATCGGCGGCAGCTTGGCGTGCATCTCCTCGATCATGCCGAAGCCGTGCACCATCCACGCCGCTTCGTCGGCCGAGAGCTTCCCATCGTTGTTGCGGTCGGCCTTGGGATACTGCGTCATAACCGCGGCGGGATCTTTCATTGCCAGGGCGATCAGGTAGGCGTGGTACTCGTCCTTTGACACTGCGCCGTCGCCGTCCGCGTCGGCGGTCGGGTTCGACGCCGCAAATGAGGCAAGCTGCTTGGGCGTCGGCCCGTCGTGGAACATCACCGTGCGCATCGCCGGTCCGTCGCCGACCTTCTCGATTTTGTGGGCGAACATGATGGCGTGCGGCGGCAGACCCTCGGGCAACATTCCGCCATCCCACACCATCTCGCCTTCGCCGTCGAAATCGATGACAAAGTCCGCTTCCTCCGCGCCGTCGACGTCGACGACAATCTGCGCCTCGGCGGCCACGGTCTGCTCGCCCTGCGTCGCCGTTTGCGGCTTGGGGTCTTCCTTCGGCTCTTCGGCCGACGCCGCGCCGCCCAGCACGAAAGCGGCCCACGCCGCCAGCATCACGAGGGCCGCCACACCGAGCGAGCCTCGCGCCGTTTCAATCTTCGGTGTCTCCAGAATCATCTCGATTCTCCTTTCAACAGTTCGAACGTTGGCCGCCATCGCGGCGGGACAATAGGACAAGGGGCGCGATCGAACGGGCGCCAAGGCTCGCAACAGGCACCGCGCATATTCCCCGGCCGACAGACGCCCGTGACGCAGGGCCCACTCGTCACATGCGTACTCCCGAGCCAGGTCGATCCGCCGGTTGACCCATGCCACGACCGGCCAGAAGAAAAGAAGTGTGCCGGCGATCCACTGCACGTATCGAACCAGCAGGTCGCCTCGCCGGAAGTGAGCGACCTCGTGCAACACAACCGCTTCCAGCTCATCCGGCCGAACGAGCTGCTGGCGGGAAAGAACCAGCATCGGACGCAACGCCCCCAGCACAAACGGAGCGGGGGCGTCGTCGCTGACGCGAATCGACGGCACGCGCCGCACGCCCAGACGGGCGCAGACGCCGCGTACCAAATCAATCGCCGTCGGATTCGCCCGCGGAAGCCGCCGGCAATTGCGGGAAAAACGCACATAGCTGAGCAGCCGAGCCGCACCGACCACCGCGACCGACAGCAGATACAGCGCGCCGAGCAATTTCAGCCAATACCCACTCGCGGCGCCGGCGGCGTTGTCGTAGCCGACGGACACGTCGGCGCCGTTCGACGTCGCGGTAATCGGTATCCAGTGGCCGGTCGCCGCACCCTTGTCCTCGACCAACATCGACGAAGGCGGTGTTGAAGCCGTCAGGCGCCCGGCCGCGTCGCGGATCGTACTCGCCAGCGACAACGACCACCCCGGCCCGGCCGGAAGCAGGAACTTGGCCAGCACGATCATCCACAGAGCGCTGTGCAGCGCCGGCCGCACGCGGCGGAACACGGTGCGCGTGATCAGCCACGTCAGCACCGCCAGCGCCGTGCCATAGGCCAGCGCCTGCGCCACCCAGTAGACGATGGCTTCGAAAACGCTTGAAGAGATGGCCGAAGGAATCGCGTCCAGCCACGACATCATGATGGCTCCTCCCGCGACTCGGGCGATCCGCCGCGTTCGCTCTGCTCGCGCTGTTCGATCCGGGCCTCGATGCGCTTCAGGTCTTCAGGCGACAGATCGGCCTCTTCGACCAGGCGCAGGACCAACTCGCCCGCCTGACCATCAAAGACGGTGTTGAGGAACTGCTGGAGTCGATATCCGAGCACTTTTTCGCGCCGCACCGCCGGGCGATACACGAAAGGCTGTCGCTCGCGATCGACGTGCAGCGCGCATTTGGCCGCGAGCTGATTCATCAGGGTCATGACCGTCGTATAGGCCGGGGCGTCGCCGCCATCCCGGACGAGCGCGTCGCGCACGTCGCGAACCGTACCTGCGCCGAGCCGCCAGATCACCTTCATGATGCGCAGCTCGGCGGGGGTGATGTCGGGCATTCCGTTGGGCATTTTGTACGTCTCGTTACTAAGGACATCGGAATGTTACTAGATACGTAGTAGTTTTTCAAGTGAAAACTCCAGATTTTTTTCCGGCCCGGTCGGTGCGCCGAATCAATCCGGTAAAATTCGCGTTCGACCGAATTGCCGCGAAACGCGTACGAAGACATATGTCATTGATAGTGCTATAGTTATGGCGCGCGGCAGGGAAGCGGTCGGCGCGGCCAGGGTGAATCAAGTTGCTCACCGCTATTGGGTTCGGTACACTCAAATAACCGATTATTCAGGAAGTGAACTCCCATCGGCGTCATCACGTTCTTTTGAAAGGAGCGGGCCACGCTTTCGTTAACATGGGCGAGGGCTGATATCGTGAACCAATCGCCGGTCAACCATCGCGCCCGACTCGCCGCCGGATTCACGGCGGTTCTGCTTGTCGCTTTGCTCAGCGGCTGCGATCCGTCGGCGTTTCCGTCGTTCGCGCCCGCCGCGGCCACGACGCAGCCTTATTCGGTGCCGACTTCGCTGCCGGCGGAGATGCTGGTTCCCGGCACACCCGAGAACGCCGATGCGCTAATCGCCGATATCATCCGCTCCGTCAACCGGCAGCGTGAGAAGGTCGGCCTGGCGCCACTGACGCGCAGCGCCGAACTGTGCCGCTTGGCCGATCAGCACGCCGAGCGCATGATCGCGGCGGACTTTTTCTCGCACACCGATCCGGCCGGCGGTGCGAATCTGGCCGCCCGCGCCCGCAAGCGCGGCTACGCCTTCTTCAAGGTGGGCGAAAACCTCGGCGCGATTCAGCGTGATCCGGCCGAGGTGATGAAAGACTGGATGGAATCGCCGTCGCACCGCGCCAACATCCTCGATCCCGATTTCACCGAGATCGGCGTCTCGGTCCGCGACGGCGGACGATACGGACGATACTGGGTCCAGGAATTCGGCCGCCCGCTGGGGCAGTGACGCAACTCAATCTGCGGAATTCAGTATTCGCGCTCAAGAACATCTACACATTCATGAGGGGAGTGGCACGGTCAAGCCCTCAAGCCATCCAGGCGAATGCCCCGCGCGCAGGTTTGGCCATGTTGACGCATGTTGCGCGCAATGCGACAAGTCGTAGCGGTTCTTTCTTCGCGAGGTCTTACTCATCGCTCCATCTCCGCCACGTCGATGCCGGCATCGGCGGCGCGGGGGGCACGTGCAGCGTCGATGCACCATCCCACGCGATCCACGGCGAGCCATCCGCGCCGCGCAGCACGTGCAGCGTCATCGGCGGCGTGCCGCCCTGGCCCAGCATCATGCGCCGCTGACCCGACTCATCGACCGCCACGTCCAGCACGATCATCGCGTGACCCGGCCGGCCCACCCTGACGAACGCATCGCCCGGCTCGACCGCTCCGCCCGTCACCCGCCGCATGTCGCGATCGAGGCTGATGCTGCTGGAATACTTGAACAACGTCTCGAGATAGCCGACGTACGGCTCGCGGCCGCCGCCGGCCGGCCGGCCGGGCTTCCACGTCACGTCGCGCCCCTTGACGATCGGGCGCTCGCCGGCGGCGAAGCGCGCCCACGGGCACTCGGCGCCGCTGGTCATCGTGAACCGCGCCGCGTCCAGCTTCTGCATCGCCCACAGGTACTCGGCCCGCAGTCGATAGACCATGTTGGCCGCGTTCAGCAGCCCCGCGCGCGAGGGCTGAAGCTGCAACACCAGCGCCAGCGTCGGATCATCCGCCGGACGAATCGTCCGGCCGCGACCGTCGAGCACCGGCGAATCGGCCGGTCGGCACGGCAGATGGCGCAGCCAGTCGGCGAACGAGCCGCTCGGCGCATCGACGCGGCGAAAACCCGGCGGCGGGGCGACGCGTTCGATCAGCGCCTGATACGCCGCGCGATCGCGCTGCGACAGCCAGCCGTATTGAGCTGCGCGCGCCGCACGATCCAGCGGAGCGGGTTGAGAAGCGTTGGGGGCCGATCCCAGGCCGGCCGTCGGGTCGGGCGGTTGCGTGCGCCGCGCAACGACGAAGACGAGGCCGATCGAGACGATCAGCCAGAAGACCGGATGACGCGGGAACAGCGTCACCCACTCGCGGGCCTGTCGGGCCGAAACATCCATGACGGCCTCCTGAATCCCGTGGGGATTATAACCTGCAAGCGAACGGATCGATCACCGTCGCACTGAGCCCCCTGGGAAACCGAACCGCGACCGTGAGGGAGCGGCGGAAGCAGCATCGAGACAGAGAATTCGTCCCCGATGGGAATCGGGCAGCGTGTGGCGGTGATTGGAACCTGCGTTCGCCGCGGCTGACTCCTCGGCGCTCTCTTCACGCTCCGGCCATGGTCGCGTTCAGAGTCGCGGTTCGGTTCAGGGGATCGCGACGGCGCTGCGCGACGGAGCGCCGCGGGGCGCCTCGTCGTGCGGCAGATAGAGCATCGACCACAGCAGAATCCAGCCCAGCGCAGACTGACTCAGCGCCACCACGCCATACATCCACACCGGCAGCGGCGGGAACCCGGCGTAGTGGATCAGCACCGAGATGGCGGCCAGCGTCACAAACGTGCCGAGAAACGCCGCGGCCACGGCGACGTTCATCCAAGTGCGAATCCGTGCGCGGCCGCGCCACGCGCGCGAGGCCGCCAGCCCCATCGCCAATAGCGCCAAAAACAGCATCGCCGCCCAGACGTAGCGCGACTGCGTCAGGCGCAGACCGGCGATCAACGCCGCTTCGGTCCACACTTCTCGCGGGCGCCAGCAGGAGCGCAGCATCAGCACCAGGCCGAACAGCCCGCCGGCGACGAGCAGCCAGGGAACAACGCGGCGTGCGCGCGAAAAGCCCTGCGATGGCATGGGCAGGACCAGTGCCACGCCGGAGGCGCCGATCACGCCGATCAGCAGCGCGGTCAGCGCGGCCCAGATCAGGCGAGTGGGTTCTGCAACTTCGGCGATAAAGCGCATCGGCGGGGCACGCGGCGCCGCTGTTGAAGCGCCGTGTTGCGGGACGACGGTCGATCGTGTGGGCTGCGGCTGTGCAGCAGTGGTCTGCGCCGCCGTACGCTGTGCGACGCCGCTGGACGCCGGAGCGGCGGGCATCTTCGCGTCGCCCAAGTCGGCAGGCTGGTTCGCCGCAGCACTGGTCGGGGCCGACCAGGTCAGCACGTTCAGCGCGTTGGGCGGCGGCGATTCGGGCTGCGTGGCGGTGGCCTCGCGCGGGCGCGGCGTGATCGCCTGGCGGATATCGCGTCGGCCGCCCGTGCGGCTTCCGGCGGCGCGGTTGTCCGTCGTCGGCTGAGGAGCAGGCGGCATCGGGACGGGATCGGCGGCGTCGGCGAATTCGGCCATCTGCCGCATGAAGATCAGCGTGCCGACTTCCTTAAACAGCCACCAGCCGACTCCGCCCCAGACGATGGCGATCTCGAGCGTGATCACACCCAGCGGGCGCAGCCAGGCAGGCCGATGCGCGATTGCGGCGACGGGCTGGATGTCGGGGGCGTTGCTCATGAAATCCGGCTGTGGCATCGTCCCATGGACCGAACTGCGACCGTGAGGGAGCGTCCGCGAGACCCGCCACAGTGAACGTCCGCTACGATCCTCGTACTTCGACGCTCATTCCCGATGCGGTCGCACGCGATCCATCGAAGCGTTCTCCGCCGCTCCCTCACGGTCGCGGTTCGGATCAGGCCTGCTCCGGTCGGGCCTACGCCTCCGGCCAGCGGCGCGGGCCGACGCTGACCATCAGGCCGTCGCGCGTGATCGGCCAGCGCTCCAGATACTCGGCCAGCCGTTCGCGCGTCAGCGACTCCACCGCCTCCATGCGTTCGGCCACCGTGCGCGGTCGGCCGAACACATCCACGTCATCCGCCAGTTGCGTCAGCCGATGGTATGGCGACTCGGCCTCGACCACCAGCGACGTACGCCGGCGGTTCTTGACGCGGCCCAACTCCTCGTCGGTGACGCCCTCGCGGGTCACGCGCTCGGCCTCGCGCTGCAACGCCACCGAAAGCGCGGGGGCATGTTCCGGTTCGCAAAAACCGAACAGCACCATCAGGCCGCAATCCGAGTAATCGACCCGCCACGCCGAAGCCACCGGCGCAATCCCCTGCTGCACGATGTTCCAGAAGAACCGCGAGTTCGATCCGCCCAGGATCGCCGCCAGCGCGTCGGCCGCCTCGCTGTCGCGCTCGTCGATCAGCGCCGGCCCCGGATAGCACCAGCATACCGAATGCTGCTTGAAGCGCTCGAGATGCAGCATGGCCGTTCCCGGCGCGAAGCGCCCGGGCAGGCCGCGCTGCGGCCGGGGCGCCGACGCCGGCCAGCCGTCGCACAGCCGCTCGGCGAAGTCGAGCACTTCCCGCGGGTCGACGTTGCCGGCGACGACCAGCACCATGTTGGCCGGGTGATAGCGCTGCGAGAAGTAGGCGTGCATCTCGTCGCGCGTCAGGCGCGCGACGGTCTTTTCGTCGCCGAGCACCGGCCAGCCGAGCGGATGCCCGTCGAAGGCGCGCTCATGGATCAGGTCGTACACGTGGTGCTCGATCTGATCGCGCGACATGGCGATTTCTTCGAGGATGACGTTCTTCTCGGTGGCGAATTCGTCGGGCGGCAGCGTCGAGCGCATCATGTCGGCCAGCAGCTCGATCTGGGCCGCCAAATCGCCGCGGCGCACCCAGCCGAAGTAGAACGTGCGCTCCTTGGACGTAAACGCGTTGTAGGTGCTGCCGAGGTCGTCGAAGCCTATCGTGATGTCGTGCCACGAGCGCTTCGGAGTGCCCTTGAAGCACATGTGCTCGAGAAAGTGCGACACGCCGGCCTGCTCGGGGACTTCGTCGCGGGCGCCGGTGCGCACCAGAAACCCGGCCGCGGCCGACGCGACGGCATCCATCGGCTCGATGACGACGCGAAGGCCGGAAGGAAGAACCTGGTCAATAAACGTCATGAAACCACCCCGGAAAGTCCGCCCGCGGGCGGGGAGTCACCATGCAATCCACTGCGGCAAGCGGGCATCGGCCCGATCGCTTCCGCCGGTCCTATCCCGCCGCCTTCAGCTCGCGCGGCCCCAGCGTCACCACGCTGAGCCGATCGCGCGGATGGCGCGACAGATACCCGCGAACGTCGTCGGCCGTGACCGCCTCGATCTGCGCGATCTTCGCCGCCATCGGCCTCGGCCGGCCGAAATAGAACAGGTCGGAAGCCAGCTCCGCCGCGTGCGCCCGCGTGATGTCGCCGTGCGTCTCGGTCCGGGCGATCAGGCCACGCTTCGCGCGGCGCAGCTCGTCTTCGGTGATGTCCTCGGCCAGGCGGTCGACCTCGCGCAGCAGCACGCCGAAAGTTTCGTCGCAGCGCTGCGGCGTGGTCGAGGCGCCCACGAAGATCATTCCGCCCGAGCGCGGATGCTCGTGCCACGCGCCCACCCAATAAACCAACCCCAGCTTCTCGCGCACCTCGACGAACAGCCGCGAGCTCATTCCCTCCGACAAGATCGCCAGCAGAACGCGCTCGACCGCGAACTCGTCGCTCTGCACCGGCACGCCCGGCCAGCACATGTGTATCTGCTCCTGCTCCAGCTCCTTATGCCGATGCGTGCGCACCGGCGAAAACTCGATCGGCCTCGGCAGGCGACCGTCGTCGGGCGGATTGCCGAATCCGGCGAACGAGCGCTCGAGCTGATCGACGACGCGCGACGGCTCCAGCGGACCGGCCAGCACGACCTGAAGCCGCGCCGCGCCGAAGTGCGTCCGCCAGAATTCGCTCACGTGATCGCGCGTGATGCTGCGCAGCGTGCGCGCGTTGCCCAGTGCGTGGCGGCCCAGCCTGGAGCCGTAGGCCTGCCGCGCCAGCTCACGCCGCGCCAACTCGTCCGGCTCATCCTCCAGTGCGGTCAGCTCCTGACCGGCCAGCGCCACGGCGACCTGACACGACTCGTCGGGAAAGCTCGGCAGCCGCAGCATCTCGGCGTGAAGGTCGAAGGCCGGTCCGACGTATTCCGGAAGGCACAGATAGCGAAAGCCGAACGACTCGCGCCCGACCCACGACGCGTGCTGAATGCCCATCGCGTCGAAGGCGTCGGACAATGCCTGTCCGCTATGCTCGGCGGTGCCTTTCGAGATCGTTTGTTCCGTGATGTGCGCCAGGCCCAGCAGCTCGTCCGGCTCATCCACGAGGCCGGTCAACATGCGGATGTCGCACGCCACGGTGCGCCGTCCGGGCAGCCGCTCGATGGCCAGTTCCACGCCGTTGCTGAGCCGTTGATGAAAGAATTCCTGTGGGGTGCTCATTGCTCGCTGCGATCCTTCGCCGCGTCCGGCCCGCCGGGCGCGGGGCGGCCATCCGCGACCGGGGAGTATAGAACGACCACGTAACCGGTCAGGTCGACCAGCACGCTCGCGGTGGCATGGGCCAGCCGCTGGGCGAGATTGCGACAATCGGACCGGCTGGCGGCGGAAATCCTGACCTTTATCAGACCATGATCCGCCAGGGCTTGGCGGACTTGCTCAATGAACGCCGGAGTGGTTCCGGCACGGCCGGTTTGAAGCAAGGTGCGAAGCGATCTCGCCCTCCGTCGAAGCTCTATAACATTCGTGTTGTCAATAGGTTGCAAACACAGTCCCTTGTTAAGGCATAAGATCTATTGGTCCTATATGTCACCTGGCGGCTCGCTCGCCTACGCCTGCATGGTCGCCGAAATAGAACCGATGCCGCAGCGCGAATCAAGGCCGCGGCCGAATCGAAAAATTTGTATTGTGTTCGCAGCGTTACGGCCGCGCGCGAAGCGCTCGATAGGACGGCGCAAGATAGACGCGAACGTTGACCATCAGTTGAAAAAGATCGGGATGAAACCGCATCAGGTTCTGGTGCCACGCGCCGGCGATGTCGACGGGGCACAGGAGTATTCGCTCACGCTGACCGTCGCTCAATCCCCACAAAGGCGGCGGCGATTTCCAGCCCCCTTCGCGCCCGTAGTAACACGAAAACAGCTTGTGGTCCCCCGGCAACTGCCGGAAACGCCAGCCCTGCTCGCGATACATCCGCTCGAACATCGCCGTGGCCGACTCGACGAATCGTTTGTCGGCCAGGTCCGCGTGAAGGAACAGCGCGCCGCCGCGGTCGAGGTACGCGCGCAGCCGCTCCTGCGACGCGCTGCTGAGCGACAGGGCCTCGTCGCCGGCGATGTACAAAATCGGCGACGCCTCGAGCGCGCTCAGCTCGGCATCCTCCGGTATCCAGCGCCAGCGATGCGGCTTCTCGAAAGTGCGCGACAGGTACTTCGTCAGGAAGTGCAGCGCCCGGCCGTTGCGCTGCCGCTCCATCGATCGCCCGCCCCAGTCGAGCTGCTGAATCCAGATCGGCGCTCGGCCGAACACGAGGAAGATCAGCGCGAACGAGTCGGCGATGGCGTCGCCACCCCATTCGCGGCCGATCAGCTCCGGCGCGTACGACATGAACCAGTCGCGCCCGCCGATGTCGATGCGCCCGCTGGCGATGCCCAGCCGCTCGAGACCGAAGAGGTTGTAGCCATGCCAGTCGCGGATCGCGGGGGGATCGGCCGCCAGCGCCGCGTCCGCGCGGCGCAGCGCCTCAAAGACACGCGCGCGTTTCTGCTGAACCGAGTCGAAGACGCGCGCTCCCTCCAGGCGCCGATAAGGACGCTCCAGCCGCGGGTAAAGGTGATCCAGCACCAGGTACAGACTGTTCGCGCCGGCGACGGTCATCGACGGCCGTGGCTGCTTGTTGTCGTCGTTGTAGGACCAGCCGCCGTTCGGCAATTGCAGCGACAGCCAGTGGTGCTCCACCGCCTCCCAGTAGCGCGGCGGGACTTCGGCCCACGCTTCGGCCGCCGCGGCCATCGCCAGGTTGGCGAACTGCGTCACCGAGTTGTCCTCGTGCGCGTCGCCGTCGCGGACGTAAGAGTAGTAGCCGTTGGGCCGCGCGGCCTGCGCCAGCCAGGCCACGTCGATGTTCAGCAACCGCTGATAGTGCGATCGCTCGCGCGCGTGGCCGGCACGTTCGACGCAGCGCGCCCACGCGGCGGCCCGCAGCGCCCGGCTGTAGGTGCCGGGGAGCGGATGTTCTTCAAGCGTCGCCAGCAGCGCGCTGAGCGGCGACTGTCTCGGGCTGACGTCGGCCGACAGCAGCGCAAAGGCTATCAGCGCCGACGGCCCGCCGTTGTGCGGTTCGCCCATGTCCGGCTGCACCAGGCCGCGCTGCCGCATCACGAGAATGTCGTCGCGCTCGATTCGCTGCTCGGAACCGTCAGACAGGCGCAGCAGCACGTGCGTCGCCCGCTCTTCAATCAGACGGCCCGTTATTTCGATGAATCGCGGCCGCCGGCCGGGACGATTGCGAAAACGCACGAAACACTCGACCTCGATGCGATCGAGCAGCGCGAAGATGCCGCGTTGCACCGCGCCGTCGAGCGTCTCGGCGTCGAGGGACGGCACTTCGCCGGCGACGGGCGCGCCGCCGCCGGCCAGCACGGCGCCGATCAGCAGCCACAGGGGCGAATGAATCATCGCAAAACCGCCGAGAATTAATCGTGCGGAATTCGCACCGTGTGTCGCGCGCGACGGCCGCGACGGTCAGGCATCGTGCGGAAACTGCATACGCCCTCTTCCACGTGTGGCATGGTCAAGCCCTCGTGCCGTCGGGGCCTGGCGTCTTCGACAAGCGTGCCACGCGAGGGCCTGGCCATGTTGAACCTTGTGGAGCGATAAGGGCGACGAATCGTGCGGGCTGACGCTGCGTCAGAGGTCAGTCGGCGCCGCCGCCCTTCTGATACACGCCGCGCTCGCAAGCCACGACAAACGCCTCGCCGGTCGACTTGAGCCGTTCCCAGCTCGCGCGAATGCGATCGGCCTCCTCGGGGCTGATCTGATTGTCGTCGGCCATGCTGCGGCTGACCTCGGTCAGCAGGCGGGAAAAACTCTCGACGACCTGTTGCGTCGCCAGCAGCAGATCGCTGTGGGACTCCTTGCCGCGCGGCCGGGGGTTCTGCACGAAGAAGCCGCCGGCTTCGTGGCAGAGCCAGCCCACGACGGGCAGATGTCCGGTGATGCGGATGATCTCGCCCAGTCGGTCGAGCGGATTCCGGGCGCCGCTGGCGTCGACTTCCTCGGTGCCGGGTTCCTGACACCATTTGTAGACGAGTGCGGGCGACAGACGCAACTCGGCGGCGAGGGCCTTGACGCCGACTCGTTCGGCGGCGTCGCGCAAGACTTCGTGGGATCGCATGACGGCCTCCGTTCGTGTCAGACGCGATTATAATCGCTCCGCGTGTCACGGGCTTGCAGCCCGTGCGCGCTAATGACGGCGCGCGGATCATCTTCATGCCCCCGTTTCAAACCGCACGCGACATCCGCCGACTGCTGACCGAAGCCGGCGCGCGGCCGCGCAAACGCTACGGACAACACTTCCTGATCGATCGCCACCACATGGACAAGCTGCTGGCCGCGGCGGAGCTGTCGCGCGAGGACACCGTTATCGAAGTCGGCGCCGGCACCGGCAGCCTGACCGGACTGCTGGCCGGGCGGGCCGGTCGCGTGCATACGTTTGAGATCGACACCACGTTGGCCGAGATCGCCGCCCGACACGTCGCGGATTGTCCCCACGTCACGCTTCATCGCGGCGACGCGCTGGCCGGTCAGTCGACGCTCGCGCGGGAACTGGCGGCGGTGCTGTATGAAGCGTCCGGCCCGGTCAAGCTCGTGGCCAATCTGCCCTATGACATCGCCACGCCGCTGCTGCTCGCGCTGTTGCAGGCGGATCGCCCGCCGGTGCGCATGTGCTTTTCGATTCAGCGCGAAGTCGCCGAGCGCCTGACGGCGAAGCCCAACACGCGAGACTACGGGCCGGCCGGCCTGGCATGCCGTTGGCTCGCGCACAGCGAGCGGCTGGCGATCGTGCCGCGCACGGCCTTCTGGCCGCCGCCGAAAGTCGAGTCGGCGCTGATGCGTCTGATCCGCATCGACATGAGCGCGCCGCAGCGCTCGGATGCCCGACGCAACGTCGAACTCGTGCGGCGGTTTTTCCAGACGCGGCGCAAGACGCTGTCGCACATCCTGACCGGCTGGGTGGGCCGAGCAACCGCCGATTCGCTGCTCGGAGACGCGTGCATGGACGGCCGTCGCCGCCCCGAGTCGCTGACCGCCGACGAATGGCGGGAATTCCTGCACCTCGCACGGGCGAAGCTCGCGTCAGCCGAATGAAGATGCCCCAGTTTCGCCGTTTCGACGTTTCTCACTCCACCCCCGGCGCGCGATAGCTGATGCTCCGTGGCGAACCGTCCCGCTCGCGCACCGTCAGCGTGATCTCCTGCCCCGGCTCGAAATTCATGCGAAACCATGTCTTGAACGGCCGATCCGACAGATCGGGACTCCGGCCGTTGACGGCCGTGATGACGTGATGCGGCCGCAAACCCGCCGCGAATGCCGCCCCGCCCATCGGCTTCTTGCCGAAAAACGCACGCACCGCCATCGCGCCGTCGGCGATAACCAGCGCACGCCGCTCCGCGGCCGGTACCGCCAGCGCCCAGCCGAATCCCATGTGCGCGCCGATCGCGGCCTCGGCGACAGACTTGCGCCAGCCGAGTTCGCCGACGCGCCAGCCCTCGGCTACGACCAGCTCCGCGGTCATCACGTCCGCCCCGCGCCGCCACACAATCGGGATGCGCGCGTCGCCGCGCGGCGATTGATGCAACGCCGCGCGGAAGTCCGCCTGGCTGAACACGCGACGCCCGCCCGCCGCGGCCAGCTCGTCCCCGCGCCGCAGACCGGCCCGCGCGGCCGGACTCTCGGGTCGTACTGTTCTCACGCGCAGCCCGTCGTCGCGCTCCAGCGTCAGCCCCACGTTCTCGGGAAACGGCCAGTCGTCGAAGTCGCGCCGCTTGTCGAACCTCCCCGCGTCGATGGCCGGCTGCCGCAGGATTTCGGCCACTTTATGGCAATGCAGGCAGTTGTCCGCGCCGGCCGCCGCCGGCTTGATCCGCCGCCACGAGGCGTAGCCGGGCAGATCGACCGGAGTTCGCGGCCTGCCACCGAGCGCGGGCGCCGCCGCGTCAATGTTCCATTGAGAACGCCGCGGGTCGTAATGATGGTCGAGAACTCGACGCAGCGTCGCCGCCAGCGCCGCCGCCGAAATGCGCGTCGTGTCCGAAATCTCATCGCGTCCGCCGAAGACGCCATACACGCGCCCGGCCGGGTCGAGAAACCACCCCCACCACGACAAGTCGAGGTCCTGCCACTGCGCGACCGGCAGGAGGCGCAAGTCCAACTCGCGCATGTCCGTCAGCCGCACGGTGACGAATTGCCGCAACAGCGGCTCCAGCAGCGGGCCGCCTTCGAGCACGTCTTTGTCGAAATCGGCGCACTGCTTGCACGGCAGGCAGCGCAGCGTGACGAACAGCGGCCGGCTATCGCGACGCGCTTCGTCAATCGCCGCCGACAGATCGGTCCGCCAGGTGACGCGCGGCAACGGCGCCGGCCAGGTGACGGCGGCGGGCGCGAGGATGTCGGCCCAACGCGGAGAGGCGGGCGCCGACTGGCCCAACGCGGTTTGAGAGCACAGCAGCAGTGCGAAGTACGACAGGGCCATGCATCGGATATGATATCTTGCGGATCGTTCGTGCGGTGGGACGTCGTGCGGCAAAATACGTCAACGACTGGCAGACCATCTCGCACTCCACACGGCCAGGCGACCGGATGAAGCTCTACTCATGTGCGTGAGTCGGTTCCGCCGCTCGCTTGCCCGTGCCGGCGGTCCTGTGGCACGAGTGAACCATTGACGTGTGATGACATGCTTCGCATCGGCGACGTACGGCTCGAATCCCGCCTGCTGCTCTCGCCCATCGCGGGTTACTGCGATCTGGCGTTTCGTCTGACGGTTCGCCCGCTGGGCGGCGTCGGGCTGGCATGCACCGATCTTGTGAATCCGCGCGGCCTGTTGCGTGGCACGACCAAGTCGCTCGAGCTGGTGCAGACCGATCCGGCCGACCGCCCGCTGTGCATTCAGTTGTACGGCCGCGAACCGGACGAACTGGCCCATGCCGCGCGATGGTGCGCCGCCCGCGGCGCGACCGTGATCGATCTGAACATGGGTTGCCCGGTCGACAAGGTCTGCAAGCGCGACGGCGGTTCGGCGCTGCTGCGGCAGCCGGACCTGGCGGTGACGCTGGCGCAGCGCGTCGTGAACAGCGTGCGCCTGCCGGTCACGGTCAAGATGCGCCTCGGCTGGGATGATTCTTCGATCGTCGCCCCGGAACTGGCGCGGCGCTTCGAGGACGTCGGCGTTTCGGCCGTCACCGTGCACGGCCGGACCGCGGCGCAGAAGTTTGCCGGCCGCGTCAGCCTCGACGGCATCGCGCGCGTGGTCGAAGCCGTTCGGCGAATTCCCATCATCGGCAACGGCGACGTGAAATGCCCGCAGGACGTACGAAACATGATGGCGGTCACGGGCTGTCGCGGCGTGATGATCGGCCGCGCGGCGCTGAGCGATCCGTGGATCTTCCGCGACGCTCATGCGCTGCTGACGGCCGGCCGCGTTCCGCCGCCGCCGTCGGCGCACGATCGAATCGAGCTGATGAACCGCCACTTCGATCATCTGCTGCGGCTGCGCGGCGAACGGCTGGCGTGCATTGCGTTCCGCCAGCGGACAAGCTGGTACACGAGGCACTTCGGTCGCTGCCCGAAGTTCCAGCAGCGCGTGCGATCGATCTCATCGGCGAGTGAATACCACGCTGCGGTCGAAGTGCTGTTAACGGAGATGGACACTGCGCGGCGGCCGGTGCTGACCTGCGCCTGACGGACGCAGCGATGGCGCCCGCGGCTCGGATTCCGTCGGGCGGCCCTCCGCGTCGCGGCGACTTCCGCGTTCCGAGTTCCCTAATCCGAGCCCCAAGCGCAAGCGCCGGGGTGACCCTCACATGGCGGAGTAACCGCAGCGCCGGCGCTTGCGTCTCGGATCATGCCGCGCGGCCCCCCGCTTGCGCGGCGGGTTCTGAAACGACAATCCCGACGCGGACGACTACCATCGTCGCCGCCGCCGCGTCACGCGAACGAAACCCAGCACGCCGGCCATCGCAACCAGCGGCAACGTGCCCATCGTACCGCAGACGCCGTCGTCGTCGGTCAAATCCGCCACGACCTGCTCGATGATCGCCGTGTCCAGCCCGCTGAACAGACCGGCAAAAAACACGTCCAGCAGTGGGAAGAACGGAATGTCGATGACCGGCCAGTCGATCGGCGGGTAATAGCCGCCGCAGTCGTCGAAATAGGTCGCCTCGTCGCCCTCGAAGAACGGCACGACCGCCGCCGACACCGGGTGGTCACGGTCGTCGATGTTCACCGTCTGAAAGGCCATCTGCGACATCGCATAGGCCCGCGTGCCGATCACGCCGACGCGCTCCACGTTGCCCTTGTGATCGAACCAGCCGCGCTGCCTCAGCGAATCCGCCCCATAGTCGATCAACTGCACGCCCGTCACGCAGGTTGGCTGCTGATACGGCGGCGGGTAGATCAGCGGCAACGCGCCGCCTCGCGAACCCGGAACCGGCTCGTCCTGAATCACGACATCGTCATACTTGTAGTAACGGAACGGCATCGTGATCAGACCCAACTCCTCGATGATCTTGAACGCCTTCTCGTCCCACGTCGCCGCCGATTCGGTGAACGTGTTCGGCGGGCCGAGCACGATCCGCGACAGCTCCTTTGGCGCAGCCGGATCGGCCACGTCATAGAGCACCACCGCCGGCCGCGTGCCGGCCGTGTCGTCGATCCCGACGGCGATCAACCGGTCGCCGCGCGGCTCGATGTGCGTCGAATAGCCGGGCACCTTAAGCTGACCGGCGACGCGCGGATCGGCCGGATCGCTCAAATCGAGAACAAATAGCGGATCGACGCGCAGGAAGGTCACGGCGTAGCCGCGCGGGCCGTCGAAGCGCACGGCCTCGAGGCTTTCGCCGCGAATGATCTCGGTCTGGCCGAGCGGCTGTATGTCGTCCGGATTGGCCAGGTCATAGGTGAACAGCCGCACGGTGCGGAAGCCGAAGCCGAACGACTCGGTCACGATCCGCAGCGCGCCCTGATAGTCGTCGAGATAGAAGCGGTTGCGGATCGTTCCCGGCACGGACACCGTGTCGCGCAACCGAATCTGCCCGGCGGGGTCGGAAATGTCGACGTATTGCACGTTGGTCAGCACCTCGCCGCGGTCGTTGCTGTAATCCCAGTCGGTCGAGGTGGCGAACAGCGCGGTGGCCGACACGTGCAGATTGACTGCGTCGTTCTCAAACGTCTTGCGGTCGACCGGGATGATGTTGTCCGGATCGGCCACGTTGATGGAGGCGACGAATCCGCGGTTGTAGTAGTAGTCCGGCGCGATCACCGAGGCGCTGCCCGAAGAACCGCCTCCGCTCTGCGTCGGTGGCGGATTCGGCGTCGAATCCCGGCCGACCACGTAAATCACATCGCCCACGCGCCGGCTGGCGCTGGCGTAGCCGACCAGGCGAACGTCGCCCATCGACTTCGGCTGCGTCGGATCGGCCACGTCGATCACGGCCACCTTGCTGCCGTCAAACGCAGGCGGGGCGAAAACCGCGTCGTCTTCAGCGGCGATTCCGCTGCGATAGACCGGGTAGTAATAGTCGCTGCTGGTGATGACGTAGGCCCGCGGACCGACGACGTACATCTCGACCGGTCGGCCGGTAAACTCGAGCCGCCCCATGATGGCCGGTTTGTCTGGATCGGACACGTCGATGATGATCAGGCCCTTGTACTGATTAAGCACATAGACCTTGTCGCCGACGACCTTGAGCACGTCGGCCTCCTCGATTTCGCGCATCGCGGCCATCGAGTCGTCGGCCAGGGCTTCGGGCGGGGCGCTCGGGGGCAACGCGCCGAACGGGGCATCGCCGGACAGACCGGGCAGATTGCCGGTGTTGCGGGCGTCAAGCTGAATGCCGCAGGCGGGCAGCAGGATCAACAGCGCGGCACAGGTCAGAACGGATGCCATGCGGGCGGGGGCGGGGGTGGATCGACGGTCGGAGGGCCGATCGTTCATGGTCGTTCCTTTCAAGATTGAGAACTCACACAGGCGGGATCTTCATGCGGGGAGTGCCGGCCGCCGCTTCGGACCGGCACCGACGCATCAATTCTATGTCACAGGCCTGTTTTCGGCAAGTCTGCGTGGCGCGCCGAGATCGACATTTGGCCCCCGGCGGAGACCCCGCAAAAGCCGTATCTGGGACCGAAGTTGGAATAACGGGGCCACGCAGGCCGCGCCCGCGATCCAACGTAGGTGACGTCGAGCACGGACCACAGCGACGAAGTGCCGGAAGAAAGTTCGATGTGAATCGGCTCGCGACGCGGACCGCCCCGGATGGGGCGGTGGGCTGATGCCACGGGTGCGGTTATACGAACGCTAACAGAACCATTGGATTATGGCGTTCTTTTCATTCAATTCCCCCGGCCGGGGGAACGGCGCCCCCTCAATGGACACGCGGGCACCGGAGCGTTGCACCGCAAGATGAGTGGGGATTCACCGCGAGCGCAAAAAATCGTGCGTCCACCTCGTCCATTCCTTCCATTCGGTCTGTTCCGTCCCCCGTCACGCCGGCACATGGCGTTGGCGAAGACCTGGATTCCCTCCTGCGCGGGAATGACGCCCTATGGCTGCCCGCCGACAACGGGCCACTGACAAATGATTACTGCCTTCAGCTTACGGCTCATGGCTGATGGTCCGCATGGCGGACCCTACCGGACCACGGGCCGACGGCTTTCCCCGCGCATCACCGCCCTTTCGTCGCACCCGACAACATCGCCTCCTCCACCAATCGCGCGATTCGCTCGGCGTGGTACTCCGCCGTGCTGCGCGGCGCCAGGGCGTAGCCGTTGCGGATGATGCGCCGTCGAAGCTCGCCGTCGTCGATCAGCCGTGAGATGGCGGCGGCCAGCGCGGCCGGATTCTCCGGCGGCACGAGCAAACCATCCTCGCCGTCGCGAATCGCCGTCGGCAGGCTGCCCACGGCCGTCGCCACGGTCGGCGCACAGGAAGCCCGCGCCTCGGCCAGGCAGCGCGGCAGTCCTTCCCACTTCGACGAAATGACGTGAACGTCGGCGCGACGATACAGCGCGAACAGCTCCGGCCCGAAGGGCACGTTGCCCTTCAAACGCACGCGATCACCCAGCGCGGCCGACGCGATTCGTGCGCGGAGTTCTTCGGCGTACGCCGGCCGCGTGATCCCGCCGGCCACGTCGAGATGCACGTCGCGACCCGCCTCCACCAACCGCCGCACGGCGTCGAAAAACGCTTCGAGTCCCTTGACCGGCTCGAGCTGACACACGCGCAGCAGGCGAAACGGCGCCTGGATGCAGGTGTCGGCGCGCTCGAACAGCCAGTCGGCCGTCAACGTCGGGCTTTGGCAGATCTCGACGCGAGAACACAACGGCGCAAAGCGCGGCTTCATCTGCTCGTCCCACAGCCCCACGAAGCAGGCGCGGCGCGCCACCCACTCCTCCTGCCGCCGCAGCAGATGTCCCAGCAGACGGCCGACGATTCGCAGCATCACGCTGCGCGCCTCGGTCGCAATCGAGCCGACGCGCACGTCGCCGCCGATGAACAGCGCCAGCGGCCGGCCGGCCGCGACCGCCGCGTGCGCCGCGAGTTTGGCGACCGGATCGGGCATGCGGCAGATGACCAGATCGTGATCAGCCATCAGATCGGCAAGCTGCCGCCGCAGCGGATCGCGCCAGCGCGACAGGTTCTGATAGTACTCCTGAATGCGGCGGTAATACGGTCGTCCGACGATGCGCAACCCCTCCGTCTCGACGCGGAACGCGTCGCCCGGCTCGTCGCGCCGTTCCAACGGAACATAGAGGGTTGTCGCGCGGCAGTGTCGCGCCAGACAGCGCGCAAATCGCCACCACACGCTGGCGCTGAAGTAGTCGCTCCCGACCTGAACGAACGCCTCGTTCAGCACGATCAACGTGCGCGGCAGAATCGGCGTTGCGGCGGATTGAGGCGAGTTCGACATGCGGTCTTGCGTGTCCGGAGCGCACTCGGCGCGAGCATTACGGCCGCGGTCCGAGAGCCAGCATACTCGAACCCGGCAAACGGCGTAGCGGTCAGAGATTGCCGACAGAGGTCTGCGCCCGACGCTACATCATCGGCTCGGAGACTGCCCGCGGCGTGGCAAGGACACGAAACGCCGCGCCCAAACGGGGGCAAGGAAGTGAAGCGATCATGGGCCTGGAGGGAATCGAACCCCCAACCAAGGGATTATGAGTCCCCTGCTCTGACCGTTGAGCTACAGGCCCGCCGGATCATCGGGGCCGGCCGGGCGTGGGCCGCGATAGTCGGCCGCGCCGGACGCTGCTGCGACCTCATTTTATTGCGGCGGCGCGGAAAAGGCGACGTTTCCTTGCCAGCGTCCGCGACGGCGCGGGGCGCTCGCGAAAACACGTTTCGAGACGGCCTGCACAACGCGGATCCGAGCCGTTCTGCCGCTCGCGCGACGGGTTCTGAAATCAATTGCAGGCAGCACGGTTTCGGCGACTACTGTCGGCGGCGGCCGACGAAAACGCGGCTCATCACGGATCGACGCCGGCGGGCGGCTTGCTCCGCGGACGATAGATCAGCATCAGATTGCGCACGTAAATCGACATGTTCAGCGACTGGCCCAGGATGAACACCGGATCCTTGCGGTGAATGGCATACACGCACAGCATCGCCGATCCGACGATGCTCAGATGCCAAAACACGACCGGCACGATGCTGACGCCGCGCCGTTCCGACGCCAGCCACTGCACGATGAAGCGCGACGCGAATACCGCCTGCGCCGCGAAACCGAAGAACACCCACGGATCGGAAAAGCTGCTCAGCACCCATTCGGTCCAGTGAATCTTGCCCGCCGCCAGCAACGGCGGCGTGACACCGAGAGTAGTCAGACAGGGCATGGTGCGCTCCGGACGATGTTTCGGCCTGTGTGGAAAAACCGATGGGCATGGTAACGCCTCGCGGCAGGCGCGGGCGTTTGGGCGTCGAACCACCCCGTTGCCCGGTCGTGTCGGCGCGGGCAGGTCGCACGTGCGTTCATCTGGCCACAATTCGCGTATGTGCTAAAGTGTTCTAGGACCCAGTCCGATCAATACCGGCGCGGCCGTGTCGATTGGCCCGGCTCCGCGCTGCGCGTGAGGATGCGACCTGTGGAACATCGCCGCCGCGCAATATTCGCGCTTCCTTCGATGTGTCTGTTGTTGCCGATCGGTTGCGCCACGTTGCCCGACCACGCGCGGCATCGCCTGCTCGACGGCGATCGGCTGTATCGCGAGAAGAATTACGCCGCCGCCGAGGCGACCGCGAACGTGTTTCTGCGGGAGTTTCCCGATCGGCCCGAGTCGGCCGAGGCCTACTACCTGCGGGCGCTGTGCCGCGTTCAGATGGGTCAGCGGATCACGGCCGAGGGCGATCTGGACCGCTGTCTGAGCCTCTCGCGCCGCGACGATCTGACCGCCCGCGCTCACGCCGCCCTCGGCGGACTGGCGTTCGACTCCGGCCGCTTCACCGACGCGATCACGCACTTCGGCGCGGCGCTGGAGCGAATCGAGGAACGGCCGCCGGCGGATGAGATTCACTATCGTTACGGCGTGGCGCTTCAGCGCGAGGGTCGCTGGGACGAGGCCCGCAAGCAGTTTTCGGCGCTGATGCATCACTTTCCGGGCAGCCGCTATGAGGACGATGCGCGGCGGCGATTCAGTTGGCCGATCAAGGGGTTCTCCGTGCAGTGCGGTGCGTTTCGCGAGGCGGCGTCGGCAGATGCGCTGGTCAGGAAACTCCGCGGCGCGAGCCTGGAGGCGCGGCGGGCCGCGGAGTCGCGCGGCGGCCGGCCGATGCACGTCGTGTACGTCGGCTCGTATGCCAGCTACGCGGCGGCGGATGAGGCGCTGAAGCGAATAAAGGCCCAGGTGTCGGATGCAATCGTCGTGCCGTAATGGACAACGTTGCCGCTACGGAGCAGTCACCGCTCTTGTCCTGTCGGGCGCGGCGATGATTCTGCCTGCCGGCTGCGCGCGCCCGAGCGGACTGGGCGTCAGCCGCGCGCCAGCGTCGCCGAGGTTCTACCAGACCCCCGCCCAGTTCACGGCGTTGCAGGCGTCACTGATTGAGCGGCCGGACTACCGCCTGAACGTCGGCGACACGCTTGAGATCATCTATCACGTCGAGGCTGTCACGCCCGAAGGCAAGGACTATCAGCTTCAGCGAGAGGACGTCGTCACGATCCGTTTCCCCTACGACGAGAAGTACAACCAGGACGTGACGATCCAGAACGACGGCAAAATCCGCCTGCTGCTGGTCGGGCCGGTACGCGCGATCGGAATGACGCTGGAGCAGCTACAGGAACAACTCCGCGGGCTGTATTCGCGCTACATCCGCGATCCCGAGCTGACTTGCAACGTGCAGGCCGCCAACATCAAGATCGTCGAGCTGAAGAAAGCGATCACGACGGCGCCGCGCGGCCAGTCGCGCCTGGTGCCGATCAAGCCCGACGGGACGATCGACCTGCCGTATATCGGCGAAGCGCTGGCTTTCGGCAAGACCGTCAAAGAGCTGCGACGCGAGTTGAAAAACCGCTACATCGAAGTCGATCTCGGCGAGATCGACGTCACGGTGCAGACGCTGGAGTTCGCGCCGCGGCGCGTCTTTGTCATGGGCGAGGTGTGGGGACAGGGGATGATCACGATTTACGCGCCGATCACCGCGTTGCAGGCGATCACGTCGGCAGGCGGCATCACGCCGCGCGGCGATCAGCAGCGCGTCATGCTCATCCGCCGCTACGGCCTGCCGGTGCCCGAGGCGATTGTCATGGACGTCGACTCGATGCTCGAAGCAACGCGGCCCAGCCCGCAGGGGGTTGTGCCGGATGGTTCGATCTTCCGCTACGACCCGTGGCTGGCGGACGGCGACATCCTCTACGTGCCGCCGACCGAGTTGGCGCGGGCCAACGACTGGATCGATCAGGTGTTCACGCGCGGCATCCGGTCGGTGCTGCCGTACGATGCGTCGGTGGGAATGAACTTCGGCTACCAGATCTACTCGCCGCCGACCACCGTAACGACGCGCACGAGCGGCCCGCCGCGGATCAACGCGCAGCTCGGGCCGTAGGGCGGGCGCTGCGACCTTCGGAACCCGCCGCGCAGCCGGCGGAGCACGCACGGGCAACAAGGCCGTGCCACGCGGAATATGAGCATCGTATGGACGCCTTTGCCGCCAGGACGCTTCGAGAACTGTCCCGCGTCGTCTTCGCGCGGATCGGCCTCGTTGCGGCCATCGCGGCCATCATCACCGGCGTCACGTGGCTGGGCTGCGCGTACATCTGGACGCCCGTTTATCGCAGCAGCGTCAGCCTGATCTTCAAGCAGCCCATGCCGCGCAATCCGCTGACGCGCGATTCGCCGGAACGCACGCTCGAAGTCTTCGTCAAGGCGCAGCAGCAGATCGTCATCAGCCAGCTCGTCATCGCGCGCACGCACATCGTGGCCGAAACGCCCGCCTGGCGCCAGGAGTGGTATGCGCTGCGAAAGCTCCCGCCGGACCAGCAGTACGCCGCCGCCCGGCTGTTCGTTCAAAAAATCACCCCCGAAGTCCATCGCTGGATGCAGTCGCAACAGGACGGGCTGACGCGCTTCCGCAACTCGATCGACTTCGAGACACCCGGCGGCGAACAGGTCGCCATGTCCGAGTCGTTCACCATCCGCGTCGACCGGCCCGGCCCGCGTCACCTGCCCGACAGTCACCTGGTGGCCAAGTACGCCGCCGACGTGCTGGCCGATATGTACCTGTATCGCTACCGCGAGCTTCAGGACGAGCTGAACGATCCGGCGCGGGCCTTCATCGAAAAACGCGTACAGGACTACTACGAAAGCGAAGTGCTGCGGGCCGAAAACGCCCTGCGCGCCTTTGTCGACGCCCTGCCGCAGCCCGGCGACGTCGCCATCCTCGAACAGCTCCTCAAGAGCGGCACCGAACACGGCGATCAGATCACGGCCACGACCGCACGCAACGAGTTGCTGCGACTCGACCGGCGGCTCGCGGAGCTGCGCGCCCTGCGCGACGGCATCCTGGCGCAGGTGCCCGAGGCGGCGCGGCCGCCGCGTTCGCCCGATGAACTCAGTGCCCAGCAGATCCGCGCGATGACGATCGCCGTGCCGCAGCAGTTGCTCGAAATGCACGTGGTCGTGCATGAGCTGGCGCGGAAGATCGGCGATCTACGCAGCCGGCAGCGGCGGCTGGAAGTGCGCTACACCGACGCCAATCGCGAGCTGCGCGACGTACTGGAAGAAATCGATCGGTCCAATCGCCAGATGCTGCGCGAGATGATCACCGCGGCGGACGCGGCCCGCGTCGAGATCGACACGGTCGACGCGCAGCGAAAGCAGATCGCCACCGACCTCGATACCTACGTCGCGCGGCTGAACCACGTCAGCCGGCTGCTGCCGGAGTATCAGCGGCTGAAGAACGACGTGGCGATCACGCACGGGCAGTACGAGACGCTGCGGCGCGAACTGGCCGATGCGCAAACCGGCCAGGCCCAGACGCGCAGCGCGATTACGGTCGGGCTGCTGGACGAGGCGTCGGTTCCGCAGCGCGACCGCCCGCTGCGACCCAACACGCTGGTGTACACGCTGCTGGCGTTCTTTGTGTCGCTGCTGATCGGCGTGGGCGGCGCGTTCATGGGCGATCACTTCGACCACACGCTGCGAACGACCGACCAGGTCGAGCGGTACCTGGGACTTCCGGTGCTGGGTTCCGTGTCGCGCCGCGGCGGCGGGCTGATATCCGAACCCGGCGCCTGACGTGTTTCTGCGCGCCTCACGCCCCCGCGCCCGCCTTCACGCGATAAGCCGCCTTGACCCAATCCTCGACGGCCGCCAGATCCGGATTCGCCTGCGCGGCCCGTTCCAGCCAGCGCCGTGCATCGGCCCGCGAATCGCCCCACGCCGCCAGCAGCTCCAGCGCATCGCGCTGCGCCTGTGACAGCGCCGACTCCGGCGGCGCAGCGCCGACCGCGCCGCGCGCAAAGGCCTCAACCTTGCCGCGCAGCTCGGCCACGATCTGCTGCGCCGTGCGCGGTCCGACGCCCGGCAGCCGCGACAGGCCCTTGACGTCGCCGGCCTCGATGTCGCGGGCGATCCGCGCGGCCGGCTCGACCAGCGCCCGCAAGCCGCGTCGCGTGCCGATGCCCTTGACCGAAGTGAACTGCTCGAAGAAGCGGCGATCGTCGGCGCTGGCGAAACCCACAATGCGCGGCGTGAGGTTGCCGCCGCCAGGCGCGCCTTCGAAATACTCGAACGTGTGCAGCGTAACGGTCTGGCCGCGGCGGGCGGCGAGCTCGCCGCAGGCGTAGGCCGGCGCCAGAACCTCGTACGTGACGCCGTCGTGCTCGAGCAGCACGGAATCTTCGCCCACTTCCAGCAGCTTGCCCGTCAGTCGCACGATCATGGCGGCATTATGGCGTCGAACGGCGTCTTGTGGGGAGGGGCGGCGTCGATTCGATCGCCGGCCCCGGCTGAAATCCCGTGCCGCACCAGTTTCGGTCCGAACCGCGGACTGTGCCGGCGCGGCCGCAGCGCCGGCCGCTACTTCTGCCGATCGAGCTGCCGATAGTGCACCGCCTCGCTGACGTGCTCGGCGCGGATGCGCTCAGAGCCTTCCAGATCGGCGATCGTCCTCGCCACGCGCAGCACCTTGTCATGAGCCCGCGCCGACAGCCCCAGCTCGTTCATCGCCTGCTTGAGAATCATTTCGCCGTCGTCGTCCAGCTTGCAGAACTGCCGCACCATCCGCGGGCCCATCCGCGCGTTGAACATCGTCTTGTGATCGCCGAACCGCGCCCGCTGACGCTCTCGCGCCGCCACGACCTGCTCGCGCATCGTCGCCGAGCCGGTGCCGCTGCGCTCCTGCCGCAGCTCCGAATAGGGCACCGCCGTCACCGTCACGTGAATGTCGATGCGATCGATCAGCGGCCCGCTGACCCGCGCCCGATACTTCTCGACCTGAATCGGCGAACACTTGCACGGCCGCCGCGGATCGGACAGATAGCCGCACGGGCACGGGTTCATCGACGCCACCAGCATGAACTCCGCCGGAAAGCGGATCGTGCTGTGCGACCGCGCGATCGTCACCGCGCCGTCCTCGAGCGGCTGGCGCAGCGTTTCGAGAATCGATCGCTGAAACTCCGGCAGCTCGTCGAGAAACAGCACCCCGTGATGCGCCAGCGACACTTCGCCCGCCTGCGGAATCGTCCCGCCGCCGACCAGCGCCGGAGCACTGGCCGAATGGTGCGGCGTGCGCACCGGCCGCACCGCGATCAGCGGCTCGCCCGGACGCAGCTTGCCGGCCGCCGACCAGATGCGCGTCGTCTCCAGCGATTCGGCCAGCGACAGCTTGGGCAGAATCGTCGGCAGGCACTTGGCCATCAGCGTCTTGCCCGCGCCGGGCGGACCGATCATCAGCATGTTGTGATTGCCGGCGGCAGCGATGATCATGGCGCGCTTGCAGAACTCCTGCCCGCGCACGTCGGCGAAATCGAGGTCGTAGCGCGCCGCCTGGGTGAAGACCTCCTGAATGTCGACGTTCGTCGGATCGATCGGGCATTCGTCGGTCAGGTGCCCCACCGCCTCGGTCAGCGAGCCGACGCCGATCACCTCGATGCCCTCGACGACCGCCGCTTCGTTGGCGTTTTCGCGCGGCACGATCACGGCCGGAATGCCCTCGCGCTGCGCCAGCATGGTCATCGACATCGCGCCGCGGATGGGGCGCACGCGGCCGTCCAACGCCAGCTCGCCGGCGATAATGTAGCGCGACAGCGATTCGGGCACGGCGCCGGAGACGGCGAACAACATGCCCAGCGCGATCGGCAGGTCGAAGAGCGGGCCTTCCTTGCGGATGTCGGCGGGCGCGAGGTTGATCAGCGTGCGGTTGGACGGCTCGTCATAGCCGCAGTTGATCAGCGCCGTGCGGATGCGTTCGAGGCTCTCTTTGACGGCCGCGTCGGGCATTCCGACGATCGCGGCGGTGGCGAAGCCGCGGCTGGAGACGTTGACTTCGACCTCGCACGGGGCGGCGTCGATGCCCACCAGCGTCATGCTGCGAACCTTGACGAGCATGAAACAAAATCCTATTGACCGGCCGGGCGGACGGCAAGCGTGAGGGGCAGAGTAATGCAGGAATGCGGGTCGGAAAAGGGCGGCCGTGAAGCGAGGCCGGAAATGTCTTGCTTGAACCGAACCGCGACCCTGAGCGAGCGGCGGCACGCGCCCCGGCTTAACCGAACCGCGACCGTGAGGGAGCGGCGGCGCCGCTTTCAAAGTGCTTTCGGCTTTTCGGCGACGCGGAAACGCGGGCTGCGGGGGCGGGGACTGGAACGATCTGAACCACCATAACGTGCCGCCTTCGCCCGTCGCTCGCGGCCGACATGGCCAAGCCGTCGCGATGAATGTTCGTCCGTAGCCTGCGGAGTCGAATCGCGCGACGGTTTGACCATGCCACATCGGCGGGATGCAGAGCACGGCAACGGAATCATGATGTCGGCGAATCCTCGGATGAACCGTCAGTCGGCGGCGTTTCGCGCGGATTTCCGTCCTGCGCCGCGCGGCGTCCCAGCCGTCGGCGCAGCGCTTCGCGCAGCAGAAACTCGATCTGCGCGTTAAGGCTGCGCAGATCGTCGCGCGCCCAGCGATTGAGGTGTTCCCACATGTCGGCGGGAATCCTCAGCAAGATCGCTTTCTTGTCGCCGCCCGAGGCCATGCCTGCTCCGCTGCATTCTCGCTTCGAGCAAGTCATACGCACGCCGCTCGCGCCTAGCGCCCCGCCCAAATGGGCGGGGCCTTGTGGCGCTGATCGTCTCGAAGCTTCGGCGCCTATGAATAAAGTGTGCCCGTGTTCACGACGGGATGCGCGCCCTGCTCGCTGCACAGCACCACCAGCAGGTTCGACACCATCGACGCCTTGCGCTCGCTGTCCAGCTCGACGATGCCGTCCCGCTCGATGTGCTCCAGCGCCAACTGCACCATCCCGACGGCGCCTTCGACGATTCGCGTGCGGGCCGCCACGACAGCCTCGGCCTGCTGCCGTCGCAACATCGCACCGGCGATCTCGGGCGCATAGGCCAGATGACTGAGCCAGGCCTCTTCGACCACAACGCCGGCCTTGGCCAGCTTGCCCTGCAACTCCGAACGAAGCGTGCGCGCGATGTCGTCCATGTTGCCGCGCAGCGAGACCTTCTGCTCGTCGGAGGTGTCGTAGGGATACGCGCCGGCCAGGTGACGCACGGCCGATTCGCTCTGCACCGTCACATAGTCCTGATAGTTGTCGACTTCGAAGACCGCCTTGACGGTGTCTTCGACGCGCCACACGACCACGACCGCGATCTCGATCGGGTTGCCGCGCTGATCGTTGACCTTCAGCTTGGCGCCGTTGAGATTACGGGCGCGCAGCGAGATCTTTTTCTTGATGTACAGCGGATTGGCATAGTGGAAGCCCGGCTGACTGACCGTGCCCTTGTAGGCGCCGAAGAGCACCAGCACCGCGGCTTCATTCGGCTCAAGCTCGAACAGCCCGAACCACAGGAACACGAGAATCGCCAGGCACAACGCCGCCCCGATGATCGGCCAGGCGAGGTTCCAGCCGGCCGCGGCTTCGTGCAGAGTCGCGGCGCGATTGATCGTCCAGATCAGTGTGCAGATGTTCGCGAGTGAAAGCACCAACAGGATGAACAGCGCGGGCCAGCCTCCGAACGGCTTTCGCTCGAATTCGGTCACCATGTGAGTCTCCTCCACTTTGTGTGGGTTGTGCGTGATAACGACATTATATCATAACGATATCACACTGCGGAATTCACGCGCGAAAGGCACAAGAGCGAAGGGCCTCAAGGACGAAAACCACATAACTCATTACAGAAAATAAGCTTACAGTCTCTTCAAAGAACCTGATTATTATTTCGTCGGCTCGTGACACTCGACACTTGCTTCACCCGCCGGACACTGGAATTCCAAACTGTTATCGAATATGATCCAGGCGGCACGCGGCCGGGGCCATCGCCATGCGACACGTCGACAATCCGCCCAACCCCTACCTGTCGGAGCACCGCGTGTGGCTCGAGCCACCCCCGCCCGCAAAGATCGAGGTCTTTGAAGAAACCGCCGGCTCGATCCTGTCCGAGAACGACAGCCCCGATCTGCCGTTCCGCTGGTCGGCCAATCCCTATCGCGGCTGTCAGCACGCGTGCGCCTATTGCTACGCCAGGCCATCGCACGAATATCTCGGTTTCGGCGCGGGCACCGACTTCGACACGCGTCTGATCGTCAAAACCAACGCACCGGAGTTGCTGGCGCAGGCCTTCAATAGGCGCTCGTGGAAGCGCGAGCTGGTCAACTTCTCCGGCGTCACCGACTGCTACCAGCCGCTCGAAGCGGTCTATGGCCTGACGCGTCGTTGCCTGGAGGTGTGCCTTGATTTCCGCAATCCGGCGAGCGTCGTGACCAAGTCTTACCTCGTCGTGCGCGACGTCGATCTGCTGCTGCGCCTTCAGGAGCAGAGCGACGGCGGCGTTTACCAGAGCATCGCCTTCATCGACGACGACGTGGCGCGTGCCGTCGAGCCGAACGCCCCGCCCCCCTCGCGCCGCTTCGATGCGCTGCGCACGTTGGCGGCGGCCGGCGTGCGCGTCGGTGTCATGGTCGCTCCGATCATCCCCGGCCTCAACGATCGCGACGTGCCGCGCGTGCTGGAGCGCGCGGCCGAGTGCGGCGCCGTTTCGGCCGGCTACATCGCGTTGCGGCTGCCCGGCAGCGTCGAGTCGGTGTTTCTGTCGCGCATCGAGGCGGCGCTGCCCGACCGCGCCGGTCGCATCGAGTCGCGCATTCGCGAAATTCGCGGCGGGCGTCTGAATGATCCTCGCTTCGGCAGCCGCATGCGCGGCGGCGGCGTCTACTGGAACAGCGTGGCGCAGCTTTTCGTGATGTCGTGCCGGCGCTACGGCCTGAACGCGCTGGGGCGGGCCTCGGCTTTTCCGAAGGGCGCCGCAACGTGCGGCGACCGACCGTCGCCGGAGGATGTCGGCGCGGCGTCGTCGGAGTGTGCCGCTCCCGATTCTCGCCGCGAGGCGGAATCCACGCAGTTACGACTTTTCCCTGACTGATGCCCGCACATGCGCGGACAGGTCGACGAATCGCCACATTCCGCCGAAGGTAAAACGCTTTTCCACCAACACGTCCCACGTATTCAACAGGACATCTGAATTGACGTCGCACCGCACTCGACTGCCGAGCATCGCGCCGCAGCGCGCACACTTCGCGCCCACTGACCGACAATGATGCCGGCCGCATTCACTTCCCTGCGTCGCTCTCTTTGTACACCTCGCACTACTGATGCCGGCACTCTTCGCAGCTCGCAACGGTTTGATCCGCGAACGACGATACCCCGGTTGGGTTGCGGGCGAAGCCCGCGCGGCGCCCTTATGCCTCCATGCGTTTCTTCTGTTCCCCGTTCCCTTCCGATGATAAGGTTAAAGCACTCCCCCGACATTTGACTTATCGCACGAGCCTTGTAGAGTTGATATGTCCGAGATGTTTGTGCGAGAAAGACGGGTCTTTACGATCTTCGGATTTCATCGGTTTCTTGCCGGGTATTGACCCGACTTCATCAGACCGCTCGACGTCTTCTCGCCCATCCGAGACATCGACGAGAGCCGGCGGCCGGGGGGCTTGGCCGCTCGCTCGACGCACGACGCGATTCACACCCGCGCCACGTCCACCGCATACAGTCCGGCCGGCCCTGTTCGTTCAGGGGGTGCGCGCAGGGCCGGTCCGGTCCAAGCCCATTCAGGCACGATTGGCTTCCGACCGCACACGCCAGCGCAAACAACCTGCGCGCTTCGCGCAGTCGCCGGTGCTCGGTCTGCTTTTCGGGGGGGTCCAGGCGAGCCGAGACTGCGAGGGGGGCCGCGGAGGTCCGACTGCCCGTGGTCGGGCCTCCGCACGATCTTCATGGGGAGGATGGGGACCCGGAGGGAAGGGAGCTGTCCTCAAAAGGCGGGCTGCCGCAAGCCCAGAGCCGCGGCGGCCCGCCGAATCTTTCGACTTCGTTTAGCGCCTTCCTCCGGTCTCTGTGCTGTTGTCGTTCGCTTCGACCGCTTTTGTTCCCTACTTCCCCCGCTTTCCGCTTCGTCGCTCCGTCGCTTCCCTTTTTCCTTCGTACATTTCCTACAGAATGAACTTGCTCAGGTCCTGGTCCCGCGCGATCGCCGCCAGCCGCTGCTGCACGTAGGCGGCGTCGATCGTCACCGTCGAACCGCCGCGGTCCGACGCCTCGAAGCTCAACTCTTCGAGCACCTTTTCCATGATCGTGTGCAGCCGCCGCGCGCCGATGTTCTCCGTCGAGCGGTTCACTTCCGCGGCGATGTCAGCCATCGCCCCGATCGCGTCGTCGGCGAACTTCACTGTCACCCCCTCGGTCGCCATCAGCGCCACGTGCTGCTTGACCAGCGCGTTGTCCGGCTCCGTCAGGATGCGCACGAAGTCCGATCGCGACAGGTCGGTCAGCTCGACGCGGATCGGCAGCCGCCCCTGAAGCTCGGGCATCAGATCGCTGGGCTTGCTCGCGTGAAACGCCCCGGCGGCGATGAACAGGATGTGATCGGTCCGCACCGGCGCGTGCCGCGTCGATACCGTGCAGCCCTCGATGATCGGCAGCAGGTCGCGCTGCACGCCCTGGCGACTGACGTCGGGACCGTAGCGCGAATCGCTGCCGCACAGCTTGTCGATCTCGTCGAGAAACACGATGCCGTTGTTCTCGGTCCGCTCGACCGCCATCTCGACCACCTTCTCGCGGTCGATCAGCTTCTCGCTCTCCTGCTGAAACAACAGTTGCCGCGCCTCGCGAATCGTCACGCGGCGGTCCTTTGTCTGTCCCGGCATCAGCCGCTCGAGGAAGTTCTGCATGTCGGGATCGATCTGATCCAGCGACATGTTCGAGGCGAACATCCCGATCGGCGTGGCGCGACGCTCGACACGCAGTTCCACCATCCGCTCGTCGAGCGCTCCGTCGCGCAACTGGGCGCGCAGCTTTTCGCGTGTTCGTCGGCGACGCTCCGACGCTCCGTCGTCGTCGGCGCCCGAAGGCGAATCCGAAGTCTCGCCGTCGCCGGGCAACACAAGATCGAGCAGCGCCTCTTCCACCGCCGACTCGGCCTGCGCCCGCACCACCTCGGTCTGCTCGGTGCGGACCATGTTGACGGCCAGCTCCAGCAGGTCGCGGATGATCGTCTCGACGTCGCGGCCGTGATAGCCGACCTCGGTGTATTTGGTCGCCTCGACCTTGAGGAACGGGGCGTTGACAAGCTGCGCGAGCCGCCGGGCGATTTCGGTCTTGCCGACGCCGGTGGGGCCCGCCATGAGGATGTTTTTGGGGCCGACTTCGGCCCGCATCGACTCGGGAAGCTGCTGCCGTCGCCAGCGGTTGCGGATGGCCACGGCTACGGCGCGCTTGGCTTCCTGCTGGCCGATGATGTAACGGTCCAGCGCGGCGACGACTTCTCTCGGTGTAAGTGCGGACATACCGCGTATTGTGACGTGTCACGCCCGTCGCCGCTATGCGGAGGTTCCTGTTCCGACCCCCCAGTGCAAGCGCCGCGACAATTCGCTCGTGCGGAAGTCCCTTCCCGCACCCGCTCTCCGCGCGAATCACTCCTTGCGCGGACCGGATATACTCTCCGATCCGTCGCTCCCGGCAGGTGGCCCACCAGCATGATTGTCTTATTCCTCTGTCAGCTCTGTTCCGGATGCCTGGCCATGACCGGCCTGTGCCGCACCGACCACGTGTCGTGGCGCTACTTCCGCCTGATGCAGCGCGTCGCGCTGGGTCTGCTGCTGGCGGCCGGCGTCTTCGTGGCGACCGTGCCGAACTGGCGCGAAGAACCGGTCTTGCGGCGCGCCGCCGCCGCCATCGCGGTCTCGGCGATCGTCGTCGTCGTCGGCCTCACGACCGTCGGGCGCAACGGCGACTCCCCGCAGCGCAGCCGCCGAACCATCGGCTGGCTGGGCGCCGCCTGCACTCTGATCGCCGCGGCGTCGCTGGCCTCGCCGAACGGGCCGCTCGTTTCTCAAGCCTGGCCGCGGGCCTCGCCTGAATACGTAAGCGAGTCACGCGTGGAGATCATCGGAGCAAACGGTTCCACGACGATCACGGCCGTGTCCCCGCCGGCCGAGCCGCGTGGCGCGCGGTCACCGGCCGGGATGAGCGCCGCGCTGGCGCCCGCCTGGATCAGCGCCGCGCTGGGCGCCGGCGTGCTCGGCGCCGTGACGGCCGGCATGTTGCTGGGCCATTCGTACCTCACGCACGTGACGATGCCGATCGACCCGCTGCGGCGCCTGACGAGCATCGTGGCCGTGATGGTGCTGCTGAAAAGCGCTTGGGCGGCCGTCAATCTGGCGGCGTCGCGCGAGTGGCTGAACGTCGACGGCCCGCAGGCGACGTGGCTGTGGCTCATGCTCGGCCTGCGCATCGGCGTCGGGCTGCTGGGCCTGGGCGTGCTGGCCTACATGATCCGCGACTGCGTTCGTCTGCGCAACACGCAATCGGCGACGGGCATCCTGTTTATCGCGATGGTCTTCGCCTTCCTCGGCGAGCTCAGCTCCGCGGAACTGGGGCGGGCGTTTGGGGTGTGGGTTTAACGGGCGGGCCTTTACCCGCGCACCGCAGCGCGACTGCCAGGCGGCCGTGACGCACATCCCGATGACTCGCCCGGCAGCGGGGGCTTGAATTCATACGTCGTTTGGTAGTACCATCAGACTTGAAGCCGACGAATTCGCGAGGCTGCGGTGTCCGATACGTATAATACGGTAGACGCGTTTGTGGCGGGCGTGCTGAATCCTGCCGCCCCAAGCATCACGGTGGTTCTGGCGATTCCGAGCCACACGAAAGACGGGAGCAGGATCAAGGATCAGGATCAACGGGCCGACGCAGCGCTGGAGTTGTTTGCGCGGCTGTTTGGCGGCGCGACCGGCTTTGCGGCGTTGGGCAGTTATCTGTCAAAGGAAACAGGGGACGTGTTGCGGGATGCACCGATCTTGATCGAATCGCTCGCATCGCACGAAGAAATCAACGATCGCAACCGGCTTCGAATGCTGGGAGAATTCGCCGGGCGGTTGCTGCGCGAAACGGATCAGGAAGCCGTGTTTATCGCCGTCGACAACACGCGGCATTATATCGTTGCTCGGTGAATCGATGACCGAACCAAATCAATTTGCGATCAGCCGGGAACTGGGCAGCCGCATATCTGCCGGCGACACACCGAGCTTCGGCCGGCTGGGACTGCTGCCGCTCGTCGCACACGCGCACGGACCGGTTCCGGTCGGCATGTCTCAAGGGCGACTGGATGGGAGGTACGACGAACTCATCAAGCGGGCATTCGGCGCGGTGGCCGCAGGACTCTCGGCGGACCGCCTACTGGCGGATCCGAGCTTGGCTCGGGCGTTTGACCACAAAGCAAAAGAACTTGGAATTGCCGCGCCGCCCGCACTGATAAGGAAACGACTGCTGCGAATGCGAAAAAGCGGCGGCCGACTCCCAAAGACCACGATCAAAGAACGGGTGCCGAGCATTGAACCGCACAACGCATTCGCGATCGAGTACTCCGTGGTGCGGCTTTCACGGCTATTCGGGGCCACCGTTGATGACATCTTATGCGACGAGTCGTTGGCCGGCGAGTTTCAAACCATGGTGGGATCCCTCGCTCCACAGTGCTCACCGCTGACCTGTCGACTCGGTGCGTTGTATCTGCGAAAATCGCGACACACGCAGTCGTCACGCCGACACTTGATCGAACAGCTCCATCCGTCGAGCGTGAACGATCGGTGGCTTGACCTGGGAACGATCAACGAGATCGCCTCGAACGCCCTCGCTGGTGTCAACGCGGGTATTCTTCGCGTCGACGAAGCCGAGCGATCCCTGTACATCTCGAGGAGTGATGCTGTAGCGGAAATGGCATCCACGTTCATCAACCCATTCCTGTGGGACCGCATTGCGAACCACTTCTGGCATCCACATGCAGCCGGGATTCGATTGAAAGTTCTTCCAGCGAGTGCCGTCAGCGAGCCGCTTGAGGATTGGGAACTGCGGCTCATTCAACTGATCGAACCGGTCTTTAACATGAGAGTCACGGCGCGCGCCGCGTGAGTGTCGCTGCGCGGGAGAAGACAAGTCTTGACACGGTTCCGTTCGTTCGCAGTGCGCGTTCAACGCTGCGAAATCGCATTGCATCTACTCAAGACCGAACCTGACCATGCGATCGAGGAAAGTCCATGGCGGCCCTGAAGCACGTGCTCACCCCAACCCCGCCGCCTCCCTTGCCTGTTTCTTCCGCTCGTGCGGACTCAGCGCCCGCTTGCGCAGCCGCACGGCGCCGGGCGTCACTTCCACCAGCTCGTCCTCGGCGATGTACTCCAGCGCCAGCTCCAGCGTGAAATCCCGCGCCGGCTTGAGCACCACCGTCTTGTCCGCCGACGCCGCCCGGATGTTGGTCAGCTTCTTCTCGCGACAGACGTTCACCTCGATGTCGTCGTCCTTGCAGTGCTCGCCGACGATCTGACCGGCATAGACCTGATCGCCCGGCCGCACGAACATCATGCCCCGATCGGCCAGCCCCTCGATCGCGTAGTGCGTCACGCGCCCCGTGTCGGTGGCGATCATCACGCCGTTGGTCCGCCCCGGAATCGCGCCGCGCAGGTTCTCGTACTGATAGAAACTGTGGTGCATCACCGCCTCGCCGCGCGTGGCGTTCAGCAGCCGCGTCCGCAGTCCGATCAGCCCGCGCGCGGGGATCGTGAACTCCATGTGCACCAGCCCGCGGTTCATGTCCATCTTCACCATCTCGCCGCGCCGCGCGCCGACCAGTTCCAGCACCGGCCCCTGGGCGCTCTGCGGCACGTCGACCACCAGATACTCGATCGGCTCGGTCTTGTGCCCGCTCATCTCGTGGTAGATCACGCGCGGCTTGCCCACTTGCAACTCGTACCCTTCGCGCCGCATCGTCTCGATCAGCACGCCCAGGTGCATCAGCCCCCGGCCCGACACGCGAAAACCGTCCCGCGCCACGTTCTCTTCCACCCGCAACGCCAGATTGTGCTGCAACTCCTTGTGAAAGCGGTCACGCAAATGCCGGCTCGTCAGGAACTTGCCCTCCTTGCCCGCGAACGGCGAGTCGTTGACGACGAACATCATGCTCAGCGTCGGCTCATCCACGGGAATGATCGGCACCGCCGTCGGATTGTCCGGATCCGCGATCGTGTCGCCGATGCCGATGTCGGCGATGCCCACCACGGCCACGATGTCTCCGGCCTCGGCCTGCGCCGTGCGCGACCGGCCCAGCCCGTCGAAAACGAACAACTCGCCGACCGTGTCGTTGTGACGTCGCCCGTCGTGCTGAAGCAGCGTGACCGGCTGACCGGCCCGCAGCCGTCCGCCGAAGATGCGGCCGATGCCGATGCGGCCGACGTAGTCGTTGTAGTCGAGCGTCGTAACGAGCATGCGCAGCACCTCGTCCGGATCGTCCCGCGGCGCCGGCACGTGATCGACGATCGTCTCGAACAGCGGCAGCACGTCGTCGTTGGCGTGGGCCGGATCGCGCCGCGCGAAGCCCTGCTTGCCGCTGGCGTAGATGATCGGAAACTCCAGCGTCGCGTCGTCGGCGCCCATGTCGATGAACAGATCGAACACCTCGTCCAGCACCTCGCCCACGCGCGCGTCCGGCCGGTCGATCTTGTTCACGACCACGATCGGACGCAGGTGATACGCGAACGCCTTGCCCAGCACGAAGCGCGTCTGCGGCATCGGGCCTTCGAACGCGTCGACCAGCAGCAGGCAGCCGTCGGCCATTTTCAACACGCGCTCGACTTCCCCGCCGAAGTCGGCGTGGCCGGGTGTGTCGATGAGGTTGATCTTGAATTCGCACCCGTCGCTCGGCCGCTTCCACCGGATGGCGCAGTTCTTGGCGAGGATGGTAATGCCGCGCTCGCGCTCGAGCGGGTTCGAGTCCATGATCAGATCGCCGGAGAGCTGTCCTTCGCGGAACATGCCGCTTTGGCGCAGCAGACAATCGACGAGCGTGGTCTTTCCGTGATCGACGTGGGCGATGATGGCGACGTTGCGGAGGTCGGAGCGGGGCATCTGGCTATGCGTTTCCTTGGTTAGATATCTATTACATTGGTCTCGTGCAGTCAAACGGAGGGCCGCATGGCCAAGCCCTCGCGCGGTCGGTTTCACAAGTTCGGGCCAGCCGTACATGCGAGGGCGCGGCCATGCTGAACGCGCCGGCGCGGCGCTGCCTTTCTGCTCGCGAATCGACTCCCCTGCGCCCGCTTGCCCTCATGTGGCACAGCGCAGTGCAATGCCGTTTCCGTGAATCATGCTCGAACCTGCTGTTCCCTTCACTGCCTCAGCTCAGCGCCATATGTCGTTGCGGCGCGAATATCGTCGATTGTCAGGGAGGGATCGTGGTCCACGACCTGTGCAGGCGTCAGTCCCTCCGCCAGGTCATCCATAACAATGGCGACTGCGATTCGCGTTCCACGTATGCGCGGCATTCCGCCGCGGACAATGCGGAACCGCATCGATACGGTCTGGAAGCGATCTCTGATCCGCGCCTGCGCGATGTCCACTTGCGAAAAGCAGCGACGCTCCCTTCGCGAACCTCGTTTGGTGGCGTTCAGAGTCGAAGTGCGTAATATTTTCGCATGACTCTGCACTACAGGCGGCCGGCCAGGCACTGTGGTCGCGTTTACGCCCCCGCCGCCTTCCTCGCCGCCGCCAGCGCTGCGTCGTAGTTCGGCTCTTGTGCAATCTCGGGCACGTACTCGGCGTGCACCACCTTGTTGTTCTTGTCGATAACGAACACCGCGCGAGCCAGGAACCGGTCCAGCTTGCCGCCGCGAATCAACACGCCGTACTTTCGGCCGAAATCGACGTCCCGATGGTCCGATGCACAGCGGACCTTCTCGATGCCCGCCGCGCCGCACCAGCGCTTCTGCGCCATGGGCAGGTCCACCGAGATTGTCAAAATTTCAACACTGGGAATCTGCGCCGCCAACTCGTTGAATCGGCGCGTCTCCTTATCACAGACCGGCGTGTCCAATGATGGCACGCTGGCGATGATGCGCACCTTGCCGGCGCCGCTTGCCAACGTTAAATCGGACATGTCGCTCGCCTGAGCCTTGAACTCCGGGGCCGCATCGCCAATGCGGATTTCCGGCCCTTCCACCGTCTGCGGTTCGCCTCTGAGTGTCACGGTGCGGCCTGCCATATGATAATCCTCCTGTTTCGTCTGATTTACCGATTGCCAGCGCGCCGCGACGCGGGTTGCGCCTTTCCTTTTTGCGCGCGGTTCCCAATATAGTAGTTGTGCCGCCGCCGGACAACGACGATACGCTTGTTGAATTTCGCCGTCGAACCTGATACGCTGAACGAGATTTCCGCTCACACCGAACATGAGCGTGAGGGGTTGCTACCGTCCCGCAGCCGAACAATCAACCGTTCGTCTTCATTCCGACGGACTGTTTCTGCGTTGAACTCCGGGGGAACCGCGGACACTGTTTTCCCGGCCGTTCTGATTGGGGTCATTTGTCTTTGGAGAGCCTGGCATGCGACTTGGGCATCGTGTTCCAATCATGATTGCGGCGCTGTGTACGATTACCGCGGCATTCGCGGCCAACGCGAACGCAGATGAATGGTGGGCCGTCACCGGAGGACGCACCGAAGCAACCTTCCACGCCGGCGCCCTTGAAGAACTGGATGTCTATGTCAGCGCGGTCGAAGAAAGCGGCTACGACCAGCCGATCGAGGCGATTCGCCTCAGCATCGAAGTCGACTCGACCTTGCTGCTCTCCGCCACGCGCGGCCGCGCGAACCACTTCGTATCCGGCGAAATCCGCCATCGCGGCGGCATCATCATCCACACCCGCGGCGGTCAGGCGTTGCTCGACGGCTTTCGCATCGCGCCGGTGACGCCGCAGTCGACGTCGCTGGCGATCTTCGCCGAAGTCGCCGGACGCGACTTCGCCGTCCTCGAAATCCGCGCCGTCAAGGCCGCCTTCGATCAGATCGGCAGCCTGTTGATGCTCGAGACGGGCGAACTGGCCATCACCGCTGAGCTGGCCGCCGCACTGGGCAACCCGGCGCTGGAGGGCGTCGAAGTCGGCCAGTTCGTGTCCGAGGCCAACATCACCTGGGTCGGCGGCGACAAGCCCGCAAGACTCGGCCGCACGGGCGGCGACAACGGCGCGGGCGAAGGCGACGGCAACGGCTTCGATCCGCGCGGCGGCAATCAGGGAACCGACTGCTGGAATCCCGGCGAGCCGGACATCGGGCCCGACGTCATCGTCGGCGACATCATGGATGTCACCAACTACTCGTCCCTGGGCGGAATCGAAGCGTTCGCCCTGGGCACCTATTCCTGCAACATCGGCAGCCAGAACCTGCTGTGGATCGCCGGCAACAACCAGCATCCCGTGATCGGCCAGAACATGTTTCGCCTCAAGAACGGGCGGTTCGAGCAGATCGGCATGAGCTGGCTCAAGCACGGCTTCACGGCCCTGGCCGACAACATCTGCGGCTGCGGTTGTCAGAATCCAGGCACGGGGACGCTGCTCGGCATAGGCTGTGCCGACCCCTACTGCTGCGGACTCAACGGCCAGCAGAGCCGGCTGGGGCCGCGGTTCGAAGTGAATGCCCACACGGGCGTTTACCCCTATCCGTTCACGCAGGGCGATCAAGGCTCGACGGGCAATTCGATCTACAAGCGGCTGCAAGTCAGGATTTCCGACCTCGATCCAGCCCAGGACGGCGGCGGTCAGTACTTCGGCGAGACGCAGTACGTTACGCAGGATGACGCCGCCTGGGGCAACCAGGACAACAACGCCTCCTACCGGCCGATGACAATCTCGGGCGGCGGGACGAACTGGACCGCTTCGCTGACGGGCGTCACGCAGCGCGAAAAACCGGCGATCATGGCCTGGAGCGACAACGATCCGACCGTGTTGCTCACGCCGGTTCGCGTTCCCAGCGAGGGCCTGGTTTTTGTCGCGGCCAAAGTCACCGACCTGGGCACCGGCTTCTGGCACTACGAATACGCGGTCGAGAACCTCAACTCGCACCGCAGCATCGGCTCATTCAGCATCCCCGTGAACCCCAACGCCACGGTTCAGAACATCGGCTTCCACGACGTCGACTACCACAGCGGCGACGGCATCGGCGTGCAGAATATCGACGGCACCGACTGGCCGGGCGTGTTCGCCAACGGCGCCGTGACGTGGGAAACCACGCCGTTCAATACGAATGCCAACGCCAACGCCATCCGCTGGGGAACGCTTTATAACTTCCGCTTCGACTGCAATCTGCCGCCCGCCGCGTCGAGCACCGCCACGCTCGGACTGTGGCGGCCCGGCTCGCCGGGATCGGTCGAGGCCGAAACGCTCGGTCCCCCCGCCGCCGAAATCGACTGCAACTCCAACGGCACCGACGACCCGGTGGACATTAGCACCGGCGTCGTGCAGGACTGCAACACCAATTCGGTCCCCGACGTGTGCGAGACATTCAGCCCTACGCCGTTGACGACCACTCGCATCATGACCGGACTGTCGTCGCCGCTGTACGTCTGTGCCGCGCCGGGCGACGCCACGCGGCTGTTCGTCGTGCAGCAGGGCGGCCTCATCCGCATCTACCAGTTCTCGACGCAAACCGTCCTGCCGACGCCCTTCCTCGACCTGACCGGCCTGACGGTCGCCAGTGGTGAACGCGGACTCCTCGGCATGGCGTTTGATCCCAACTACAACGCCAACGGCCACTTCTACGTTAACTACACCAACCTGTCCGGCCATACGGTCATCGCGCGCTACACGCGCTCGGGCGGCAACCCCAACGTGGCCGATTCCGGCAGCGCCCTGATCCACAAGACCATCAACCAGGACTTCTCGAATCACAACGGCGGCTGCCTCCAGTTCGGTCCCGACGGGATGCTCTACGTCGGCATGGGCGACGGCGGCAGCTCCAATGATCCGTTCAACCGCGCTCAGAACCCCGGCACGTTGCTGGGCAAGATGCTGCGACTCGACGTGAACAATCCGCCGGATTACATCCCCGCCGACAACCCCTTCGTCGGCGCGGGCGATCCGCTGGATGAAATCTGGGCCTTCGGTCTGCGAAACCCGTGGCGATTCAGCTTCGACCGGCTCGCCTGCGATCTCTACATCGCCGACGTCGGCCAGGCGGCACGCGAAGAGGTCAATTTCGAGGCGGTCGGATCAGCCGGCGGCCTGAACTACGGCTGGGACTGCAAGGAAGGCACGATCTGTTCGCCCGGCAACAACGGCGGCTACGGCTGCGCCTGTGCCGATCCGCTGCTGGTCGATCCGATCCTCGACTACACACATGACAGCGGCGCATGCGGCGTCATCGGCGGCTACGTCTATCGCGGCTGCACGATGCCCGACCTGTCCGGAACCTACTTCTACGCCGATCTCTGCTCCAACTTCATTCGCAGCTTCCGCTACGCCGGCGACGGCCTGATCACCGATCAACAGGACCGCACGGCCGAGTTGACGCCCACGACCGGCCCGATCGGTTCGATCGTGTCGTTCGGCGAGGACGCGAACGGCGAAATGTACATCGTCAGCATCGCCGGGCACGTCTATAAGATCATCCCCAACACCGCGCCTCCGCCGCCCGAGTGCGGCAACGGAACGGTCGAACAGGGCGAGCAGTGCGACCCGCCCGGTCCCAACTGCGACTGCGAATGCCAGATCATCGCCTGCGATCAGACCATCTTCGAAGACACCTTCGAGACCGATCTCGGCTGGACCGTGCAGAACATCAGCCTCGCGGACGGCGCCTGGGAGCGCGGCACGCCGGTCGCCGGCGCGCAGCAGTGGGCGCCGACGCAGGACAGCAACGATCCCGGCACGCAGTGTTACCTCACCGCCAACCGCACCGGCAACTCCGATGTCGACGGCGGGCCGACGCTGCTGATCTCGCCCACGCTCGACATGAGCGCGGCCGGGACCTACACGCTCCAGTACAATTACTGGTTTGCCCGCGACGACAACGAGGGCAACGATCGCCTCTACGTTGAAATCTCCAACGACAACGGAAACTCGTGGACCCTGGCGGCGACGCACAACGTTTCCCAGCTCAGTTGGCGCTTCGGCACCGTCCGCATCAACGACGTGATGGCGCCGACCGCCACCATGAAGGTGCGCTTCGGCGCGATTGACAATCCCAACAACAGCATCACCGAGTGCGGCGTCGACAACGTCATCGTCTGCCTCGGCGACGGCCTGCGCGACTGCAACACCAACTGCGCCGACGACGGCGACGACATCGCCGGCGGCGCCAGCGCCGACTGCAACTACGATGGCACGCCCGACGAATGCGAATTCTCGCTCAAGCCCTTCCTCGTCGACCTGTCACCGCCGCTGGCCATTCCGGACGACGACGCGGCCGGCGTCTCCAGCGACTTCGACGTGCTCGATCCCGGCGTCATCATCGACGTCGACGTCGGCGTGAACATCACGCACACCTTCAACGGCGACCTGCTCGTTACCGTCCGACACAACAACACGACGGTGACGCTCATCGACCGGCCGGGCTATACCGGGAGCGGCTTCGGCTTCGATAACGACGGATTCGATGTGATTCTCGACGACGAGGGAACCGGCGGGCCGATCGAGGCCGTCAACGTGCCGTCCGGCGTCGTATCGCCGCCCAGCTACGTGCCGAATACGCCGCTGGCCGCCTTCGACGGTCAGGAAAAGTTCGGAACGTGGACCCTGCGCGTCACCGACCTGGCCGGCAACGACACCGGCACGCTCAACAGTTGGTCGCTCTTCATCGTCAACACCGGCGCCGGCCTGGGCGAAATCTGCCCGCCGGTCAACGACAACTGCGCCAACGCCCTGCCGGTCGGCGAAGGCACGCTGGCCTTCGACAGCACCAACGCCACCACCGACGGCCCGACCGAGAACAACGCCGCCTGCAACAAGAACGGCTACCAGCAGATCGACGGCGACCTGTGGTACTGCTACACGCCGGTTTGCACGGGCACGGCGACCGTCAGCCTGTGCGGCAGCAGCTTCGACACCAAGCTGGCCGTCTATGACGCGTGTGGCTGTCCGTCGGCCGACACGGCCGTCGCGTGCAGCGACGACGAGTGCGGCCTGCAATCGGAAGTCAGCCTGGCGGTCGTGGCGAACCAGACCTATTTGATCCGCGTCGGCGGCTATCAGGGGGCGGCGGGGCCGGGGCAGTTGAGCGTCTCGTGCGTGCCCGACCAGACCTGTTCCGGTCCGGCCGACGGCGACTACGACGGCAACGGCCAGGCCGACGGCGATGACATGCAGGCGTTCATCAACGCGGTCGTCGCCGGCTCGCAGGCCGCCGCCGACGTCTGCCCGTTCGACTTCAGCGGCAACGGCCAGGTCGACGCGGCGGACGTGGATGGCATGGTCAACGCCCTGCTGGGGCTGTAAGAAGGAGTTTCAGGACCCGCCGCGCAAGCGGCGGGAGGTTTCCGCGTGGCAAGGGCTTGCAGCCCGTGGATCGGAACCCGCCGCGCAAGCGCCAGGAGGTTTCCGCGTGGCACGGGCTTGCAGCCCGTGGATGGGAACCCGCCGCGTAAGCGGCGGGAGGGCTGGAGATCGGGCGCCCTCCCCCGTTCTGTAACGCGTTCAGAACCGGCCCGGCGACGCAAAAACAAACACCCCGGAGAGCACGAACGACCCCCGGCGCTGGGACGCAGCGCCGCGGGGTCGTTTAATTTGCGTCAACAGGCGCCGCCCTATTCGCCCGCCGATTACCATGCTCTTTCGAAGCGCTCGACTGGACCGACCCCGACCCTGAGGCAAGCCGGGCTGTCTGGTCGCTGCCCGCGCCGGGGAAGGTGAGGCCCCCGCCGAGCCGTAGGCCGGACCGTTGCATGTCCACACCTTTGAGACGGCCACGCCACGATTTCACTGGTCGCGCGGGACTACTGCCCCAGCAGTTCCGCCACGATGCACTGAATGTCCTCGCCATCAACGAGGCAGTCGCCGTTGCAATCCCGCAGCGGCTGGCCGTTGCAGTCGACCGGGAGGCCGGGGCGATTGTCGGGACAGGCGTCCTCATCGTTTGGCACGCCGTCGCCGTCTCGGTCGGCATCGCAGGCGTCACCAATTCCATCGTCGTCGAGGTCGGCCTGGTCGGAGTTGGGGATCGCGGGGCAGTTGTCGCAGCCATCAGGCACGCCGTCGCCATCCGTATCAGGCATGTCCGCAATCCCACAGCCGCAGATTCCCGGCTCGATCTTGTACGGGTCGTTCGGACAGCCATCGCAGTCATCAATAATGCCATCGCTGTCCGTGTCCGCCTCACATTCGTCAGGAACGCCGTTACTGTTGCAGTCGTGAAGCAACGGACGAAAAGTGACTTCGAGCCTCGGCCGAACCACATTCGGATCGGAATTGTCTGAGGAAGCGAATATCCAACCGTTGTCGTGCTCGTCGCCCGGCAACAGCGCCCAGCCATAGTTTGGGACACCGCTTGACCAAGCTTGGAGACTATTGGTGACATCGACCACGGGCGCGGAATCGAAGCAGCACACGTCGTTCACCGGTATGACGGCGTCCGCTTGCTCCTCCGCCACAACGCCGTCGGGCTGGATCCCCCCACCCCATTCCTGCCAAGTGTCCGCCCCCATCCACGGCTGGAGCATTCGATGCAGCGATGTCGAAATATCACCGGGGTTCGTAAGATCGAGGCTGAGCGTTGCAGATGCAATCGCCGAGCCGGGAGGAATCTGACCAGGAGCGTAGCCGATAATCTGCTCGAATCGAAGCAGTCCCTGCCGCGTCGGAGTCTTATCGATGATAACCACAACGTCGTCACCGAATGAGCTCGTCGGGTCTTCCGATCGGAGTGTTGTGTCCACGCACCCGCCATATAGTCCGGATCCCTGCACATAAACGACGGTGACCGGCGGCCCGAAGTTCTCACAAGCGTCACCTGTGCTGTTGCCATCACAATCTGCCTGGTCCGCATTCGGGACGTCGGGACAGTTGTCGCAACCGTTAATCAAGCCGTCCTGATCATCGTCCGGGTCGCAATCGTCCGGAGTCCCGTTGCTGTCGCAGTCCGCTAACGGTAAGCCGAACGTCACCTGCAACAGCGGTCTGAGGTTTAGCTGCGAGTGTTCTGCCGATGAGAATTCCCAGCCGTCGGCGGACTCCATGCCTGGCAAAAGGACCCACCCATTGTTTTCCGAGCCAAGCGCCCAAGCTTGAAAACTTGTTGTGACATCCACTACGAGCGGCGTAATGAACGTCGACGAAACGATCGCGTCCGCAGGGGAGAGTGCTTCTGTTCCGTCGGCCTGCACGCCGTTGCCCCAGTCGTCCCACGTGTCGTCACATTCCCATGGAGACAGCATCCGGTGAAACGCCGTGGATATTCCGCCAAGGTTGGAAAGATCGAGTGTTAAGGTTGCTGACACTATCACCGCCCCCGGCGGTACCTGATTGGGTCCGACGCCAATGACGTTCTCGAAACGTATCAATCCATGATTCTCCTCCATCCAATCGACTGCTACATTCTGCGCGACACAGAAAGACATGTCGGAAAAGTCGGATTGAAGGGACGTGTCAACGCACCCGAAGTACCCTCCGGTACCCTCGCTAAAGGAGACGGTAATGGGGACTCCCTGTACCTCACAAGCGTCGCCCGTACCGTCTGAATCGCAGTCGGATTGACTGGGATTGGGGATCAACGGGCAGTTGTCGCAGCCATCAATGTATCCGTCACTATCGGTATCAGAATCGCATTCGTCTGGCCGACCATTCGTGTCGCAGTCCTGACTCGTACCGCCGGGTTCGCAGTCGTCCGCAGTACCGTTGGTGTTGCAGTCCGCCCCGAGCCTATACTGCCAAGTCTCGCCGTCGAATTGCTGAGCGTCCGATCGCCCACCGAAGAGTACGACGCGTGCGTGGACGGAGTCGTATGTCATCGCGTGCTCGAAGCGCGGACTCGGTCCGCCGGGATCGCGCATCGCCCAAGCGCTACCGTCCCACGCCCACGTATCCCCGTAGTAGCTATTAGGGTTAGACTCAACGCCGCCGAACAGCAATATTACGGCCTCACCGTTGCCTTCGGAGAAGGACATTGCGTGTGAAAAGCGCGGGGATGGAGCCGGGCCACCGACGGCCGCCTGAGTCCACGACGCACCATCCCATAACCAGGTATCGCCGTAGGATGGGCCGTCCCACCCGCCGAACAATACCACCCGTTGACGGGCGCTGTCGTAGGCCATGGCGTGTTGCCTGCGCGGACTGGGGCCTGTTGTCGCACGTAGGGTCCAAGCGCTGCCGTCCCATACCCACGTGTCATTCAGTCTTTCGCCGCTTCCGTCGCCGCCCCCGAACAGCACGACTTCGCCGCGCGCTTCGTCGTAGGCCATCGCGTGGTCAAATCGCGCCGGCGGTCCGGCCCCGCTCAACTCCGTCCAAGTCACACCATCCCAAAGCCACGTGTCCCCAAGGGGCCCCGGGACGTTTCCTCCTCCGAACAGCACGACTCTTCCGCGCGCCGCGTCGTAGGCCATCCCGTGCCCGACGCGCGGGCTGGGGCCGTTGCTCTGCCGCTGCGTCCAGCCGCTGCTGTCCCATTCCCATGTTTCGCCGTTCGGCGCGCCGGCATCGCCACTAAACAGCACCACGCGCGCGCGGGCCACATCGTAAACCATGGCGTGCCCGTAGCGCCCGCTGGGGCCACTGCTCGCGCAAAAAATCCACAGCGGCATCTGTGCCACTGCTGTTGTTGTGGTGATCGTTACCAGAATGCAGGACGTGAGAATTGCCGCGCACGTTGCGCAGTCTTGCCGCCGAAACAAGATAGCCGCCATCCTCGTGTCTCCTTTCCAAATAAACTCACGCGATTGGTCGTCGACGCGAGCCTCGAGGTCTTTTTTCAGGGCGTGCTAACCCCGTAGGACCGCACGTTGTTGCAACAAACGAACTCGCGAATTGAAGACGAAATCCGTATACTGGCCACAGTCGGCCCAGACGGAGCGAGCGGTGTCGCAGACCCATGCCATTACGTGTCTGCTGCACGCCGTCGCGCACGGTGAGTCCCCTGCGCGCGACCGGCTCCTTGAAGCCGTCTATCACGAGCTGCGCGCCATGGCCGCCGCGCAGATGGCCCGCGAAACGCCGGGGCGGACGCTTCAGCCGACCGCCCTCGTTCATGAGGCCTGGCTGCGCCTGTTCGGCGGCGGCCCGCATTCCGGCCCGCTCCTGACGGAAGAGCGGGAACGCGGCGAAGATTCCACAGCCGAGGGCGACTGTGCCACATCCATCACAGCCGGGGGCGGCTGTGCCACATCCATCACAGCCGGGGGCGACTGTGCCACACCGGCAGCCGAGGGCGACTGTGCCACAGGGCCGCGCTTCGAGAACCGGCGGCAATTCTTCAAGGCCGCCGCCATTGCCATGCGCCGAATCCTCGTGGAGGGCGCACGGAAAAGAGGAAGAAAAAAGCGCGGGCAGGGCCGCCCGCCCCAGCCGCTGATGCACGATCCGCCGGACAGCCGCTGGGAGGCCGACTTCGACGCCGACGAGCTGCTGGCCGTCGACGAGGCGATGGCCCGACTCGAACAGGCCGATCCCGAGCTGGCCGAAGTCGTGCACCAGCGCTACTTCGTGGGACTCAGCGTCGACCAGACGGCCGAAGTGCTGGGCATCGCGCCGCGGACCGTGGACAAGCGCTGGCGGCTGGCGCGGGCGTGGCTGCATCGGGCGCTGGAAAGCTGAAAGGCGAAACTCGAAACGTCAAAACGTCGAATGCCTGATCAGAACTCCCGGCGCAAGCCGGGGGAGGAGTCGAATGACGGTTCAATGCACTGGCAGAAGCCACGGCAGGAATGGCCCGGCGGGTCGCCCCTAGCACCCGGCTGGGGCGGAGTCACCTGCGGCGCTTGCGGCGGGGACGTCCGTTGCGCAGCTTATCCACGGCGGCGACGTGCAGGCGTGGAACGAAGGTCCAGCGGTCGGAGTCCGGATGGGCGATGAACAACTCCGACTTCAGCAGGGCGATGGCGTGCGGGTCGCGAATGGTGAATGACTCGCCCCGGGATGTCAGGATGCGGAACGGCTCGAACGGATCGCGGTCGAGCAAGTCGCGGATGATATCCCCGGCGGCCATGCTCATAGCGTAGCCTCGGCCGAACGATGTCACAAACCAGCACGCGGCGATGCCGCACGCCGCGATGCAAGGGCGACCCACGCGATTGCGCTTGGGGATCGGACGAATGGTTCGCTGTTCGAACCGTTTCCTCGTCATTCCCGCGAAGGCGGGATTCCAGGGGCGCCGCCCGCTCGACTGGACCCCCGCCTGCGCGGGAATGACGGCTGATCCGAGCCGCAAGCGCAAGCGCTGCGGTCACGCCGCGATGCAAGGGCAACCCAGGCGCTTGCGCCAGGGGCTTGGACGCAGGGTTCGCTTTGCGCACTGTTTCCTCGTCATTCCCGCGAAGGCGGGAACGACCGCTGATGGCTGATCGCTGATAGCTAATGGCCGACCACCCGGTGAATCATGAGCGACGAATCGAAGACGGCGAACGAAGAAGCGCTCGACAGGCAGGCGCACGCGAGCGCGCAGCGCCGGCTCGTCCGCGAGCTTTTCGAGGCGGCGCTGGATCTGCCGCCCGAACAGCGCCTGGACTTTGTCCGTTCAAAATGCGCCGACGCCGACGTTGTGTGCGAGGTCGAATCGCTGCTGGGCCACGAGCAGCGCGCCGGCGACGAATTCCTCATGCCCCCCTCCGCCGCCGCCTGGACAAACCTCCCGGGTGAGCCGAGAGCGATCGACGCATTCATCGGCGCGCGAGTCGGCGCGTACACCATCAAGGCCCTCATCGCCGAGGGCGGCATGGGCGCGGTCTATCTGGCCGAGCAGGATCGGCCGCGGCGCGATGTGGCGCTGAAGATCATGACCGACGGCTTCTGGTCGCGCTCGGCCCGGCGGCGCTTCGAGTTCGAGACCGAAATCCTCGGCCGGCTGCACCATCCCAACATCGCGCAGGTTTACGAAGCCGGCGTCGCCGACGTTTTTCCTCTCCCCAAGGGACAGGGTCGGGGTGAGGGCCGCCCTCCGCTGGAACGAGAAGTCACGCTCGAACGAGAATCCCTTCTCGTTCCCCCTCCCGCCCCCGTCGCGCGCGTTCACTATTTCGCGATGGAATACATCCCCAACGCCCGGCCGATCACCGCCTATTGCGACGAAAAAAGTCTCGGGCTGAGCGATCGGCTGCACCTGTTCCGCGAGGTCTGCGACGCCGTGCACTACGGCCATCAGAACGGCGTGATTCACCGCGATCTCAAGCCCGACAACATTCTCATCGACGCGCACGGTCACGTGAAGGTCATCGACTTCGGCGTGGCCCGCGCGACCGATTGCGACGTGGCCGCCACGATGAACACCGAGGCCGGCCAGCTCATCGGCACGCTGGCCTACATGAGTCCCGAGCAGTGCGCCGCCGATTCGCAGGCCATCGACACGCGCAGCGACGTTTATTCGCTCGGCGCGGTGCTGTTCGAGCTGCTGACGGGCGGGCTGCCCTACGACGTGTCGCACCTGAGCGTGCCGTCGGCCACGCGCGTCATCTGCGAGCAGCCGCCCGCCCGCCCCAGCGACGTCGCCGCCCGCATCACCGCCAACCGCCGCGCTGTGGCGCCGCCGCCCCCGCCTGTGATGAATGTGGCACAGCAGCCCCCGCCTGTGAATGTGGCACAGCCGCCCTCGGCTGTGATGGATGTGGCACAGCCGCCCTCGGCTGTGATGAATGTGGCACAGCCGCCCTCGGCTGTGATGGATGTGGCACAGCCGCCCTCGGCTGTGATGAATGTGGCACAGCCGCCCCCGGCTGTGTTCCCGCGTAGCACGGGCTTCCAGCCCGTGAAATCCCCGTCGCCGATTCGCCAGGATCATTCGGCCGACGCGGAGGCGCTTGCGGCCCGGACCGATTCCCGTCGTTTCGGCATTCTGGCCACCAGACTCCGCGGCGACCTCGACACGATCATCCTCAAATGCCTCGAAAAGGACCGCAACAAGCGCTACCACTCCGTCGCCGCCCTGGCCGACGACGTTGAGCGATACCTTCGCCGCGAACCCATCTCCGCCCGCCCGCCGACGCGCTGGACCAAAACTATGCGTTGGGTTTCGCAACATCCCGTCGCCATGACCGCGGCGGCATGCCTCGTAACGGCTGCTTCGACGGTGGCGTTAACGGGGCTTGGCGTGTGGTACATCGGATTGCGGCCCGATCAGATTGTCTGTTATCGCGACGGCATGCCGATTACGAAGAACAGCGAACCCGGTCGCGCCGACGAAGCCCGCTTGGTGACCATCGCCGACAAATTACTCCACCGCTGGGGGGGCGAGGCCGGTTCAATCGCGTTCGCAGAGTTCATGGCGCGCCCGGCGCGCTTCGGCGGCGGTGACGTGGCCGCCATCGGCTACACTGAATCAAGCAGCGGTCCGTACGGTAAATCGCTGTGTGTGTTTGATGTTCTTGCTGAGCGAAACAGACCCATCTGGCAGGGGAAGATCCAACAATGGGAAGTCCTGAAAAAGCTTGTCCAAAAACGGTCGATAGATGCGCACGATTTCGCACCATGCGTCGGCATCGCCGCGGATGTGTTCCCCGGTGACGATTATCCCGGTGACGAGCTTGTGGTGAAGTTCGGCACGCGATTCTCGCAACGTATCATCCGCATCTATGACCTTCGAGGCGCCCTGCTCTTCGAAACCTGGCACGATGGAAGCGCAGGCTGGTGCGAATCGCTCTGCGACGCCGGCACATTGGTCTTTGCCGGAGACGATCATCAGCGCGGTTGGGACGACGAAGGGAATGCAACGACGCCGGCGGCGGCGCCGTTGGTCGTGTTCGCGATTCGGCCGACGCCAGACAGCATCAATCGGCTGGACTTTCTCAACAGCAATGAGAACCTGGCGTTGCTCGCGAGCGGTCGCGGGCCGCCGTGGCTGGCGTGGTATAAGTGGGTATACGCCGGGAATGACGGACCCGTCAGAGGCGGCGAATGCTCAATCACCCTTCAAAAGCCGATTCGCGGGGATATGTGGCGCATTGTTCAGCTCGACATCCGGCTGAACTACGCGAGCGGAATAGCCTGCATAAGCTGGGAAATCGACGAGTACGGCAACGAGCTTCCCGGCACGCGCACTGCTGACGAAACGTACAAGCGCGCCCTGGCCGCGGGCGAGCGCCTCCCGGATCCAAACTCCTTCCACCTTCGTGACGTTCCTCCGGATGGAGATCTCCGCCCCGCGGCCTCGTCGCAGCCGGCCGGCGCTGCCCCATCGACTCCGCCAGACTCGACAGTCACGTTGCCCACCGAGCCGCAACGGGAAGGCGAGCTTCCCGTCGAGCCGTGATGCGGCCCGGGCCGAGCCGCCCCGGTCGCCCGCCGCCTCAGCCGGGCAACGCGCGGCCCGAATCATGCCCGCACGATCATGTTCTTTGCTACGGGGCCTGTTTCAGCAACGCTCGAAAGCCCGCCTGCTCGAAATGGCGGTCGCCGGTGAGCGCTTCGCTGATGTCACGCTCCCGCATCACGACAAATGAAATGCAGTCGGTCAGAGACCACGATTTGTCGGACCGATCCTCATAAAGGCGAATGCCCCGTTCCAGCAGGTCGGACGACGCGGGGATCAAACTGAAGCGGTGGCTTGAACGCAGCGTGTCCATGAACCGCACGAGCAGTCGGCGCGTCCGCGGAGGCGACAAAAAGTTGCCCACCTCCACGACGACGTACTCAGTCGAGATGATCGGCCTGCGATTAACCCTCGCCCAGCGCATCGCCGCCGCATGATTCACGTCCGACGGTATCAACATGGCCAGGAAGTAAGAGGTGTCGCCGAAGCACGGGTTCATTTCTTCGGCGTCCCGTACAGGTAGTGGTCATGGTTGATCGACGCGTCCGCGGGCAACCCCTCCGCCCTGCCAGCGACATCCTCGAACACCTCGGCCCAAGTCGGACCGGCCCGGCCGTCGTCGGCCGGAACGACCTCCACCTCGACGCCTTCCGGCAAGGTCGCCGGAGGCTCGAGCACGATCACACCGTTTCTGACGCGTCCGCGGTAGGACATCAGCGACTCCATTCCGCATTTTATCGTCGACGGTTCATACACGCAAGACGGTCGCACCGCACCCGCCCCGTTGGTCGCCTCGGGGCGAAGCGCGCCACAGCGAACCGCAGGCGCGCCCGGCCCGAGTCAAGCCCGCACGATCATGTTCTTTGCTACGGGGCCTGTTTCAGCAACGCTCGAAAGCCCGCCTGCTCGAAATGGCGGTCGCCGGTGAGCGCTTCGCTGATGTCACGCTCCCGCATCACGACAAACGAAATGCAGTCGGTCAGAGACCACGATTTGTCTGGGCGACGCCGATTAAGGTCCCAGCCGCGCGAAAGCAGTCTCCGCCCGGCCGGTACGACGCGAACCGCTGGGGCGGCGCGCTGGCTCTCGATAAACGCGATGGCGGTGCGACGCGTCTGGGCGCCCGAAAGTCCATCCGCCAGTTCCGTCAGGACTCAGTCTGTCGTCAGGATTTCAAAGGTCAGGGTCTGCGTGAGTTCCACTGCCCGCCGGTGCGCCTCGTCCATGGGATTGAGCAGGGCAAGGTAGTAGAAGGTGTCGGCGAAGACGATGCTCATTTTCGTGGTGCGCCGTGGATATAGTTGTCGTGGTCGCGGGCCAGGTCCTTGGGCAGACCCTTGGCGCGGCCGGCATACTTCATCAGCCGCTCGCCCAGCGTCTTCGGTTCACCCTTCGTCTTTCTGCCGCGTGCGCGAGACAATGGTTCCACGCGCACCGGCGTCCCCTCGGCCAGCCGGGCCTTCCCTTCGAGAACCACAACACCGTTTCTGACGCGTCCGCGGTAGGTCATCACCAACTCCATTCCGCACTTTATCGTCCACGGCCCAGACACGCAAGACGGTCGCACCGCCTGCGCTCGGGACAGGGGGTGGCTTTTCTTTTGGGAGACGGCCGAATGCTCGTAAGTCAGCGCTGGTGCGCGCCGCCGGCGGCCATCAGTGCGCGGCATTGCGGCCGCTGCTTATGCTACCCGCTTCGAGCTTGGCATCCGTCTTCCGCGATGTCTTGTTTCGACAGTTCGACGAGTTACGTTCGATTTTCTGTTTTCTATCGCTCCGGCGCCATCAACTCATATCGCCACAAGGCCACGGTCGGAATCGGCGGATAGCGCAGGCGGAAGCGATAACCGTGAAAATCCGTCGGATTCCACGACATGCGCTTGAATACCGCTCGGACCAGTTGCGGATAGCTCGGGTATTCGGGCGTCACCACGTCCGGCGGGCCGGCGCCCAGGTCGATGACGGGGTCATACACCGCCAGCCGGCCGTGCTCCGGACCGGCGGTCGGATAGGCCGGCCCGCCCGGCATCTGGCTGTACAGCGCCAGATCCGGCGACAGGGCGTAGGTCAACTCCTGGTGAACAAACAGATCATGAATCAGCGTCTCGACCGGCGTATACAACCGCACGAAATGCTCGCCGCGCGTGTCGTTCTCGGCGCGATAGCGCGGGAAGAAGTTGCGGCCGTACAGGCCGATGATGCAGGTCGTCGTGGCCGCGCTGCCGACGCTCTCTTCGACCAGTTCGTAACGCAGCGCGCCGTCGGCGCCTTTCATGATGCACATCGCCGGCAGCGGCCGGGAACAGAAATCGCCCATCAGCGGCACCGCGGTGGGCTGATCGAAGCGATCGTCCAGCGCGTGAATCTCGCCGACTTCGTACAGCGATCCGTCGTCGGCGGTCTTCCGCGCCGCCGCCATGGCCCATGTCGCGTCGCGCCTCAACCGCCAGAAATCGACGAGGCCGCTGATCCACGCCAGGTCGGCCATGCGCGGCGAGCTTCCCGGCGCGATGAAGCTGGCGCAAAGCTGCACCCGCGCCTGGACGCCCCACGTGGCGCTGTTCCCGCGGAACGCCAGCTTGCGATGCGATTCTGCCCGCTCGCGCTGGCCGTCATTGGTGACGTTGCCCAGCATGATCTCGAGTTTCTCGCGGTCGCCGGCGTGCAATTCGATCAATTCCTCGAGGGCGGCGAAAGCCGCGCGGAGTTCGTGGACGTGCTCCGCGGGCGCGCCGGCGCGGACCAACGCGTTGGTGAGGATCTTCATGCCGGCACTGCCCGGAATGAGCGGTACGGCCGAGACGGTGTTCTCGTCTCGAACCAGGCGGCAGATTTTCCATCCCAGGTTCTTGTCCATTCCAAGGAGCCTCGAGACGGACTGAGGGCGTGTAATATCGGCCTTAACGCTGTGAAGGCCGTCGGAGATTGCGGCGCGGAGTCGGCGGACGACGTCAAGAACGTTTTGTTCGAATCCGACCGATGTCGAGTCATTCTGCGTATCTTTATTCAGCAGCATTGTTTACAGTCGCCTCTTGAGTTCAAACGGTACCCGATGCGCTTCGACAATCGGTTCCGCTGACGCAATTCTACCATGATCACATTTCCATATGATAGCAATCCGGAAAGTCTTTTACAATTTTCTCTGGAGAATCTTGCAAAGAATTATCTGGGTCATTATGATGCACCCATGACTCGACGTGGCGGGTCAATCGCTTTCGGCTGGGAAATCGCGTGTCGTACTCCGTACTTCAGGAAAGGGCACATCGAATGAACTCTCGCGCACTGAAAATGGGAGCGAAAATATCGGCTATGGTGACGGCCTTGCTCATCGTCACGGCACCGGCGCCGGCGTCGCCGCGCATCGTTTCGCTGGGCAGCGGCGCACCCAACAGCGTCACAAACCAGATCGGTGGAAGCTACTTCATCGGTGGATCCGGCCTGGCCAGCACCTCGGCCACGCGCTGGACCGTGTCGGGGACCTCGATGACCATCACGGAAATCGGCGGTTCCGGAAGCGGGTACATCTCGATGGACGCGGCCTACCACACGGGCCTTTTCACCAACGCGGCCGGACCGAATCAGGTCTTCGGTTACACCGCGACCGGCGTGTCGCCGCCGCACAGTCCGACGCCGACGCTCGTGATGTCGACAACGCTCCCCGGACCGAATGAGTTGTGCGGTTATCGCTGGACCGCTTCGAGCAACACGTGGCAGATTCTCGGCGGACCGAACGGTCTGTCGGGACCTTTGGCACAAAACGTCGGATTGCCCGTGACGCCGAGCCTTCAGGCATTCGGCTCAAGCTCCAGTGGCGGCTCTACGAGTACGTTCCTTACGCCCAACGCGATATCGGCGACGGGGCGCTACGTCGTCGGGCTGGGATACGCCTGCGTGTACAACACCGCGGGCACCACCATCTCCGCCAACTCGTTTCGCTGGCGGCCGTGGATCTGGGACGCGGCGGCCAACGGCGGCGCCGGCGGCTTTACGATCCTGCCCACGCCATTCCGGACGACGAGCGGGCAGACGAACCTGCGGCGCACGGGCAACGCCTACGCCGTCAGCGCCGACGGACAGGTCATCGTCGGCGCTCAGGAGCACAACGTCGGAACGATTCCCAGTGCCGATCCGGACGGCGGCCGACTCGTTGTGTGGCGGTGGAATTCCGGCACGAGCGAATATGACATGAGCTTTCTGCCGAACGGCGTCAACACCAGCGGCTTCCCCTACACGTACAGCACGACGCCCAGCGCGGTCGACATGAACATGGCGGGGACGATCATCGTCGGGCGCGCCATCGACGACAACGGCAACGCATTTCTCGGAAAATGGGTCTGGAACGCCGGCACGTCGTCGTGGGATCCTCCGATCTCGTTGGGTTCCGACCTTGAGGCGCCCGCAACGTGGCTGCCCGGCGCGGTCACGAGTTGCGGCTTGCCGCCGAATCTGGGCGGCATCATTGCCACGTCCGAAGACGGCAGCGTCGTCGTCGGATCCGTCGTTTACAGCACGTGCGGCTCGTTCATGTCGGGCGGATTCATCTGGCATCAGTCGGACGACACGATCAAGGACTGGTACGACTATCTCGTCTCTCAGGGTTCAACCGACGCGCAAACCTACTACGGGCCTATCGGAGACGCCGGCGACCCGACGCGCGGCCTGCCGCGATTGGGCTTCCCGAGCGCCATTTCCCCGGATGGAACCGCCGTCGTCGGGTTCCAGGGCGGCACGCAGATCATCCCCGACGCCGTGCCGACGTTTGTCGATCTGACCGGCGGAACGGCCTGCACCGAGCCGACGATCACGGTCAATCCCGCCGCGACGTTCAACTTCTCGCGCTGCGGCAGCCTGGGCATCATCCTCAACGCGCGGGCGGCCGGCTCGGCGCCGATCAGCTACCAGTGGCGCCAGGACGGCATGGACCTGGTGGATGGGCCGACGGGCACCGGCTCGACGATCTCCGGCGCCAACGCCTCGCAACTGCGCATCACGCAGCCAAATCTGAACGACCTGGGGACGTATGACTGCGTCATTACCGGTCCGTGCGGCGCGCCGCTGACGACGTCGACCTGCGCCGTGCAACTCGATCCGACGATTCCGATGCCGGCCAACGACACGTGCGGCACGGCCGAAGTGCTGAGCACGACGTTGCCGCTGTCGGTGGCGTTCAATCCGTGCCATGCCTGGGTGGATGAGGGAGCGGCCTCGTGCTCGCCGTCGATCGGCGATCTGTGGTACTCGTTCACGCCGGATGCGACGGCCGACTATCGCATCGAAACGTGCGACAGCTCGACGACCACGCCGCCCAACACGGCCAATTACGACACGGTCATCAGTCTCTACAGCGATTGCAGCGGGTCCGAGATCGCGTGCAACAACGACTACAACACCGGTCCGACGCGGAATTGCAGCGCCGTTCGCAGCCGCATTGCACGCGTCACGCTCCAGGGCGGCGTCACGTATCTGATCCGCGTGGCCGCGATGAACAGCCTGGGCACGACCGGTTTCCTGCGCATCAGCCTGGCGCCGCCGGCCGCCGCAAACGACACCTGCTTCGCACCGATCACGGCCGTCGATGGCGCCAATCCGTTCGACCTGACCGAGGCGACCAACGACAGCGTCGTCAGCTGCAATGCCAATCAAGGACGCGACGTCTGGTTTGCGTACACACCGACTCAGACGGGACTGTTGACCGCCTCGAGCTGCCACTCGACTACCAACCTGGACACGGTGGTTACGGCCTTCGACAGTTGCGGCGGAACGGAGCTGGGCTGTAACGACACCGCCGCGCCGGCCGGTGCGGGTTGCTCGTCGAATCGGGCGATCCTGCGCGACCTGTCGGTCGACGCGGGCGTCACGTATTACATCCGCGTCGCCTCCGGCACGGCGGGCGCAATGGGCACGTCGGCCACGGCGATCGGCGGCCAGTTGACGCTGACGGTCACGCCGCTGGCGATCACGCAGCAGCCGGAAGACGTGGATGTGTGCGCCGGCAGCACGGCTGACTTTTCGGTGACGGCGACCGGCGCGACGACCTATCGTTGGCGGTTCAACGGCACGCCGCTGTCCGAGAGCGCGGACATCTCCGGCTCGACGGCCAGCACACTGCACGTGCTGAACGTGACCGAGGACGACGAAGGCGACTACGACTGTCTCGTGTCGAACGACAACGGCGTGGTGGTTCTGGTCAGCGACGTGGCGCATCTGAACGTCATCGACTCGTGCATCATCGGCGATATGAATTGCGATCTGTTCGTCGATGACGACGACGTGGCGCTGTTCGTCGCGACGCTGCTGGGCAATCCGCCGCCGGCGGTGTGCAATCTCGACAACGCCGACGTCAACGGCGACGGAATCGTTGACGGGGCCGACATCGATCCGTTCGTGAGATTGCTGATTCCGTAGCGGCAGGCGGCCGCACGTCGCACGGCCGCCCCCGGCGGTTGCAGGGCGGGAGGTCGCGGCTGGAGAGGATTCGGCACAGTCAAACGTCGCTGTGTGAATTCCTCGAAGCATCCAACCCGCCGACAGGCGGATCGACACTCCGGCCGGAGGCTGCCGGCGGCCTGAAACGTACCGGGGAAACTGCCGATCTTGCGTGCCCCCGCACGACGGCAAGTGCCTCCGGTGTTGCTCTCACGGGTTCCGTGACGCGCGACGCGGCGTCACGGAACCCGTGGAGCGCGCCGGCCGCGAAGGGGCGCGGATGGCGCGGCCCGGAGGTTTTCTCTATATCCCATCTTCGCGAACCCACCGCTGAAGCGGCGGGCTACCCGGTGTTTCGACTTGATGTAAGCGGTGATTATTCCTGGCCGCCGTTGGGCGCCTTCGCGCATTCCGCCGCTTCTGGAACCGGCACGCCCAGCAGGCTGCCGGCTTCCTCGGCCGGCGGCCGCGACCGGCGGCCGCGCGGGATGCCGGCGTACCAGCTTTTTCCGAGCTTGCGGTCGCCGGCGTGGTTGTCCTTGTTGCGCCGCCTGCGCACAAACTCGCGGTCGTTCTTGAAGCGCGGCAGATCGTTCGTATCGTCCAATCGGTTCAACTCGGCGACGATCTCATCGACCGGCCGCGGCCGGCCTGTGCGCTGTTCGAGGCAGTGCGCGAAGCACTGCATCGCCACGTCATTGATGACGAGATTGGCCCGCGGCGTCGCGGTTTCGCGGTAGAGCTGTTTGAGGAATTCGCGCTGAAGCGGCGTCCAGCCGGGCTGGTCCGCGGCGGCGCGCTCTTCCTCGGCGACGCGACGCGCCTCGCCCAGCCGTCGCTCGGCCTCGCGGGCGTATTCGGCGCTCTGGTCGATGCCGATGCCGATGCGGCCGAGCTTGACGGCCGCCGACACCGTCGTGCCGCTGCCGACGAACGGATCGAGCACCACGTCGCCGCGGTTGGAGCTGGCGCGAATGATGCGCATGAGGATCGACTCGGGCATCTGGCAGCCGTGCCAGCCCTCGCGTTCCGAGAAGGTGCCGCACAGGCGCGGGAACTCGTCCCATACGTCGTTGGGCACGCGACCGGTGGGATGAGCGCGCCGGTCGGAATACTCGGTGTGTCGCGCGCTGGGAAAGCTGGATGCGTCGCGGTTGAAGACGCATTCGTTCGCGTGCTTGGTGAAGTAGAAAATGTGCGTGTGCGACAGCGTGAATCGCTTCCGCATGTTCTGGCCGAACGTGTAGTGCCAGATGATCCAGTTGCGCAGGTGCAGCCCGAGCGTGCGGCCGACGATGCGGACCTCGGCGGCGTATTCGTCGCCGATGGCGACGTAGAACGATCCGGCCGGCTTGAGCACGCGCTGCGCCGCGGCCATCCAATCACGGGTCCACTTCACGTAGTCGTCGTATTTCCGTGCGTCGTCGTAGTTGTCATAGACGTACCCGATGTTGAATGGCGGATCGGCGAAGACCAGATCGACGCACTCGGGCGGGCATTCGCTGAGGAACTTGAGACTGTCGCCGTGATGAATGCGCGACTCGGTGAAGTAGCCCATGGACGGCCTCCTGTGGTGTGTGTCGTCGCGCAGCATTGTAACGTGCCGGAGCGGCCGCTCGACGCCGCCAAGGCCCAACTGATCCGAGCCGCCACCGCCCCGGCCTGATCCGAGCCGCAAGCGCCCGGTCTGATCCGAGCCGCAAGCGCCAGCGCTGCGGTAGACGCACGATGGGCGGGCGACCTCGGCGCTTGCGCTTGAGGCTCGGATCAGAGCGCGCCGCTGACGCAGTGGAACCCCCGGGCTACAAGCCGGCCGGCAATACGCCGACGAACAGCCGCGTGTGATAGAGGAACTCAACCGCGCCATCGACGGCGCGCGCGTCAAATAGCCGTCGCAGCGCCTCGATCATGGCGGCGTGCCGCGGATGTTCCGGACCCGGCATGTAAGAGGCTGAGCGCGTGCGGCCGGCCAGGCCGTCGAAGTCGAATCGCTGCGCGTTGTCGAACGTGCGCGTCGCGAATCCGCCGGGGCCGAAGAAGCGCTCCAGCCGGCCGTCGGCTTCGACGCGCTGCTCTTTCACGTCGGCATAGTCGACGGCGTGCGCGTGCACGAAGCGCTCGTAGTCACGTAGAAACGGCGTATCCTCGCGCCGCACGTTGAAGATCACGGCGATGCGGCCGCCCGGCCGCAGGATGCGGCGGCACTCGGTACGCGCCCGGTCGACGTCGAACCAGTGAAACGCCTGAGCGGCGACAATCCAATCGACGCTCGCATCCCGCAGCGTCGTGGCCTCGGCCGTGCCGTCGACGCCGACGAAGCCGGGCCGGCCGCCGAGTGCGTCCTCGGCGGCGCGGCGCATCGATACGTTCGGCTCAACCGCGAACACGCGGCAGCCGTGCCGCAGCAGCAGCGCGCTGAAGATGCCGGTTCCCGCGCCGACGTCGGCGACGACGTGACGCGGCGCGAGGCCGAATTCATCGCTCAGGCAGCGCAGCAGCGCATCGGGATAGCCCGGCCGAAAGCGCACGTAGTCGGCGACGCGATTGGAGAATCGGCCGACGGGATTGTGCGAAACTGGCTCGACCGGCTCGGCGATATTCCGTTTCCTCGCGCTGATGCTTGTGGAAGCCCCATGCGATTGCCTGGGATTTATTCGTCGCACGGCGCCTGGCCTGCGCGCTACTCGACGACTTCCTCGCCCGGCGATTGCATTTCGGGCGGCGACTCACGGACGGTTTCACGCTCTGTCACCGTCGTGACCTTCTTCTCGGCGCAGCCGGAGAGAACGGCCAGCGGAGCGGACAGAAGCAGGAACAGGAACATCAGGCGTGCGAGTTTGGTCATGAGCGTATTCCTTGTGTGATTCGAACGCATCGGTTTCCTCTTGAAATCCGCGTGGCACGGGCATGCTGCCCGTGCGAAGCGCGTCCCATCCGAGCCGCGCGGCGTCAGCAAGCGGGATCGCAACGGTTCACCCGAGAGCGAGCCGCCGGCTCGCGCACATGCGCCCCCAAGCCTGCCGGCGCGCCCGACGCTCAACGCAAGGTCGAACCCGGACATAAAAGCCGCCGCCTGATCCCGCTCGCTGACGCTTCGCGGCTCGGATCGGTGGCGTCGCGCGGCAGATTACCCACGCGTGGCGGTCACGCGGATACGCTCGTGGACGATCTGCCAGATCTGCATGCCCGGGATGCTGACGGTGACCGTCGCCGTGTCGCCGTCGAACTCGGTGCGCTCGACCATGGCGCCGACGAGAATCGCATCCATGTACGTGCGAATCTCATCGTGCTGCGCCACGAAGTCCTTCACCAGCGTCGACGACGAGATCGACAGCCCCTGAATGTGCTCGCCCAGCTTGCGCTTGGCGTCGATCTCGGCGGCGCGGGCGGCCATCAGCTTGCCCTGCGGCGTGCCGGCCTTGTCGTCCGGCGCGACGCCCTGGCCGGTCATCTCGATGCGCTCGGCCGCCCACGGAGGAATCTGTTCCTGCGGGCTTGGGGCGCTGGCGTTGTATGCGGCGATGGCCTTCTGCGGCGGAATGCCCATGCCGGTCGCCTCGAACGTCTGCGTTTTGATTTGCTTCACGACGTTGGTGATGTCGGTTCCCTTGACGCGTTCGCCCTGAATGCTGCGCGAGTGAATCTCTTTGATGATCTCGACGACCGACTCGACCGGCACCGCGACCGTGACCTCGGCAATCGGCTCATCGTGGTGCAAATAGGTGCGAACGATGCTCGCGCCGACGACCTTGCCCATCGCCTGGGCGGTGATCTGATCGGACTCGGCCACGAAGTCGCGCACGATCGTGTCTGACGTAATCCGCAGACCCTTGATGCGCTCGAGCAACTTGCGCTTGGCGTCGACCTCGGCGGCGCGGATGGCCATCAGCCGCCCTTGTGCACCGACGCGCTTCCACAGATCGGGAATCGGCGGATCGGGCGGGACGGGCGGCGCGCCGATCTGTTGCGCGACGCCGGCGGGCAGATCGGGCGGCAGGTCTTCGCGCGGCGCGCCCATGCCGACGACACGGATGACCTGCTTTTCGACGCGGCGTTGCATTTCCTCGAAGTCGCGCCCCGTCACGCGGTCGCCGTGGTAGTGGCGCGTGTGAACGGCCTTGAGCGTCTCGATGACCTTGGCAACCGTCACCTCGGCCGGCACTTCGCAGGACATGTCGGAATGCCACCTCGCCTCGCCCAGCCGCACGCCGCGAATAAAGTCGTCCATCGACGTGCGAATCTCGTCGCTCTCGGCCACGAAGTCCTTCACGTAGGTCGTCGAGTTGATTTGCAGACCTTTGATGCACTCGGCCAGCTTGCGATAGGCATCGGCCTCGGCCGCCCGCTTGGAGAGCAGCTTCTTCTTGGCGTCGGCCGTGTCGACCTGGGCCTGAACCGGTACGGCCACGGCGACCACTACGGCCGCGGCAAACCATCGCGTGTAGCGTGTCATATGCGGTCTCCTTGAATGGTGCGATCCGGCGCTCGGCGTCGCGCACGAAGGCCCCGCTCCCTCGCGGTCGCGTCCGACGGCACTCGCACCCCGGCGGGTTGACCCCGCGCTGAGTTTTTCACAATGTCCGCTCATGCTGAACGGACGGGATATTCCACGTGGCACGGGCTTGCAGCGTGGGGCACAGCCGCCCCCGGCTGTGTCGCGTGGCACGGGCTTCCAGCCCGTGCGAATCCAAGCCCCAAGCGCAAGCGCCGGGGCCAACATCGCAAAGCAGCGGAACCGCAGCGCTTGCGCTTGCGGCCCGGTTCAAGCCGCGCGGCGCCGCCTGAAATCGCGTGCCACGCGAATGATATTCAGTTCACCACCGTCGCCGCCGAGGCCTGCTGCATTGCGCCGGGCGACTGCGGGCGGCGGATGCGGTCCTTGTGATCCTGCACTCGCTGCTTGGCCGACTGATAAATCTCCAGATCGTCGCTGTCGACGCCGGGCATCGCGGCGGCCTGGCGATAGTACTTCAGGGCCGACTCCCAATTGCCCATCAGTTCACTGGTAACGCCCATCGCAAAGACCACCTCGTCGCTGTTGGCGTCCTTCTCGTCGCGCAGCGCGGCCTGAAATTCTTCCATCGCCGCCTCATACTCATCGGCCCGCAACATGCGGATGGCCCGGCCCGACGCTTCGCTCTTTGCCGAGCGCAGCTTGTATTCCACCTCGAACCGCTGCGGAATGAACGTGCCGACGAACTCGCGCACGCCGACCTCGACCAGTTCGCCGATGTATTCGTCGACCGGATCGAGGTCCGCCTCGCCGCGACTGCGGCCGAACAGCACTCCGCCGCCCTTCGAATCTTTCTTGGTGATCGGCCGGGGCGAATACTGCACAATCGCCGAGCCGTTGCCCGAGTCGATCATGCTGAAGGTGCACTGCACCGTCGTGTTGCGCGTGACCTTGTCGATCTCGCGCGCCCGGATGTGGGCATAGCCGCCGCCGACGCCCCGTCCGCCGCCCCCGGCGATGTCCGACAGGTCGAACGTGGTGGTCTTGCTCTTCTTGACGTCGATGCGGATGTTCAGCTTGCTCGTCACCAACGCCTGTACGTCCAGCAGCTTGGCCGCCTGCACCGCCGTGCCCGCGTCTACCAGCCCCGCGGCCTTCAGATCGTGCTCGGCCAGCACGCGGCGCGTGTCACGCCGCTTCGCCACCGTCAGCCGCGAGCCGAATTCCTGACCGGCCTGGAGCAGCATGTGCTCCATCATGTCGGCGGCGATGGTGGACCACTTCTTGGCGCGCAGCTCATCGTCGCTTTCGTAGCCCGGCTCGGTTCCGGCGACTTCGGCGTCGGAATCGAGCACGGCCACGGTGTAGAGACCCTCGGGAAGGCTCTGCTTCGGCTCGAGCACGTAGGAGATGTGCGCGACGAATGTCTCCCGCTTCGGTCCGCAGCCGACGGCCATGACCAACAGCATCAGGCCGAGCAGGGCCGACGCGCTGCAAGAGGCGGCCGCGCTGCCCCGGCGGGTCCGACGTGCCGCTACGAGACGATCCGATACCGCGTGTGGTTGAGCCGAGAGTTCAACGGTCTGCGTGTTCATGGCGATTGATCCGTGTTGATTGGGCGACAATGCCGACGCGGCATCGGCCGCGTTGCGACCGCACCCCGCGCGGATCATCTGAATCAGACCCGCAACGCTGCGATCGGTTGGGCGCCGTCCCGCGCCCCGGCCCCGAAACGATAAGCCGAGCGGGGGGTTGTGACAAGATCGGCGCCGCAAGGGCGCGCAGAAATAGCGTGAATGAGCCGTCGGCGGTTGGGCACGACGCATCTGAACATGGCCAAGCCCTCGCGAGGCACGACACTCGGAATCATCGGGCCGTTCTCGCGCGAGGGCTTGACCATGCCACACTCGAAATCGTGCGAATTCATTCCGCACACATCCCAGGGAGAAGCGGGGAATGTCTCGCCCACGGACGTCGTGCTCGCCGGCGTCCGAGCAATGCCGATGCGGCGGTGCGTCCGCGCCGGCTGGCGGTGAAACGTGCGCCGCATTACGTTATCCGCGTACGGGGCACGCTCGAACGACCGGCGGGCGGCGGCGAGCGGCTTTGCCATCGACTGTCCGAACGGCGCCCGCGGCCGGCAACCGGCCGCCTGCGGAGGATTTCCGAACGTGAACGTACTTATCACCGGCTCCAGCGGGCAGATCGGCACCAACCTTGCGCTGGCCCTGCTGGCCCGCGGCGATCGGGTCGACGGCATCGACATCCGGCCCAACACCTGGACGGACAAGATTCCGACGCGGCTGCTGGACCTGTGCAAGGTCGATCCGGACGAGCTGGCCGCGTCCAAGTCGGTCCGCTACGACGTGGTCGTTCACCTGGCCGCGTACGCCAAGGTGTTCGAGCTGGTCGAGCATCCCGAGCGGGCGATGCGCAACATCCAGATGGTGTTCGCGGCGCTGGAGTTCTGCCGCCGCCGGCAGGTGCCCGTCATTTTCGGCAGCTCGCGCGAGGTCTACGGCGACATTCATCGCCACGTGACCGAAGAGAACGCCGCCGATTTCGTCGTGGCCGAAAGTCCCTATTCGGCCAGCAAGATTTCGGGCGAGGCGATGATCTATTCCTATGCCGAGTGCTACGACCTGCCCTATCTGGTCTTCCGCTTCAGCAACGTCTATGGGCGCTACGACAATGACCTGGACCGCATGGAGCGGGTCATTCCGCTGTTCGCCAGGAAGATCATGGTCGACGAGCCGATCACGGTGTACGGCCGCGAAAAGGTGCTCGACTTCACCTACGTCGACGACTGCGTGGCGGGCGTCCGGGCGGCTATCGACGCGCTGACGGCGCGGCGCGTCACGAATCAGACGATCAATCTGGCCTACGGCCAGGGCAATTCGCTCGACGACGTGGTGAACCTGATCATGCTCGCGCTCGGCAAGTCGCCCCAGGTGACCTACGAGCCGGCGCGGCGAGGTGAAGTGACGCGCTACGTCGCCGACATCAGTAAGGCGCGCACCCTCCTGGGCTACAAGCCGACGACGCCGTTGACGGCCGGATTGCCGAAGGCGGTGCAGTGGTATCGCGAGAGCGGGATGTTTCGGTAAGGACGGGCGCACTGCCGACCCGCACGGATTGCCGCCTCGATGCACCGCTCGGATTCGACGGGGTCCGACCGTGGCTCGGCAAACTTCCCTAAATCACCGTCACTACCACGCTGGATATTGGAAAGACGCGTAGGGTGGGTTGTACTCAACCCACCATTTCGTAACTCGCCTGCGCGGACGCGTAGGGTGGGTTGTACTCAACCCACCATTGCGTACCGCCCTCGCCTGCGCGGACGCATAGCCCGTCCGTGCGGGCAGAATGCCCGCATCACGCGGTACATCAGACGCGTAGGGTGGGTTGTACTCAACCCACCATTGCGTACCGCCCTCGCCTTCGCGGTCGCATGGCCCGTCCGTGCAGGCAGAATGCCCGCATCACGCGGTACATCAGACGCGTAGGGTGGGTTGTACTCAACCCACCATTGCGTACCGCCCTCGCCTACGCGGTCGCATGGCCCGTCCGTGCGGGCAGAATGCCCGCATCACACGGTACATCAGACGCGTAGGGTGGGTTGTACTCAACCCACCATTGCGTACCGCCCTCGCCTGCGCGGTCGCATGGCCCGTCCGTGCGGGCAGAATGCCCGCATCACGCGGTACATCAGACGCGTAGGGTGGGTTGTACTCAACCCACCATTTCGTAACTCGCTTGCGCGGACGCATAGCCCGTCCGTGCGGGCAGAATGCCCGCATCACGCAGTACATCAAAATACGAAGCAATCTGACAACCGACATTACGTCCGAAAACGGCCGTAATTGACGTTATCGGCGGGCATGGCTAGAGTGATTCAGGGCCGATGGAAATCGGCCGGTTGTTCAGTGCCACGCGCGACGGTTCGGGAGCGCAGGCGCCCGGACCACTTGCACGCAACGCCGGGAATCGGCGACGGCGTTCGGCCGGCGCCGCATGCCGAATGTCAGCGCTTCGCAGCGCCGCCGCATCCGGATTGTTGCGGCGGGGTCTGCGGCGCGGCCCGCCGATAGCGGAGTTCCCGCCCGGCTCGATTCCGCACGAGGCAACGTCCGACGAGGAGTAGGCGTCATGGCGACGAAACAGGCGGCCTGGGGCATCGATGTGGGCCAGTGCGCGCTGAAGGCGATCAAGCTTCAGGCGGCAGGCGACAAGGTCGAGATTCTGGCTTACGAAGTCATCGAGCACGACAAGATTCTCTCGCATCCCGAAGTCGACGTGCCGTCGATGATCCGCGCGGCGCTCGAAAAGCTGGTTGCCAAGCACGACATGAAGGGCGATCTGGTCGCGGTCGCCGTTCCCGGCCAGCAGACATTGTCGCGGTTCACCAAGCTGCCGCCGGTCGAAATGAAGAAGATCCCCGACATCGTGCGTTTCGAGGCGGGGCAGCAGATCCCGTTCGACATGGACGAAGTCGTCTGGGACTACCAGACGTTCACCGAGCCGGACTCGCCCGACGTCGAAGTGGGCATCTTCGCCATCCGAAAAGAGCTGATCCGCGCCCACATCGACTTTTTCACGGGCGTCGGCATCGAGCCGATGCTGGCGCAGGCGGCGCCGCTGGCGCTGTACAACGCCGTGCGCTTTGACCGGCCCTCCAATGAGAAAGCGACGATTCTGCTCGACATCGGCGCTCAGGCGACGGACCTGATCGTGATGGAGCGCAACAGCATCTGGTCGCGGCCCGTGCCGATCGGCGGCAACGCGTTCACCGAGGCGCTGGTCAAGGGCTTCCGCCTGTCGCACGCCAAGGCCGAGCAGCTCAAGCGGACGGCGGCGACGACGCAACACGCCCGACCGATTTTCCAGGCCATGCGGCCGGTGTTCGCCGACCTGATTTCCGAGGTGCAGCGCTCGATCGGTTTCTACACGGCGACGCACCGCGAATCGCAGATCGCCCGCATCCTGGGCGTCGGCAACGCGTTCAGGCTGCCCGGACTTCAGAAGTTCATGCAGCAGAATCTGCAAATCGAAGTCGACCGGCTGTCGTCGTTCGCGCGGGCCACGATGGGTCCCGGCGTCAACGCGGCCGAATTCTCAGAAGCGGCCGCGAGCATGCCGGTGGCACTGGGGCTGGCCGTGCAGGCGCTGGGCCAAGGGGCGATCACGTCCAACCTGCTGCCGCCGGAGATCGTCAAGCAGATCGTCTGGCGCAAGAAGCGGCCCTACTTCACGGCCGCGGCGGCGTGTCTGCTCGGCTCGGCGGGCGTCGTCTGGATCGGGAATTCACGCGCCTGGTCGGCGGTGAACAGCTCGCTCGGCGAGGCGGCGGCGCCGACGGCGGCGGACGTGGCCGCGGCGGAGCGGCTGTTGACGCGCAGCCCGGAGGGCGAGCCGCCGCTGACGTACGCCAACGGCGTGATGAACGCATTGGACAAATTCGGGCAGGAATATCGTCAGGTGGAGGAGGAAGCGACGCGCCAGATCGACGCGACACGGATGTTCAACACACTGGGGCGGTACAACGCCATCCTGCCGCGGATATTTCAGGCGATCCACGTCGGCATCGCGCGGCACATGCAAAGCGTCCCCGACGCCCGGAGCACCGAAGACTATCTGACGGCCATCGAGGAGGCGCGACGCGCCCGGGACGAACTGCTCAAGAGCGGCGTGGCGGCGACCGATCCGCGAGTCAAAGCGCTGAACCAGATCGTCGAACGGGCGGAGCGGAAAGAAATCTGGATCGAGTCGTTCAACATGACCTACGAGGGCAACGTCGATCAGTTCGTCGGCACCTGGCCCGAGATCACCGACAGCGAGATCAACGAGATTTCGGGCGCCAGCGGCTGGCAGATTGAAGTCCGCGGGCGAACGACCAATCCCGAGCCGGCCGGATGGCTCGAGGACCAGGTCATTCCCGCGATCGAGGCCGAAGGCCGCAAGCCGAAAATGGGGTTCTACATCGTCAAGTCGCGCCTGCGCACCGTCGTGCCGATTCGCGGCGCCGAGGAGTCCGATGAGTTTGATTCCGGACGCACCGGCGGAGGGCTGGGGCGCGGAGGCGATGGAAGGATGGGCGGGTTCGGTGCGCCGCGCGGCGGTCGCCCCGGCGGATTCGGACCGGGCACGCCGCCGCCGACATTCGGTGGTCCGCCACAGGCCGATTCGGAAAAGCGATACCGCCTGCCCGCGGGGCATGATCCGACGACGGGCGAGAAATACCTGGGCAATGACGCGCGGTTTCTGATCGATCTGCTGGTGATTCGCTCCGACACGCCGGCGCGGTTCCTGCCCAAAACGGAAGGTGCGGCCGGCGAAGGCGCCGCGGCGGGCGAGCCGGCAACGACTCCGCCGCCGGCCCCCCGTCGCGACTGACCTGCGGGGGCGATCAGGGCGGCACGCGGCGCGTCGCCCGAAAAACGCGAACGCAATCGACGCCGTTGGGCCGACCCTCGCCCGGCGGCGCGAGGAGTGTTGAACATGGACTTCGTCAAGAAACAGTGGCGCGCATTGGCGTTCGGACTGGCGTGCGCCGCGGGTCTGGGCCTGGGAATCTGGCAGTGGATGGCGGCGTCGGACGTGGTCGCGGCGATGCAGACCGCCAACAGCGTCGGTACCCGCCTGAAGTCCCAGGCAACGGCCAAGATGTACAACCACAACTGGATCGACACCAAGCGCAAGGAAGTCGCCGAGAGCGAGAACCGGTTCAGCGATTCGCTTCGCGACGCACAGCAGCGCCAGAGCTTCATGACCGATTTTCGCACGGGTCAGCGCGTCGAGCGGGCGCCGCTGGTCGAGGGCGTTCTGCCGAAGGCCGACCGCACACAGCCCAAGATCGAATTCCGGCGGCGCTACAAAGAGGAGTTCGCGCTGCTGTTCACACGGCTCAAGGGCGACCGGCCGCTGAGCGACAACGAGGTGACCGCCGAAGTCGAGCGGGCCGGCCTGGAAGAGCAGGCACGACTGGCCCAGATGGAAGATCCGTGGACGCTGAAGCTCGACACGGCGGGCAACGTTGTTGGCGAAGGACAGACCTGGGATCGCGCCCGCACCGTCTGGGCCGATCCCGAAGCGCGGGCACAGTATCGCCGCGCCCGCAACCTGCTGATGTACATCGACGCCGGCGCGCTGGCGCCGCATCCGCTGACCGACAAGACCGAGCCGCCGCATGACGTCGAAATCTGGCAGGCGCAGATGTCATTGTGGATTCTTCAGGACGTGGTCGAGGCGCTGGCGCGCGTCAACGACGAACGCGTCCGCCGGCTGACCGACGCCGGCACGCCCGAGCAAGCGTGGGTGGCGTACATGCCGATCAAGCGGCTGGTGTATTTGGGCATCGATCGGCACCTGGGTTTCGCCGGCTTTTCCAACTCGCCGCCGCGCGACGGGTACTTCTATCCCTCGTTCACCGGTCGCGAGAACACCGACAAATACTTCGTCGTGCCGGTGCATCTGACACTGGTGGTCGAGGCGGAGCAGATTCCGGTGGTGCTCGACTCGCTCGTGCGGATCAGCTTCTTCACGCCGGTGCGGATCAAGTACACTCACGTGCGCGCCGACTGGCGGCAGAAGCCCTACGTGTACGGCTCGGCCCGGCTCGTGGAAGTGAATATCGATCTCGAAGGGTATTATCTCCACTCGGTTTTCGGAAAGTGGATGCCGCCCGAGGTCAAGGAGCAACTGACCAATCCGATCGGCAAGGATCTGCTGCCCGACGCCCAGGGCGGCGGCAGTCCCGGCATGATCCGCGGCGGCGGCGGCCGACTCGGCGGCTGACGCGACGGCGCGGCCGACGTCGCCGAAGGTCGGCCGACATTGAGCATCAAAACGGGGCCGCGTATTGTGGCGGCGTCCGACAAGCGGCTCGGGAGTATTGGATGGCTAAGAAGACGATCAGCCCGCTGGAGCAGCACGTCGAGAAGATCGTGCTCGGGGTGGCCTTGTTGCTGCTGCTGGGCGGCGCCGTGTATTTCCTCGTCGTCGGCGCGCCGTATCAGATCGAGGCGTTTTCCAACGAATCGCTCACTCCCGCGGAGCTGGGCCAGAAAATCCGCGACGAGGCCCGCGCTTTGGCCGACCGTTGGCGAACGTTGTCACCGCCCCAACCGGCCGCGCCGACCGACGACTCCGCCCCGACGGTGTTTTCGTTGCTGGAACAGTTCAAGGACATCCAGCCGACGGTGCCGGCCGCGCAACCGTGGCAACCGCCGCTGGTCGAGGGCGAGCGCAGCGCCACCGGGCGCAGGCATTCCCTGGCGCGCGTCGTCGCGCCGATCAATGTCCAGTACGCCGTGCATCGCAACGTGCTGAACATGCCGGAGCGTCGGGCGTTGATCGATATGCCGGCGTACGGTTTCGACGCGTTGAAGGACAGCGGCGAGCAGTGGGGCAGCGAGGGGGGCGGTCGATACTGGGTGCTCGTGGCCGGTCAGGTCGATCTGTCGGCCGTCGAAAAAGCCTTCCGCGACGCGGACTATCCGAACGACCTGATCGACCTGGTCGCGCATGACGTACAATTGCAACGGCGTGAAGTAACGCGTTCTCGAAACGGCAATATGGTCGGACCGTGGACCGACGTCGCTGCGTGGACGCCGTACGAGCGTCCCTTGCCGCCGCGCGTGAATTTCGACTCCGACGGCGCCATCACGGCGGTGGCCGATCGGGCGGCGGTCGAGTCGTTCATCAGCCCGTACCGCGGCAATCAGCCGTGGGTGCTGCGGCCGCCGCATCCGAAGCGCGATTCGGGCGATACGATCCGGCTGCCGCTGGTCCCCTACCTGTTCATGGAACCGAAGGGATTCTTCGACCCGACCGCGGCCGCGCCTCCGATCGATCCAGAGATTCGGTCGCATGTTCGCAATTGGCTGCGCGAGGCGGAAAAGGCCTCAACCGAGGGCAAACTGGATCTGGCGGTGATGTATGCCGAGTCGGCCTTCTGGGCGGCGGGGCTTTCGCCCACCGATCGGCAGCGGGCCGACGAACTTCTGAACCTCCTGGATCAGAAGCTTCAGGCCCAGGGGCGCAAGCTCACGCGCGGCGTCCTGCGGCGATACATGCCGATCATCGCCTACGACCTGAGCGCGGAACCGGGACACGACTACCAATACCGCATGAGGCTGCGCGCGTTGAATCAGCTTGTCGGCCGCCCGCGCGATTTGTTGCGCCCGGACGATGCGCGGCGGCTCCTCATCGAGGGGGCCTGGTCCGAGCCGACGCCGGTCTTCGAGGTGCCGTCCGATTTGTACGTGTTTCTGATCCGCTCGGCCGCCGACCGCAACGAGGCGACGGTCGAGGTATTCCGCCGCGAAGGCTCAAGCCGCGCCGCGCGGTACGAGAGCAAGCGCTATACGGTGAAGCCCGGCGATTCGATCGGGCGCCTGGAGCGCAAGGGCCGCACGCAGATCGACTTCGTCACCAATCTGGTGGTCGTGGACATCGACTTTGGCTACGTATTTCGCCCGCCCGGAGGCGTCGGACAGCCCGAGCCGACGACGCTGCTCGTTTGCGCCGATGAGAATGATCCGTCGGCGCTGCGCGAGCGCGTGATGTCGGTCGATCTGGCGAATGAGAAGTACCAGGAACTGCAATCGAAATAGGACGGCCGGCTCGTGCGGATCACTCCGCTCGCGGGCACGATCCGCGCGGCCGCAACGTTGGAAACATCCGCCCGTCATGGCGCAACCATCACTCGGCGTACCGGCGCAACCGCTTCCCGGTTATCTGCGCGCCGTCGCCGGCGGCGTGGAAATCGCCGTCAAGGTCGTGCCCGGCGCTTCGCGCGATCGGATCGTCGGGCCGCTGGGCGATGATCTGAAGATTCAGGTCGCCGCTCCGCCCGAGAAAGGCCGCGCCAATGCGGCGGTAGTTCGTCTGCTGGCCGAGGCGCTGGGCGTGTCTGAGAACAAAGTAAGCGTCGTCGCCGGCCCCACCAGCCCGCGCAAGACCGTTCGCGTCGAGGGCGTGTCGGCGGAACAGGCGGGGATTCAGTTGCGCAGTGCGCGAAGCTGACCGCGCAGGGCGTGATGCACCTCGGGCGTGTTGCGCACCACGAGTCGGCCGCGGAAGTAGGAGATGGTGCCCAGCCCGCCGTTGACCTTCCACGAATCGGGATAGACCGCCATCACGATGACCTCGATCAGTTCCATCACCGCGGCGTCGGCGTCCTTGACCGAGCCACGAAGCGTCTCGCGCTGCTGAAGCCCCAGCCCGATGCCATCGGGCCGCATCGACTCAAAGTTGGGCACGAGCACGAGCAGGTCCTTCACGTCGTAGGTCGCGGTGACGAGCAGCCGGTTCAGATCGGCGCGGGTGGAGATCGTGATGATGTTGTCGGCCGCGCGAAATCCGAGTTCGGCGCGATCGTCGGCGACCTGCTTGAGCACGGCATGAAGGATGGCGCTGATCGAGGAATCGTGAACGCTCAGGTTGATGGGCGCGTCGCGCTCGATGCCGGCCCGCTCGAGCAGCTTCCAGCGCACGACGACGTTGACCTTTGTTTCGCGCGACAGCCAGGCCACGAATTCGTCGAACGGAACGTCTTCGAAATCGGCCTGCGCCATTACGATGCGCAATGCGCGGACCGCTTCCAGCGGATCGACGGGCCGGCTCGACGTGGCCGGACGCGCCCGACGGCTCGATTTGCCGTCTCGCTGCGACGTCGTCGGGCGTTCGGCGTCGGACGGCGGCTCGGCGGAAGCCGACAATACCAGCGCGGACGCAACCAGCAGGGCGCTGATGCGCGGACGCCATGGACCCTGCAAGCGCGGATGTATTGGAATGAGTAACATCGCCTGCCCGCCCAGGACTTTCGTCTCGCGCCGCCTGCGGCGGCCATGTGCATCGCTCATGGTGGAGTGTAGGCCATGCGGACGGCCGCAATGCGGTAAAGCCGCGTCGGTCCCGCCGCGCAGGCGCGGGCCTGAAGGATTCCCTTCGCGTCCCCACGATCCCGGCTTCGCGTGAATGAGGGCGCGGCCCGCCGCTCAACCTTCACAGTACAACTCAAACACGCCGCCGCAGCCGGGGCGAAAGCAGCGGATCGTCAGCGCCGGAACCGACTCGTCCTCCCCCAGCGGCGCATCACGCAGCGCCAGCACCGTGTTCAGCATCGCAGCCAGCGCGTCAAGGCAAAGATCGGCCGGCGGGCCGTCGCCGAACGCAAAAACCTGTCCGCGGGCGCAGCCGGCCGGACAGGCGCCTCGTGCCGCGGGAATCGTGCAGCGGGCATTCACCACGCGCCCGGCGCCCGGCGCCGCCGGCGTGCTGCCCGATCCGGCCGGCGCCGGCCGGCGGCCGTTGCCGCCGGCGGCCGTGTCGCGCGAACGGGCCGTCTGCACAGGGGGCCGAGCTTTGTCGGCGGTCGGCGTCGATCGAGTCGCGTTTGTTGCGCCGGCCGGCGGGCGGGCATCGGTGATGATGACGTCCGCGCCGGCGTCCATGGCGCGGTTAGCCAGATCGTCGGCGCGGATATTGTGCTCGCGGCGGACGTGTCGAATCTGCCACTGCCCGCGACGCAAGAGCTGGCGTTGCGCCTGTTCGAACAGCGGCGCCAGGTCGGGGCTGCGCACGCGGTATTCGCCCGTGACCTGTCGCACCATCAGCTCGCTGTCCGAGATGATCACCAGATCGGCGTCGGGCCAGCCGGCGGCGATCCGCAACCCGTGCAGCAGCCCGTTGTATTCGGCGGCGTTGTTGGTCATCTCGCCGAGAAAGAACCCGCCCTCGAACAGGGCGCGGCCGCGATCGTCTCGCACGACGACGCCGGCGCCGGCGGGTCCCGGATTGCCGCGCGAACCACCGTCGATGTTGAGCGTCAGTTGCATGACGTCACACGGGAGTGGACTGTGTCTCGAGGTAAAGAATGTGCCCGCAGGTGTGGCAAAGCACGGGCTCATCGCGCGAGAGCAGGGCATTGACCTGCTGGAGCGTGATCGACATGTTGCAGCATTCGCAGGCGAATTCCTCTCGCCGCGGGTTGGTGCGCACGACCATGGCCAGCGCCTTGCCGTCGTTCTTGGAGGCCACGCGATCGAACAGCTTCAGCGCCGGGGCGGGCACGTGGGCCGCGGTTTCGTCGCGCCGGCGAATGAGGGATTCGAGCCGATCCTTACACTCGGCCTCGTAACGCCCGGCCTCGGCCTTCAGCTCGTCGCGGCGTTCTTCCTCGGCCTCGCGGGCGATGCGCGCGGCGGCCATCTTCTGCTTCAGCTCGTCGACCCGCGCGATCATTTCGAGCGCGCGTTCTTCGACCTTGCTCGAGTCGACCTTGACGGTGTTCAGTTGCGTCAGGATGGCCGCGTATTCCTTGTTGGTCTTGGCGGAGTTCAGCGCCGTCCGCAGCTTGGAGATTTCGGACTCGTACGACTTCACGTCCAGCTCAAGCCGGTCGGCCTCCATCTGCCGCGATTGCAGCTCACGCTGTTCGTTCGCCAGCGCGTCGTCGATCTGGCGCAGTTTCGTTTCCTGGAGTTCAACCCGCCGGCCCAGGGCGGTGATGCGGTTGCGTATTTCGGCTAATTGCGTTTCGACCGCCTGCAATCGCTGCAACGCGGCCAGCGTGGTTCCCATCGAGCGCCTCCCCGGAACGGCCCATGCTTCCTTCGTCACGGCTCGCGCCGTGACGGGGTGAACCACGTATTATGAACGCACCGCGGCCGGGCAGCAACCGGCGGAATCCCGTAATTGGGGCGTGACGACTGACGCGATGATCCGAACCGCGACCGTGCGGGAGCGACGGAACGCCGTTCACAATCGCCGCGCGTCCCGCCTTCGGCTGCGCGCTGCCCGGTCGCGCATGCGATTGGCGGTTCGCATTCGATGCCTCACCCGCCGCCTCCTCACGGGCGCGGTTCGGTTCAGATCGGCGTGCCGCGCGGCTTGACGGGGTTCCAACCGGCCGTTCCGCTTGACCGCCCGGTCGCGGCCGCCTAAAGTCCGCTCGTCTGTCATTACCCGCAAAAAACGCCGCCGGCGCCTCCGCATTGTGCGGCCTCGCTGGTCGAACAACGGAGGTCTGCGCTATTTCACGGATCCATGCTTCGTCCACTGTTACCTCGCCCGCCATCACGGATACGTCGATCGATTTCCCATCGCCCCCAACAGCCGCACGCTCACACGCGCGCTCGCGCTGGCTCCGCCCGCTGATCGCAATGGTCCGCTGGTTCGACACGACCGTCGGCGGAACGGGCGACGCAACGGCGGTCGATCCGGCCGAGGCCAAGCGCATCGACTGGGTGCGCTGTACGCCGTTTTTCGCCATGCATGCCGCCTGCCTGGGCGTGATTTGGGTGGGTTGGAGCTGGACGGCCGTCGGCGTGGCCGCCGCGCTGTACGCGATCCGCATGTTTGCGGTGACGGCGTTCTATCATCGTTATTTTTCGCATCGCACGTTCCGCACGTCGCGGGCGTTCCAGTTCGTCGCCGGCGTACTGGGAAATTCGGCCGTGCAGCGCGGCCCGTTGTGGTGGGCGGCGCATCATCGGCATCATCATCAGCATTCGGACGACGAGCTTGACGTTCACTCGCCGCACACGCACGGCTGGGCCTGGAGCCACATGGGCTGGATCACCTCGCGCGGCGCCTACCGCACGAATCTCGAGGCGGTGCCCGATCTGGCAAAATATCCCGAATTGCGCTTTCTGGACCGCTTCGACACGCTCGTGCCGGTGCTGCTGGCGGTGGGGCTGTTCGCGCTCGGCGCGGCGATGGAGCGATGGGCGCCGTGGCTGGAAACCAGCGGCTGGCAGATGCTGGTGTGGGGGTTCTTCATTTCGACGATCGTGCTGTTTCACGCGACCTGCACGATAAACTCGCTGGCCCATCTCATCGGCCGCAAGCGCTTCGCCACGAGCGACCACAGCCGCAACAGCCTGCTGCTGGCGCTGTTGACGTTCGGCGAAGGCTGGCACAACAACCATCATCACTATCCCGGCTCGGTGCGGCAGGGCTTTTTCTGGTGGGAGATCGATCTGAGCTATTACGGGTTGCTGGTGCTTTCGTGGCTGGGGCTGGTGTGGGACCTTAATCCTGTGCCGCGGCGCGCGATTCGGTCGCGCCGGCTGGATGTCGCACACACGTAGTGTTCCTGGTCGGAATCGGCGCATCTTTTGAACGTCGCGCGGAACAAACTTGTTGCCGTTCGCGCAGTCCGAATGCCCGCGCCGCACGGTGCGTCAGATGCGAGCAGGCTGAACAACCACAGCAGGCTCTTGCGCACGAGGCCGCGGGTCGGTTACAACTGCGCCTGCCCATGAGCCGTCGTGTCACCGGCAAATCGAACCCGGCACATGCGCGTCCTCGCGCGCCGCGCCCGCGGCCCGGTGCGTTAACGCTGTTTCTGCTCATGCTGGCCGCTCTCGTCTGCGCGACGGTGTCGCTGGCGACGCTCTTGCGCCTCAACGGCTACGTCGCGTCGCTCCACCGGCGTTATCAACTTCTCTACGCGGATCGCGACGATCCGCGCCGCGACGAGTGGTGGCAAAGCCGCTATGCCGAGCTGCGGCGCACGCCGCCGCCGAACGTGCCGGCCGAATCGTTCAACGCCTGCCTGCAACTGTTGAACGCGGCGGCCGACTACGCCGCGGGCAAAACGTCGATCGACGCGGCGGCGTCGGCGAACGACCTGGCGGCAAGCGACAACGGCAACCGCCTGTCGCGTGCGGTTGCGGCGTGGCTCGACATCGAACTACTTCGCGCACAGGACGCCGACGCCGCCACGCGCTGGGCGGCGTATCAGTCGCGGATGCAGGCGCGGCCGGCGGCACGGCGCACGACGGCGTATGAGGCCGAAGAGCACGCGCGTTGGTACGCCGTCTTTGCGCAACATGCGAATCGCGCCGATCTGGCGCGGTTGCTGATGCCCGGCCTGCTCGATGAGTCGCCCTACGCGGTGCTGCCGGCGCTGGCGAATACACTCAACGAGTTGGCCGACGAACTGGCTGCGGCGGACCGGCCGGCCGATGCGTCCGCGTGTCGGCGCAGCGTCGTCGCACTGTCGGGCGGACTGCTGCGCGAAGAGGTGTCGCCCGGCCTGGCGCTGCTGTGCGCCGATCTGATCGCGCGCACGTGCGATCGCGCCATCGCGGCGCGCCGCGCGGCGGCGGAGACCGCGGGCGAATCGGAATTTGACTGGTGGGACGCCGCTGACAACGCGCGGCGCTTTCGCGCCGATCTGCACGTCCTGATCGAACATGCCGGCGCCGACGCGTTCGACTCATCACGACCGCTGCCGGCCGGTACGGCGCACGCGACGGCGCTTGCCACGCTCTTTGCGGGCGCGCTGCTGGTTTTCGGCGGCTCGTTCGCCATTGTCACCGGCACGATCGGCGCCATCTGGCTGCGCGGCGCGGCGAAGAACCAACACGTATCGCGCTCTTCCGACTCAAGCAGGGCGGGATCGCTTTGCCGGTCGGTGCGTTGGGTTGCGTGCCTGCCGCCGCTGTTGGCGGGCGCCGTCATGTATTGGCAATTTACGCACGGCGGACTGTCGTGGAAGCAGTGGCCGGTGATGCTGGCCATCTCGGGAATTCTGAGCATGATGCTGCTCAGCGCGCGGCGCGGACTTCGATTCGGGCTGGGCGTTGCCCTGGCGGCCTATGCCCTGCTTTCTCCGACGTGGAGCAGCCTGGCGGCGCGGCGGCTGGGCGGCGAATTCTGGCTGCTCGCGCTTGCGATGGGCGTGGTCGCGATTGTGCTGGCGATCGACGGCATTCGCGCGCTGAGGAGTCGCCGACCGCCGGCACGGCCCGCGGGTGCGGCCCAGCCAGCGCCGACCGCCGACTCTGGCGAGTCGCGCCGCGCGTTTGCGTCGGCCTGTGCGTTGTGGCTGACCGCCAGCGCGATAGCGCTGTTGCTGAGCCTGGCCCACCTGGCGGCCGATCGGCGGTTCGTCGAAGCGATGGCCCGCGGTCCGCAGCGCGTCGAGACCTGGATCGGCGACGACTGGCGCAACAAGTACTTTGCGCGGGCGGTAAGCCTCGATGGGTGAGAAGAGAAGTCGAACGTCGAAAGAAAACGTCAAAGAATCGAAACGTCGAAACGAAAGGCAAGGGAACAGGAAGCAGAAGACAGCGAAGATGCGACGAACGGGAAAGTCGAAAATCGACGATCGAAATGGGGAATTTCATGCAGTGGCGCGGAGGTCGCGGAGGACTGGATACCCACCTGCGCGTGAATGACGGCTGTCGTCTGAACGCTGATGGGTGAAAGCTGTTGGCTGACGGCTTACGTCGCCCTTCACGCCGCCGGCTCCATCTGGAACGCACGCTGGCGATAGAGCAACTCGAACAGGTTTCCCTCGTGCGGCTGGTTCCAACTGATCTTCCATGTCGGAATCGGGCCGAGGTTCAGCCGGTCGATGTGCGGGCACGACATCAGACGGGCGCGAAACGCCGCGTCGTTCGTCACGGCCGAGACCACCAGCGTCGGGCCGATCGCCTCGGGCATGGTCGCCGCAGGGCATTCGATCACCGATGCGTAAGGGAACAAGAATTCGCGGTTGGCCAGCGGGTGCGACGCGGGTCCGTCTTCGCGCGTCGGATCGCACCAGACGATCGTCGGCAGCAGATAGGCGCAGCGGCCGATCCGCTCCAGCCGCGGCGTGCCGCGCAGCCGCAGCGTCACGTCCTCGGCCCCCGGCTCGGCGAGTTGGCGGTCGATCATCGTCGAAATCCGCTCGGCCACGTCGGGATTGGCGAACGCCGCCAGCGCGGCGTCCGAGTGATCGGCCGGCAGCGCGCGAACGGTCGCCAGCTTCGCCGCCAGCGCCTCGGCGATCGCCCGGCCGTGCCGCGGCGTCCAGACCGCCGAAGCATTGATGCACGATCGCCCGCCGTTGGCGAGGATCGACGAGGCCATCAGGTCGATGTAGCGGGGCCAGTCGTCGGCGGCGTCGTCGCCGAGGATCACTTTGCTGAAACCGGTTCCGTGTATCTCGATGCGGCGATCGTCGGCCCACGGGCGCGTGGTCGTCGTGTCGCCGAAGATCATGCCGCGATCGACGGCGCGCAGCAGCGCGGCGGAGCCTTCATGATCCGACGGGTAAAAGCCGAACGCCTCGGCCGGCAGACCGGCTTCGATCAGTGCCGCGATGATGCGAACGGGCGTCCACGGTTCCTCGCGGCCGGGCCGCAGCGCGAGGGGCGTCTTCATCGCCACGGTCGGAAGCCAGAGCGAATGTACGCCGGGCGAGTTGCTCGGCAGCACGGCGCCGAAGACGCGCGCCTGGCGGAAGAAGCTCAACGTCCGGCCGTCGCGCACGGTCCAGCCGCGGTCGAGAATGGCCGGATCGCAACCGCGCATCAAGCCGGCCAGCACCTCGTCCATTTCGGCCAGCACCTTGCGGATTTTCTCGGCGTTGCCGCGGCACAGCACGAGGGGCAGGCCGGTCGTGGCCGAAAGCTGACGTAAATAGTCGTCAAACGTCTGCGCGCCGTCGCCCAGCGGCAGCGCGGCGGTCATGAACAGGTCGGCGGCCCGGCGGCAGGCGGCCAGCAGATCGGCGACGCCGATGCGCGACAGCGCGTCGTGCGCCATGCGGCGGACGTCGCGGACGATCATGCCGCTGTTGGCGAGGCTGAGCGTGGCCACCGGCTCGCCGGTGGCGTGATGGAGGATGTCGCATGTCGTGACGCTGGCATAGGGCTTACCGTGTCGCAGGATGGGAATGTGCGGCGTCATGATTCACCTCGTTCGGCGCGGCGGCGCCGCGTTCGGGCGAGGTGATTGTAGCGAAGCACGCCGCGGTGGACGCGCTGAAGCGAAACGGCGAACCGGCGAAACGTCAAAAAGTCAAGAAGTTGAAAACGAGAGGCAGGATAATGCCAACACGTCAACTGGCCGCTTCGCGTTGGGACTCTGCATCATCGTCCGAGGGCGGGAGATTGACTACGGACAACCGACAGCCGGCCGGCTCCGCCGCGGGTCGGCCGAACAAAAAGCCCTGGAGCAGATCGACGCCCAGCGCTTCCATCACGGCGCATTGTTCCGGCGTTTCGATTCCCTCTGCCACGACGCGATGGCCGCCCTTGTGGGCCAGCTCGATGACCGACGCACACACGTCGCGATAAGCGGCGTTGTGCTCCGACTTGCGGACGACCTTCGCATCGAGCTTTACCAGATCGGGCTGCAACTCGGCCATCAGCGAAAGCCCCGCGTAGCCGGCGCCGACGTCGTCGAGCGCCACGCGAAAGCCGTGCGAGCGGTAATAGTCGAGGATGCCGCGCAGATGCTCGGGGTCGTCGACCTGATGCGTTTCGACTACTTCGAACGTCACCTGCTCCGGCGACAGCCCGCTGTCGTAGGCGGCGCGAATCGAGGTTTGCAGGCAATGCTTCGGATCGTAAACGGCCGCCGGCAGGAAGTTGATCAACACGTTGCAGCCCGGCGGCAGGCCGGCCCGGCCGGCGTTGTACAGGTGCGTTTCGCGACAGATTCGATCGAGAATAAACAGCAGCCGCTCCTGCGACGCCCATTGGAACAGCCGCTCCGGCAGGATCAGATCGCCGTCGGCCGTGCGGCCGCGCATCAGGCATTCGTATCCCCAAACCTCGTGGTCAAGCGCCCGAACGACCGGCTGGAACCAGGTCTCGATCCGTTTCTCCTTCAGAATCTCCGAGAGTGGCGAACCCTCGAACGGCACCATCGACAACACCGGCCGCGCATGAACCAGCGCGTGGAGTTGCTCGCTCAGCGGCTGACCGGGTCGAAGCCATGCGGCGCGCAGCTCGACAAGCTGCTTCTCGTTCAGCGCGTTGCGCAACGCATCGACGAATTGCGTCAGATTCTGCCACGGCGCTCCGTCGCCCAGCGGCAACGAGACGATGCCGGCGTCCGGAAACACGCTCCAGCCGAACGAACGCGCCCAGTTCTGGATCTCCGGGTAATCGTGCGGCAGTCCCGGCGCGATCAGCGAGAGCACGCGACGACCGCCGCGCTGACCGGCCACGTGCTCCGCGATCGGTTGCGATGTCAGCAATGCGGACATTCCTGCTACCTTCTCGGACCCGGCGGATTGCCTCGTTCTCCGTCCGACAGTCACGTATCGAACACCGCGAAATCGGCTTTCAGACGAATCGAAAAATTGCCTCAATCATGTCATTCGTGCGATTGCGCCTGTTGCTGTAGAAGCATCCCCCCGTTACGCTCATCCGCAACGCCTGCCGAAGCACCGCCCCAAAATGTCAACCATCCCCGTCATTCTGCTCGCCATGCTCGCCGCCGATTCGGTTGTACAGAATTCGTATGCGCCGCGCGGACAGCGTCCGCAAAACGAAACGACCCGCCCAACGTCCGCTTCCGCCGACCCCGTACGGCCGCGCGTGCTGCTGCGACCGTCCGATCTTCCGCGCCTCAAGGCGCGCTGCGGCGTCGAGCGGCTCGATCCGGCCGAGCAGGACCCCGCCGATCCGGTCACGTTTGCGTCGCACGCGGCGGAGTTTCATCGATTGCTTCGGTGGGTCGACGCGCATGTCGACCTGGCGATGGAAGACGGCGCGTTGTATCTGCCCGCGTTCGCGCACCTGATGACCGGTGCGCCCGGCCGGCCTGACAAGTACACCCGCTGCATCGAGCGCGAACTGACCCGGCGGCAGCCCTATGTTGTCGACTCCGACGACGTCATCGCCGCGCTGGACTGGTGCTGGGATGCGCTGGAGCCGCAGGCGCGGCGGCAGGCGGCGAACGAGCTGGCACGGGCGATGGAGCCGCTGACGGCAAACGACTCGCCGCTCGAGCACTATCTGTTTCATCCGCGCCTGTGCCACGTCGCCGCCGCGCTGGCGCTGCGGGACGCGTTCAGCGAAGGTTCCGTCGAGCGACGGCGCATCGATCAGACGCTGCGCGCCGCCGCCGCCTATTTCGAAGCCACGCTGCCGCAATACGTCGCGCAGCTTCACGGCCGCGCGCCGGCCACGACGCTTCGGCCCGACTTTGAGGCCGACGTGGTCTTCGCCGCCGAACTGTGGCACGCCGCCGCGAGCGAGCCGTACTGGCCGCGCCTCGCGCCCGTGATGCGCGACGCCGCCGACGTCTATTTCTGGACCGATACGACTTATCCCGGCCACTTTGGCGCGCTGGTGCACGACTTCGGCACGCGCGCCGCCACCATGCCGGGAGAGGCCGATTCGGCCCTGGCGCGCGGCGTGGCCGATGTGCTGGCGCGGCGCACCGGCAGCCCGATCGCCGCGTGGTATGCGCAACTGTCGCGGGCGATCACCGCCGACGACAGCGTCGCCGCGATGAACGGCCTGCTGCTGCGCATCATCCACGACGTGCCCGATCAGCCCGTGGCCGACCGCACCGAAGCGCCGCTGGCGCGTCAACTCGGCGACGGCTGGGTGTTGATGCGTTCCGACTGGCGGCCCGGCGCGACGGTGATCGCGTTCGACGCGGGTCAACCGATGTGGCTGGCGCGGCAGCATTACGACGCCGGTCAGTTTCAGATCCTGCGGAAAGGCCGTCTGGCGCTGGACAGCGGCGACGACGTGCGGCTCGAAGCCGTGCCCGCGCGGCGCGGGGCGCAGGGCATCGGTCGCAAGACCGGCGAGTTCGATCTGTACGCCCAGGCGACCGTCGCGCACAACTGCATGGTCATCTGCGATCCGCGCGACCGGCTGCGCTGGCGCGGACAGGACTGGCCCGCCGTCGGCAATCAGCGGCTGATCGACGGCGACTGGAAGCAGTTGTCCGAGCCGATCGAGTCGTCGCAGCGCCAGACCGGCCGGCTGCTGGCGTTCGAGACCAACGCGCATTACTCCTACGCCGCCGCCGATCTGGCCAAGGCGTACGCCGTGCGGACCGTGCTGCTTTACGATCGGCACCTGCTGTTCGTCGGCGGGCGATATCTGTTCGTGGTCGATCGAGTTGTAACCGAGAAGCCCGACGTCGGCCGGACGTGGATGCTGCATCTGCCCAGCCGCCCGCGGGTCGACGGCGCCGATCTCGATCCCGAGATGCGCCGCCTGGGCGTGGCCAACGACGCGGGGGCGTGGGTCTATCCGCAGTTCAAGGGCTGGCTCTCGGCCGACGGCGGGCAGGGGCGTCTGTTCGTCCGGACGCTGCTGCCCGACGCACGCCGCTGGGCGATCATCGGCGGACCGCAGAAGGTCGAGCAGGTTTCGGCGGGACCGCATCGCGGACGCAGCTACGTCGGCGGCGGTCACGACACGTTTGAATACTGGTTGACGCCGTTCTCGGTCTCCGGCGGCATGAACGCGTGGTACCGACTCGGGCAGCCGGTCGACCTGGGTCCGGCTTTCGGCGTCGGGGCGGGCTGGGGGCGGCTGGAAGTCGAGCCGGTCGAGGCGGCGGCCGAGTCGGTGATCGTGAATCTGCTCGTGCCGCAGGACCGCGACGAACCGCCGCCGCCGGAGCCGGAGATTCGATTCGATCGCGGCGCCGGCGGAGGCGGCGAGGCCGGCGCGGCCGCGACCGGGGACGCGGCGCTGACCGTGCGTCTGCCCGGCCGCGACGTCACGTACGAAGTGACGCTGACGCCGCGCGGCCCCGAGCCGGGGCGCGTGCGGGTGCTCGAAGGACAGCGGGTCGTCTTCGATCGGCTGCTGTCGCGCAGCGTTCAGGAAAACGCCGCCGTGCCGGTTCGCAAGTAGCGGACAGCGCGTGACGAAGTCGGCCCGTGCGTTGTACGATTCCGCCCGTCGGGGCGATCGACGATGGGGCTGACTGTCCAGAAATTCGGCGGCACCAGCGTTCGCGACGCGGAGCTGATTCACCGCGCCGCGCGCCGCGCCATCCGCGCCGCCTCCTCCGGCAATCACGTCGTTGTCGTCGTCTCGGCCATGGGCGACACCACCGATCGCCTGGTCGATCTCGCGTATCAGATCACCGACCGTCCCAATCGCCGCGAGATGGATCAGCTCCTCGCCACCGGCGAGCAGGTGTCGATCGCCCTGACCGCGATGGCCATCCAGCACCTCGGGCACGACGCGATCAGCCTGACCGGCGGGCAGATCGGCCTGCGCACCGACGATTTCCACGGCCGGGCGCGCATCCGCGAGATCGTCGAGCTGGGCCGCGTGCTGCGGCGGCTGGAGGAGGGCAAGATCGTCATCGTGGCCGGCTTTCAGGGGGTCGATCCGGATTTCAACGTGACGACGCTGGGGCGCGGCGGATCGGACACGACGGCGGTGGCGCTGGCGGCGGCGCTGAAGGCGAGCGTGTGCGAGGTTTACACCGACGTCGACGGCGTCTACACGGCCGATCCGCGCATCGTGGCCGAGGCGCGCAAGCTGGAGTCGATCTGTTACGATGAGATGCTCGAGCTGGCGTCGCTGGGCGCGCAAGTGATGCACTCGCGCTCGATCGAACTGGGCAAGAACTACGACGTGCGGATTCACGTCCGCAGCAGCCTGACCGACTCGGAAGGGACCTACATCGTGAAAGAGACCGCCGACATGCAGCAGGTGGTGGTGCGCGGCGCCGCGCTGCGGAAGAACCTGGCGCGGGTAGTGCTCGAAGGCGTTCCCGACGCGCCCGGCGCGGCGGCGCAGGTCTTCGGCGCGGTCGCGGCCCGCGGCATTCTGGTCGACGACATCGTTCAGGTCGTCACCGCGCCGGACGCGCCGCCGACGATCAACTTCACAATCGACTCGTCGGACGTGGCCGAGATGCGCGGCATGGCCGATCAGATCGTGGCCGAGATGGGCGTGCGTCACGTGCGCATCGACGAGGACGTGGCCAAGGTGAGCGTCGTGGGCGTGGGCATGAGGGCGCACTCGGGCGTGGCGTCGCGGCTGTTCCAGGCGCTGCGCGACGCGGATGTGAACATCGAGAACATCAGCACCAGCGAAATCGTCATCAGTTGCATCGTCCGCCGCGCCGACGGGGAAAAGGCGCTGCGCACGGCGCACGCGGCGTTTGAGTTGCAGCAGCCGACGCAGGGCTGAGCGTTGCGGTTAATGTGTTGCGCCCTCGCGCGAACGCGCTTCGATGCCCCGTGGCGCGCCGCTCGAAACGGCCTGGCCAAGTCGTGCCTGTAAACGAATGATCCGCTGCATGTGACGAATGCATGAGGTTCCGGGTAAGTCGATTGCTTGAATCAGTCGAACGACATGAACACGCACTATTTCGCATGGCGGCGGCGCGCCCGCGTGGCGATCGTGCTCGGCCTGCTGGGGCTGGCGTCGTGGGTCGATCACACATGGATTGCGCCGCGCGGGCGAGACGATCGCGCGGCGTATCATCGGCGCGTCGGGCGCATCGCGGGCATGGCGGATGCCGTCACGATCGAAGTCGATATCGCCGACGCCGGCCGCGCGAACACGCGCGTGCGACTGATCGGCGTCGCCCCCATTGCAGGCGGCGCCGGTCCGGACGAGTCTCAACACGCCGTTCAGCGCGCGGTCGAGCTGGCCACCGCTCGATCGGTGCGACTGCTCCTGGATCCGCATCAACCGCCGCGCGACGCGGATGCCGCGGTGCGGGCTTACGTGTGGTTCGAGGACGATCCGCAGCGAGAGATGCTCAACGAGGCGCTGGTGCGCGACGGAATCGCGCGGACCGACGGGCAGCAACACCCCTTCCGTGTGCGGTTCGAGAGTCATGAGCGCCGCGCCCGCCGCCAGCAGCTCGGCCTGTGGGGCGACGCACCGCGGTAGATGTTTTGCTCCACCGAACCGCGCCCGTGAGGAAGCGGCGGGGGACGCATCGAGGTCGGACCTGCGTGGGCATGCGCAGCGCGGCAGCGAACATTCGCAGTCGGGGCGTGCGGCGACGGCGGGCGGTTCCGCGGCGCTCCCTGACGGTCGCGGTTCGGATCAGATGAGCGGTCGCGGTCCGATTCAACACGATGGGTGTCTCTGAACCGAACCGCGCCCGTGAGGAAGCGGCGGGGGACGCATCGAGGTCGGACCCGCGTGGGCTTGCGCAGCGCGCTTGCGGATAATGCTCGGCCGCCGCGATAATCGCGGCATCATGAGCAACGACGCTCCCAAGGCCTATTCCCCCGCCGGCATCGAGTCGCGCATTTACCAGACGTGGATCGAGCGCGGCTGCTTCCACGCCGTGCCGGAAGTCACGCTCCAGCCCCCGCACAAACCCGCCTATTCGATCGTCATTCCGCCGCCCAACGTGACCGGCGCGCTGCACCTGGGACACGCGATCAACAACACGCTTCAGGACATCCTCATCCGCCGCAAGCGCATGCAGGGCTGCAACACGCTCTGGATGCCCGGCGTCGATCACGCCGGCATCGCCACGCAGGCGGTGGTCGAGCGGCAGCTTTTCGAGCAGGAGAAGAAGACCCGTCACGACGTCGGCCGCGACGAGCTAGTGCGGCGCATCTGGCAATGGAAAGAGCAGTACGGCGACCGCATCGTCCGGCAACTTCAGCTCATGGGCTGCTCGTGCGACTGGCAGCGGCAGCGGTTTACGCTGGACGACGTGTGCGCCCGCGCCGTGCGCGAGTGGTTTTTCCGCATGTTCCGCGACGGGCTGATCTTCCGCGGCAAGCGGCTCGTGAACTGGGACACGCACTTGCAGACGGCGGTGGCGGATGACGAGGTGTATCACGAGACGGTGAAGGGGCATTTGTGGCACGTGCGGTATCCCTTAGAGGAGAGGCACGAAGGCACGAAGGCACGAAGGCACGAAGGGGAAATGCAGGGAACAGGGACTGAGTGCGACCAAGGCGGGAGCACGAAGGAACAGGGATCAGAAGAGAGGCACGAAGGCACGACGGCACGACGGCACGAAGTGGAAAAAGCGGGCGACGAAGTGCAAAAGCCCGGGGATTCGCTTCCCTGGGCCGCCGGCGTCAACTGCCTCGTCGTCGCCACGACGCGCCCCGAGACGATGCTGGCGGATACGGCAGTCGCGGTTCATCCCGACGACGAGCGCTATCGCCATCTCATCGGTCGTCACGTGGTGCTGCCGCTGACGGGGCGAACGATCCCGATCATCGCCGACGGGCTGCTGGTCAAGCGCGAATTCGGCACCGGCTGCGTCAAGGTCACGCCGGGGCACGATCCCAACGACTACGCCTGCTATCAGCGCCATCCCGAGATCGGCATCCGCAACATGATGACGCCGGACGGCCGCGTAAATGAGGAGAACGCCGGCGAAGGCGGCAAGTACGCCGGCCTGAAGCTCGAAGCCACCCGCAAACAGATCGTGGCCGATCTCGAGGCCGCCGGCCTGCTGGAGAAGGTGGAGGACTATCAGACCGACATCGGCCACTCCGATCGCAGCAAGACGCCGATTCAGCCGTACCTGTCGGATCAGTGGTTCGTGAAGATGGGCGACGTGGAAGGCGGCGTGCGGCTGGGGGACGGCTCGACCTCGAGCGGCCTGGCGCAGGCGGCGCTGGATGCGATTTGCGACGACGATGCGCACTACGACGGCCCGAACGCCGCGGCCGCGCGGGCGAATTGCGCCAAGGTACACATCTTTCCGCGCCGCTATGTTAACACCTATCGCGACTGGCTGAGCGAGAAGCGCGACTGGTGCATCAGCCGGCAGTTGTGGTGGGGGCATCGGATACCGGTGTGGCGCTATTTCGGATTCGAACACACTTTTAAGGTCCCAGAACCCGCCATTCAACATGGAAAAATCCTCGAAAGCGCCCGGGGCGCCATGAAGAAGTGGATCGAGTCAGGCTCCCTCTGTCTTGCGTATGCTGGACTATCCACTTGCGTATCGCCATCGCAACTCGATGATCGCGAGTCGTTTGCGACAAAAGAGCAATTGGCTTGCGTGAAGGGTGAAGCAGATGCGGTTGCAATTCCAGCAATGGAAAGCGCCGGATACCTCCAAGACCCGGATGTTCTCGACACCTGGTTCAGTTCCGCGCTGTGGCCGCTGTCGACGATGGGCTGGCCAGGTCGCGGTTCAGATCGGGGGGGCGGCGCCTCGAATACCGCTTCGATGCTTGAGCCCAACCTGCTCAACGTCTTCTACCCCACCAGCGTGCTGTCGACCGCGCGCGAGATCATCACCCTGTGGGTGGCGCGCATGGTCATCGCCGGACTGTACAACGTGGGCAAGGTCCCTTTCCGCGACGTGGTGATTCATCCCGTCATACAGGACGGCCAGGGCCGGCCGATGAAGAAGACGCTCGGCAACGGCGTCGATCCGGTGGACATCATCGACCTCTACGGGGCCGATGCGCTTCGCTTCACGCTGGCCGGCATGGCGACCGAGACGCAGGACATCCGTGTGCCGGTCAAGAAGGCCCGCCTGCCGGATGGGCGCGAGGTGAACACCAGCGAGAAATTCGAGCTGGGCCGCAACTTCTGCAACAAGCTGTGGCAGGCTTCGACCGGATACATCCTGCCCAACGTCGAGGGGGTCTGCACGAAGCGTCATCACGGGCGCTGGCACACGCGCACGCTGCCGAACGAGTTGCCGCTGTTCGACCGCTGGATTCGCACGCGCCTCAACGCCTGCATCCGCGACGTCGACGCGGCGATCGAGTCCTACCAGTTCGCCCGCGCCGCCGACCGCGTGCGCGACTTCTTCTGGACCGAGTTCTGCGACTGGTATCTCGAGGAAAGCAAGCTGCGCATCCGCGGCGAGGACGGCCATGACGTGAAGATCGTGCTGCTCCAGGCGCTCGACATTACGCTGGGGCTGCTGCACCCGTTCGTTCCGTTCATCACCGAGGCGCTGTGGGAAGAAATCGGCCGGCGCATGCCGCATCATGTCGAACTGGTCGACGACGACGCCGCAGCGGGCGACGGACCGCGCCTGCTGATTGAATCCGCCTGGCCGAGGCCCTGTCCGGCGTTCGACGATCCGGCCTGCGAGCGGGCGGTCGAAGACGTGATTCGTCCGCTGATTACGGCGCTGCGACAGGCCAAAACCGACATCAACCTGGCCCGCGCCCGCGGCGGCCAGCCGGCCGTCAAGACGCTGCCGCAGGCGGTCGTCCACACCGACGCGACCACGTGCACGCTGATCAGCGAGAACGAAGCGCTGGTGCGGCGGTTGGGCGCCGTCGATGCGCTGACGATCGGGCCGGACGCGGCCAAGCCGCACCAGGTGCGTTCGCACGTCGAGGAGCGTTTTCAGGTCTATGTACCGCTGGCCGGGCTGGTGGATCTGGCGATCGAGGCGAAGCGGTTGCGCGACGAACTGGGCGAAAAGCAGTCGGCGCTGGCGCGTGCCCGGGCACAACTCGCCAACGAGTCGTTCGTGGCTCGCGCCGCGCCCGAGACCGTTCAGCAGGCCCGCGATCGCGCCACGGAACTGGAGCGCCAGTGCCGCCTGATCGAGGGGCACCTGGCGGATTTGGGATGACGAAAGCCGCTCAGGTTCCGCTGTAGCCAGGGTCCGCCGTGCGGACCATATTCCATCCGCCATCGGCTTTCATTCCATGCCGTCATTCCCGCTCAGGCGGGAATCCAGTCCTCCGCCACCTCCGCGCCTCTGTGTGAAATTCCCCATTTCGACTTTCCATTCGCGCCTTTTTAAGTCACCAACTGGCCGCCAGCGCAGCCCGCTCCGTGAAACCGTAATGACCAGTCCTGCGCGATCATCCACTTTTGCGCGATGCCTATGCCGTCCGCAGGACGCGTAACGGAACGGTCGATTCGCTCCAGTCCGAAACCGTTTCGGTCGTCACGCGATTGCGGCCCAGGGATTTGCTCTCATACATCAGTTCGTCCGCGCGGCGCACGAGCGAATGAGCGTCGTCGTCAGGCCGCGCGATGGCCGCGCCGGCCGAAACCGTCACCGACAGCCGCTCGCGACCGTGATCCATGCCCGATTGTTCCACCAGCGCCCGCGCCCGCTCCGCCACGCGCCGCGTCTGCATCGCGTCCGCGTTGGCCACGATGATTCCGAACTCCTCGCCGCCCCATCGCCCGATCAGATCGAACGGCCGGCACAGCCCCGTCAACGTCCGCGCCACCATCAACAAAACCGCATCTCCGATCTCATGGCCGTGAAGATCGTTGAAGCGCTTGAAGTCGTCGACGTCGATCATGACAAAGCCGAAGGGCCAGTCGTTGCGGTGCAACTCGGCCAGTCGCGCGTCGAGCGACATCTGAAGATAACGGCGATTGGCGACGCCGGTCAGGGCGTCGAGGTAGGCGAGTTCTTCGAGCTGGCGGATGCGCTCCAGATCGGCGAGCCGGGCGGAATTGTCGACAAACGATTCGACGGCGCCGATGATGCGCCCCTGACCGTCGCGGAACGGCGCCGCTGCGACGCGAACCGGCACGCGATGCCCCTGCTTGTGGCGCAGATACGCTTCCACCACGCGCGGTTTCCCGTCGCCGATGGTGGCCGCGAGCGGGCAGCGATTGCAGCACATGCTCCCGCCATGTTCGTCGACGTGTACCAGGATGTTGTCCCAGCAGTGCGTGCCGATGACATCCTCGGCGCGGTATCCGGTGATGCGCTCGGCCCCCGCGTTCCAGAAACTGATGCGGCGTTCGACGTCGACGAAATAGACGCCGTCGAACATGTGATTGATCAATTCGCGGTACATCGCGTCATTCGTCGTCATGGCTCTTGAAGCCTTCGTGCAGGACCACCTGGTGTCTTGTTTCCGGACGCTCTTGCCCGAGCGCGACTGCTATTTCACGTATCTTTCCTGTCGCTGCATCGACGGCTCCGGTGCGAACTTGAATAGCACAGTTCAGGCTGTGACCGCAATCCATGCGACGACGCGACGACGCGACGACGGTTTGTGGGGATCGGATCGCGAAGCGGACCGCCCCGAATGGGGCGGCGGGCTGTAGCCACGGGTGCGGTTCGCCGCAGGCGAACGCAACCCGTGAACAGCGGCGACTTCTTTCATTCAATTCCCTCGGCAGGGGGAACGGCGCCACCCAAACAAGACACCAATGCCCGTCGCGAATTTCCGCCGCCCCGTCCGGGGCGGGGTCGACATGGGGGTGACGCGGACCACGGGTTCCGCTCGGCCCTGCCGGGCCTCGCTGCACCCGTGGCAACAATCCGGCACTCCTTCGGAGTGCGAATACGGCGCGGTTCTTGTGACATCGGCGATGCGCGTGCTGCACATCGTTCTGGCGGGCGCACCGACAATGGAAAGAAATGCCTTGCGGCACGCGAGGTCACTCTCCTTTAGCATACACAATAGACGCCGCACGGAGGGCCGCGGCGAGCGCGCGGTACGCTCCTTCGCGGCGCGCATGCTGCGCGGGCGCCTGTGATGAGAATAGCTTCAGACAACTCGCATGCGCTTCGCTGGCTGGCCCGCGGCAAGCTCAATCTGCATCTTCGCGTGCTGCGGCGGCGCGACAACGGGTTTCACGACATTCTTTCGTGGATGCAGCCGATCGACTGGGGCGACGAGCTGACGCTTCGCCCCGCCGCGCACGGCGACGACGTGCGCCTGATCTGCAAGCCGGCCGGCCTGCCGACGGGCGACGACAACCTCATCGTCCGCGCGGCTCGGCGGCTCGCGGCGCTGACGGGCCGATCGGCCGGTGTGACGATCCATCTTGTAAAGCGCCTGCCGATCGGTGGGGGGCTGGGCGGCGGCAGCGCCGACGCCGCCGCAACCCTACTGGGGCTGGCGCGGTTGTGGGGACTGAAGCGCGACGATCCGCGCATCGTCGCGGCGGCCGAATCGATCGGGTCCGACGTTCCGTTCTTCCTCGGGACCGGCGCGGCCATTGCAGGCGACCGCGGCACGGCGCTGACGCGGCCGCCGCGCGCGTTCGCGGGATGGTCCGTACTGGCGCTGCCGCCCTACGGCGTGCCGACCGGCGCGGTGTACGCGCGCTGCCGGCCGACGGGAATGGCCGCGGACGAAGCGTTGCCCTGGGAAGCGCCCTGGCACGGCGCCGCGGAGTTGTCGGCGCGACTGCGCAACGATCTGGCGCCGGCGGCGTTCGCGGTCGAGCCGCGCCTGGCGGCGCTGCATTCGATGATCGACGGTTTGGAGGGCGTCGCCGTTCACATGTCCGGCAGCGGCAGCACGCTTTTCGCGCTGTTCGATTCGGAAGCCGATGCGCGGCGATGGACGGCACTTGCCGCGACTGAATGCCGCCGCGCGCTGGCAACCGATGGCGCTGCCGGGCCACGGTTCCGGCCGGCGCGCCTTCTCGACGAGCCTGCGTGTGTGGTGGCGGGATGAGGGCGTGGTCGATGATTCCGCATCATGAGGTTCAGTTTGAGGTTGTTTCGAACGGTGCGAAGAACGATGCTGGCGCGCCTTCAGCGTGCATTCCAACGTGAGGAACGCTACCGGCGGTGTCGGCCTTCGGCCTCAACCGCCGCCTCATGTCTGTAAATCCTCCGGGTAGCATGGGAAGCCGCGTTGTCGCTCGACGATTGCTCATCAGAGGTGCGGCAGCCGCGTGCGGCGCGATCGAGTTGCAGACGGGGGCCACGTGAGGATAGGATGCCGTTTGGCGCGGCGCCGGATGCTCCGGTGCATCGGCCGCACGCGAATTGCAGGAGGCGTTCCCATGCCACGGATTTTGAACCGCGGTGCATCCGCTCTGATGCTCGTTGCCGTTGCGTCGTTCCCGTTGCTTGGAACGGGCTGCATCGGAGGCAACTGAGGTCCCGCGGACACGTGCCGGTCGGCACGTCCTGCTTATCGAATCGAATTGACAAACGGCGACGGATCGACGCAAGCGGACACCGTCGAAACCGAACTGCTGCGAATCAAGGTCGGCCTTCGCGATCCCGCGGCCTGGGATTGCGGCGACGCGCTGCTCGCCGCGCTTGAGATCCACAACAAGCGGCCGGTATTGGCGCGCGTGGACGCAGGCGCCAGCTACCTGATGGACGAGAAGCTCGGCGCCGAGAACCTCGTAACGGCCGACCGCGTTCTGCCGCCCGAGGGATGGGTGCGCATCAACAGCCTGCGATTGCCGATATCCGCTGGAAACCTTGCGATCATGCTCATCGGGAACAAAGACGGACCCGATCTGTCGGGTCACCCGCAGACGGTGCGCATCAGCGTGAAGTGGGAAGACGGCGTCGTCGAGCCGGTCGACATCGACTATCGACTCGTTCGAGATACGCCGGTCGCTGCGCAGTAAGTGAGGACCCGTGCCGGATGAGCTTGTACGGGTCGTTGCCTCCGCGCGCCGCCCACCTCACAATGTCCAGGCCCTCGCGAGTTGCGTTCATTCACCTTCCTGCAAATTGGCTTTCGCGAGGGCTTGACCATGCCACGCGGGTCGAAACACGCGCCCGCGTAGGGTCGAACTCGAACGCCGAGCAAATTCCGACAGGCTTGAGTTTCTCCGAAAGGCAGGCTACGCTACGACCAGCAAAGCGGTACAGCTCGTATCAAGTACCGGACAAGAGGTCTTGATGCCCGGGGCGTCAGATTAAGAGCCTTTGTGCTCAACCCAATCCGGTCTTCCGGGGCGCCAACCTCCCTTGAGCGTGCTGCTTCGCTTCACTTTTCCGGAGCGGACGAGTCCCCATCGTCTAGAGGCCTAGGACACCGGGTTTTCAACCCGGCGACCGGGGTTCGAATCCCCGTGGGGACGTTTTTTCACATTCGAAGGCGAACTACCGCTCCCTGACGGTCGCGGTTCGGATCAAAACGCTGGTATCAGCGCGAATCGTAACCGCGCCCGTGAGGAAGCGGCGGAAAACGCATCGAACCCGGAACGGCATACGCTTTCGAAAAGACCCTGCGGACACTCGAAGTCGAAACGGGCGTTGACGGTGAACACTGCCGCGACGCTTCCTCACGGGCGCGGTTCGGATCAGAGGGGCGGCCGGCAGGCGCAATCGGTGCGGGCGGCGGCAGGCTCGACCCAACCCCCGCCCGCGCCGCGGGTCGTTACAATAGGCCCGACCGTCGAGCCTCAACCGCGCGAATTCACCAAGCCAGGAGATTCATCATGTTGCTCCGCGCCCGCCTGTCCGTTTCGTGTGTCGTGGCAGCGACGATCGTTCTCACCGCGGCGGCCCATGCCCAGCCGCAACGCGTCGAGCCGAAGCGGCCGGTCGCCGGACCGAACGTCGTTGACGTATCGATCTTCTACGAATCGCTGGCCCCCTACGGCGAATGGATTCAACTGCCGCCCTGGGGCTGGGTCTGGTCGCCCTACGACGTCGATCCCGACTGGCGGCCCTATCTGCTCGGCCGCTGGGTCTGGACCGAATGCGGCTGGACGTGGATTTCGTCGGAGCCGTTCGGCTGGGCCACATATCACTACGGACGCTGGACGTATCATCCGTATCATGGCTGGGTGTGGGTCCCCGGCACGCGCTGGGGGCCGGCGTGGGTGGCGTGGCGGCGCGGCGGCGGCTGGGTCGGCTGGGCGGCGCTGCCGCCGGAGCCGAGCGGCGGCGTGCGCGTCGGCGTGGGCGTGCGGACCGATGACTTCGGCATCGACATTCGCGTCGACGTCAACTCGCTGAAACGCTTTTCGTGGAATTTTGTCGAAGAGGCGCGCCTGTGCGAGCCGCGGCTGCACCCGCACATCATTCGACAGTCGCGCAACGTCAACATCGTCAACGTCACGCAGAACGTCACGAATTACACGGTCGTCAATCAGCAGATCGTCAACCAGGCCTTCGGCGTCGAGCCGATCGAGCGGCGCATCGGTCGGCCGGTGACGCGCTATCGCGTTCAGGAAGAGCAGCGCACGCGCGGCGTGATCGTCAGCGACTCCGACCGCGTGATCCGGTTTTTCCGGCCGCGCATCGGACAGGATGCGCCGCCAGATCGCACGCCGGACCGGATCATCGGCGGGCGGAAGATCGGGCCGACCGGCTCGCCGGGCGAGATATCGGTTCGCGAGAAATCGGAGCGCGCGTTGCTGGATCGGCGGCTCGAGGCCGAGCGCCGAGCGCTGGAGGATCGGCAGAAGCGCGAAGCGGTGCGACTGTCGCGCAGCATGAAGACCGAGGAGTTGAAGAAGTGGCAGCAGCGCGAGCGCGAGGCGCTGGAGGAACAGATGAGTCGCGAGCGCAAGCTGCTGGAACGCTATCAGCAACGGACGCGCGACGGCAAGGTCGGCCCGACCGGGTCCGAGGGACGCAAGTACAAGATCAAGGGCTGAGGCAGGGGGCGCCGAGCGAGTCTGAACCGAACCGCGCCCGTGAGGAAGCGGCGGGAGCCACAGCGAACGCGGAGCGACGCACGAATCCTGCGCCGTGCGGCGAACCGTCGACGCAGGAATCGGCAGCAACCGTGAGAGACGCCCCGGCGCTCCCTTCACGCTCCCGCCTGGGTCGCGTTCAGGGTCGCGGTTCGGTTTCAGGTGCGTGTCTTTACACGCGCGTCGCGGGTACGTACAGTGATCGCATGATCGCGCGCGATGCCGCCGACACCATACCGAGCGTGCCGAACCGTCACTGTCGCGTATTGACCCTTGTGACGCTGACCTGCATGACCGCCGCGCCGATCGGCTGCGGCGGCGGCGCGAATTTCGAGCTGCCGTCTCATCACGCCCGCCGTTCCTCGGCGCGCGTCGATCGCACTCAACTGACGCGCGGCGGCATCGGCATACCCGCCGATGCGCCGTTCAACATCGCGCATCCGAATTCGTCCAACGACGGCGGGGGACAGGCCGCGGCATCCGCCGAGCCGGATGGCCGGGCGTCCTGCCGCGCCGCGGTCGCGGGTGCGGGCAGCGCGACGGCGGAATTTCTGCTGGGCCACAAGTTTGATATCGGTTCCGGCGACGGGCTGGACGTACTCATTCAGATTGACGCAGCAGGCACGTATCGGCACAGCGCCGCCGGCGAGCAAACGCCGGAGGCCGCTGCCGAACTGTGGGCGTTCGTGAAGGACACCAACGGCGTGATGCTGCGGCGCGAAGCGCTGTTTGCCGGGACGGGCGACGTGGCCGAGCGGTCGTTTCAGCAGATCGTGCAGTTCGAGATCAAGCTCGGCGGCGACGTGGGATATTACGTGATGTTGGTCGGCCGAGCGACGGCCACGGGGATCGAGGATTGTCGGGCCGAAGCGGAGTTGTCGCTGCGGTCGGCCTCGCTGAGCATGCGCCCTCGGCCGTGACTCCCTCTGTCCTCCAGGGATAGGGCTGAGGTGAGGGTGAAGTGGCACAGCCGCCCTCGGCTGTGTCGCGTGGCACGGCCCCAGCCTGCGCGGGGGTGTAGCCCGTGGACCGCAGCGATGGCGCTTGCGGCTCGGATCAGAAGCGATCGCGGCGTGGTTAGGGGGGGCTTCCGCCGCTCCCTCACGGTCGCGGTTCGGTTAAGAGAAGTGGTTGCGGTTCGGTTCAGAGCGGCGGTCGCGGTTCGGTGCGGAGCGGCGGTCGCGGTTCGGTTCAGGCCGCCCGCGGCGATGCGCATATGCGCGGCGTGCCTTTTGTCTCAACATGACTTCGCGCGTGATTCTTTTCGGCGGCAGCTTCAATCCGGTCCATTTTGGGCATCTTATCGCAGCGCGGAGCGCCGCCGAGCAACTGGATGCGTCGCGCGTCGTGCTCATCCCCGCCGCCGCGCCGCCGCATAAGAACGCCGCCGCACTGGCCGCCGCGGATCACCGGCTGGCCATGCTGCGCCTGGCCGCCGAAGGCGATCCGCTCTTCGAGATCGACGAACTGGAGCTGCGCCGAGCAGGTCCCAGCTACACCTTCGACACCGTCACGCACTTTCGCGGCCGGCTCGGCGAAGCCGTGGAGTTGTGCTGGATCATCGGCGCCGACTCGCTGCCCGAGTTGGCCGGCTGGCGCCGCATCGACGAACTGGTGCGCGTCGCGCGCATCATCACGGTCGTGCGGCCGGGAACGGTGTTCGGAGAACTGTCCGCGCTGACGGGCCGCATCGGCCGTCCGGCGGTCGACGCACTGCTGGCCGATCGGCTGGACACGCCGGCGATCGAGATCAGCGCCTCGGACATCCGTGCGCGGCTGGCGGCCGGACGGTCGATTCGCTACCTGACGCCGCAGGCGGTCGTGGATTACATTCTGCGTCACGGCCTGTACGCGGCGGCGGGCTGATTCGCCGGCGCCGCGACGCCCGGGAGAACCGCTTGGCCCAGACCGCGTCCTGCGACATCGCCGTGTTGGTCCCCTGCTTCAACGAAGCGCCGACGATCGCCAAGGTGGTCGGCGATTTCCGCCGCGCGCTGCCCGAGGCGACGGTGTTCGTCTTCGACAACAACAGCACCGACACGACGGCCGAGCTGGCGCGACAGGCCGGGGCGGTGGTGTTCCGCGAGAAGCGACAGGGCAAGGGCTACGTCGTGGCGGCGATGCTGGAGAAGGTCGACGCGCGCTGTTATTTGATGGTCGATGGCGACGACACCTATCCGGCGGAGAGCGCCCGCGATCTGCTGACGCCGGTGATGGAGGACCGCGCCGACATGGTCGTGGGTCGGCGGCAGGCGGCCGATCTGGATGCGTCGTATCCGCGCTTTCACGTCTTCGGCAACTGGCTGGTGCGGACGCTGATCAACGTGATTTTCGGATCAAATCTGACGGATATCATGAGCGGCTATCGCGCGTTCAACCGCATGATCGCGCGCAACATGCCCATTCTGGCGATCGGTTTCGACATCGAGACCGAGGTGACGCTGCAATGCCTGTATCGCCGCTGGATCATCCGCGAGGTTCCGGTGGCATACCGGCCGCGACCGCCGGGAAGCGTGTCGAAGCTCAACACGTTTTCCGACGGGCTGCGGGTGCTGTTTCGCATTCTGAACTTGTTCCGGTCTTACAAGCCGTTGACGTTTTTCGGCGGCGTGGGGATCGTGTTTTTTCTGATCGCGCTGGCGGCGGCGGTGTGGGGCGCGGGGCTTGAGACCGCGGCCAACCGGGCGGTGATGTTCATCGCGGCGGGCGTGTCGATGGTGACCAGCCTGATTTCGATCGGTATCGGCGTGACGGTGCAGCTCGTGAACTTCCGGTTTCTGGAGCTGGATTCGGTGCTGCGACGCAAGGATCGATGACCCGTCAGGGAAATCCCTCGCACGGGCGACGCGAGCTTGCGTCGATCAGAGCCGCAAGCGCCCGCGCTGCGGTCGGGTGGCCTGCCGCTTCGGCGGCGGGTCGGCGATGATGTGAAGCAAAGCGACGCGAGCGTCAAGCGGTCCGCACATCGGACCCTGCGATTCCGATCAACCGAAACCGTTCCCGTTCCCGAATTCGCTCGGGTCTTTGGCGAACGCCCGCGCCGTCGCCAGGTCGATGCGGTTCTCCTGCAACAGCAGCCGCAGGTGCATGTCCAGCGTCCACATGCCGTCGCGCTTGCCGCTCTGGATCGCCGACTCGATGTTCTCGATCTTGCCCGCGCGAATCGCCGCCCGCACGGCGAAGTTCGCGTACAGCACTTCCATCGCCAGTACGCGCCGTCCGCCCCGCTCGCGCGGCGGCAGCAGGTGCTGCGCGATGACGTAACGCAGGCTCATCGAAAGCTGCGTGCGCACGTCGTCGTGCACTTCGGTGGGGAACAGGTCGACCAGGCGGGTGATCGCTCCCTTGGCGTCGGCCGTGTGCAGCGTGGCGAAAATCAGATGGCCCGTCTCCGCCGCCGACAGCGCGAGCTGGGCCGTTTCCCGGTCGCGAATCTCGCCGACCAGGATGATGTCCGGATCCTGCCGCAGCCCGAAACGCAGGCCGTCGAAGAACGAAGACACGTCGGCGCCGACTTCGCGCTGCGTGATCACGCTGCCGGGGCAGCGCTCGAACAGGTACTCGATCGGCTCTTCGATCGTCACGATGCGATAACCGCCCGCCCGGTTGAAGCACTGCACCAGCGCCGCCAGCGACGTGGTCTTGCCCGCGCCGGTGATGCCGGTCACCAGCACCAGGCCGTTGGTCTGCTGAAGGATGCGGTCGGCCAGGTCCTGCGGAAAGCCGATTTCTTCGAGGCGCGGCACGCACGATGGAATGTGCCGGAAGCAGGCGCCTACGTCACCGCGGCTGAAAAAGACGTTGACACGAAAGCGCTCGGTGTGTCCGCCGTGCTCGATCTGCGTTGCGAAGTCGATGTCTCGCGAGTCCGGCTTCGGCTTGCGGGCCGTCGCGGGCATGACATGCTCGACCATCCGCCGCACGTCCTCGCCGGTCAGCGGCTTTTCTCCGGCCTCGATCAGGTCGCCGTGCACGCGCAGCGTCGGCGGATACCCGGGCACCAGGTGCAGATCAGAAGCGTTCTTGTCGACCGTGTCGTGAAGCAGTTGATCGATGACAGATTCGGGCGTTGCGGCCATGCAGACGTACCTTTCCCGATGACGTGTCGGGGACACGTCTCAGCCAAGGTTTGTACCGCGCCGACGCTCCCGGGATGCGGGAAAGTCGCCCGTTGCCCCCGAAAGGCACGCCGGCGGCGGGGGCAATCGGCGAAGGTCCGTCGTTCGCTCAAGACCGGAACGTCCGCTTTCCGATAACGATCCGGGAGGAAACACCGGAAGGGTCCGCGCCGCAGGGTCCGCTGTGCGGACCAATTGAGCGCGCTGCCATCGCCATCGACGAACGGAGCACGTAGCCCATTGCCTGAAGTCCTCGATCAAGGCGAAGTCGATTCCCTGCTGGCCGCCGCCGCGAGCGGACTGGCGGCGGTCGCGCCCGGCGGGGTGGCTTCCGATTTTCGCCGCAACGTGGCCGTGTATGACTTCAAGCGGCCGGAGCGCGTCAGCAAGGACCAGATGCGCGCGCTGGAGGGGCTGCACGACGGCTTTGCGCGAAACTTCGGCGCCTCGTTCTCGGGCTATCTGCGCACCATCGTCGAAACGCGCGTCGCGATCTGCGAGCAACTGACCTACAACGAGTTCATCCGCTCGCTGCCCACGCCGACCTGCTTCAATCTGCTCAACGTCCCGCCGCTGTCGGGGCAGATGTGCCTCGAGATCAGCCCGCTGATCATCTATCCGATCATCGACCGGCTGCTGGGCGGCCACAGCGTCGACACGCTGATTCCGCAGCGGGCGCTGACCAACATCGAGCAGCGGCTGGTCAACCGCATCACCGAGCGCGTGCTCAAGAGCCTCAGCGAAGTCTGGTCGCAGCTTGCACCGGTGCGGTTCGAGCTGGCCGAGACCGAGAGCAACCCGCAGCTTGTGCAGATCGTCGCGCCCAATGAAGTGGTGGTCGTCGTCGGCTTCGAGATCAAGATGGGGCCGCGCAGCGGAACGATGAGCCTGTGCATCCCGTTCGCGGTCATCGAGCCGATCATTCACAAGCTCGCCACGCAAAGCTGGCTGGCCTACTCGGAGCGCGGCCGGCAGACCGAGAGCTTCGATCAGATCCGCCACGGCCTGTCGGGCGGACCGCTGGAACTGCGGGCGTATCTGGCGCAGACGCGCATCAGCGTCAAAGAGCTGTTCGAGCTGTCGCCCGGCGATCTGCTGAAGCTCGACAAGCCGATCGACAGCGAGATGTTCATCCAGATCGACGGCCGCAACAAGTTCGCCGGCCGCCTCGCCCAGGCGCGCGGCAATCGGGTGATTCGGCTGACGCGGTCGCTGAAGGATCAAGAGGCGGTCGAGTAGTAGGTCGAAAGTCGAAGTAGAACGTCGAAACAAGTTGCCTGGGATGCGAGATTTGAAATTCGAGAATTGAAATTTCAGATCTCGAATGTCATGTTTCAGATCTCAGATCGCATATTGCAGATTGTTATTATCATATTTGTGTTCGTGCATTTGCGCGGTTTTGCCACTGCAACGGGGCGGCGCTGACTCGCTTCGTGCCATTTCGTCGTTCGCGGCATTCCCTGCGGTGTCCGCCGGCGCGCCTCGACCACATGCATTTACTGTTCGACTTTCGACCATCAATTATTCCGGGGTTACGTCATTCAACCGGTGGCGGGAATCGATATCCTGCGCTGCGTTGCGTGACCGCGGACGGAATGGACTGCGTGAACGGCATAGGCAATGTGGACAAGATGAATGAAATAGGCTCGCATTTGGGGCCGAGCCGGATGAGCGTCACTTTCAAGTCTTCCTCTGCGTCGCTTTCCCCGGTCCCCTTCGTGCCCTTGTGAGATTGTTTCGACTTTTTGACGTTTCGTTTCGACCTTCGACTTTGCCCGTGCCTCGTGCCGGACCATTTGCGGTCACTGGAATCCGCTCTCGACTTCTTCGATAATACCATCGACTCGAACCGGCGTACGCCGCGGGCGTGCGTTGGTTCGCCGGAATGCCTGGGTGCAACGGGCGACCGCCCGACCGGCCCGGGCCGGAGCTATTACGCATGCGCATTACGGTCATGGGGACCGGGTACGTGGGGCTGGTGACCGGCGTCTGTCTCGCCGACACCGGCAACGACGTCATCGGCTACGACATCGACGCCGCCAAGATCGCCCGGCTGCAAAAGGGCGAGTGCCCGATTTTCGAGCCGGGACTGCTCGATCTGCTCACGTCCAACGTGCAGGCCAAACGACTGCGCTTTTCGACCGATCTGGCCGACAGCGTCCGTCACGGCCAGGTTATTTTCATCGCTATCGGCACGCCGCCGCGGCCGGACGGCTCGCCCGATCTGTCCTACATCCGCGCCGCGGTGCGCGACATGGCGGTTCACATCGACACGAAGAAGATCGTCGTGATGAAATCGACCGTGCCGGTGGGCACGTGCAAGTGGATCGAGGACGAGTTCAACGCGCTGGGCAAGGGTTCGCTCGTCCACGTCGTCAGTAATCCCGAATTTCTCAAGGAAGGCTCGGCGGTCGACGACTTTCAGCGGCCCGACCGCGTGGTGATCGGGGCCAACGATCCCGAGGCCGCCGCGGTAGTCCGCGAATTGCACGAGCCGTTCGTCCGCAATCAGCGGCCGATCATGGTGGTCCAGCGCCGCGCGGCCGAGATGATCAAGTACGCCGCCAATGCCTGCCTGGCCACGCGGATCAGCTTCATCAACGAGGTGGCGTGCCTGTGCGAGGCGGTGGGAGTCGAGATCGATGAGGTCATCCGCGGCATCGGGGCCGATGTGCGGATCGGCTATCAGTTCCTCTATCCCGGAGTGGGCTACGGCGGGAGTTGTTTTCCGAAGGACGTGCAGGCGTTCGCGCACGTGGCGGATTCAAACGGCATGAGGGCCGAGCTGATCGCCGCGGTCCACGCGGTCAATCTGCGGCAGCAGCGGCGCATGGTCGATTTCGTCGTGAACCGCTTCGGCAAGGACCTGGCCGGCCGCACGTTTGGGCTGTGGGGCTGCAGCTTCAAGCCGCGGACCGACGACATCCGCGAGGCCCCCGCGTTGCGGACGATCGACGGCATTGTGGAGCTGGGCGGCGCCGTGAGGGCGCACGATCCGAAGGCGCTGCCGCACATCGCGCGAATCTACGGCGACAAGGTCACCTGCTGCCCCGATGCGTTCGACGCGCTGGTCAACGCCGATGCGCTGATCATCTGCACCGAGTGGAACGATTATCGCTCGCCCGACTTCGACCGCATGAGGCAGCTACTGAAAACTCCGATCATTTTCGACGGCCGCAACGTATACAACACGGCGCAGATGAAGCGGCTGCGCTTCGAGTATTACTCGATCGGACGTCCGCCGGTCACGTCGCGCGACTGGCACGGGTGAGCGTCCGGCAAAGTTCCCGGCCCGCGCCCGGCCAGGCCCCGGCGAGACACGTTCATCGGGATCGCAAAGTCCGCCGCGCGCGAACGCTTGACGATGCCACACACCGGAGAAATGTGGCAGGCCCAAACTGTGCGATTCCTTGTTCAGGGCAATCACCAGGCAGGAACCATCGCGAATGCAAACCACACCTGCGTCTTCGTCCCGCACCGTTCCGCTGCTCGATCTGACGGCCCAGTACGGCGCGCTGCGCAACGACATCCGTGCCGCCATCGACCGCGTCTGTGACTCGCAACGGTTCATCGGCGGCCCGGAAGTCGCCGCGATCGAATCCGAAGTGGCCGCCTACTGCGGCTGCAAACACGGCATCGGCGTGGCCAGCGGCACCGATGCACTGTTGTGCGGCATGATGGCGCTGGGCATCGGTCCGGGCGACGAGGTCATCGTGCCGACGTTTACCTTCTTCGCCACCGCCGGCTGCGTCGCAAGGCTGGGCGCCACGCCCGTTTTCGTCGACGCCTGTCCGCGCACATTCAACGTCCGCGCCGAGGACATCGCACCGCGCCTCTCGCCCCGCACGCGGCTGATCATCCCCGTGCACTTGTTCGGGCAGTGCGCCGACATGGACCCGATCGTCGAGCTGGCCGCGTCGCGCGACATACCCATTCTCGAGGACGCCGCCCAGTCGATCGGCAGCACGTATAAGGGCCGCAAGGCCGGCCGGTTCGGCCGGCTGACGGCGCTGTCGTTCTTCCCCAGCAAGAACCTGGGCGCGTTCGGCGACGCAGGCATGATTCTGACCGATGACGACGCCCTCGCCGATCGCTGCCGCATGTTGCGCGAGCACGGCAGCAAGCCCAAGTACTACCACGCGCACGTCGGCGGCAACTTCCGGCTCGACGCGATTCAGGCCGCCGTGCTGCGGGTCAAGCTGCGCCACCTGGACGCCTGGACCGCGGCGCGCATCCGCAACGGTCGGCGCTACGACGAGCTGCTGGCGGGGACGCCGGTCGTCTCGCCGTTCGTCGTCGAGCACAACCGCACGATCTACAACCAGTACGTCATCCGCGCGCCGCGGCGCGACGCCCTGCGAGAACACCTTCAGCAGCGCGGCATCGGCGTCGAGATTTATTATCCTGTTCCGCTGCATCTCCAGCAGTGCTTCGCGTATCTTGGCGGCAGCGCCGGACAGCTTCCCCATGCCGAGGCGGCCGCGCGCGAAGTGCTGGCGTTGCCCGTGTATCCCGAGCTGCCGCCGGATGCGCAGGAGTACGTGGCCCGCGCCATCCGCGATTTCTACGCCGGCGAAAGCGGAGCCAGGGGCTGATGCCGCCCGCCGTTCCCAAGCCGACCATGACCGAGCTGCTGGAGCCGTATCTCTGGCCGTTCGTTATTGCGCTGGGGGTCACGATCGTCATGACGCCGATCGTGCGCGCCATCGCCGTGGCCGGACGAATTTACGACCAGCCCGACACCCGGCTGAAGCCACATGCCAGACCGATCCCCTACCTGGGCGGCGTGGCGATCTACTGCGGCTGGGCGGCGGGACTGCTGAGCATGTTCTGGTTGATGCCCGCGGGGCTTCATCCCGAATCGCGCGAGGTGCTGACGTACGTGCTGATCGCCGGCACGATCATGATGCTGACGGGGCTGATGGATGATCTGGTCGATCTGCGGCCCCGCACCAAGCTGCTCTTTCAGCTCGTCGCGGCGGGCGTGCTGGTGTATGGCGACGTGGGGCGCGGCGTGCTGCCCATGCTGGTCGGCTGGCTGAAGCCGGAATATCTGCACCCGCCGGAAATGCTGGAGCGGGTGGTGTCGTCGGGCGTCACCGTGCTGATTGTGATCGCCGCCGGCAACGCTACGAATCTCATCGACGGGCTGGATGGACTGTGCAGCGGGGTGACGGGGATCATCTGCGTCGGATTCGCGGCCATCGCGGCCCACCTGGCGGCGGACGGCCACAACACGCGCGGCGATCCGGTGCGGCTGATCATCGCCTTCGCGCTGCTGGGATCGTGCCTGGGCTTTCTGCGGTACAACTTCAATCCCGCGCAGGTGTTCATGGGCGACGCCGGCTCGCTGCTGCTGGGGTTCAACGCGGCTGTGATCCTGCTGCTGTTCGTCGAGCGCGGCGTGCTGCGCTGGTTTCTCGGGGCGTGCATGGTGTTTTCGCTGCCGGTGTTCGACACGGCGCTGGCCATCATGCGGCGATGGCTGAACGGCCGGCCGCTCATGCAGGGCGACCGCAGTCATTTTTACGACCAGCTTCGCGACCGCGGTTTCACCGTGCGTCAGACGGTGGCGATTGCCTATCTGCTGGCGGCGGGACTTGCGGCGATCGGCTGCCTGGTGATCGTGGTGCGGACGCGCTATTCGGTCATGATTTTCATGCTGGTGGTGGCGTGCGTGTGGCTGACGGTGCTGCGGCTGGGCATGTTGCGGATGGACCACGCGCCGCCGCCTCGCGCGAACCATCAGCCGTGAGCGGGCGTATCGTCCGCAATGGGGCGGGACGATTGGAACGACTCGCGCGGAATGAACCCGTGCGATTGGTCGCCTTTCGCGCGTCGCGAGGCGAAACATCGCCAAGCCCTCGCGAGGTCCGTTCATCTCGTTCGCCCCGAACCGCCTCGCGCGAGGGATTGACCATGCCGCACCGAATGAAGTCGTTTGTGTGTTTTCGGGGCATGGCGTTGGGTCGCGCTGGTCGACTCGCGGCGGCGTGCGTCCGAAGAACAGGATGATGAACTTCTTACTCGACGCCACGCCGGTCGCACGTTCCCGGACGCACGCCGCTCCGCGCGCCGTGACGCACACGCTGCGCGTCATGACGTGGAACATTTATCTCGGCGACGACTGGCCGAATATCCGCCGCGTGCTGCGCGATCATCCGGCCGACGTGATCTGTCTTCAGGAAGTGCCGGAGGAAGACCACCCGTGGCGCATCGCGCGCCCGTCACGGATCGTTCGCGAGCTGGATATGCCCTTCAACTTCGCGCCGCTGTGGCTGCGGCATCCGAAGCGCGTCGGCAACATGACCCTCGTGCGCAACGGGGACGTTGGTCCGGCCCGCCTGCTGCGCGCTCGCGGCTCCGAGCCCTATGCGACGTGGTCGCGCGTGCGCCTCGGATCGCTTACTGTCATTATCGTGAACATCCATCTCGCGCCACTGAAGGGGCCAATGCCGTTCGCCTTCCCCCTCACCGAGCCGACGCGCATGCGCGAAGCCGCGCATCTGAACCGGCTGATTCGCCGCTGTCGACATCCGGTTATCGCGATGGGCGACTTCAACACGTTCCGTCCGGCGCCGGGCTATCGACTGGCGGCGCGCGGACTGATCGATTGTCGCCGCGCCGTCGGCGGCCGACACGCGGGCACGCGGCCGACGTGGGGCTGGCCGTTCGTGATCGACCACATTCTCGTGACGCCGCATTTCCGCGTCAGCGATTACGGCGTGATCGTCGCACCGGGATCGGACCATCGGCCGGTAACGGCTGCGATGGAACTCCCGTTGTGAAGGGCGGCCCGGCGCGCCCCTTGTTCCGAACTGCGCCCGCGCTGAAGCGGCGGGCAACGCAATGAGCGCGGCGCGGCGTGCGCATTCGCGACTGGGTGGCGGATGGTCGAACCTGTGAGCAGCGGCGTTGTAGGCTCGTGCCGCGGCGCTTCCTTCACGCTCCCGCATGGGTCGCATTCGGGGTTTCGGTTCGGTCGTGGCCGCGCGGCGCAGAATCAATCCGCGCGGCACGGCATTGAGGCCCGGGCGCCTTTTGCCGTTTGCACGGTAATTTCTGAAATCGCGCGGCGCGGCGTGCGCGACGACGGGCTTTGCGAATCGCCTGTCACGTAGATGCGCGGCTCGACGTGAACCAGGCCGGTTCCTTCGGGCACGCCGGCGACGATCAGTCGTGCCACGTCCGCCGAACAAGACTCGTCGACGGATTGCCGGCCATCCTGCGTGGAGAGCGTCACCACGTATTCTCCAGGCGGGACGTTCAGCCGGAACTCGAAGCGGACGTTCATGCGGTCGGCGCGACCGCGCTGCGTCGTCGCGGGCGGCGGCACGGCGGCGTCAACATGAAACAGCGGCAGCCGGTCATCCCCCCGTGCCACCGTGAGTCGGATCGCCGCCGGCGGATCGTCCCAGGTCGCGCGGCACTCAAGCCGCGCCGCGTCACCCGGCCGGAATGGCCCGCCACGACCCTCGGCGTCGGCCACGCGGACCTGGTCAAACGTCGCCAGATCCGCCGTGCGACGGGCCGCCGAAGCGCCGGCCGCCTGACACGCGTCAAAGTACGCGCGCACGGCCGCGGCGCCAGGCCCGAGAAACGCCGCTCGGCCGGCGTCCAGCACGAGCGTTCGCTGACAGAATCGCTGAACGGCATCGACATCGTGCGAGACGAAAACGACCGTCGCGCCGGCGCGCAACAGTTCGTTCATCCGCTCCATGCACTTGGCGCGAAAGGCGCGATCGCCGACCGAGAGCACCTCGTCGACCAACAGGATTCGCGGCTCGACGTGAATGGCGATGGCGAATCCCAGCCGCGCGAACATGCCGTTGCTGTAGCGCTTGACGGGCGTATCGAGAAACTCGCCGATCTCCGCGAATGCCACGATGTCGTCAAACTTCCGCCGCGTGTCGCGCCGCGACATGCCGAGGATGCGGGCGTTGAGCAGAATGTTCTCGCGACCCGTCAGCTCGCCGTGAAACCCGGCCCCCAGCTCGATGAGCGCCGTAGCCCGCGACGCCAGCCGCACCGCGCCCTGCTGCGGCCGAAGGATGCCGGCGATGATCTTCAGCAGCGTGCTCTTGCCCGCACCGTTGGGGCCGATGATGCCGAGCGCTTCACCGGCCGCCGCGGTGAAACTGACGTCGCGCAGCGCCCAGAATGGTTCCGCGCGGCCCGCCGCGGCATCCCGCTTCCGACAACGTCGCGCCAGCGCACGCAGCGGATTCTGCATCGCCCTGCGGCGAAAGGCCTTCGAGACGTTTTCGATCACGATCGGATGCATCGACACGCGGGGACTCCCGGTCCCCAACAATATCGGTCGATACACTGCGACGATTAAGGTCCGTCTCGGCTCGACTCGCAGTGGAGCCGCTCCACCGCCGCGGCCGCCGCCCGCGTGGCCCACCGTGTTGCGTTGGGGCCACGATGATGTGAATTGGAGTGAACCGTCGCACACTGCCGAGGGCGGTTGTGCACCATCGAGGCACAACACGGCCAAGCCCTCGCGAGACACGTTCTTCCGAATCGCCAGCTCTGTCGAGCACGAGGGCCTAACCGTGCCGCCCCCTCGACCTGATATGGCCCATGTCCGAAACCTCCCTTGCCTGTGCACAAACCGCTATCCCCGCGGCAGCCGGATCGCTGCGACCATCGCCGCCGCGCGCTTCGGATCGACCGAGTTCGACCACACACCGTCGCGCTTCATGAAGCTGCCCACGATGAACCCGCCGGCGTGAGCCGCCATCGGCGCCGCGTTGTCCGGCGTAACGCCCGAACCCACCAGCACCGGAATCGTCACCGCGCCGCGGACCGCCTCGACGTCCGCCGGCGACGTGGGCAGGCCGGTCGCAGCGCCAGTCACGACGACGCCATCGGCGCCGAAGAACTCGGCCGCCTGTGCCGTCTCCGCCAGCGACACGTCGGCCGTCATCGCGTGGGCCGCGTGCTTTTTCTTCACGTCGGCGAACACCGCAATGCCGTCGGCGCCGATCCGCCTGCGGAATCGCAGCAGCCGGCCGGCGTCGGCCTCGGGCATCAGCCCCTCGTCGGCCACGTGCGAAAAAACAAAACCCTCGGCGCGGATAAACTGGAACCCCGCGGCGTGTGCCACGGCCATCGCGGCACGATTGGCGCCCGCGAGAACCTGCACGCCCAGCGGCAGCCGCACCACGGCCCGCACGGCGCAACAAACGGCGGTCATCGCGGCGACGATCTCCGGCCCGACGCGCCGGTTCAGATAGGGCGTGTCGTGCATGTTCTCGAGCAGCACGGCGTCGACGCCGGCATCGGCCAGCGCCCGCGCTTCGTCGGCGGCGGACTGCACAAGCGACGCCACGCCCGAAGCCGCGCGAGGCGTGCCGGGCAAAGCGCCGACGTGAACCATGCCGATCAGCGCCGGGCCTTCGCGATCCGTCAGGAATGTCTTGCGGACGACGCCCATTCTGTATTTGGCACAACCGGCGGCGAGCAGATACGGATTCGTGCGTCGTTGACGCCGCGCTCCGACACGAGCGCCTTTCGAGTGTGCGAAGCAAGTACGCAGCCACCGTCCGCCGGAATCATAACGGAGACGAAAAAAAAAGAGGCGGCCGCAACTCGGCCGCCTCGATGAGATTACATCCTGTCGAGCGTCGCCGGTCCGCTAGGAACCCAGCAGCGACTGCACAAACGGACCCACGTCGCCGACATCCAGCCCGCCGCTGCCGTTAAAGTCGGCCGCACACACATGGCCCGGATCGGTCGACGCGCTGTACAGCGCATCGAGGAACAGCGCAATGTCCGTGCCGTCCGAAACGCAGTCGGCGTTGAGATCACCCGACGCGACCGCCGCGCAGCCGTTGACCGTCAACGTTGCCGCAACGCTGGTCGTCGTGCCGCACACATTGGTGATGACCACGTCGTACAGTCCGTTGTCCTGCGGGCCGTACGTCAGTATGGTCAGCGTGGAGGTCTGCGATCCGCCGAAGCGGCAATTGTCCGACAGGTTCTCGCCGTTGCGCCGCCACTGATAGCTCAGCGGCGTCGCACCGCCGGCGCCGACCGACAACGCCACCAGGCTGCCGGCCGCCACGGTTTCGTCCGAGGGCGAAACCGTCACGTAGGGCAGTGGCGAGCCCCAGCGTGCGATGTTCTGCGACGAAACGTCGCCGGCGACCGTCAGGTCTCCGCCGACGAAAAGCACGGGCGGGTTGGCGCCGGCGCCATCGTCGTCGAATTGAATCAGTGCCGCGACCAGACCATCGGTGCCGCCGTTGAGCGTGGCCCAGTTCGAGCCGTTCCATTGCGCGACGAAATTCGCCGGGACGCTTCCGCTGGAACCGACGCCGGTGAAGTATCCGCCGACGCACAGCACCGGTTGATTCGGTCCGTCACCGTCGAAATCGAACACTTCGAGCGAGTCGACCTCGGCGCCGGTCTGCGGAACGCCGCCGCCGACCGCCGACCACGTGACTCCGTTCCAGCTCGCGATGCGATTGACGCCCAGCGTCCCCGACTGCGTGAACAAGCCGCCGGCGAAGAGCAACGGCGGATTCGGGCCGGGACCGTCGGAGTCGTATTGCTGAAGGGAGAACACGTAGTTGTTGAAGCCGAGGCCCAGCGGCGTCCATACGGTACCGTCCCATTTGGCAATACGATTGGCAGGGAGGCCACCGGCGGTTGTAAAGACGCCGCCGGCGTACAGTGCGGGAGGACTGCCGCCCGGCCCGTCGAGATCGGCCACGACCAGCGCAAAGACCGCGCTGTTCAGTCCCAGCCCGACGGGCGACCAGGCGCTGCCATTCCAGCGCGCGATGCCGACCGCCGGATTCCCGCCCGCGGTCGTGAATGAACCGCCGGCGAACAAGGAGGGAGGATTCGGACCGCTGCCGTCTTCGTCGAATTCGACGATCGCTTCGACGGTGCCGTTCACGCCGACGCCCAGCGCGCTCCACGTCGTGCCATTCCACTGTGCAACGCGATTGGCCGTTACGCCGCCGGCATTGGTGAATTGCCCGCCCGCGTAAAGCCTCGCCGGATTGGGACCGGCGCCGTCGTCGTCATAAGTGGCCAGCGAATACACCACGTCGTTCATTCCCGTGCCGAGCTGCAACCACGAGTTGCCGGTCCACTCCGCCACGTGATTCACCGGCACGCCGCCGGCGGTCGTGAAGAATCCGCCCGCGTACAGCCGCGGCCGGCAGGGGCCGCTGCCGTCGGGATCGAAAGTCGCCAGGACATTGACCGTGTTATTCGTGCCGTTGCCGGGGGAGTTGCTGTTCAAGGGCGACCAAGTCGTACCGTTCCAGGTGACGATGTGATTGGCCGATACGCTGCCCGCCTGAGTGAAGAACCCACCGACGTAAAGCAAGGGTGGATTCGGTCCGGCGCCGTCGGCGTCGATGACTCCCAGACCGGATACGAAACTGTCCATGCTGCCGCTTACCGAGAACCAGTTCGGGCTTCGCCAGCGGGCAATGTAGCTGGCGGGCTGCCCTCCGGCCAGCGTGAAGAACCCGCCGACATACAACGACGGCGGCGTGGGGCCGGCGTCGTCCGGATCATAGACCGCAAGCGTGTGCACTTCGCGATCCAGTCCGCTGCCCAGAGCCGACCACGCCGTGCCGCTCCAGCGGGCGATGTAGTTCGCGGCAACGCCGCCGGCGTTGGTGAACACGCCTCCGGCAATCAGCGACGCGGCCGTGGGACCGCTGCCGTCCGGATCGAACACGGTCAGCGCGTAAACCGACGTGAACGTCTGTCCGCCCATGCCGGTTCCCAGCGTTCCCCAATTGGCGCCGTTCCACCTCGCGATACGTTGCGCCGAGGTCGTTCCGGCCTGTGAAAACGACCCGCCGGCGTAGAGGAACGGCAGGCCAGGGCCGGACCCATCGGGATCGAACACGGTCAGCGCCTCGACGGTTCCGTTCGTGCCAAGCCCTACCGGCCACCAGGTGTTACCGTCCCAGCGCGCGATGTTGAATGCAAAAATGGCGCCGCCGGCAATGTTGAAGGTTCCGCCGACGTAGAGCGAAGGCGGCAGCGGTCCGGGGCCGTCTTCGTCGTGAACGAGAAGCGCTTTGACCGGCCCGTTGAGGCCGCCGCCGACGTCGGTCCACGTCGTGCCATCCCATCGCGCCAGATACGAAATCGGCTGGCCGTCGACCGTGGTGAACGATCCGCCTGCAAAAAGCGCGGGCGGATTCGGCCCGGCTCCATCCGCGTCGAAAACGGCCAGAGCGTCGACCGGACCATCCATGCCGTCGCCGACCGGCGTCCAACGAGCGCCGCTCCAACGAGCGATACGGTGCGCCGGATCCCCATCGGCAGTTGTGAAATATCCGCCGACGAACACTGACGGCGGCATCGGCCCCGCGGCATCTTCATCGAAAAGCACAAACGCCTTCACGCGTTCGTTGAGATCGGTAGCCGCGAATTGATCAGACCATTCCGGCGGGCATTGAGCCAGGGCGGGGGTGATCGTTAACAAGATGAGACAGAAGACCACAGCGAAAAAACCAACGGCTCGCGCGTGCGTAGATGCACGAGCGGCGCCGCCCGATGACTCCAAGCGAATTGTCATGTTAGAACAGTTCCAAGGTGTGGGTCGGAAAAGCATGGACCTGAACAAACAACGAACAATGGACAGAGTTGTCGCGCTGTATTTCACCTCCTCGCCTTGCATGTGGGGTCCCTCGAAGAAGGTTGCAGACACCAAAACCAGCAAACAGAAAGACAATCAGGAAAACACCGATGTTATCACCATTTGCCGTTTACGTCAAGAGGCGAGGCTATCGTGCGGGGATGTACCGATGAATCTGGACGAGTTGGATGAATAAAGCGCACAGAATGATTATTTTCGCTATTTCCACGCCAAAAGTGCGGATTCTGAGCCGCAGGAGCTGAAGCAGGATGTACCGTCGTAACACCACCGCGGCCTTCTGCCGGCCAGACAGGAATTCGCACCAGTCCCACGCCGACCTTATCAGCACTATCGCCGCATAAACGGTACAGACGACCGCCAGCATCCATCGCCAGAATTCAAACAAATCCAGCGAGGTCGGATCGAGCCAACTGCCCTGGAGCTTTTCCATATCCCGCCCCGCCAGCCGAAGATCAGATCTCATTTTCGTTGACACGATCGTCGACAGGTCCCGCCCCGGCGCGATCTTCGCCGCGCATCGTGGCCAGGCCTTCAAACAGCGCGTGCCCCAACCGGATCATCGTCGCGCCGGCCTCAATCGCAATCGTGAAATCGCTCGACATGCCCATCGACAGATGTGTGAAGTCCGGACCGACCACTTTCTCCGAGCGCATGTCCTCGAACAGCTCGCGCAGCCGGTCGAAGTACAGCCGAATCTCATCGGGCGTGGCATCCAGCGGCGCCATCGTCATCAGCCCGCACAATCGGATGCCCTCCAGCCCGCGCAGGTGCTCGGCGATGTGCGACGCCGCCGCGACCGCCACGCCGAACTTGCTGCGCTCCCCACTCGTGTTCACCTGCAACAACAGCCGCGCGACGCGACCCAGCTTGCGCGCGTGCTCGTCGATATCCTCCGCCAGGCGCAGGCTGTCGACCGAGTGGATCATCTCAGTCCACGGCAGCACCAGCTTGATCTTGTTGCGCTGAAGATGACCGACGAGGTGCCATCGCGGCTGCGAAGATGCACCCTCCGCCGGTGCGCCGAGCGCCTGTCGCCGCGAAACGAATTCGTGCAACATCGCCGCGCGCTGATTGAGCTGCTGCGGGCGGCTTTCGCCCAGGTCGACCAGTCCGGACTCAAGACATTGCCGCACGACGTCGATATCGACTTCTTTCGTAACCGCCACCAGCGTAACGTCGGTCGGCCGGCGTCGCGCGCGGGAGCAGGCCTCCTCCATGCGATCGCGCACCTTTCGCAGGTTGTCGGCGAGCCGGCGCTTGATGCTGGGCGACGATGTGGTCATGGCGTGCATCCCTGCCGGGGATTATACGGAGCGTGGAACATGCCGCCATGTCGCCCGATCGGACTTGAACATCGGCGCCCGGCCACGTATGACCTTGCTCATGCCGCCGATCGCTGCCAGCCCCGAATTTCTCAAAGCCCGCGATCTGGTGCGGGCGGCCGATCGGATTGCCATCGTGACGCACACGCGCGCGGACGGCGACGCCATCGGGTCGCTCGCCGCGCTGCAACACATATTGCGGCTGGAGGGCAAACGGGCCGAAGGGCTGCTCTTTGAACAGCCCGCGCCGCGCTACGCCTTCATCGCCGAACGCGAGAACCTGCGCGCCTGGGACGATCGGCACGCCGAGCCGCTCTTCGACGCCGCGGACCTGTGGATCATCGTCGACACCGCCGCCGCCGCTCAGCTTCCGCCCCTGACACAGCGACTCGCTCGACGAACGGCCCGCCTGATCGTCATCGACCATCACCGCTCGCGCGACATCGCCGGCGACATCAATCTGATCGATGAACAGGCGGCCGCCGCGGCGCTGATCGTTTACGACTGGTTCATCGCCGCGGGCTGGGCGTTGTCGCCCGCCGCCGCCGAGGCGCTGTTCATCGGGCTGGCGACCGACACCGGCTGGTTCCGCCACGCCAACGCCGATGCGCGGGCGTTTCAGACGGCGGCCGCGCTGATGGGCTACGGCGTGCGGCCGGATGAGTTGCACCGGCGCCTGTATCAGTCGGAACCGGCGGCGCGATTCCGCCTGTTTGCCGCGGCCATGCACGGGCTGTCGCTGGAGGCGGGCGGAAGCCTGGCGGTAATGGAAGTCACGCGCGAGATGCTGGCGCGCAGCGGCGCAACGTCGCAGTTGACGGAAGACCTCGTCAACGAGCCGTTGCGCATCGGCGAAGTGTGCGCCTCGGTGCTGTTGACCGAAACCGACGACGGTCACGTGCGCGTCAGCGTCCGCGCCAAGGGCGGCATCGACGTGGCCGCGGTGGCCCAGCGGTTCGGCGGGGGCGGACACGCGCTGGCGTCCGGCGCGACGCTGAACGGTCCGCTGGCTCATGCGCGCCACCGAGTCATCGAGGCAATGATGGCGGCGATGTCGGCATGAAGGCATTCACGGAGCTGCCGCGCATGTTCGGCCTCGGTGCAATCGAGTCGACACGTCGCATATAATGATCGCGTGGCACGTGGCCTGGACCGAGCCGCAAGCGCCAGAGTTTCGGTCCTCGGAACCCGCCGCGCAAGCGCCGGGACTGTCCACGGGCTACAAGCCCGTGCCACGCGAGGATGCACAGCCGGGGGCGGCTGTGGCACACGGGCCATGCCGCACGCACGGTCAGGACCGTGCCGCGCGTTCGAGAGTCGTTCATGCTGAAGACCGAAACCCGCCATCCCCGCGTCGAAGCCGGCGAAACGGATCACCGCATTCGCCGCCTGCGCGAAAACGTGGAATCGGTCTTTTTCGGCAAGAAAACGACCGTGAGCCATCTGCTGATCGGCCTGATCGGGCGCGGACACGTATTGATCGAAGACGTCCCCGGCGTGGGCAAGACCGTGCTGGCGCGCGTGCTGGCCCGCAGCATCGACTGCTCGTTTGCGCGCATCCAACTGACGCCGGACCTGCTGCCGTCGGACATCCTGGGCGTCAGCATCTACAACGAGGGGCTGGGGCGCTTCGATTTCAAGCGCGGACCCATCTTCGCCCACGTGGTCATGGCCGACGAAATCAACCGCACGACGCCGCGCACCCAGTCGGCGTTGCTGGAGGCCATGAACGAATACCAGGTCAGCGTCGACGGCCAGACCATGCCGCTCGATCCGCCGTTCATCGTCATCGCCACGCAGAACCCGTTCGAGTTCGAGGGCACCTACTTCCTGCCCGAAAGCCAGCTCGACCGCTTCATGCTCCGGCTGCGCATCGGCTATCCCTCGCGCGAGGACGAGCGCCGCATCCTGCGGGAAGAGCCGGGCCAGAAGCTGCTCGAAGAGGTCCGCCCGGTCATGAGCGGCGCCGACGTGCTGGAGCTTCAGCAGCGGGCCGAGACGGTGCGCGTCGACGACGCGCTGCTCGACTACGTGCAGGACATCGTCAACGCCACGCGCCATCATCCCGGCATCGAAATCGGCATCTCGCCGCGAGGCGCCGTCGCCATGATGCGCGCCGTCCGCGCCGCCGCCCTGCTCGACGGCCGCGACTACGCCATCCCCGACGACGTCAAGGAACTCGTGCGGCCCGTCTGCGCCCATCGCATCATGGCCAAGTCCTATCTGCACGACGGACAGAAAATGACCGGAGAGCAGTTGCTCGACGAGGTGCTCAACCAGATCCCCGCTCCGAGTTGATTTCAAGGGCCGCCCCATGCGCGTCACGCGCCGCCCACAAGTCGACGACACCGTCCGGCGCGGCGAATTCCCGCGCCCCACGCCCGCCGGAATCCTCTTCGCCGCTTCCGTCGCCGTCACCGCCATGGTCGCGCTGCAACCCAGCGCCAATCTGCTGATCATCGTCCTGGGCATGTTCGTCGGCGCGCTGGCCGTCAATTTCGGCGCGGGCTGGTGGTCGCTGCGCCGCTTGACCGTGCAGCGCGTCTTGTCCGACTCCGTCTCGGCCGGAGCGCCGCACGTTATTAAATACCGCCTGCGGAATGACCGCCGCTTCAGCGGCGTGTACGGCCTGCGCCTGCGCGACTTCGTCACCTCCTCCGCCACCGGCCGCACCTACGTCGTCGAGTCCTTCGTTCCCGCCCTGCCGGCCGGCGGCGACATCGTGATTTCGACCCCCGTGGTCTGGCCGCAGCGCGGCCGGCTGCGCTTCGATCCGCTGATCGTCGAGACGCGCTTTCCGTTCGGTTTTTTTCTCAAGCGCCTGACGCTGAGCATGCGCGGGGAGACGATCGTGTTTCCCGCGCTGGGCGTTCTGCGCAGGGCCGTGTGGGACGCCTCGCGCGGCATCGAAACCTCCGGCGAGGGCGACGGCCACGCCACTCGACCCGGCGGTGACGAAGTCTTTCACGGCCTGCGGCCCTATCGGCCGGGCGACAACCCCAAGCGCATCCACTGGCGGCGCTCGGCACGGACCGGGCAGATTTACGTGCGCGAAATGGCCCGGCCGCGCCTACGCCAACTCTGGTGCGTGCTGAATACGCACCTGCCTCAACCGAACGACGTGATGCAGGACCGGCTCGAAACGGTCATCAGTTGCGTCGCGACCGTCGTCTGCGACGTGCTGGAACGCGGCGGCAAGATCGGCCTGATCGTCAACGGCGAGCCGGTGCTCGTCAGCCCGCCCGGCTCGGGACGCGAGCTGCGCGGACGCCTGCTGCGCGAGCTGGCACAGCGCGCCGCCAACACGACCGATCCGCTCGATGTCTGCCTCGGCCGCATGAACTGGCCGTCGCGCTGGCGCGGCTCGTGTCTGCTGTTCACGTCCGTTCTGGACCCCGCGGTGACGCGCGCGAGCAACTGGTTGACGGCGCACGTCGGCCCCGTGTCGCTGTTGATGCCGGGCGCCGGCGCGTTCGATTCGCTCTATGCGCCCCGCGCGCAGATGGCGTCGCCGACGGCGCGCGTCATGGCCGCGGTGGCGGCGATGGGGAATGCCGCATGACGACGGCAACGCCCGGCTTACCGGCCGACGCCGACGCGCATTCGCGCGGTCGCAGGCTCCGCCGTCACGACGCGGCGCTGGTTGCGCTGACGATCGCCGCAATGCTGCCAGTCGTGCTGGCCGAACTGTCGAGCGATCTCGACTTCCGCGGGCAGGCGCTGGTCTTTCTGGGCGTCGCGCTGCTGGCCGGCGTCCGCGGGGCGTTGTGCCCGCCCACGCCCCGGCGGCCCGGCCGCAACCGCGTCCTCAGCCGCGGTCTGGTGTTTCTCGCGATGAGTTACGTCTTCTGCGAGTTCATTCTGTTCCGGCAGATTCCCGTGCTGGCGCTGGGCCACCTCGTCATGGCCCTGGGCGCGGCGAAGTTCCTCGAACTGGCCGAGCCGCGCGACCGGCTCGTCGTACTGGTCATCGCCACCGTGCTGCTGGTCATCGGCGCGATGATCAGCGCCAATATCGTCTTCGGCCTCGTGCTGATTCTCTATCTGACGCTGGGCGTCGGCTGGCTGGCGCGGTTCCGGCTGCTGATCGAGCAGGACGACGTCGATCGCCACGCCTGGAACATGCGGAATCCCGCCCTGATGCGCTGGGCGCAGGTCGCGGGCATTCAGCCGCCGGCCGCCGGCGCCGCGCCGGTGCGTCTCGTTTGCATCGGCTATGCGCTGGTCATGCTGCTGATCATCTGCATCCTGTTTCTGACGGTGCCGCGCAACGTCTTTCGTACGCAGTTCGAGCTGCGCGTTCCGCCGTCGCTTTCCGGCTACACAACGCACGTGTCGCTGAACGATCTGGGGCCGATCATCGAAAGCGAAGAGCCGGTCCTGCGGCTGCGCCTGCGGCTGGCTGGGCGGCCGGTCGGCAGCGAGGACCGCCCCGTTTACCTGCGCGGCACGACATTCGGGCAGTTTCGCGCGGGCCGATGGTTCCACCGGCCGCGCCGCCTGGCCCGCAGCCTGGACGTCGAGCGCCGCACACAGCCGTGCGCCCTGGAGCGATGGTTTGAATCGCTCGATTCGGCCAATCAGCTCGAGCAGGACGTGTGGCTCGACGGCGTGCGCGACGGCGAACCGTACCTGTTCGCGGTGTATCCGGCGGCGGCGATCACGTCGCCCGACCTGGAGCGGGTGGAATTCGACAATTCGGATCAGTCGCTCAAGCTCAGCCAGGCGCCGCGCGGGGCGTTGTATTACCGCGTGATCTCGGCCCATCGCGTGACGCCCGAGCTGTTCGAGTTGATGGAGGCGTCCGCGCGGGCCGAGCGCACCGCGCGAGAAACCGCCCGCGCCGGACGCGGCGCCGGCCCGCTGGGCCGCCGCGCCGCGCCGCCCGACGGCGGCGAATCGCGCCTCCCGCCGACGTCGGATATTTCTGACACGATTCATCTGCTGGCTGCCCGCGTCGCCGGCGCCGACGCGGCGCCGCTGCCGCCCGAGCGACACGCCGCCGCGGCCGAGGCCATCGAGGCGTTTTTGCGCTCCAGCCGGTTCAGTTACTCGCGCGATCCGCGCGGCACGACCGATCCGCGCGAAACGCCCACCGGCCGCATGCCGACGATCGAGGAATTCCTCACCGTCACGCGCCGCGGTTACTGCGCCCACTTCGCTTCCGCCATGACGCTGATGTGTCAGGCGGTCGGGATCGAGGCCCGTCTGGCGACCGGCTATCGCGCCGCGGAGTTCAACGAGGCCGGCCAGTTCTACCGCGTGCGGAAGAAAGACGCCCACGCCTGGGTCGAGGTGCTGCTGCCCGGCCGCGGCTGGACCGATTTCGATCCGACTCCCGACGCCGGCGACGAGACGCGCCGGTCGCAGCGTCCCTGGCTCGCGACCATGCGGGCCTGGTATGACTTCGTGCAGTTCGAATGGGCCAATCTCATCGTTTCGTTCGAAGCCGCCCATCGCGAAGAGCTGTGGAACGCCATCACGAAATGGTGGCGGCAGATCACCGGCCGCGACGAGGGCGGCGGCGACCTGCGGACGCGGCTGCGTGAGTTGCTGCTGGGACCGTCGATCTTCACGTTCAGCCAGCGGCTGCTTTACTGGTTCGTGGCGCTGCTGCTTCTGCTGCTGGTCGTGCTGGTGTTGCGCGCCGCGTGGATGGCGCTGCTGATCGTACACGAATTCGTCCCGCGCGTGCGGCGCGGCCGCCGCAGCCTGACGCGCCATCCCGACGCGCGCTACTACGACCGGCTGCTGATCCTGCTGGCGCGGCAGGGACTGAACAAGCCGCCCGAGCTGACACCGCGCGAGTTCGCACGCCGCATCGCCGCGGAGCGGCCCGACCTGTCGGCCGTGGTGCAACTGACCGACTGGTTCTATGAGGCGCAGTACGGCGCCGCGCGCTTCGACCCCGACCGCCGCCGCCGCATTTCGGAACTGCTCGAAAACCTCCGCGATCGCGGACGGTTTTCGGTGCAAGCGTGAGTCGCTGGTCGATAGGCGATCAAGAAAGCGCATCGCAGGTCGCTCTCGTCTTCGACCCAGCCGCGGACCGTATGCTCGTTGTACAAGTCGCTCCGCGTTCCCCCATCTTCGCTTCTCCGCCCCGTCGCTTCCCTTCTTCCCTACGTGCCTGCGTGCCTTTGCTTTGACGTTTCGACGTTTCAACGTTTCCTTCGCTATAATGCCGCTCGCTCAGATTTGTTCGCGCGCCGTGGCGCGCTTTCGACAAACGGTCCGGCCCCATGCAAGGCGACCCGCCGGCAACGGGTCAGGCTGGAAACAGAGCAGCCCACCAGTGTGGCCGTCTGTGCCGTGGGTCTCCGGGCCGTTTGTCGAGGGCGCGCCGGCGCATGAACCGCGACCTGTGGATTTCGCCCGGCGGACTCAGCCGGCCAGACCCTCGGGATAACCCGTAAGACCCACGACCATGTCCTACACCGTACTCGCTCGCAAATACCGTTCGCAGAATTTCGACGAGGTCATCGGTCAATCCGCCGTCACGACGACGCTGAAGAACGCCATTCAGTCCAGCCGCGTGCATCATGGCTACCTCTTCTGCGGCACGCGCGGCACGGGCAAAACCTCGATGGCCCGCATTCTCGCCAAGTGCCTCAACTGCCTGAAGGCCGACGCCCCCACGACGCAACCGTGCGAAGAATGCGAATCGTGCGTGAACGTGGCCCGCGGCGAGGACATTGACGTGATCGAAATCGACGCGGCCAGCAACACCGGCGTCGACGACATCCGCGAGCTGCGCGGTAACGCCATCTACATGCCCGCCCGCGGTCGTTACAGAATCTACATCATCGACGAAGTTCACATGCTCTCGTCCAACGCCTTCAACGCCCTGTTGAAGACGCTCGAAGAGCCGCCCGGTCACGTCAAGTTCATCCTCGCCACCACCGATCCGCAGAAGGTCCCCGCCACGATCCAGAGCCGCTGCCAGCGATTCGACTTCAGACCCATCACCGCCGATCTCATCGCCGATCGGCTGGCCTTCATCTGCAAGAGCGAAAAGGTCAAGGCCGATTCGGCCGCCCTGCGGCGCGTCGCGCGGTTGGCCAACGGCTCGCTGCGCGACGGCGTGTCGATGCTCGATCAGCTCCTGTCGGTCAGCGAGGGCAAGCTCACAGCCGAGATCGTCGACGAATTCCTGCCGGTTCCGCACGATGAGCGCATCGCCGCCGTCATTGATTGTCTGGCCGCGAGCGATCCGGCCGGGGCGCTGGCCGCCGCCGATCACGGACTCAGCGGCGGTCAGGCGGCCGATCAGTGGTGTGCGGCGGTCGTGTCGCACTTGCGCGATCTGATGATGCTGCGCGTCTGCGGCGCCGAGACCGAGCTGATCGACGTGCCGGCCACCGTTCGCGCCAGGATGTCCGAGCAGGCGCAACGCTTCGAGCCGCCGGCGTATGTGTTCATGATCTCGGTGATAGAAGAGCTGCGCCGCGCCACGCGCTACAGCGGATCGAGCCGCGCGTTGATTGAAGCGGCCCTCGTGCGCCTGGCCGACACCGCGAAGTTCGCCTCGATCGAAGCGCTGCTGTCGCGGCTGGAAGGCGCCGCTCCGGTCAGAACCGCCGGCACAATCCCCGGAGCCACACCGGCTGTCAGAACCCCGGGCGCCAGCCCGGGGACAACGCTCGCCGCCGGCGCGACAAGTTCCGACGACGCCGGCCGTGTCGCCGCCGGCGCCGCTCGAAGCAGCGTCGCATTGCCGCCGGCGTCAAAAAAAAAAGAGCCGCAACTGACTGACGCGGTCGCGTCAGCGGCGGACGCCGATGAGCCGATGCCCATCGCGCCGATCCCCGCTGATCATCGACCGGTGGCAGTTCCGGCCGTCGCACCCGAATCGCGCAACGCCGCGCCGCCCGCCCTCAACATCGCCGGCCGGCCGCGCACCGAGGAAGTCAAGGCGATGATGACCGAGCCGATGGTGCGCCAGGCGATGGAGCTTTTTGAAGGGCAATTGGTGAACATCAAGCGGTTGGAGGACACGGATTTGCATCGCCCGTGAGGCGCGGCGACGCGTACCCAGCCGCCGGCGCCGGCGCTGTGGTCGACCGTTGTAACCGGGGCGTGATGAACACACCGTGTGCCGGCAACAGCCGGATACCCGCGTCATTCCCGCGCAGGCGGGAATCCAGGACCCGGTCGGCAATCACCGGACCCCCGCCTGCGCGGGGGTAACCCAATGGAACGGTCCCGACACGCGCCATAAGCCCGTGCCGCGCGGAATGGCGCCTATGATCCGGGCCGAAACGCTGATTCGCGGTTTTTTATCAACCCAGGGAACCCCCAATGTTCGGAACACTCGGCGACATCGCGGGCCTGTTCAAGCAGGCGTCGCAAATGAAGGAGCGGATGAAGACGCTCCAGGAAGAACTGGCCAAACGCACCCACGAAGCCGACGCCGGCGCGGGTGACGTGACCGTCCGCGTCAACGGCCGCGGCGAGGTGCTGGCCGTCAAGATCCGGCCCGAGGCGGTCACGCCCGGCGACATCGAAACGCTCGAGGAACTGATCCGTGCCGCCGTGAACGCGGCCGTTAAGAAATCGCAGGAAGCCGCCCAGGCGGAGATGGCCCAGATTACCGCCGGTCTCAATCTGCCGGGGCTGAACGCCATGCTGGGCGGGAAATCGTAGACCCGCGCGCTTCGCCGGTGCGCATGACGCTGGTGCGAGATTCCTATCTCGCACCAACAGTTCGCGGGAATCCTTTCCCGCCGACGCAACCGACCGCCCGAGGCCCGCGATTCAGAATCCAACATGTCCCAAGCCACGCCCGAAGCCCTGACGCGCCTCATGCAGGAGTTCGAAAAGCTTCCCGGCATCGGCCCGCGCAGTGCCGAGCGGCTGGCGTTCCACGTCCTCAAGTCCGAGAAAGAGGAAGCGCTGGCCCTGGCCCGCGCCATCGCCGACGTCAAGCAGAACGTCCGCCACTGCCGCGTTTGTTACAACCTCACGCAGACCGATCCCTGCCCGATCTGCGCCGATCCGCGCCGCGACCCGTCTGCCATCTTCGTCGTCGAGCAGCCTAAGGACCTGCTGCTGCTCGAAGACACGGGCCTGATTCGCGGGCTGTACCACGTGCTGCTCGGCCACATCGCGCCGCTCGACGGCGTCGAGCCGGGCGATCTGACCATCGACGCGCTGGTCGAGCGCGTCAAGGCCGGCGGCGTGAACGAAGTCGTGCTGGCCACGAATCCCACGATGGAAGGCGAGGGCACGGCGCTTCACATCCGCAGCCTGTTGACGCCGCTGGGGGTCAAAGTCACGCAACTGGCCCGCGGCCTGCCGGCCGGCTCGCAGATCGAATACGCCAATCGCGCGATCTTGAAGGACGCCATCGAAGGCCGGCGGGACATGTAGGGAACCGCACGGAAATAAGCGACAACATTTCACCAGAGTGGCACGGTCAAGCTCTCGCCGGGGGTGGGCCTGGCGATTCCGCCTCATGTGTTCGGCGAGGGCTCGGCCGTGTCGTGCCCCGCTACGCGCCGCACCGGTCGCGCCGGGCGGGCGCGGAACCGGCATCGAACTCAATTCCGAGCCGCGAAGCGTTAGCGAGCGGGATCAGGCTGTTTAAGTAGCTGAGTCAATTCAACCTATGTCGCGGGCGCAGCGTGCGCCGACAGGCCTGGAGCGCGCATACGCGAGGGAATCGCTGTTGAGCGCCCGAAGCGCGCGGACCCCGCTTGCTTTCGCCGCGCGGCTCGGATGAAACGACCAGTCGTGCCCGTTCGCCTGGATGGCGAGCCTAATGTGCCAACTGCTTCGCGTATGCGTCGGCCGACAGCAGCCCGTCGAGCTGCGCGGGGCTGGCCGGTCGTACACGAATCATCCAGCCGGCGTTGAAGGGATCGCTGTTGACCAGTTCGGGATGATCGCTCAGCGCCTTGTTGATCTCGGCCACTTCGCCGTCGATGCCGCACATCAGATCGCTGGTGGCCTTGACCGACTCGATTACGCCGAACGCTTTCCCGGCCGCGACCTTGGCGCCGATCTTGGGCAGATCGACGTAAGTGATGTCGGTCAGCTCGTCGGCGGCGAACTGCGTGACGCCGATCGTCACCAGTCCGTTCTCCAGCTTGTGCCACTCGTGCGTCTTCAGGTACTTGCGGTCGCTCGGCGCGGACATCCGAATCGTCTCCCTGGATTGCCGGCCGCGGGAAGCGGCGCGGACGCGCATGGTAGCCGAGCCGCGTTGCGCCGTACAAGTAGGGGCCGCCGAGCGGACGATCGGCGCCGGCCGCGCCCCCGCCCCATTGCTCGGGCGGTGAATGCTCGGCGGATTTGAGAACGAGTTCGGCGGGGCCGAACCGAACCGCGAACCTGAAGGCGACCAAGGCGGGAGCGTTGAGGGTCGCGCTTCGGTTCGTTCCTCTCAAACGAGGTTCCAGTTGGCGAACACTGACATCCCGTTCCACCGCTGCAACGCACAGGGCTGACGGCTCACCGCTGATGGCTGATTGCTGACGACTGACGGCTACCCCGCAATCATCCCGCCCGCTTGTAGAAAACCAGCGGCCCGACGACCGCCGCTGCCGGCTCACCGCGCAGATCCACCGCCAGCGCCGTCCCCTCGGCCGCGTGCGCGGCATCGACGTAGGCCATCGCGATCACGCGGTCGAGCGTGGGGCTGAGCGTACCGCTGGTCACTTCGCCCACCTGCGTCGATCCGTGCAGCACGGCCGTCCCCTGCCGCGCGATTCGCTTGCCCTCGATGTTCAGCCCCACGAGCTTGCGTTTCGGACCATCGGTCGCCACCCGCCGAAGCGCCGCGGCGCCGACGAAATCCTTGTTCAAATCGACGCACCAGCCGCAGCCGGACGAAATCGAATCAATCTCTTCGCCCAGCTCGTGACCGTACAACGGCATGCCCGCCTCCAGCCGCAACGTATCGCGCGCCCCCAGCCCGGCCGGCCGCACCGCCGGACCGCCGCGCTGCTCGCTGGCCAGCAGATAGTTCCACACCGTCGGGCCGACGGCCGCGGGGACGACGATCTCGAAGCCGTCTTCACCGGTGTAGCCGGTGCGAAACAAGCCGTACTCGACGCCGAGCGTCGATCCGCCGACGAAGGCGTAGCGCCGAATCGCGGCCGGATCGGCGGTAATGCCGAGCGGCAAATGGCGCAGCGTGTCCCAGGCGCGCGGTCCCTGCACGGCGATCATGGCGGTGTCGAGCGTGCGGTCGACGAGGCGCACGTTCATGCCGCGCATCAGTTCGCCGAGGTGCGCGACGATTTTTTCGCGGTTGGAGGCGTTGCAGACCATCAGCCAGTGATCGGCGTAACGCGAGACGATGACGTCGTCGCGCACGCCGCCGCGTTCGTTGCAGACGTGCGAATAGCCGCAGCGGCCGACCGCCAGCCTGGCGACGTTGCGCGTGCAGGCGCTTTGCAGCAGCGCCTCGGCGTCGGGGCCGTGGAACTCCAGCCGCCCCATGTGCGACACGTCAAAAAGACTGGCGGCCGAGCGGGTGTGCCGGTGTTCGTCGATGATGCCGGTATAGACGACCGGCATGTGCCAGCCGCCGAAGTCGATCATCCGCGCCCCGGCCGACTGGTGCAGGTCGTGCAGACAGGTTCTGTTCATGGGCGCGAGTCTAGACCCGCGCGACGCGGGAAATCAAGAAAGCGACAACGGCACGCGCGCGCCGTCCGACACGGTCAGGCGACCGCGTCCGGTAGTCCCCGCGCATCGTTGCGGTCGTCGCGCCGGTCGCTTGACCGTGCCATCCGCTGTTCCGTCCTGGTCACACACAACGGACGACTCACGCTTCACACAGACGATAAAAACACTCCACTTCATCGTCCCGCGCCGCGTACCGCAATCCATCAGCTTCCTCCGCGGCGCGTTCGACCAGCCAGCGCGTCGCCGGATCGTCGACCAGGGCCTGCTTCAACCGCTGTTGGAACGTGCTGTCGCACCGCACGAGCCGGCCCAATGACGTGCCGCAGCGCGCCGCCAGCGCGCGAAACGGCGTGCGCTGCGATTCCTCCGGGATCAGCCAGCGCTCGTGGAGACAGGCGACAATGACGGCCGCCGCGTCCTTCCGGCTGCGCGGATCGCGGGCCGCCGCGATCATGTCATCGGCCACGCGCCGCGCGATCGCGTCGAAACGCTCGCGGAACAAGTGCAGCAGGCGCGGGCGCGCATCCGCCCCGCCGGCCGAAGTCCGCGCCGGACGCAGCGCCAGGTCGGGATCGTGCCGCACCTCGCGCGGCACGGCCGCTTCGCGACGCGATGGGTCCGAATGTCGCTCGGCGGGCGACGGCGAGGCATCGGACGTCGCGCCGCGGGCCTGTCGCGCGCTGCGCGGCTCGCGCCGCTGTGTCGCACAATCGGCTCGCTCTGCATCGATGCGCCGACGATGGACGCCGAAAGGAATGCGGATGCCGCCCGCCTGTTCGCACAGCGCCCGGCCCATCGCGTAATGAATGCGGGCCAGCGCATAGGGCGGAAAGTCGCCGTGCCGACACGGATCGTGATCGCGCAGCGCCCGAAGCAGCGCCACGGCGCCTTCCTGAAACAAATCGTCCGGATCGCGATCCAACCGGCCGGCGCGGCCCACGCCGGCCTGACGCTTGAGTTGCAGCCCCACCAGCGGCAGATGCCGGCGGCACTCGGCACGCTGCGCGTCGGACAGAGGCCGATCCTCGGGAAGGGGGCGGCGCGGAGGACCGGCAGGAACGGACGGGCAGCGAGCCATGGATATTAACATATACCAAATAACGGGGCCTGTCAAGCAATGTTAGGAATAATTCTGCTTTATCCCCCGCCCGCGCCGCGCATCACAACCCCGGGCGCCGGCCCAGGGGCCTCCCCGCATGGCATGGCCCACGCCGGCACGGGAGTGCGGCCCGTGGGCATCAGAGCCGCGCAGCGCCAGCAAGCGGGATCCGCAGTCCGGAAGCGCGCGTGAGTGTCAGTTTCTCGCACGAGCGTCCAGAGCCTGTCGGCGCGTTGGACGGGCGACGCAAGATCGAAACGATACGGAATAGGCTGAGCCGTCCGATCCCGCTCGCTGACGCTTCGCGGCTCTGATTGACCGCAGCGATGGCGCTTGCGGCTCGGGTCACACCGCGTGCCGCGCACCTTTCAGCCCGTGGACGGCATGTCGCCGCTCGCGGCAGGTTCCGATCGCCGACCTACGTCGCCGCCGGCATCAGTTTCCGCAGTCGCTCCAGCAACGGCGGGACCCGGTGAATGGTCTCGTCGATCTCGGATTCGGTCGTGTATCGAGACAGGCTGAACCGCACGCCGCCGTGCGCAATGATCGGATCGATCCCCATCGCCTTCAGCACGTGCGACGGCTCCAGCGAGCCGCTGGCACACGCCGCTCCGGCCGAGATACAGACGCCGTTCTCACCGAGCGTGATGACGATCGCCTCGGCCTCCAGCGTCTCGAAGCCGATGTTGGTCGTATTGGGGGTACGGTTCGCGCGGTCGCCGTTGACGTGCGCGCCGCGCGTCTGCTCCAGCAGCCCCGCCTCCAGCCGGTCGCGCAGCCGCGCGATCCGCGGCGCGTCGTCGTGCATCGTCGCCATCGCCAGCTCCGCCGCGCGACCGAAGCCCGCGACGGCCGCCACGTTCTCGGTGCCGGGCCGCATGTCGCGCTCCTGATGGCCGCCCATCATCAGTGATCGCAACCGCACGCGACGCCGCACGTACAACGCACCGGCGCCCTTCGGCCCGTGCAGCTTGTGCGCCGAGAGGCTGAGCAGACTGATCGGCGCGGCTGTCACGTCGAGCGGGATTTTTCCCACGGTCTGCACGGCGTCGACGTGCAGCGGCACGCCGCGCGCTGCCGAGATCTGCGCGAGCCGCTCCACGGGGAAGATCACGCCGGTTTCGTTATTGGCGTGCATCACGCTGGCCAGCGCCGTGTCGTCGCGCAACGCCGCCTCGAACTCCGCCGGATCGAGCCGGCCCAGTCGATCGACGCCCAGCCACGTCACGCGATACCCCTGGGTCTCGAGCCGCTGGCAGAGTCGCAGCACCGCCTCGTGCTCGACGGCGGTCGTGACGATGTGACGCTTCTTCGGATTTTCCGCCAGCACGCCCAGGATGGCGAAGTTGTCGGCCTCGGTGCCGCCCGAGGTGAAGAACACCTCCTGCGGCCGGGCGTTGATCAACGCCGCCACGGCCGTTCGTGCGTTCTCGACGGCATGCCGTGCCGCCTGCCCGAGCGGATGGGTGCTGGAGGGATTCCCAAACGACTCGCGCAGGAAGGGCAGCATGGCCTCGACGACTTCGGGCGCGGGTCGGGTCGTCGCATTGTTGTCGAGGTAAACCGGGGCCATCGCGTCATTATATGGGACGAACCTGCGATTGCGGACGAAGCCCGCCAAGCGAAGCAGGAACACGCAACCGCGCATCGCGACGTTCCTGCCCCGCGTCGGCGCGGAAACGATGGAATGCACCGCAAGGGGCGGCAACCTGCAAACGGTCCAAATGTCGCGCGTCCACCTCGTCCATGTTGTCCATTTCGTCCGCGTTTACGCACAGGCGCGGTCGAGGCGCAGGCCCAAGAACGGACGACGGCGCATGGTTGCGGCCGAAGCCCCCTTACGGCTTACGATCCGCACGGCGGACCCCGCGGCTTTTCATTTGGCCGCCGATGGGCCGTTCTGATAGAATGTAATGAATCATGCCGCGCGGGGGGTATCCGGGCGGGAATAGTCTCACGTGCCGACGTGCGGCGGGCGTCGAGGAGGTCGAAATAATGCGCGGAGTGGGCGGCGTCGGTCGCGCGGCAACCTGGGCGGCGGCGGGGGCGATCGTATGGGGGTTCGGCGCGGCGACGGCGTTCGGTCAGCTTCGCGTGGCCACCTGGAACATCTCGTTCTATTCAGGCGGACGAACGTCGGAAATTCAGACGGCGGCATACGGCGTCTTTCAAGGCCGCTCGATGACGCCGGACGTGCTCATCTGCCAGGAGTTCACCAGCCAGTCGGCCGTCAACGCGATGGTGAACATTCTCAACAGCGCCTCCGGCAGCCCGGGCGACTGGGCCCCCGCGCCGTTCATCAACGGTCCCGACACGGATAACGCCTTCTTCTATCGCATCGGCAAGATTCAGTTCCTCAGCGTCACGACGATTTCGTTCGGCGGCGCCTCGCCCGAGCCGCCGCGCAACACCGAACGCTACAACGTGCGCCTGCGCGGCTACGTCTCCAACGGCGCTGTGCTGGCATGCTACAGCAGTCACATGAAGGCACAGGAAGCGGGCGCCGACGACGAAAATCGCCGCCTGCTCGAGGCCCAGCGCATCCGCGACGACGCCGAGCAGCTCAATCCCGATTTTCACTTCCTGCTGGGCGGCGACTTCAACATTCAGACCTCCAGCGAGGCCGCCTACGTCGAGTTGGTCGGCGCGCAGGCCAACAACGCCGGCCGCTTCTTCGATCCCATCCGCACGCCCGGCAACTGGAACAACAACTTCGCGTTTCGATTCGTTCACACGCAGGACCCGGCGGGTCCCGGAGGCATGGACGACCGCCACGATCAGATCCTGGTCTGCCAGCGCCTGATCGACGGCGACGGCTTCGACTACATCGGCAACTCCAACGTCGCCTACAGCACGTCGACCTGGAACGATCCCAATCACTCGTACCGCGCCTGGGGCAACGACGGCACCAGCTATAACACCACGCTCACCGTCAACGGCAACACGATGGTCGGCGCGCCGATCGCCCAGGCGCTGATCGACGTCACCAACGGCGCGGGGCATCTGCCGGTCTTTCTCGACTTCCGCGTGCCGCCGCATGTGACGTCCGAGACCGTGCTCGATTTCGGCCAGGTTCCGCAGAACGCGCCGGCCCAGCAGACGTTGAATGTCTCAAATGACGGCGACGTGACGCTCTGGGGCGCGGCGGGCATCGCACCGCTGAACTACTCGCTGTCCGCGACCGCCGGCTTCACTGCGCCGGGCGGCTCGTTCAGCGACCCGGCCGGCGGGGGCGGCAACAGTCACTCCATCGTGATGGACACGTCGATTCCCGGCGCGCTCAACGGCACGCTGACGATTCTGTCCAACGCGCCCGATCAGCCGACGCGGAACGTGACGCTTATCGGCGAGGTGATTGCCGCGTGCGGTCCGGCCGACGCCAACTGCGACGGGCAGATCGACGCCGACGACGCCGAGCCGTTCTTCAACCTGCTGCTCGGCGCCGGCACGCCGTGCTCGGCCTGCGCAGGCGACATGAACGGCGACGGCCGAATCGACGCGGATGACATTCAGGACTTCGTCTCAACCATCGTAATGCCGTAGCGCGCTCAGTAGGGTCCGTTGTACTAACCACTGATCCGAACCCCAAGCGCAAGCGCTGGGGCCGCGCTTGCTGCCTGGAATAACCGCTGCGATTGCGCTTGCGGCGCGGATCAATACGCGTGGCGCGGGCGTGCAACTCGCGCGTATCAGGTCCCCAGGCGCAAGCCCGGGGCCGATTCGCATCGAACGCAAATGCCCCGCACGCTTGGAACCCGCCGCAAGTGCGCCGGGCTTTTCATTCACGCACGCAAGTGAATTGACACGAATCTGACAACTGAGGGCTGACAACTGCCAACGTGATCCCCACTGACGCATGACAGAGCCGCCCTATCCCCGATTGAACTGAAGCACCGTCTCCAGCGGCTTGCGCGGCAGGTCCGGCGCGACGGCGTCCGGCGCCGGGCGGCCGACGGGAATCAGCAGATACGGTTTCTCGTTCGCCGGGCGGCCAAGGATGTCGCGCAGAAAGTTCATCGGGCTGGGCGTGTGCGTCAGCGTCGCAAGACCCGCCAGATGACACGCCGTCAGGAAAAGACCGACCGCGATGCCGACCGATTCCGACGGGTAATAGCTCTTAAACCGCCGACCGTCGATTTCTTCCCAGTCGATACGAAAAACCACGATCAGCCACGGCGCCATGTCGAGAAACGGCTTGTGGGCGTCGGTGCCGATCGGCTCGAGCGCTTCGAGCCACTCGCGCGGCATGCGGCGGCCGTAGCTTTCGCGCTCCTCGGCCTCGGCCGCCAGACGAATCTGATGTTTGATGTCAGGATCATCGACCGCCACGAACCGCCACGGCTGGCGATTGGCGCCGCTGGGGGCCGAATGGGCCGTGCGCACCAGCTCGACGATCATCTCGCGCGGCACAACTTCGGGGCTGAAGGCGCGGCAGCTTCGGCGCTGCCGCATTCGATCGGCGAACGCCGCCGCCTGCGCCAGCGCGGCGTCGACAGGCAGGGGCGGCAGCGAGTAGGGGATCATTCGCGCGGGCATCGGCGACTCCCTCGCATGTTTGTGGCGACGTTCCCGGCACTCTCACCGCCCGGAATCGTCCGGCAAGACGGCGGCGGGCGCGCTGCCGCGGCGGCGCGCGGCGACGCCAGGTACGACTGCTCGATGACAAGGCCCGGCGAAAGATTACAGGGACGCGGCCTTCGCGCCGACGGCTATGGCATGGCGCATTGCGACAAGGATTGCGGCGGCTGACTCGGCGACTGGCTGCCGGCTACTACCCTGCTACCCGGTCTCGCTTTCTTCCATTGTCTCTTCTTCGCTGCCGTCGTCGGCCAGAATCTTGACGACCGGCTCGCCGCCGACGCCCAGATCGAGCCGCAGATGCTTTCCTGTGCGGCTGCACGTGATATGAATCGTCGTCTCCGGCATGTCGAGCACGTGATGGCTGCGACAGGCCGGGCAATAGAAGCGCGTTTGCATGAATCCATTATAGCGGTCGCGGCGTTTGCTACGGATTCAGCGCGGTCAGGATGCGGTTGAACAGGTCGAAGGCAAACCGCAGCGCCGGAAGCTGCCCCAGGAACAGCAGGATCGATTCGAGGATGGCGACGTAGGTGAACGGAAACACCACATGGATCTCCTGTGCTGGTTGCACCCGATGGCCCTGCGCGAAGCCGAGCGAGGTGCGCTGGGCGGACCGATTGCTGGTGCGAGATTCCCATCACGCACCCACTCCCACACCGCTGGTGCGAGATTCCCATCTCGCACCGATTCTCCGCGGGAATCCGTTCCCGTGAAAACACCCGCGTGGCACAGCCGCCCCCGGCTGTGAATGGGGCACAGCCGCCCTCCGCTGTGAATGGGGCACAGCCGCCCCCGACTGTGAATGGGGCACAGCCGCCCCCGGCTGTGAATGTAGCACAGCCGCCCCCGGGCTGTGAATGGAGCACAGCCGCCCTCGGCTGTGAATGGAGCACAGCCGCCCTCGGCTGTGCATGGAGCTCAGCCGCCCTCGGCTGTGAATGGAGCTCAGCCGCCCTCGGCTGTGAATGGGGCACAGCCGCCCTCGGCTGTGAATGAAGCACAGCCGCCCCCGGCTGTGAATGGAGCACAGCCGCCCTCGGCTGTGTCGCGTGGCACGGGCTTGCAGCCCGTGAAGCCCGTCCCGTCACCCACCGCACGAATCACTCCGCGTACAACACCTTCACAAAGTGCGCAATATCGTCGCCGTCCGCCGCGCCGTTCGTATTCATATCCGCCAGCGTCGAACAATCCGGGTCCACGATGACCAGCGCCGCGGCGAATCCCGGCACGTCGTCCGAAGTCACCGCCCGATCGGCGTCGAAATCGCCGCGCACGTCGCATTCGTCCGGAATGCCGTTCTGATTGCAGTCCTGCGAAACGCCCGATGCTACATCATCCTCATCGGCGACGCCGTTGCCGTTGCAGTCGTACGGCCCGATCCGCAGATAGTACACATCCTGCTCGCCGTTGAACGTCGCCGCATAGGCGAGGCTGACGCCCACGTTGTCCGATTGCATATCGTAATAATCGCCAATCTTGTTCTGATTGGGCCAGCCGATCCGCGAATCCCACGGCGGCGACAGAACCACGTTGGCCGACCAGGTCAGCCCGCCGTCGGTCGAAAACGCGTACATCAACTCCGAAAGCAGGTTGGCCGGATCGTTCCGCGTGTCATTCCACACCGCATCGATGCGTCCGTTGGGCGCGACGGACATCGTGCCGAACCACTGCCACGCGGTCGTGTTGCCGACGTCGTCGTTGACGCGGATCGGAGCGCTCCACGTCTGCCCGCCGTCGGTGCTGCGCGAGAACGTCACGTCCATCGGATCGCCGCCCGGCGGATCGACCGAACACATCAGATAGACGTGGCCGCGGCTCGGTCCGTCCGTCCGGTCCACGTCGATCCACACCTGCCCGAGCAACCCGCCCGGATTCGGCCCCACCGACGCGCGGAACGCTCCGCCCATGCTCAGCCCGACGGACGTGAAGGTCGGTGTGACCTCCGCATCGCTCGCATCCAGGCTGCGCGCCACCACGAAATTCGAGTTGTTCCCTGACGGAAAATTGATGCCCGCCACGTACAACTCGCTGTCCGGACCCACGGCCAGCGTCCCGAAGACCGGCGTGCTCGGCAGCGCGATCGCCGTCATATAAGTCATTCCGCCGTCGGTCGAACGCGTGAACGTGCGGTTCTGACAGCAGCCGGCGGCCGTGCTCCAGGCCGCATAGACATGTCCGTGGCCGGGGCCGTTCGATTTGTCGATCGTCAGCCAGGCTTTGTCGCCGCCGGGTATGTTCACCCGCGCCGGCCAGCTTTCGCCGCGGTCGAACGAGATGAACAGATCGGTCAGGAAGTTCTGTCGCAGGCTGTAATAGACGAAATGCCCGGCCGGGTGCGACTCCAACACCGGATCGCTGCGAAACACGCCCGGTTCGATGACGCCTTGAAAGGTCCAATTGCGGCCGGCATCGGTGCTGAAGGCATAACCGGCCTGGCGGAAGTTGGACGAGATCGTATCGAACTGGCGCCAGCCGATGGCGATGCGATTGGGATTGGTCGGGTCGATGGCGATGGACGGTTCGTTGGCCGCATCGCCGACGATGTTCTCACCGGCCGCGTCGACGTTGACCTGCACGCCGTACCAGAAGCCGCCGCGCGGTGCAATTCCTTGTCCCGGCTGCGCCTCGGGCGGCGCCGGTCGTCGGCGCGCCGGCGGATCATCGGGCTGTTCAAGATGAGGGGGCGCGGGGCGTTTGGGAAGCGTATCTTGTGCGACGATAATAACTGCGTAAAATATTATGCCACAAAACGTTATCGTTGGGAAAAAGGCTGGTCGTAATCGCCGCATCTTTCCATCCCCCCCGCTGTTCCGATTGATCCTGACCAGGTTCACAGGTCCGAGCCAATCCAAAGTGAGCCTGCGATCGGACCGGAGTGACGCACTCGAAGCAGAAACTTCGTGCGCGCTGTCCGTCATGGCCCCCTTCGGCCACTACGGTTTCGATACGCTCAGTATAACCCCAGGCCGCACCACTTCGCAGCGCATGCCCACTTACCGGACGGTAGAACCACACGCCTGCAAACGGGCGAGGTTAAGCAGTTGTTGGTCGCAGCCATTCAATACGCACAGAGGAATGCAACAGCGCTGCGAGAATAGTGCTGCGGAGGCGCCACCCGTGCGTGTCAGAGCCGCGCAGCGTCAGCAAGCGGGATCCGCAGGCCTGAAGCGCGAGTGTGTGCTTGTTTTTCGCACGTGCGTCCAGAGCCTGGCGGCGCGCCGCACATGCACTGCAAGATCGAAACGATTCAGAATAGGCTGTGCCGCCCGATCTCGCTCGCTGACGCTTCGCGGCTCTGATTGACCGCAGCGCTGGCGCTTGCGGCTCGGATCAAGCCGCGTGGCACGGCCCCCGCCTGCCGGGTCGTTCATCGCTGGGCGCCGCCCAACTGCCGATTGCTTATATCTTCCGCAACTCGCTGGTAAGTGTCACCACCGCGCGCATGGCGGTCGATAGCGGCGCGCCCGGCAATTCGGCGTCGGTGCACCAGCGATGGGGCAGTTTGGCGGGATCACAAATCGCTCGGCGTGCCGGCCGGCGGCCATCTTGCCGGGTGAAGCGCCCCGTATAAACGATGAACGTCACGGCGCGATGCGTCAGGCGGCGGCGCACTTCGCCCTGCGGCACCGGGTTGACGTCGATCGAACTGCCCAGATTTCGTTCGACCCGACCCGCGATGCGTCGCGCGGCCGCGACGCTCGGTTCGCCGTCGTCGAGCACCTCGGTCGGCAACTGCCACAAGCCGCCCCACAGGCCGAAGGCGGGTCGCGGCTCGAAAAGCCAGCGGCCGTCCTTTCGTAAAGCCAGCACCGCGACGCGCATTGCGCGAGGCGCCCGTTGCGCCGCCGTCACGGGCAGCCGATCGGCGATGCCGCGTGCCGCGGCGCGGCATAGCGGCCGAATCGGGCAGGACTCGCAGCGCGGCGCGGCGGGCGTGCACACCAGCGCGCCGAGTTCCATCATCGCCTGGTTGAAATCGCCGCAATGCTTCGCGGGCGTCAGTGATTCGGCCAGCGTCCATAGGCGATTCCGCGTGATCGTGGCCTTGATCGGCGATGTGACGGCGAACAGCCGGGCCAGCACGCGCGACACGTTGCCGTCGAGCACCGCGGCGCGGCGGTCGAATGCGATCGAGGCGATGGCCGCCGCGGTGTAGCGACCGATGCCGGGCAGGCGCGACAGTCGCTCGAGGGTGTCGGGAAAACGGCCGTCGTGTTCGGCGACGACCCGCTTCGCCGCCGCGTGCAGATGACGCGCGCGGGCGTAGTAGCCCAGGCCGGACCACAGTCGCAGCACGTCGTCGAGGGGGGCGGCGGCCAGCCTCTGCACGGTCGGAAATCGCGACACAAATCGTTCGTAATAGGGAATGACGGTCGCGACCTGCGTCTGCTGAAGCATGATCTCCGACAGCCAGATCGCATACGGATCGCGCGTCCGCCGCCACGGCAGATCGCGGCGATGGCGGCGATACCACGCGGGCAGCCGCCGCCGCAGGCGGGCGGCAAAGTCCCGAGACGCCGTTTCAGTCGCCCCGCGCCTGCGGCGGGATTCCCGGCCTGCTGCGGATTCGGAACGCGCCATCGGGGCATGATACGCCGGCGCGGCGAATTCCAAAGGCTGCGGCCGCCCACCGCGAAGGAGGGTGACTACCCCGGTTCATGTCGCGCGGTACCAGTATTTCGTCTCGGTTTGCGTCATTCCGTTGCTCCGTCGCGGAAACGCTGCTCCTTCGTGTCGAGTGCGTCATGAACGCGCCCGACGAATGAGATTTCGGAAAGGACAGTACCGAGCCGCCGATCGGCACAAACGGCTCGCCGCCTGGCTGGCCACGACGCAGCCGGCGGCCACCCACCCGGCGTCACGGCCCACTTCGACGGGGTCCGCCGGCGATGCTGCTGCCCGTGTCGTTGGGGCCGTCGATGAGGTTCTCCCCGTTTCGCTTCCATTGATGGCTCACATCGCCGTTGCCGGTGGCCGACGCCGTGCATTGCACGGTCGGCATGGCGAAAACATCTGCATTATCGGGTGCGGCGTCAAAGGCCGGCGGCAGTTGGAAGGTTCGGCCGCCTTACGGGGCGGCCGCCGCCGTGGTCAACGCCTCACGGCCCCGTCGATCCGTAAATCTGCCCGTCGTCGATCGCCGGCGGCGCGTTCCTGCCCTTGTCGTGCGGAACCGTCACCGTCACCGTCCCAATGCACATGCCGCCGAAACCGTCGTCCGCCAGGAAGGTGACGTGGTACACGCGACCGTTGCCGCCGCCGGCCCGCTCGGCCCGCAGCAGCACCGTGCTGCCCTGAATCACGGCGTCGGGAGCCGTGTCGCCGTCGCCCAGGCCGTTGATCGGCTCGTCCTGCGTCACGTCGAGGATCGTGATCGTGATGTCGTTGTTCTCGGGGTCGGTCACGCCCAGGATCGACACCGCGACCAGCTTGTGGTTCGGCGGCCAGAGCTTGTCGACGCTCGGCCGGGCCAGGTCACAGAACGGCTCGGAGTTGGCATCCTGCACGGTGATGGTCACCTCGGCGTCGTCGCTGCCGAAGTAGCCGTCGTCGACCGTGACGCGGAACACGAGCGTCGCCCCACCGGCGCCGACCTGCGGCGCGGTGAAGCTGGGCGTCGCACTCGCCGGATCCGAGAGTGTCACGGCCGGCCCGCTGAACTGCGTCCATTCGTACGTCAGCGTGTCGCCGTCGGGATCGTTGCTGGCGCTCGCATCGAGCACGACAGCGCTGCCTTCGGCGACCGTCTGCGGATCGCCGGCGTGGGCGATGGGCGCGTGATTGACGTTCTCGACGCACACGTCGACCGTGTCGCCCGAGATGTCCAGTCCGTCGGAGACCGTAAGCTCGAACGTGAGCGTTTCGCCCAGGACGCCGACCAGCGGGGCGGTGAACGTCGGCTTGGCCGGATCGGTCAGATCGAGCGCTACCGGCGTACCGGCGGTCTGCATCCAGGTGTACGTGAGCGGCTCATCGTCTTCGTCGTAGCTGTTCGAGGCGTCGAGCGTGGCGATGCCACCCTCAGCCACGGCCAGGTCCTCGCCGTCTGGCGTCATTCCGCACAAGTCGTCCGCGACCACAACGGGCGCGTGGTTGATGTTGGTGACGGTGACGTTGACGACGTCCGGCTCGCTGGTGCTTGTGCCGTCACTGACGACGAGCTGGAACGTGAGCACGGCGCCGCCCATCGGCACTTCCGGGGCATCGAACGTCGGGCTTGCCGTGTCCGGTCCATTCACTGCAATCACTGGCCCGGCGATCTGGGTCCAGGAATAACCCGGTGTGCCACAGGGAATGGTGCTCCCGGAGGCGTCCAACTGAACGTTGGAACCCTCCGGGACAGATTGATCGTCGCCGGCCGATGCGGTGGGCGATTCCGTACACGGCGGCGGGCACGCCTCGCCGGGACAGCATTGCCAGACGCGGACGTAATCCCAATCTGCGTTTGCGCCCACGAATCCAACGCCGTAATCCGTGCCGAACTGGAACCCGTTCCAGCCGGGAAGCGCCCGCGCGTTGGTCGTGAGTGCCCACGATCCGTCGATAAACAGAGAAACTACGTTGCTGTTTGCCTCAGCTTCGAGGCGATAGGTGTGATATTCGAACACGTTAACGGGGGCATGTACGTATCCTCCACCCACGTTCGTCACGTACACTCCACCCGAAGCGAGTGTAAAGCCGTACCAGTCGCTTCCATCAAACGCCTCGAACATGACGCCGCCAAGGGCCTGCTCGGCCTGAAGCACCTTGATGCGGGCCTCCAGACTGAGCGTCTTGGCGGGGTGGATGGCACCGATCGGCGATTGATCAGGCGACATGGGGTAGCGATAGACCGGCGAATGCCCTGGGACACCAAACGTGCGCTGCTGAAGCACACCATCAGACACCGCGAAATACGTCTGTTCAGTCTGGGGCGGAACGAGGTGGTAGTAGAAGATTTCCGGATCAGCACTGGGCAGCACGCCATCGACGTTGAACCCAAGGTCCTTGATGACTGTTGTCATACATTGGTGAATCGTCACCGACCAGTTGTCGATTCGTGCAATCGATGTGCGTGCGCCGTTTCCCAGGCCGTGAGAGTTTCCCCGGAAAAACCCAAACTCAATCACGGATCCGTTGGCGGAAAAGTCGGGATGCAGTTGTCCGGTCAGATCGACAAAATCGCTTTCCGTCAAACCGCTTTCGGAGTACGTGGTCCACGATGGATCCAGCGTGCAACGGACCGGCGAAGTATAGGCCGTACCACCTTGCCGAATCGCAAGGGCCGCGCCCTGTCCGCACCCGTTTGTGATGAACTGATGGATGAAGTCTTCAGAGTAGTCGACTGATTGAATCGCGCCGCTCGCCGACGGATCGTACGTGGCGCCGCTTCGAAAGCTGAATACGTAGACGCCCGTATATGCTGTTGTCGCCGCCTCCACATGAATCGTTGTACGAAAGCAGGTGCCTGGGTTTCCGGTCGCTTCCTGAACGATCTCATAGGTGCCGCCATCTCCCTCCGTAACCACAGTCGTGCTCCAGTCCGCCGGGTTGAGTGTGCCGTCGCTAAAGACGAGGTCGGCGGCCGCCACCGGGGCGGCAGAGACCGTGGCGCATGCAATGAATGCGAGGGCGCTACGATGCTCGCGGCGAACCGAGCCGGTCACGTTCAGACGGATTCGTCCGGTGATCGACTTGAACACTGGCCATCGCCACGCGGCGAGGTGCAGTTCCTTGAGGATGCGCGGAAAGGACGTGACTCGGCTCCACAGCGACATGTCTTGGACCTCCATCCGTTGTGCCAACCCCGACAGGGAGAGGCTTTCGAGAGATGGAGAGGAAATCGTGTCGACAAGCGCCGTGAGAATCTGAACCGCCGCCGGCGAAGCGCCCGGCAGAGGCGACGAAGGGGAAGGCCGGGGCGCGCCGCGGGCCAGGGCGGCTCGGCTCTGCTCGTACTGCCTGAGCAGACTGACCAGCGAGCGCGGCTCGTTGGGGTTCTCGTCCAGCGCGGCCCGGATGCGCTTCAGGCGCTCCTCGGCGGGTATGGCCGACCACCAGCGGTCGGCCGCCGCCACGAGCGCCCGCATCGCCTTCGGCGAGTTCTGGTGGGCGGTGCAGGCGATCCGGTACTCCAGGAGGGCCTCCGAAATGCGGCCCGACCGCTCGAACAATCTGGCCAGGTGGAGCTGGGCAATCGGATTGTGGAGTTCAATCGCCTTGCGGTAGAGCGCCTCAGCCTCTTTCGGGGCGACCCTCGGCCGCCAGCAGGTCGGCCTCGACGCGCTCCAGGCCGCGATGGCCGTCCAGCCCGGGCAGCGCCCTTGCGCGATCGAGATTTCGGTGTGCCTCGCTCAGGTCGTTGCATTGCACGGCCGCATCAGCCAGGTAGACCGTAAGAAACCCCACTTCCGGGAAGCCCTGAACCGCGTCGCGCAGGCGCGGGTAGGCGCGGGCCGGGTGCTCCTCCACCAGATAAAGCAGGCCCAGAGCGGCCGCTACGAAAGGGTCGGGCTCGCGAACCTGATCCTGAAGGGATTCGTACCGGCTCCAGGATTCAATGGCGGCGTCGGTGTCCCAGAGAAGGAAAGCGCGAAGTCCCGCAAGCCGGACGTGCGAAGCGCGAACAATGGAATCCTGCGGCGAGTCTGCGATCGGGGATGCCTGCCCGGGCGCCGACGCCGATCGGACGATCGCTCGCTCGGCTCGAATGTCGTCGTCGAACGGCGACCAGCGCAGCGCGGCGTCATAGTGCGCCAATGCCCCGTCGATAGCCGATTGGTTCAGAAACGTCGCCGACAATGCCCAGGTCGGCGTTTCCGCGAAGTGCGACCAGTGCAGCGTGCTGGCCTGGTCGGGGTGAAGAAGCGCGAGGCGGGCCTTGGTGAGATGCCACTCGACCCAACGCGGGACCAGGAAAACGTAAACGCCGAGAGCAACGAGCACGGCGCCGGTAAGCGTTGCGCCGGCGGCGCCCGCAGCCAGCGCGCCGCGCTTGCGGCGGGCAAGCTTGATCGCCCGGGTCATCAAGCCCGCCGGGCGGGCCTTGATCGGCTGAAGGCTCAGCAGCCGCTCGAGGTCGTCCGCCAGCTCGGCGGCGGTGTCATAGCGCCGCGCGGGATCCTGGTCCATCGCTTTCGCGACGATCGTCTGGAGATCGACCGGAACGCGCGGGGCGAACGTCCGCAGCGGCGGTGCCGCGCCACCTTCGATCTGCTGCACCACCACCTCGGGCCGCTGCGCCGCGAATGGCAGCCGCAGCGCGAGGGCGTGATACAGCGTTACCCCCAGCGCATACACGTCGCTGCGCGAGTCAAGATTCTCCGGCTGGCCGCGGAGCTGCTCCGGCGACGAGTACGCCATCGTCCCCGCGAAGTGCCCCGCGTGCGTTAGCGTGGCGTCCGCCTCGCGCACCAGCCCGAAATCCGACAACAGCGGCGTCCCATCGCGCCGCAGAAGAATGTTGGAGGGTTTAACGTCGCGGTGCAGCAGCCCGGCCGCATGGACCGCGTGCAGCGCTCGCGCCACCGCCACCCCCACCCGGCACACAAACACCACGTCCGTGTGCCCCCCGCAACGCTCGCTGATCCAGTCCGCCAGCGACTGCCCATCGACCCACTCCATCGCGTACGCGTGCAGCCCGTCCGCCGACACGACGTCGTGCACCGCCACGATGTTCGGATGCGACAGCCGCGCAATCGCGTGCGCCTCATCCCGGAACCGCTGGCGCGCCTTCGACGACAAGGCTACGCCGGCGGGCAGCAGCTTCAACGCCACGGGCCGCCCGCCCAAACGCTCCTGCCGCGCGAGATACACCGCCCCCATGCCTCCGCGGCCCAGCTCCCGCAGCACGGTGTATCCGGGTATCTGCGGCAGGGGCTGCCCTGCCTCTGGCTTCACTTGCTGAGCAAGCCTGATCAACTCCTCTACACGATGCAGAAGGTGAGGACGATCGCCGGCCAGTTCAGCGGCGCATGGCGAAGCTCCGTCCTCGAGCAAGTCGACGATACGGTCGAACAGAAGGTCAAGAAGGGCTTCGTCGTCGAGTTCGGGCGGCATTACAGGCTGCATGGATCATCCGCCCCGCGGTTAACTCATCTATCCCTCGGAGAGGAATCCAGCCGTTCCGCCGCCGCGAAAACCGCGGCTGCATGGGCGGTGCGTGAGGCGAGCATCTGTCGCAGCCGGGCGGCGTACAACTCGGCGCCCTTGCGGAATCGATGACGGACTGCGGAGGGGCCGAGCTGGCGCCGAGCGGCGATCTCGTCGATCGGGAGTTGCTCAATCAGTCGCAGCCGCACAATGTCGCGCAGCTCCTCCGGCAGTTCGGCCAGCGCGGAGCGAATGGCTTCGGCCTGTTCGCGGTGCAGAGCAATGCGACTGGGGGTGGTCGACTGTGGAACCTCAGGCCCGAAGGCGCTGTCGCCCCCAGTGTCGCCGCCCTTGGGGGCTAGCGACGAGAAGACGGCCGGAGGCTTGCCGCCGCGTTTCTGGGCGGACAGATAGTCGGCCGCATCGCGAATGCGATTATCAATGATGGTGAGCAGCCACGCTCGGAAGGCCTTCAGGCCGCGCCACTCGCAGCTTCCCCGGTCGCGCCAGGCGTGCAGCAGGGCCTCCTGCCAGACGTCCTCCGGCGAACTGTGCTGCCGGAGCGCGGCTGACATGCGACCTTCGATCACCAGCAGCAGCGCAGGCGGATCGAGCGCGTCGATGAGGCGGTCCCAGTCCTGCGGCGTCTCCGCGCGACAATCGTCGCTCGTGAAGTGCATGGCGCGGCTCTGTGCGCGATGAATCGAACTGAATGCGACCCGATGAACGGGATTATAACGGCCTGCGGGGGTTTACACAATGAGGCGCGTTCAGGTGTCCGCGGAGCCGACGCAGGCGGCGCGGCGGGCTTTGATGGCGCCGTCGCCTGCGGCCGCGGGTAACACGTGCGCTTGCGCTGGGTGTTCGGATTCATCGTGGTACGGATCAAACGCGGAGACGCCGCCGGCAGGATGGATTGACCCCTGGGCTTGCACCCGGGGTCCGGATGAGCACGGATGCCGGCCCGTGTTACGCGGATAGTTCGCACGGCGGACCCTGCGCGACAATGTCGGGAACCGCGGGACGAATCGGGCGTCCAACTACGTGAACTATCACCATCGGACCCCGGCACAGGAGGAACCCCATGTCCCCGTTGCTTATACGTCTGTCGCCGATCGTCGCCGTTGTCCTCGCGCCGCTGCTTGCTCCGTCCGCCGTCGCGTACGCCATCGACCTGGCGCGTCCGACCGAGGGCGAGCTGCGCATCATCGGCCCCGAGGGCGAAACCACCGGCTTCTGCCCGCTCAAGCACACCGACGTCAACGCCGACGTGGCCGGATTCTTCGCCCGCGTCACCGTGCGGCAGGAGTTCCACAATCCCACGAAAACGAAAATCGAGGCCATCTACGTCTTCCCGCTGCCGCAGGACGCCGCCGTCGATGCCATGACGCTGACCGTCGGCGACCGCACAATCCGCGCCGTCATCAAGGAACGCGAAGAGGCCCGCGCGATCTACCAGGACGCCAAGGCGCGCGGCCACGTGGCCGGCTTGCTCGATCAGGAGCGGGCCAACATCTTCACGCAGTCGGTGGCGAACATCGAGCCGGGCGAGCGCGTGCTGATCGAAATCTCATACGTCGACGTGCTGAAGTACGAAGAGGGCTGGTACGAATTCATGTTCCCCATGGTCGTCGGGCCGCGCTACATCCCCGGACAGCCGATCTCGCAGACCGGCGGCGGCCGCGAGCCGGACACCGACGAAGTCAAGGACGCCTCGCGCATCACGCCCCCGATCGTGGCCGAGGGCCAGCGCACCGGGCACGACCTGAGCCTGACGGTGCGGCTCGATCCCGGCCGCCCGCCGGCGGACATCCGCAGCGAGCTGCATCAGATCGACGTACAGCGCGACGGCGAGCGCACGGCGACGGTAACGCTGCGGGGCGGGGCGACGATTCCCAATCGCGACTTCGTCCTGCGCTATCGCACCGCCACCGACGAAGTGGGCGACGCGCTGTTGACGCACGTCGACGAGCGCGGCGGATTTTTCACGCTGATACTCGAGCCGCCGGCGCGGATTTTGCCCGAGCGACTGGTGGCGCGCGAGCTGATATTCGTGCTCGACACGTCCGGCTCGATGAGCGGTTTTCCGATCGAAAAGGCCAAGGCCGTCATCGACCGCGCCATCGCCGCGATGCGGCCGAGCGACACGTTCAACGTCATCACGTTCTCCGGAGACACGCAGATTCTGTGGGAATCGCCGCGGCCGGCGACGAACGACAACATTCGCGCCGCGCGCGAGTTCGTGGCCACGCGGCGCGGCGGCGGCGGCACGGAAATGATGAAGGCGATCGAAGCCGCGCTGGTGCAGCCAGGGGGCGAGCAGCCCGACGCGCGCGGGCCGATCCGCGTCGTGCTGTTCCTGACCGACGGCTACGTCGGCAACGACATGCAGATCATCGACGCGGTGCGCAAGAACGCGCGAACGACGCGCGTCTTCAGCTTCGGCGTCGGCAACAGCGTCAATCGCTACCTGCTCGACGGCATGGCACGCGCCGGCCGCGGCGAAGTCGAATACGTGCTGCTTTCGTCCGACGCCGACGAGAAAGTCTCGCGCCTGTCGCAGCGCATCGAGTCGCCGGTGCTGACCGACATCGCCATCGACTGGGGCGGCGCGCCGGTCGGCGACGTGCAGCCGGGTCTGATTTCCGACCTTTTCTCGACGAAGCCCGTGGTCATTCACGGCCGCTACAACGGCGCGTTCAACGGCACGATCCGGCTGCGCGGCAACACCGCGGCCGGCCCGTTCGAGCGGAGCATCACGGTCGGCCTGCCGTCGACGGGCGCGCCGCACGCGGCGCTGGCGTCGCTGTGGGCGCGTTCGAAGGTCGCGGCGCTGACGGATCAGAACCTCGACGGCATCATGGCTCAGCGGCCCGATCCCGAGATCAAGCGGCAGATCATCGACCTGGGTCTGAAGTTCGCGCTGCTGACGCAGTTCACGAGCTTCGTGGCGGTCGAGGAGCTGCGAACGACGATCGACGGCGAGGTGAAAACCATCAGCGTGCCGGTCGAGATGCCGGACGGCGTGAGCTATGAGGGCATCTTCGGAGAAAAGGCCGGACGCCCGATCGCACTGGGACGCGGCGGTCTCGCCAGTCTCGGTTACATGGGGGATGCGGCGGCGCCGACGGCGAGGACCGCCGTGACCGGAGGAGCGGGAGGACTGCCCGCGCTGAAGCGCGTCGGCGGCAAGCCCGGCGCCGACGCGGCGCGCGATGACGCGGAGCGGATTGTGATCGAGCGCGTCGCGCCCGCGCCGGCCGACAAGCTGGCCGCGTCGCTGAGGAAGCTCGTCGAGCAGGCCAAGACGGCGGGTTCGGCCGGGCTGGCCGATGGCGCCGTGACGATCGACGGGATCACGTTCACCATCCGCGACGGCAAAGTGGACGTGATGATCCGGCTCGCCGATCTGTCCACCGAGACCCTGGCGGCCCTGACGAAGCTCGGAGTGGACGCGCTGGGCCACACCAAGTCGGTGTCGCTGGTCATCGGACGCGTCAAGGTGGCGCAGTTGATGGCACTGGCCGAGTTGCCCGTGGTGCGAAGCATCGAGCCGATGAAGTGATGGGATGGGGTTGGCGACTTCGCGGTAACGGACGGGTTGGGGGCCGCGGATTTCCGCGGTCTTCGGTTCCGGCACTCAACACGGTCTTAACCGAACCGCGACCGTGAGGGAGCGACGGGGAACTCAGCGTTCAAAAAACGGGCGCACGGGCTGCAGGCCCGTGCACGGCGGCTTGATCCGAGCCGCAAGCGCCAGCGCTGCGGTCATTCAGAGCCGCGAAGCGTCAGCGAGCGGGATCGGGCGGCTCAGCCCAATCTGTTTCGTTTCGATCTTGCAGCCCGCTTCCAACGCGCCGCCAGGCTCTGGACGCACGTGCGAGAAGCAAGCACTCACGCGCGCTTCAGGCCTGCGGATCCCGCTTGCTTACGCTGCGCGGCTCTGATGCGCGCGGGCTGCACCTCCGCGCAGGCGCGGGCCGTGCCACGCGGCTTGATCCGAGCCACAAGCGCCCGCGCTGCGGTGCCCCCGCATCGCGACGTTGCCCCCGGCGCTTGCGCTTGAGGCTCGGATTCGCACGGGCCACAAGCCCGTGCCACGCGACACAGCCGAGGGCGGCTGGGCTACATACACAGCCGGGGGCGGCCATGCCCCATTCACAGCCGAGGGCGGCTGTGCCACATTCATCACGGCCGGGGGCGGCTGGGCTACACGATGTTCCAGCCCCGCGGACGGATGTCCGATATGACGATTGCGCCCGATGTTGCGCGGCGTGCAATCGGCATATACTCTGTTGAGAACGCCGGTCGCCGCATCGGCCGGCCCGCGGGAAGCTGGAACGCATGGCTCTGCGCATCAATCAGGACCATCAGCGCTTTCGCCAGATCGTCAAGGGCAAGATCCGCCAGGACCTGCGCAAGTTCCTGACGCGCGGCGAGCTGATCGGCAAAGAGGGCAAGCACCTCATCAGCATCCCCGTGCGCGGCATCGAGCTGCCGCACTTCCGCTACGGCGACAACAACGACGGCGGCGTGGGCGCCGGCGACGGCAACGTCGGCGATCCGGTCGGCGACGGCGAGGCGGGGCCGGGCGGAACGCAGCCGGGGCGGCACATTCTGGAAGTCGACGTCTCGCTCGACGAGCTGGCGGACATCCTGGGCGAAGAGTTGAAGCTGCCGCGCATTCAGCCGCGCGGCAGGCACAACATCACGTCGCAGCGCGACAAATACAGCGGCATCCGGCTGGCGGGTCCGGAGTCGCTGCGGCACTTCAAGCGCACGTATCGCGCGGCGTTGAAGCGACAGATCATGTCCGGGACCTACGATCCCGAGAACCCGCTCATCGTGCCGATCCGTGCGGACCGCCGCTATCGAAGCTGGAAAACGGTGCTCAAGCCGCAGTCGAACGCCGTCATCGTCTACATGATGGACGTCTCCGGCTCGATGGGCGACGAGCAGAAGGAGCTGGTGCGGCTGGAGGCGTTCTGGATCGACGCCTGGCTGCGGCGCAACTACCAGGGCATCGAAAGCCGCTACATCGTCCATGACGTGCGGGCGCACGAGGTCGATCGCGACACGTTCTTCCGCATCCGCGAGGACGGCGGGACCAAGATTTCGTCCGCGTTCCGGCTGGCCAAGGACCTGCTGCGGCAGCACTACGGCGGCGACGAGTGGAACATTTATCTGTTCCACTTCTCCGACGGCGACAACTCGTCGGAAACCGATTCACGCGACTGCTGCCGCATGTTGCGCGAAGACCTGCTTCCGACCGTCAATATGTTCGGCTACTGCCAGGTCGCCAGCGCCTACGGCAGCGGCAACTTCATCAACGTCATCCACGAGCATCTCGACGAAGAAGAGAAGGTCATCACCAGCCGCGTGAACAACAAGGATGACATCTACGACAGCCTGCGGACGCTGTTTTCTCCGGGCAAGTAGGCCGCACTCTTCATCCGAGCCGCGCCGCGTCAGCAGGCGGAAATAACAAGCCTGAAGCGGAAGTGGACCGCTTGCGCGCCGCGATTGTCACTATGCGAGTGGCGTGACGAACTGTAGCAGCCGCCGACCTGGCTCGCATCACGGTGTTACGGTAGTCACGAGGAGCTTCGCCACTCGCCCGCGAGAGTCTCGAAGCCAGACCACTGCTGCCTCATCAGACTCGCCGCCCGAATTTCGAGCGACGCGCACACGGTCGGCGTTCACGTCGATCGACAAGCCGGGGTCATCCGAACGAGCATCGACTAGCTGCGGTACGCCCCCGTCGGACCCGACACAGAACGCCTCGGCGGGCGCGTCGCCGCGTAAGAACACATGCCCCGGGACTGCGCGCAGGGGATTGAATGCCGTCACGGTTACGGGAAGCGTCCACGAGGGATGCGTTGGGTCGTCCAAAGCAAACGTGATTCGACCAACGTTTTGCCCATCCGCGAGATTCCGTTTCACTACGTGGAGTGCAATCTCAGTTTCCCCAGTCGTGCGCCGATGGATCCCGGCATCCAACCATGGCGCATCAGTTCGCGGCTTGCCTTGGATTCTCACGGAGTCTGACGTGAATAGGATGGTCTGCACCTGGTCGTCGCGTTCATCCGCAAGGTTCACCCCATCAAACAACAACACGGACGGGTCGAAGCGAAACGTCGCGCAGCCCTCTGCGCGAACATGGAATGGAAATATGACTCCCTCATTGGTGATTACACTGATCGTGCTGACAACCTCGCCCAAGTTGTTTCCGATTTCGAGGACAGCACTGATTGGAACGTGTGTGCGAGCGCGCACCTCCCGCCCCTCAAACTCGGACGCCTCGATTCCCGTGCATCCGCAAGTGGTCCTGACCGCTTTGATGATCAGCGGGCGCTCTGTTTCGTTGTAGAAGACCGCCTCAATCCCGTGCCGGGACCCCCAAGGCTGCGTGCCCAAGTCGAGCATCGGCGGTTCGAACCCAACGAACCCCGAGGACGCATCCGGCGCGGGCGTCGGCGACGTCGGTGAACAGGCGATGCAATATGCCGTCGTGCAAACAGCGATCAATCGAAAAAGTCGCATCGGTTCACCGTAGCTTACTTCTCCGTCGGGCGCGTTGTGGTGGAGCGACTTTCCCACTCGGCTCGCTGCTTCGTCGTCAGCACGGCCAACGCCCGCGGCTTAAGGTCCTGCTCGAGGAATTCCTGGATCGGCGCTTCCAATTCCCGCTTTTGACGATTCAATTGCTCGATCGCAGCATGGTCCTTGTCCTTGATTGCCTTCTTGCGCTTGTTCTCGTTGTTGATGAACTCGACCTTCTTGGAATCCACGTATTTCCCGGCCTTCGCGACGCACTCTTGAAGAATTGCGTCGACAGACGCGCGCTGCGGCGCTGACAGATCGACGGCGGCCGCCATCTCACCGGTGAATTGCCGGTACTTGTACACCGCTGATTGTTTCCACATCTGATAGCGAAGCTCGCGCGAGTTCGCGATGTATTCTTCCCGTTCTTGAGCGGTCGTGTACGGCATCGGCGGGTCCTCCCCGCGATACAGTGCGGCTGAAACCGGTCCCAGCTCCACCTTGCCATCCTTCACCAGTTTCCATAGCACCTCGTACCGAACCGCCCGGTCTCCCAACCAGAAATCGATACGATCGCCTGGGAAGTCCTTTGACGGAGGCCCGCCGCGGTATTGCACGCTGTTGCCGACCTCCAAGCCCAGATCGGCGCCGGTCAACCTGGCCGGATCGTCCTTTGCGTTGAAGGCGGCCGATGTGACGTTGATCGTGCGACGCAAGGTCATCCTGCTGTCGTACTGCGACAGCGCTCGGCCGGTTTCATCCAGTTTGGCGCCCCCAGGTTCGTAGAATGCGACGCTCTGGGGAAACCAGACGTCCCCGTACTGCTTGAGCGCCAGCACCGCCTCCGATTGCGTGGCGCCATCCGCCGTCTTGACGACCACGCGCGTGGGATTCCACCCGCGCTTTGGATCCAACACCCAGATTCGCTGCGACCTGTCGTCCGCCGCCGTCGCCGTCACCTCGTACATGCCGTCCGCGACACGTTCTCGCCATTTGACGGCCGGAACGCTGCCGTTGTCCCTTGGCCAGGCCAGCCACATGCGCTGGCCGCCCTCGTTGATATTCAGGCAGGCGTCCGAAGACGTGAAGCCGAGGGAACGTATGTCCTTGGGTCGCCCCTTCAGGTGCTCCTGCGCATTCCGAGCGCCTCGCCAAAGGTCGGCGGCGATATCGTTGGCGGGGCGGTACCAGAATCCGTCATGGTTTATCATAAACAGCTGTGGCGCGATCGACCGTCCGCGCCCCCGCCCGTCCCAGGCGGTCCAGCCGTCCCGGTCGCCAAGTTCCTCGAACAGCAGGTCGCCGTTGCGTGCGAAGCGGTTTCGGAATCGCAACTCTCCGCGGCTCGTGTGGTTGTCGGCGAACACCAGCGTCCATTCCACGCGCCCGCTGACGAGCGCGCGGCGAGACTGTTCGAACTCCACCAGGGCTTTCGGCCGGTCATCGGCGCCCAGCGCGAGACACATCATGGAAACGAGGTGAAGGGATTGCATGTCTGGCCTCCCGAAATACGCCCTCGACGGCGCCGTCGGGGCAATGCGCATGCCCTAACCCACGAGATGGGCGCCCTCGACAAAGCGATATACACGATTCCGCCAGTTTTGATCGCGTTGGCCCCAGCGCCACTACTGGCTGGGAGTCCCCGGGCAGCCGGGCTGTTCGACTTCCCTGTACGTCACGGCCTGCTGGCTGTCCACGACCACCCACTGACAGCCCGAATCGCCCGCAGAGCAGCTTTGCGGGGGTTGCTGACACACCGTGTCCTGTTGTCCCGGATCCGTCTCATGACGGCATTGCTTCACCAGCTTGCAATCCCGGCTCTCATCCGCCACAACGCCCGGACCCTGCGGATCGCCAATCCAGTCGAACTTATCCACCGGACAAACGGTGATGTTCACGTGATATTGAAGGTTCCCGTCCGTGCAGGCGCACACCGACTGATAGGAGCGGCACTTGCACCCGGATTCGCTTCCGGACGCCGTGCAGCACGTCGAATCCAGCACGCGCCCGCAATCGGCTTTCAGATGCGTCGCCGAGATTCCGATGATCCCAGCACCTGCACAAGTGATACCCAGGAGCATCGCTCGGGTTGCAGCGGCGATTCTTCGGTTTTTCACGTTGCACATCCTTTCTGGGTGGTCTGCCACCCGATTACGAACCCTGCCAGCTCCCCAGGCTTGGATTCGTCGCGTCCCGTTGGAATACGACGAGCGTTCTGCCAGCCCAAGGCTGGACTTTGTCCGCGCCGCCAGTGCTTAAGACTGACGATACTCGGAGTGAGTGGCACACTTTTTGCAATGCGACCAAGCGTCAGGCACAAGGCCATCACACCGCGACACACTGCACAGATTGTTTCGTTCCCTGTTGACCGCCCAACGCACGTACCATACAGTAGACGCACAAGTGCCGCCGTTCTGTCACGACCTGGTCACAGATTTTCCCGTTCGTGTCTCGATCGAGCCGATCATGAGTGGCCCAACGCCGGAGTTTATCGACGCCACCGCCGGCGAACTCGCCGATCGCCTGATGGCGCTCGAGCCCGTGCTCCGGCGGTACGTTCATGCTAAGGCCTCTCGCTTTCAGCCCCGAGTCTGCTCGGATGATGTCATTCAGCAAGTCCTGCTGCAAGCTTGGCGGTACCGCGTGCTCCTCGGATCGCTGCGCGCGGACACACTGCAACGTTGGCTAATCAGCACAGCTATGAATGAGCTTGTCAGCACCCTGCGGCGGAGCGGGCGATCCGGGCGCGCACGGGACGCGGCGTTGCTGCCGCTGGGGCGGGTCGCCTTTCAGCGGGACACGCCTGTTCAACAGTTGATGAAGCAGGAGTTTCTGGCCCAAGTGATGGGCGCCATCGCTTTGCTGCCGGAGCGTCCTCGCAGGATCGCGCAGGCCATCTGGCTCGAGGGCAAGAGCCCGGCCGATGTCGCGATTGCGGAGGGAACGACTGCCGCCGCGATCCACTGCGTACTGTCGCGCACACGCAACGAGCTTAAGAAATCCATGCCCCCCCGCAACGAGTGACAACGTGATGATGGCTGCTGCGTGACGTTCACCCCGAGCGACATCTGCCAGTGGAATGCAGAACCAGGGCGTCGGCCGCCGCCGCTTTGCGGCTGTGAATCAGGCGTTGATCCGAGCCGCGCCGCGCAAGCAAGCGGGATCCACACGTCGGATGCGAAGGTGAACCGTTTGTACGCGGCCATGCGCGAATAGCCGAAAAGCGCGGCGAACGTTTTCCGTAAGCTCGGAACGCTTCACGCGTGGTCCGGCGTCCGGATCCCGCTCGCTGACGCTTCGCGGCTCGGATTCACACGGGCTACAAGCCCGTGCCACGCGAAATCGGCATGCCCGTGCCGCGCGACACAGCCGAGGGCGGCTGTGCCACACGGGCTGCACCCGCGCGCAGGCGGGGGCCGTGCCACGCGGAATCGGCAACCCCGCGCCACGCGGTTTGAGTGCGTCCGTGCCGGCCGGGATGACTGTCACAGCCGCGTTGGGGAATGGATATAATCCCTTCAGAAGACCCGTCGCGCGCTGAACCAGGCGGCCAAACTCCGGAGTCAGCCGCCCGATCGCGCGATGGCGTCGGGAAGAAGGAACCAGGTAACACGTGAAAGACCCGTATGCCATTCTCGGAGTGGACCGCCGGGCGACGGCCGACGAGATCAAACGGGCCTATCGCAAGCTGGCCAAGGCGCATCACCCCGATCGCAACAAGAACGATCGCGACGCCACCGCGCGGTTTCAGGACATTCAGCAGGCCTACGCCGTTTTGTCCGATCCGCAGAAGCGCGCTCAGTACGATCAGTTCGGCGACTTAGGCGCGTTTGGTCCCGAAGCGGGCGCTGCGCCGGGCGGGGCGCGCGTCTATCGCTGGTCGTCATCGGGCGGCGCGCCGGCCGATTTTGAATTCGGCGATCTGTCCGATCTGTTCGGCGTCGGCGGCAGGTCCGGCGCCGGCTCGATCTTCGAGGAGTTCTTCGGCGGGCGCGGGACGCGGCGCGGCCGGCGGACGCGCTCCAAGCCCGCTGATGAAACGCCGGCCGACAGCGACGTCGAACACGAGGTGACGCTCGACTTCGAACAGGCCCTGCGCGGCACGACGCTGGAGTTGTCGATTCAGAACGGCGACGCCGGCGCCGGCCGCGAGACGATTCAGGTGCGCGTTCCGCCGGGCGTCGAGGACGGGCAGCGCATCCGCGTGCGCGGCAAAGGCCGCGCGCGGCGCGACGGCTCCAAGGGCGACGTCTACCTGAAATGCCGCGTCCGGCCGCACCGCTACTTCCGCCGCGATGGCGATGATATTTATCTTGAAGTCCCGATCACGATCGGCGAGGCGGCGTTGGGCGCCAAGGTGACGATTCCCACGCTCAACGGCCCGACGAGCGTGACGATTCCGCCGGGAACCGCCAGCGGCAAGAAGCTGCGCCTGTCGGGCTGCGGCGTGTTGAATCCGCGGACGCAGGCGCGCGGCGATCAGTACGCCGTCATCCGCATCGTTCCGCCGCGGCGGCTCAGCGAGCGCCAGCAAAAGCTGATCGAGGAATTCTCGCGCGATCAGACCGACGATCCGAGGGCCGGTCTGTGGTAATGGCCTGCGTGATGCAGATCGTCGCCGAATCGGCCGTACCCGATGCGACGCGGGCCAGGGCGCGGGCGCTGGCGCAGGCGCTGTTTTACGGTTCGCTCCTGCTGATTATTCTGTTTGTTGCCTCGGTCTTGATTATCCGCTTCTCGCGGGCGTTTCGGGCCTGGCTCATACGGCCGCCGAAAAGCGCCACGCCGGCCGAAGACGTGTGGGCCATGCACCGCACGCCCGACTTGTCCCCCTGGGACGAGGATCAGCCCGACGAGCCTCCGGCCGCGGCGGACGATTCGGATAACGGACCTCGGCCGACATCGTGAACGGGCAGCGACACGCGCGCGATCCGCGGATCGTGGAAAGGAAGATGATGAAGCTCTTTGGAAAAGCGGCGCTGGTGACGGGCGCGGCCAGGCGGCTGGGGCGGGCGATCGCACTGGCGCTGGCGGAGGAAGGCTGCGACGTGGCGATTGCCTTCCGGACCTCGGCCGACGAAGCGCAGGAGACGGCGCGGCGCATTCGCGGGCTGGGCCGGCGGGCGATGCTGCTCGAGGCCGACCTGGCCGATCCGCAGGCGGCGGCCGCGCTGCCGGGGCGCGTGGCGGCGAAGTTCGGCGGATTGAACATCGTGGTCAATAACGCATCGGTCTTCGAGGCGGCGCCGCTGGCGAAGCTCGATGCCGCGACGATGCAGCGGACATTCGCCGTCAACGTTGCCGCGCCGGTGCTGATCGCGCGAGCGGCGGCGGAGCATCTGAAGGCGGCGGGCGACGGGCGAATCGTCAACATCACCGACATTTCATCGGAGCGGCCGTGGACGGGCTATCTGGCGTATTGCGCGTCGAAGGCCGCGCTGGAATCGGCCACGCGCTCGCTGGCGAAAGAGCTGGCGCCGCACATTCTGGTCAACGCGGTCGCGCCGGGGATCGTGAACCTGCCCGAGGGAATCGACGACGCCGCGCGGGACGCCATCGTCGAGCGCATTCCGGTGCGGCGGGTGGGCTCGCCGGAGGAAGTGGCCGCCGCGGTGATGTACTTCGTGCGCGACGCGCGTTACACGAGCGGGATGATCCTCCGAGTCGACGGCGGGCGCTGCATTGCGTGGTAGGAGCGCACGGGCGGCACGATCAAGCGCTCTCGCATCAGGCGCCGGCGCGGCGTTTTTGTTTCGCTCTTTCAGGGCTGTCCTGCTGTGCTCTGCATGAAGCAGGGCGCGCGGATATCATTCTCTCGTCCCGGTTGCCCGATCCGCCGGCCGGACTGGTTCATCTGCGTCGGTCTCATGTTGCGGCGAACGCGCGGCCGCCCCGCGGGTCAGGAGCACGCGAATGTCCGAACAACTCGACGTTGACCTCAAGCGGATCGGTCGGGCGGTGCGCGAGATTCTCATCGCCATCGGAGAGGATCCGGATCGCGACGGCCTGCGAAAGACGCCCGAGCGCGTGGCGCGAATGTACGCCGAGATGTTTTCCGGCCTGCGCGAGGATCCGGCGCGTCATCTGAAAACATTTTTCAACGAGAAATACGACGAGATGGTGGTGCTGCGCGACATTCCGTTCAACTCGATGTGCGAGCATCATCTGATGCCGTTCGAGGGCCGCGCGCACATCGGTTATCTGCCCAACGGCCGCGTGGTGGGGCTGTCGAAGCTGGCGCGGGTCGTCGACGGCTACGCCCATCGGCCGCAGGTGCAGGAGCGGCTGACGACGCAGATCGCCGATACGCTGATGCGCGAGCTGGACGCCAAGGGCGTGGCCGTCGTCATGGAGGCGACGCACACCTGCATGACCTGCCGCGGCGTGCGCAAACCGGGCAGCGTGATGGTGACGTCGGCGGTGCGCGGCGAATGCTGCACCGGCGTATCGACGCGGGCCGAGGTGTTCAGCCTCTTCCAGCGGCGCGACCTTTGAGTCGCACGTCAGAACCCGCCGCGCGAGCGGCTGGCCGGTATGCACAAGCGTCGTGCAGGCCGCCTTGAAGAAGGGGCTACACAGTGACTCGCGATTGCCTGGCGCTGGACCGAAGTACGCGCGTCCACGACGCCCATGCGGTCCAGCCGGTCCACCTCGTCCACAGTCACGCCACGGTGCGAAGGGCTGGATTCCCGCCTGTGCTGAAAAGAAGAACCGACGCACGGGCTACAAGCCCGTGCCACGCGGAAACGAGACGCGCGCGTAAGTAAGCGTTCTAAGGTTCGAGCCGCCGCGGACGTGCGGCGCAACACAACCGAGGGCGACTGTGCCACACGGGCTGAAAGCCCTTGCCCCATGTTATTGAAACCTGACGTCCGTTGGCTGATTGCTGATAGCTTATGGCTACTGTCGCACACATGACGCATCACCGACTGATATTGTCGATTCTGTTCGCCGCGGCGCTGGCCGGCATCGGCTGCCGGTCCGAGACGCCCGTTCCGCCGGCGTCGCCGGGCAAGGGCGCGAACGCAGCCTCTGCCGATGCGGCAAGTACCGGCGCATCCAGTGCCGCCGACTCCGGGACCGGCGCGTCGAGCGGCGGGGCGGCGGAGACGCTGAAAGTCGCGTTGCTCCATCCCGGGCGCGAGACCGATCGCGGCTGGAACCAGATGGCGTGCGACGCGCTGACGAAGCTCGGACAGCGAACGGGCGTAACGGTGCGCCGGGCGTACTCACCGAATCCGTCGAACTTCAAGTCCGACATCCGCGCCTTCGCCGAGCAGGGCTACGCCCTCGTGATCTGCCACGGCGGCGAATACGTCAAGGCAGCGCGCGAAGTCGCGCCGCGGTTCCCCGGCACGCGCTTCGCCGCCACCGGCAGCACCGAGTCCGGCGACGGCGTGGCCACGCTCGACTTTCGACTGTGGGAGGCGACGTATCTGTGCGGCATTCTGGCGGCGCGCGTCGTGCCCGAGGGACCGGCGGGCGTGATCGGCGGCGTGGACTCGTATCCGGTGCGCTGCACGCTGAATGCGTTCGTCAACGGCGCGCGATCGGTCGCGCCGGACTACGGCGCCTACACGCAGTACGTGGGAAGCTGGGACGACGTGGCCAAAGCGGCACAGACGGCCCAGTCGCTCATCGGCGGTTACAAGGCGCGCGTGCTGTTTCAGAACGCCGACGCCGCCGCGTTCGGCGTGTTCCAGGCCGCCCGCGACGCCGGCGTCTTCGCTTTCGGCGCCAACAGCGATCAGAACGACGCGGCGCCCGACACGATTCTCGCCTCGGCCGTCATCGACATGGAGGCGGCGTTCGAGCAGCTTGTCGAGGCAGTGCGAACCGGCCGCTTCGAGGACAAACCGATCGTTCACGATCTGAAGTCGGGCGGCATCACGTTCGTGCCCAATCCGCGCTTGCGCGTCAAGTGGCCGGCGGGCACACAGGAACTGATCGACGCAGCACGGCAGCGAATCATCTCGGGCGAACTGGATGTGCTGAAATAGGCGAACGCGCGTTTCCGCGGGCGATGACCGCGCGCCCAAACCGGACTCATGCACTATGAACGCCGGATTTCTTCGCATCCCGCGGCGATTCTCAATCACCGCGTCACACTACTGACGACAAGCCATCGAGTTACGAGCGGGTGTCGCGCGGCGTGTTCCTGGCGATGGTGCGCATTCACTCCAAGACGTAACGCCGCGCGCGACATCGGACGCACAGGAACCACGGCGTTTTCGCGCTCCGACGGAGTGCCGGATTGTCGCCACGGGTGCAGCCAGGCCCGTCGGGGCCGAGCGGAACGCGTGGTCAGTCTCGCCCCCATCATCCGCTCCGCCGCGGACGGGGCGGCGGTGATTCGCGACGGACGCCCGCGTGTGCATCGAGCGGCGCCGATCTCCCGGCCGGGGGAATTAAAAGAGGAAAGCGTCTCGGTCCACGCCGGGGCGCGCACTTGCCGTCAAACGAACTTCAAACATAGCCCGATCGCCTGGCGCACATCGACGCGCTCGTCCCGGTCACGCGGTTCGGCGGGCCTGGCGCCCGCCATTGTCGCATGGTCTTGTATGTGCATTTGCAGGTTGCCGAAGGGGACTGTGTGAGCGTATCATGAACGCTCGGGTGACAATCAATCGAGAATAGCATTTATCCGGACTCCTTGAAGCCGGCGCCCGGCTGGGACGGGCCGCTCTTTTCGCGGACACGGCGTGAATCTCAAGGCCCCGGGACCGACTTCGGGAGCCATCCGACCGCGAAGAAGCTCCGGGTAATCGCGGATCGGCTACAGCGCGAGCCGTGATTGAACACGGAGAGGAAATCGCATGTCTCAAAACCTGGTCGATCCCAACGAATTTCAGCAGGCTGCGGCGGCCGGCCGGACCGGACTGATTGCTGAATTCTGGGACTTTCTTAAGCACAACAAGAAGTGGTGGCTGCTGCCGATTCTGGTCGTGCTCCTGCTGCTGGGCGGACTGGTCATGCTCGGCGGCACTGCGGCGGCGCCGTTCATCTATACGCTCTTCTGATTGGCACGGATGGTCAACGGCGATGCGACGGTCAACCGATCGTGTCCGCATTCATGATTGCGGCGCGGGTCGGACCGCACGGCTGCAACTACCGCGCCCCATTCGCCGCTCGTGCGGCGCGTGCGATCTTCCGCAGCGATTGCGCTTGCGGCTCGGGAAAACTATCGCAATGACGTCGGCAATTCGGAATGGTCGCGGCTCGAACGGCGTCTACCGCGCGCCCACAAACGGCACAATGGTTGCGTCGTGCGCGTCGCTTTGATTCGCTACCCAATCCGCATCCATCCCGGGACGCGGCAGCAGGAACTGGTGCTTGAACTGCTCGGCCCGGCACGTCGCCGCCGCCCGCCGATCGGCGTCGCGCCGCCGCAGGAATCCGGCCGGCAGCACGACCAGCCGCACCGGATCGAGCCGCTCGGTCTCGCGCTTCGACGCGTATTCGACATTGATCGCGCCCAACGCCTCGTCGAGCCGATTCGCCAAAGTCGCGCGATCGTCCCGTGACCGGGCCGCGTGGGCGTCCGCGTCGAGATACAGCGCGTAATAAGGCGTTTCGTCGAATCGCGGCGACAGCACGAATCCTTCGACGGCCGGATCATCCGGCCCGACCGCGCGGCCCATCGCCTCGACCACCTGATCTTCGGTCAGTTTCTCGCCGACCAGCGATGACGTGTGCGCCCCCTTGCTGAGGAACTCGATCATCGGCGTCGGGCCGAACCAGCCGGTGACGCGCACGCGGTCGCCGATGTCGTAGCGGCACAGGCCGGTGGCGTTGGTCAGCAGGACGAAATACTCCTCTCCATGGTGCAGCTCGTGGCACCGCAGCACCGGCGGCCGCGGCGTGCCGTATGCATCGGCCGGGATGAACTCGAAGAACTGCATCGTCACGTCGAGCACGCCGCTGGGGGTGCCGTCTTCGATCGGCACGCTCATGCGTCCCTCGCTGGCCAGCAGGCCGATGTCGCGCACTGGCACGTCGCCGTACCACGGCGCGAAGAAGCGGCGGTACAGGCCCATCGTGCCGCCGGTCCAGTGCGCGATGAACGAGAGGTTCCAGTAGTCGGCCGGGCGCAGCGCGCCGTGTCGTTCGGCCAGCGCGTGCAGCCGCGCGGCGGCGGTGGGATCGGGCCGAAGGCGCGGGGCCAGGGCATGACGCACGGCGTCGGGGACATCAAGTTCGCGGCTGAGCGTGCCATCGCGCACGTCGCGGATGAGCGACTCTTTGCGTTCGTCGGCCACGCGCGCCAGGCGCAGCAGCGTGGTGGGATTGGCCGTCACGAGGAACGACACGTCGCGCGGCGCCGCCAGGCGCATGATCGTGTAATACTTCGCCGCCGCGTCGCGAATGTCGGCCACGGCCAGCGGCGCCACGTAGTACTTGCGTACGAGGCGTTTCTGAAAGGCCGCCAGCAGGCCGGTGATCGCGCCGCAGGGGATGCCGGCCTCGGTCTCGTGATCGCGCATCGGGCTGGTGATTTGCACGATGCCGCGGAAGAACGAATTGGGATGATCGAGAATGGTCTTGACGCCCCAGGCGTTCCAACCGCGCTGATATGAGCGCAGGAACTCGCGCGTGACGGGGATGTACTTCGGCTCGGCGGTCGTGCCGCTGGTCAGTGCGAACATCAGCACGCGTTGCCGCGGACCGAGCAGGGCACGTAAGTCGCCGCGGCGCAGGCGCGCGACGTATGGGGCGAACGCCTCATAGCCGGCGATGGGCACGCGCCGCGTGAACTCCGCGTAGGTCGTGATTCGGTCAAAGCCGTGTGCCCCGCCGAAGTCGCTCGCCGAATGTCGCGCCAGATGCCGCTTCAGCACGACTTCCTGAACCGACGGCGCATGCCGCGCGGCGTCGACGAAGCGCGCGTATGCCCGCTTCGCCGTGATCGAGGCGTATGTGGACAACAGTCGTTCGATCCACGCGATTCGCGCCACTGAGGAGTCAGTTTGACGTTCGCGGCAGGCCAATGCAACCGCCAGGGTCCGCATAAGCGCCGCCGGAACTCACCCGCGTGACGCGAGTGCGTCATGTCCGCCGCGCTATTCAAATCCCCCGCGTCGGCGTCGATGAACACAGCGGAAGCGCTCTCGTGCCGTTGGCGCCAGCGCCTTGTACCAGGAGTCCGCCCGTGGCCGCATCACGACCGTCAACGCTCAAGACCGCCGTCACTCGTACCGTCCTCTGGATCGTCGCCACGGTCGTCGCGGCGTCGGTGGGTCTGCGCGAGTACTGGCGCGTGCAGGATTCGTCGTCGGTGCAGGCCCGCGGGGCCTACGTTGTGTCGGGCGTGCTGGCGTCGCAGTTCAAGCTGCACGCATGCACCGGCGTCCATCCCACCCCGCAGAGCCGCGATTTCTGGAACGAGGTCTGCGACCGCCTGCTGTGCCATCCCACCATCCTGGGCGTCTGGCTGATCAGCGAGAATCGCAACATCCTCGGCATGGCCGTCTCCTCGCCGCAACTGGACGGCCGCCTTCCCGGAATGCCCTTCGAGCCGGGCCGCCAGCGCGAGATTCCGCTGCCGCCGCGCAACGATCGGCCTGCGGGCAACGCGCGGCTGGTGGACGTTCCCCTGTCGATCAACGCGGGCGGCATTCCGATGCAGACGCCGTCGATTCTGCGCGTGCTGATCGCCTGGGCGCGCCCACCGGAACCGTGGTATCAGCGCCTGTGGCTCTCCTGTACGCCGCTGCTGGCGGTCGGCGCAGTCGGCTCGGCCATCGGACTGCGCCGGCTGTACCGGCAGGTCGTCGATCCGGTGACCGAGATCAACCGGCTGGCCAAGGGCGATCCGATGGCGGCCGATGGACTGGGGACGCATCAGGCCAATGAGCTGAACGAGATCGCGCGGGCCTTGGCTCAGCTTCGCGCGGATCGCGACGCCTGGCGCAGCCGCGCCGAACAGTCGGCCCGGGCCGCGGCGACGAACGTGGCTGAAGCGACACACGCGATCTACGAGGAACTGCGGCGCACGCCGCGCGAGGCATGGCGCGACGGCCTGACGGGGTTGAACACGCGCGGTGCGCTGGCCGACCGGTTGGAGGCGATCATCGACGCGCAGCGCGAGGCGGGACTGGACCTGTCGCTGGTGCTGATGGACATCGACTATCTGAAAGTGCTCAACGACACGCTGGGCCATCCGATCGGCGACGATCTGCTGCGGTTTACGGCCGATCTGATGCGCGGCGCGCTACGCACCGACGACATTGCGGTGCGCTACGACGGCGATCGCTTCGCGCTGGTGCTGCCTTCGGTCAGTGCGTCGGACGCCGTGACCATCGCACGGCGGCTTGTGTCGTTGTTCGGACAGCGCTCACGACTGTTCAACGGCGTGTTCCCGCGGCCGAGCCTCAGCGCCGGCGTGGTCTCGCTGTGGGCCGATCAGCCCGACAACGCCGACGCGATCATGCAGCTCGCCGAGGCGGCGCTGGCCGAGGCCAAGGCCGCGGGCCGCAATCAGGTCGCGACCTATCGGCCGCCCAAGGCCGAGCGCGAAGCCGCATGTGCGCCGGCGATATGAGAATGGACGCCTGATCGAAACGGCGGGGCGGGACCATTTGCGATTCAGCCGCGGGCGCTGTCGCGTGTCCGAGCGGCAAACGCCGGCGCCGCGGCAAGCCTCGGGCGCGTCGTCAGACGATGGGTCGTCTCGAGCGCAAGCTCGATTTCATCTCGCACCGTGCGTTCGTATTCCGCTTGCTTACGCTGCGCGGCGCCGAGCCACCGCGTCTCGCGCGGTTTCGCCACCGCGCGAACTACCACGTCCATACGCGTTCCTATCATCGCGACCTCAACGCCACGCGGTGGGCCTCCCGGCTAGAATGGGCGTTTCGACGTGACCGAGTAACACCCGCCGCTCCTTCACGGTCGCGGTACGGATCAGCCCTTTCACTCAAACTCCCGGTCTTCACGCGTTCCTATCATCGTGGCCCGAACGCGATGCGGTGGGCCGCCCCGCTAATCCCTTCAATCGGCATATACCCCATTCGCCGGGCGGCCGATACTCTTGAATGCCGGCGCAGCGCGACCGGGAAACGGTCGTGACGCGAGGCCCCAGCGATTCGGAGAGCGCGCCCGTGCAGCCGACTGCGAACTCCACGGTTCAGGCCGCCGTCACCCGCACCGTTCTGTGGGTCGCGGCCACGCTCGTTGCGTCGGCCGTCGGCCTGCGCGAATACGGCCGCGTACAGGACGCCGAACGCGCCGACGCCCGCGGCAGCGCGCTGCTGGCACACGTGCTCGCGGCACAGCTTCAGCAGACGTTGCGCGAAGCAGACGCCCGCCCGCACGAGGACGCTTTCTGGAACACCGCCGCCCAGCGCCTGCTGTGCCATCCGTCCGTCCTTGCCGTCTGGATTCTCGACGCCTGGCCGGCGCCGCTCGGGCAGGCCGTTGGATACGCCGGTCTGGACGCCGGTTTGGCGCATTGGCCGATCAGCGCATCGGAACAGCGCGCCGTCGAGGCGCCGGCGTGGGACCAGCGGCCGGCGTTCACGGCGCGGCTCGTGGACGTGGCCCTGCCTCCGCCGACCGAGGCGGCGCATGCGGCAAGGCCGACTCCTGCCGCTGCGCTGCGCGTTCTGGTCAACTGGCCGCGCGCGCCGGAAGCGTGGTATCGAAGGCTGTGGATGACGATCGCGCCGCTGATGGCGATGGGGGCAATTGGATCGGCCATCGGCCTGTGGCGCTTGCAGGGGCAAGTGCTCGATCCGATCGACCGACTGCGCGAGTTCGCGCGGGCCGAGCGTCCCGACGGCGTCGATCTGGCGGCCGGGCACGCCGCCGAACTGGGCGACATCGCCCGCGCGCTGGCGGCGCTGCGGACCGATCGCAATGCCTGGCGCAATCGGGCCGAGCAATCGGCGCGGGCGGTGGCGACGCAGGTGGCACAGCGCACCCACGCCATCTATCAGGAGCTGCGCCGCGCACAGCGCGAGGTGTGGACCGATCCGCTGACCGGCCTGAACAACCGCCGCGTGTTGACCGATCGGCTTCAGGCGATCTTCGAGGCGCAGCGCGACGCCGGGCAGGACCTGTCAATCGTCATGATCGACATCGACCACTTCAAGAATCTCAACGACACGATGGGGCATCTGTGCGGCGACGAGCTGATCAAGTTCACTGCCGACCTCATTCGCGGATCGCTGCGCGCCGACGACATCGCCATCCGCTACGGAGGCGACGAATTCACGCTGCTGTTGCCCGGCGTCGGCGCCAGCGAGGCGGCCGCCGTCGCACGCCGCTTGACGACGCTGTTCGGTCAGCGGGCCATGCTCTTCTCCGGCGTTTCGCCGCGGCCGAGCCTCAGTGCGGGCGTGGCGTCGCTGCGCCGCAACGCGCCCGCCAGCGCCGAGGAGCTGCTGTCGCTGGCGGACAAGGCGCTGTACGAAGCCAAGCAGGCCGGACGCAACCAGGTGGCGCTGTGCGGCGCGGGCGGAGCCGGGAAGTAGCAACACGAATCGCTGGTGTGCAAGGGTTATACTGCCGGCGTCATGCTGGCCCTCGTCTACGACGGCACCACGCGCCTCGAATCGAACTCGCCCGAGCCGCGCCCCCGCGCCGGCGAAGCGCTACTGCGCGTCCGCCGCGCCGGCGTCTGTTCCACCGACATCGAGATCACGCGCGGCTACATGAACTATCGCGGCATCCTCGGTCACGAGTTCGTGGCCGACGTCGTTTCGGCTGCGAAGCTGCCCGCCGGCACGCGCGTCGCCGTCGAGATCAACTGCGTCTGCGGCGCCTGCGATATGTGTGCCGGCGGACTGGCCAATCACTGCCGGCGGCGCACGGTCATCGGCATCGATGGCCGGCCGGGGGCGTTCGCCGAACTGATCGCCGTGCCGGAGCGCAACTGCCACCGGCTGCCCGATTCGATCGGCGAGGACGAGGCGGTGTTCGTCGAGCCGCTGGCGGCCGCCGTTCAGATCACGCGGCAGGTGAAGATCGAGCCGCGCAGTCGCGTCGCGGTGCTCGGCTCCGGTCGGTTGGGGCTGCTGGTCGCGCAGGTGCTGGCGCGGACCGGCTGCCGGCTGATCGTCATCGGGCGCAATCCGCTGACGCTGGAGTTTCTCGACCGCAAGGGCATCACCGCAATGCCGCTGCGCGATCTGCACAGCCGGTTCGATCAGGATTTCGTGGTCGACTGCACCGGTTCGGCCGAGGGCCTGGACATCGCGATGAGCCTCGTTCGCCCGCGCGGCACGATCGTGATGAAGACGACCTGCGCGGGATCGACGCCGGTGAACCTGGCGCCGCTCGTAGTCAATGAAGTGACGCTGCTGGGCAGCCGGTGCGGGCCGTTCGCGGACGCGATTGCCATGCTGGCGCGGCGGGAAGTGGATGTCGCCTCGATGATCACGCGTCGCGTGCCGCTGGCGCGCGGCGTCGAAGCGCTGCGCGACGCGGACGATCCGCGTCAAATCAAAGTGATTATCGAAGTCGCGACAATCGGTTCGGCGTAGCACCGCCGCCCTCGGCTGTGAATGGGGCACAGCCGCCCCCGGCTGTGAATGGAGCACAGCCGCCCTCGGCTGTGAATGGAGCACAACCGCCCCCGGCTGTGAATGGGGCACAGCCGCCCTCGGCTGTGTCCCGCCGCACTTCAGTTGCGGCTCGAAGCGGAATACGCGTACTTACATGCGCGTCTCGCTTCCGCGTGGCACGGGTTTACTACCCGTGCGAATCCGAGCCCCAAGCGCAAGCGCCGAGGTCGCCCTCTCGTCGTGGCGTGACCGCAGCGCTGGCGCTTGCGGCTCGGATCATTCCGCGTGGCTATTGCAGAGGTTCCTCGCGCTGGGAGGCGTGACATCGAATGAACGACATCCGCGCGCCGGTGACAGGCGCCGTCCATGCTCGGCTTGACGTCGAACCCTTCGAAGACACCGCGCTGCTGCGCTTTCCGCGCCTGGGACGATTCGACCGGCTGATCCACGTCATCACCACCCGGCCCTGGAACATGGCGCCGCACCGCGGACCGCATCGCGAGTTGGCCATCCTGCGGCGACAGAGACTCTGCGCGCATCTGGGCGTTCCGTTCGAGCGGCTGACCGCGCCCGATCAGATTCACAGTCCCCACGTCGTGCGCGTGGATGAAGCGGACGTCGGCGCCGGGCGATTCGGCCGCGACTCCGCTATTCGCTTCGTCGATGGCCTCGTCTGCGATCTGCCCGACACGCCGCTGCTCCAGCTTTCCGGTGATTGTCCGCTGATCCTCGTCCATGACCCCGTGCGACACGCGCTGGGCACCGCTCACGCCAGTTGGCGCGGCACCGTCGCCGGCGCGGCGGGGCTGCTTGTCCGTCGATTGACCGCCGAGTTCGGCAGTCGCCCGGCCGATTTGTGGGCCGGCATCGCACCCTGCGCCGGCGCGGAGCGGTACGAAGTCGGCGCGGAGGTTCGGCGCGTGGCGCTGGCGATGCTGCCGGACGCCGATCGGTTTTTCGCGACGTACGCCGGCAAGCTGTGCTTCGACCTGAAGTCGGCCAATGCCGACGCGCTGCTGACCGCCGGCGTTCCGGCGGCGCAGATCGAAGTTGCCGCCGAATGCACGCTCTCTGACGCGAGGTTCTTCTCCCATCGCCGCGAGGGACCCGACGCCGGCCGCTTCGCACTCGTAGCGGCCGTCCGCGCCGCCCATGCTTCTGCGTGAGAGTGGACGAAATGGACCCATTGGACGGCGTGAAGACGTGGACGCGAAACTGCCATTTCCCCGGCAGCGTATTGACCGTCACGCTTTCGCCCGTCGCACGCCTGTGTGCGCCAAGTCCGCTCCGTCGCTTCGTCGCTCTCTTCCCACCCTTCGAGCCTTCCTGCATTTGTTTCGACGTTTCGACGTTTCCCCGCTTGCCCCCGATCGCCACCGCCGCGACACTGGGCGAAATGCTTTCACAACGCCTCGCATTCGGCGCGCTGATGATCGCCGCGCTGATCGGCCTGTTCTGGCTCGACCAGCGGCTCGATTCAGCACCGCAAATCGCGTCGAGTCAGGCCGACGCGGTGATTCATGCGGGCGTGCGCCGCGGCCTGATCATCACAACCATCTGGATGCTGCTGGCTGCCTTCGCCACGCGCGAACTGGGAGCGCTGCTGCGCACCGGCGGTCACCGGCCGGCCGTGACGTGCGCGATGGGCTTCAACATTCTTCTGGCGCTGATACCGTGGACGATCGGCAGCGGTCTTGCCGCGCGATGGGGCTGGACGGTCTCGGAAACATCGACGACCGCGGCCGTGCTGACGGCGGCGGTGATGCTGACGTTCGTGTGCGTCGCCCGCCGTCGGCGCGTCGAAGGGGCCTCGACCGACGTGTCGCAGACGCTGTTGATGGTGCTGTACCTGGGACTGCTGGGTTCGTTCATTCCGCGGCTGCGCATGGGTCTCGATTCGCCGTGGACGTTGATGTGGGTGCTGCTGGTCATCAAGTGCTGCGATATCGGCGCTTATTTCACCGGCCTGGCGATGGGGCGGCACAAACTCATCCCATGGCTGAGTCCCGGCAAGACGTGGGAGGGACTCATCGGCGGCGTCGCAACGGCCATGCTCGTTTCGGCCGCCGTATCGATCGTGTCGCACGGCGGATGGGACGCGGCCACGCGGCCCGCGGGCATCGGCGATGCGGACGGGCGCGGCGACTGGCCGGCGCTGTCGGCCGCGCTGGCGTTCGGCGCGATCATGGCGCTCGTGGGTCAGGCGGGCGACCTGTTCGAATCGCTGCTGAAGCGCGACGCCGGGGCAAAGGACAGCGGCGCCGTGGTTCCGGCGTTCGGCGGCCTGCTGGATATCCTCGACTCGCCGCTGTTCTGTATTCCCGTGGCGTATGCAATCCTGATAAAATGATGGCGACGGTCGAACGCCACCGCCCGTCGCCGGCAACCGCCCTGTCGCGGCCGCGGCGGGCAAACCGATCCGCGGAGGTCCATCCGGCCTTGGAACTCGTCATCACGCTCGAAGAAACCGGCGATCGGCTGGCCATGTTCGGCTCGGCCGATCGACACCTGCGGCTGATCCGCGAGGCCTTCGGCATCCGCATCTTCGCCCGCGACGCCACGCTCAAGCTCGACGGCGAGGCCGGCGCGGTGTCCCGCGCCGCCTCCGTCATCGACCGCATTCAGCAGCACGCCCGCAAGCACCGGCATGTCAACGAACAAGACGTCCGCGACGCCATTGCCGCCCAGGCCGCGGAACGCTCGGCCGAGGCCGGCCCGCCGTCGGCGACGCTGGACGTTTTTTCCCGCGGCACGGCGGTGCAGCCCAAGACCGACGGGCAGCGGCATTACGTTGAGGCGATGCTGCATCACGATCTGACGTTTTGCATCGGCCCGGCTGGAACGGGCAAGACCTATCTGGCCGTGGCGGTGGCGATGTCGCTGCTGAAGATGAACCGCATCAAGCGACTGGTGCTGGCGCGACCGGCGGTCGAGGCCGGCGAAAAGCTGGGCTATCTGCCGGGGGACATGCAGGCCAAGGTCAATCCCTATCTGCGTCCGCTGTTTGACGCGATGCACGACATGATGGACTACGACCACATGCGGCGGCTGATGGCCAACGACGTGATCGAGGTGATTCCGCTGGCGTTCATGCGCGGGCGGACGCTGAATAACGCGGCCATCATTCTGGACGAGGCGCAGAACACGACGGTGCCGCAGATGCTGATGTTTCTGACGCGGCTGGGTCACAACAGCAAGATGATCATCACCGGCGACGACAGCCAGGTGGACCTGGAGGCGCGGCACACGTCGGGGTTGTATGACGCGGTCGAGCGGGTGAAGCGCATCCGGGGCATTTCCGTCGTGCGGCTGACGCAGAGCGATATCGTGCGGCACAAGTTGGTGACGCACATCGTCGAGGCCTACGGCACTCTGTCGCGACCGAAATCGCGGCGGCGTGCCGAGTCGGCCGAGCGCGACGAGGAAGCCGCCGAGTAGCGGGGAAACGTCGAAAGAAAACGTCGAATAGTCGATACGGGCATTGCTCACGCGGAGGCGCGGAGGCCGCTGAGAAGTGGATTCCCGCCTGCGTGGGAATGACGGAGGGTGGCCCACCGCTTCAGCGGTGGGTTCGCGAAGATAGGGATGGGAGCGAACCGTCACCCCCGCGAAGGCGGGGGGCCGGCGCGCCTGGGCGTCGCTGGATTCCCGCCTGCGCGGGAATGACGGATCGTGACGGTATGCTGATGGCTGAAGGCTGACGGCCGATGTCCAAGCGTTACAATGCTCCCCGAAAGGAACATCTCATGACTCGCTCCATCATTCTCACGGTCGTGTTTTCGCTGACGTGTCTCTGTGTTGCGATCGTCGTCGCGCAGACCCCGCAGGCCGAGCCAAAGGCCCAGCCGCCCGCCGCGAAGGAGGACGCACAGCGCGTGATTGACGAATTCGACGCCCTGAAGCAGCAGTACCTGTCGAAGTATGAGCCGCTCTACTACCGCTCGGAGAAAGCCTGGTGGGACGCCAACGTGACCGGCGCCGACGAGGCGTTCGAGCGGCGCACCAAAGCGCAGAACGAGTTGGTCGAGCTGCACGCCGATCGCGCCGTCTTCTCGCGCATTCGTTCGCTGCGCGAGCAGGCCGACAAGCTGGACCCCGTCCGCGCCCGCGAGCTGGACGTGATGTACCGTACGTTTCTGCCCGGCCAGGCCGACCCCGAGGTGCAGAAGAAGATCGTCGCCCTGGAGACCGAAGTCGAAAAGACGTTCAGCACGCATCGCAGCCTGGTCGGCGGCAAAGAGCTGAGCGAAAACGACGTGCGGCAGATTCTGTCCGAGTCGAAGGACTCGAAGGCCGCGCAGAAGGCCTGGGCGGGCTACATGGCCGTCGGCACGCGCATCGCGCCGAAGCTCAAGGAACTGGTCCGCCTGCGCAACGAACAGGCCCGCCGCCTGGGCTTCGACAACTTCTACGCAATGAAGCTCTCGCTGGACGAGATCGGCGAGAAGGAACTGGTGGCGTTGTTCGACGAGCTGGACCAGTTGACGCGCGAGCCGTTTGCCAGGCTCAAGGGCGACATCGACGCGGCGCGGGCGACGCGGTTCGGCATCGAGACGTCAGCGCTTCGGCCGTGGCACTTCGGCGATCTGTTCTTTCAGCAGGCGCCCGAAACCGAGGGCGCCAACCTGGACGAGGCCTACAAGGAACAGGACCTGCTCGCGCTGACGAAGACGTACTACGAAGGCATGGGCATGGGCGTCGACGACATCCTCGATCGCAGCGATCTGTACGAGAAGCCGAAGAAGAACCCGCACGCCTTCGCGACCGACCTCAACCGCGCCGGCGACGTGCGCGTGCTGTGCAATCTGAAGCCCAATCTCTACTGGATGGACACGCTTATCCACGAACTCGGCCACGCCGTGTACGACAAGTACATCTCGCCCGACGTGCCTTTCCTGCTGCACACCGCCTCACACAGCATCACCACCGAAGGCTACGCCATGATGATGGGCGCGATGGTCAAGAATGAGGAGTTTCTGACCAAAGTCGCCAAGCTGCCGCCGGAGGAGGCCGCGCGCTACGTCGAATCGGCCCGCCGCAGCCTGCGGGCCGAAAAGCTGATCTTCAGCCGCTGGGCGCAGGTGATGATGCGCTTCGAGCGGGCCATGTACGCCAATCCCGATCAGGACCTCGCCAAGCTGTGGTGGGACCTCAAGAAGCAGTATCAGCTCGTTCCGCCGCCGGACGATGCGGCGCTCGAGGGTTATGCCGCCAAGATTCACGTCGCGACGGTGCCCGCCTATTACCACAGTTACATGATGGGCGACCTGTTCGGCTGCCAGGTGCATCATCACATCGCGACGCGCGTCCTCGGAATGAACGATCCGCTGAAGACCGCCTTCGTCGGCAGCCGCGAAGCCGGACGGTTCATGATCGAGTCGATCTTTCGGCCCGGCAACACCTACTCGTGGAACGACCTGACGCGGCGAATCACCGGCGAGCCGCTGACGGCGCGCTACTTCGCGCGGCAGTACGTCGGCGGTTGATTCATCGGCGTGATGCGGAACAAGCGCCGGGCGGCTCGGGTAATGGAAAGCCGAGCTGCGCGCGGATCAACATGGCCAGGCCCTCGAAACATCCGGCAAGTCGGGCGGGGCGCCCGTACCACCCGAAACAGGAACGCTCGCCTGGCGCGAGGGCTTGCTCATGCCGCAAGCCGCGGAATGCTGTAGTCGAGTTCCGCGAAATCGCCGACCAGTGCGGGGAAAAGGCGCGGACTACTGAAGCTCGACGCTCCAGTAGGCGTGATCGACGAACTGCTTCCAGCTCGCGTAGCGGCCGTCGGCCAGCTTGATCGTGATCGCCGGGTTGCGCCGCGGGCGCTTCGGCAGCGCGATCAGGTGCATGTGGGCCTGCTCGGGCGTGCGGCCGCCCTTGCGGATGTTGCACTGCAAGCAGGCGCAGACCACGTTCTCCCAGGTGCTCTTGCCGCCCTGGCTGCGCGGAATGACGTGGTCCAGCGACAGCTCGGTCGTGGAGAACTTGCGTCCGCAGTACTGGCAGCGGTTGCCGTCGCGCGCGTAGATGTTGCGCCGGTTGAACTTGACCTCCTGCCGCGGCAGGCGGTCGTACAGCATCAACCGGATGATCCGCGGCACGGCGATGTCGAAGCGCACCGTGCGCAGCCAGTCGTGCGCGTCCGGCTCAAAGGTCCGCTTGAGCTGGCTCAGCTCGCACCAGTCCTGGAAGTCGTAGGCCAGGTACTGGCCTTCCTCTATGTGGATGACCTCGGCCAGGTCCTTGAACAGCAGGCACAGCGCGCGCTTGACCGTCACGACCCGCAACGCGAGATAATCGCGGTTCAGGACGAGCACGTTCTGGCCCAGTACGGACACGGCAGCGGCGGTCATAGGCACTTCCATCGTGGTCCGGGCGGGGTATGGCGCGCGACGCGAACCCCTCCCGGCCCCACACAATTCTAGAGGGCCGCCGCGCGGCGATCAAGGAAGCCGCTCCCCCGGCTCGCCGGCGCGGCGCGGCGCATAAACGTACAGCCCGCCGATGTCCGGGAACATCGGCCGGTAGCGGCGCATGATCGCGTCGCGCCAGGCCGGCGGAATACGCCATGTCGATTGATAGCGCTTCGCCTGCTCCACCGGCCAGTTCAGGACGACGGCGCCGAACCGTCCGGATTCCAGGTCGCCGACAATCGCCGAGTCGTCAAACACGCCGCGGTCGATCAGGCCGCTAAACAGCCACGTGTCCATCATCAGCGGCGATTGATTCGCGAAGAGCGACAGACTGTCGTCGCCGCAGAGGACCGGCTTCGGCAGCCCGTTGACGAGGGCCAGTCGGCGGGCGAAGCGATCGGCGTCGGTGCGAACTACGCGCGACAGGTTCCACAAGTCGCCCAACCGCTGCACAGGTCCCGGCTCCAGCTTGGGCAACGCGATTATCGCAACCACGACGGGCGCCAGAAACGCAGCCAGATGAAGAGGGCGATGCGCAGGATTGGCCGTCGTTGAATCCGCCGGGCGACCAGTCGATGCGTCGAGCCATCGCTGCCATTGCAGCGCCATGAGGATCGAGGCGCCGGCGAGCGACTCGCAGAAGTAGTACTCGGCCGAACCGTCGCGAACCGTTGTAAGGAATGCAAGCAGCCACGCGGCGCCCAGCCACGCGATCAGGACGTCGACGCCGTTCGATGCGGCCTCGTGTTGCGGTTTCCCATGTTGCGGACGCAACAGTCGAACGCCGATCAGCCATGCGGCAAACGCGAACTGCGGCAGCGTCAGCGGAAGCACCGTGACCGGAAATACGAGCAAATTGCTCCAGGCCCGACTCCCGCGCAGCGCCTCGAAAGCGTTAATCCGGTAGCCGCCGTCGGTCAGCCAATTCAGCGACGCGATGCATCCGAGCGCCAGCAGGCCGCCGACGATCAGCCAGCCGCTCGCCTCACGCCGGCGGCCGCGCCGCCACAGGAACCACGCCATGGCGATCAGCGGCGCGACGCTCGTGGGCTTGCACAGGAAAGCCGCCATCAACGGCAGCGCGGCCAGGAACCGGGCGGGGCGCGTGTCGCGGCCGGCGAAGCAAGCCACGGCGGCCAGCAACAGGCACAGCGTGATCGGATCGGCCCGGTACTCGGCGCTGATGTTCCAGAAGATCGGATTCGAGAGCGCCGCCAATGTCGCGATCCATGCGAACAGGCGCCGCGCACCGAGCCGCCGCGCCATCGCAAAAATCAGCACCCCGGTGATGGTCGTAGCCAGCAGGCTCAGTCCGCGGCCGATCAGCAGCATCGCCAGTGGCTGCGACGCGCCGATGGTGCGGCCGATGAGGGCGGGAAAAAGATAGATCAGCGGACCATAAACGGCGGCGACGTGGGGGCGGTGCGTCAGGCAATCGCGGTAGATCGGCTCGCCCCCGGCCGCCCGCGCGGCGTGCCAGGCCATGGCCGCGCTGCCCTGGACCATCTCATCCCTGCCCGCAATCAGCCGCGCCACACCCGCCAGATCAACGACCAGCAGGAAGAAGTACGCCGCCAGCGCGGCGATTACGAGCAAATGGACCGCTCGCCGATAACGAGCCGGCGGAATCGTCCGCGTCGAGGCCGATGGGGTAAGGACCATATGCGTGTCGCGGATCGTAATCGGGCACGAGCGGGAATTGGCGGCACGAAGCTCGTGCCGGCCGGTCGTGGAAGTCCAGAGGAGAACGAGCAAGGGTAAGAGGAGGAGCAGGAAGAGGATCAAGAGTAAGATCAAGAGCAAGAAATTTTCCGTGACGTTTTATCTTAATCTGGCTCCTTCTCCTCCTGCGGCAAATAAAGATAGTATCTGTCTCCTATCTTCCCCGCCGGCCGGTACTCGCGAAGTATCGCCTGCCGCCACGCCGAGGGAACGTGAACCGTCGTCTGATACCGCATGATCACGTCCGCCGGCTGTCGCAGGATCACCGCGCCGAACCGCCGCGCGGCCAGGTCCGCGACGATCGCCGAGTCGTCGAACACGCCCTGATCGCGCAGGCCGCTGAGGCCCCACGTGTCCATGAGCACGGGCGGGCTGCGCGACAGCAGCGTCAGTCCGTCGGCGTCGCACAACACGGGTTGCGGCAGCGAATCGAGTGCCTTGGCCATGTCTCGAAACAGCGCGCGTTCCCCGTGGACCCATTCACGCGCGTCGAGAACACCATGCAGCATCCGAGATACCGGCGGTGTGTGACTCCACGCCATCGCCGACACGGGCAGCGCGGGCGCCAGACAGATCAGCACGCGCACCAGTCGCTCGTCCGGCGATGAAAAGCCTCGCAGCCACGTTTCCCACTGCGCGGCCATCAGGATGCACGCGGCGGCGATGTGCTCGCAGAAGTAATAGTCATCCGCTCCGTCGCGATAAGTGAGGACGAACGGAACGACCAGCGTCATCCAGAAGTGCACGCTCAGCAGGTCCATTCGCCGGCCCGTCCGATGAGCGTACAGCCACGCGGCGGCGAACGCGTACAGCGCCACGGCCTTCGGAAGCACGCCCACGGGCCAGATGATCATGTTGCCCACGTCACGATTGCCGCGGAAAGCGTCGACCGCGTTGAGCAAATACAGCCCGTCGGTGGCACGCTGTAGCAGCACGATCAAGATCGCGATCGGCGCCGCCCACGCGACAAAAAAGCTGATCGCCTCGACCGGCCGGCGGCGAATCATCAAGTACGCCGGAATCGTCAGCCCCGCCAGGACGCACGAGGGCTTGAACAGGAACGCCAGCACGATCAGCGGCGGCGACATCCACCGCCGCGGCGACTGCTCGTTCGAGCGATACACCGCCAGCGCCGCGAGCGAGCACAGAATCGCCGGCGCATCGCCGCGAAACTCCCCGCACACCGGCCAGAAGATCGGGAACGACAGCGTCGCCAGCGCGGCCGCCGCGGCAAACATGGGCGACGTTCCGTCCGAATCGCCCGACGCCGTGCGCCGCGCCAGACGATAGATCGCGACGCCGATGCCGGCAGTGGCGATGAGGCTCAGCAGACGGCCGATGACGTAGAGATCGAGCAGATCGGCATCGACCGCCCGTCCGATCAGTCCGGGCACGACATAGGAGAAGATCCCGTAAATCGCGGGAACATGCGGCCGCTCGCGCCAGTCACGATAGATGGGACGGTGATGCTGAAACTCGGCGGCGTTGTACACCGACACCGCCGTGCCGTGCATCATCTCGTCCGGCATGGCGACGCAGCGGATCGCCCAGGCCGACTCGATCGCCAGCATCAGCGCGAAAAACGCCAGCGCGGGCGTCGGCAGCCGGCGGTTGATGACGTTCGAATGGAGCAGCATCTTGGCAATCGTGTAACGAGTCCGCTTCTTCGCAACTCATGCATCGCGTGGCGCGGGCATTCTGCCCGCGCGAACGGGCTACAAGCCCGTTCCACGCGACATCCATTAGCTGTGCCGATTCTGAGCGGGGCCATCAACAGATCATGTAGAAATACCAGGCGCTCCACGCCAGGCAGCCCATTGTGACGTAGGCGCCTCGCGGCCCGAGGGCGTGCGGCGCGATTACCATCAGCCATATCGGCACAAAATCGAGGGCAAAGCGAAAAAACCCCACCTGAACCGCGCCGGTGTTGTGATACGTCAAAAGCGCCGCAATCACCGCCGCAGACGCCAGCATCATCGGCCGCGCGGCCGAATCGGTCCACCAGCGCCGCACATGCCAGAACGCCAGTAGCAGCAGCGGACACGTCATCCAGATGCCGACGCCGTTGCTGTGATTGGCGGCCTGCACAAAGGCGGGCGACAACCGGAACAGCGGCGGCGAGAAGTTCATATACCAGGCGTTTTCGGCGACGAAGTGCGGCGAGAAAACGCCGTGCTCGTGCGCGCGTTGACCGTACCAGCCCCGCTCGCGCCCCTCGGAATAGATTTTCAGATAGCCGGTCTCCAAAGGATCGCCGAAGCGCATCCAGTTCAGAGTCATCAGCCCGCCGGCCGCCATCAGTAGCGCGCCGACGGCGATCGCCGTCCGCCGGCCGCGCGGCACACCCGCGCGCCACGCGATCCACACGGCCGCCACACCGTACGCGAGCGTCAACTGCCGACTCCATGCGGCGATGATCAGACCGATGGCGGCCGGCCAGAGTCGGCGGCGGCCCAGCAGATCGCCGGCCATGAGCATCAACCCGATGTTCGACAGCACGTGGTTGAGCGAGTTGATCGAACCGTCGCGGCAGTCACGGATCATCGGCAGCATGGGGGTGGCCAGCAGCCAGCCGGCGGTGAAGACGGCCGACCACGCCGCTCGGCGCATCACCTGCTGAAAGGCCCAGAAGCCGACGAGCGGCAGCGGCAACGCCGCAACGAGCAAGTACCAGAACGGGTAGAAGGTATCGGGCGGCGCGCCGGCCAGTTGGCCCAGCGAAAGCGCGACGACGCTGATAAGTGTGAAGCAGGGCGGATAGATGTTGAAATAGCGGCCCTCGTGCAGCGCCGTGTCCCAGCTTCGCCGGCCGACGTCGGTGCGCCCATCGAGCCACGCGCGGGCTTCCAGCAGCGCCGGTTGATCGGGCGAGACGTGCCAGTCGGGCAGGCGCACGATCGGCCCGGCGGCGATTTGAAGCGCGACGATCAGCAGAAGGAAGCAGAAGACAACGTATCGGTGGGATTCGCGCGCCTCTTGCGTCAGCGCCGGCCTTTGCACGGAATCGGATTCTGGCGTGTTCACGGCTTGGATCGACAGGATGAGTGCGACGCTCGCGCCGACGGCGCCGATCGTTCGGGTGGCCCATCGCCAAGCGCTTCGATGGCGATGATCAGAACCGGCGCGAGCAACCCCATGCGCCCGCCGGACGCTGGAAAATCACTTGCCGGCCCTCACGACTCCTTCATCTCGCGCACATCCGAAGTCGTCTCCAGCTCGTCCGCCGCATCCGTCGCCGTCGGCGCGTCGAACAGCGTCGACCGCGGAATCGACAGCGTCGCGTTGTTCGCATCGGCCAGCAGCCTGGGCACGTCGGCCGCCCGGACATTGCGATGCATCTTCTCGTTGATCAGCATGCACGGACCATGATCGCACGCAGCCAGGCACTCCTCGGTGACGAAGCTGTACTCGCCGTCGTCCGTCGTTTCGTGCTCGCCGATGCCGAGTTGTCGCTGCACGGCCTGCTGCACCGCGTCGGCCCCCATGAGCTGGCACGACAGACTGCGGCATAACACGATGACTTTGCGGCCCTTCGCGTGCGTCCAGAAGTGCGTATAGAAGCTGATCGTGTCGAAGACCTGCGCCGGCGGAATCTCGAGCAGCTCCGCCACTTCCTTCATCGCCTGCCAGCCGACGTGACCCAGGGCGTCCTGAACCACGTGCAGCGCCGGCAGCAGCACCGCCCGCTTCGTCTCGTATCGCGGGAAAAACGAGCGGATCTTCTCGCGCACCGCCTCGCTCAGCAGCGGAGCGGCTTTCTCATCAATCACCGGCGTGCGGCGGTCGAGCGCCTCCCAGGCCATCGGACGCACCTTTCAGAGAAAACCTCGGTCATGCGCCGCCTTCGGGTCCGGCGCAGCGCCGCATGATACCCCCGCGGCAGGCGGTTGTCAGTTGTCTGTTGCCGGCACAGCCTTCAGCTTGCCGTCATGTTCCGTCATTCCCGCGCGGGCGGGAATCCCGTCTTCCGCGGCCCCTGCGACGCTTCCTGATCGTGGACGGAATGGACCGAGCCGACGGCACAGGCGACGTGGACGCGCCACGATGCGTGACGTCCGCGGCCTGCGCTCCGTTACAACAACTTCGCCCGCTTGCGGCCGATCCACTCCGCCGTCACCAGCAGAATCAGCAGTGCAAAGACGTAACCGTTGTCCCACAGCGGTCGCGGCCGTTCTCGGATCACCGACGACTCGCCGCGGTCTTCGATCAGATCCGGCGCCGCCGACGCCTCGTCGATCTCGAAATACCGCCCCCCCGACGACTCCGCCAGCCGCCGCAGCAGATCGCGCCGCATCACCGGCCGGCGCAGCTCCAGATCGGCGGGGCGCACCACCAGGTCGCGCTGTACGGCCGCCGGCGCGCCCGCCCCGCCCGGCAGCGTGGCGCTGATCCGCACGGGGCCGACGCGATCGACGACGAAGCGCCCCTGGTAGAAACCTTCGCGCCCCGGCGTGGCCGTCAGCACGACCGTCCGCGGCGCTTCGTCGGACTGCACGACTTCCAGGTCGATCGACGGAACCGTCACCGGCTCGAATCGCTCGTCCAGCGCCCGCAGCGTCACCACGACCGTGTCGCCCGCGTTGAACTGGTCCTGATCGGTCATGATCACGCCGCGCTGCTTGCCGCCCAGCAGCTTGCCCTCCATCAGGTATCGGATGGCCTGTATCCAGAATCGCTCGAAGTACTCCGGCCCGTAGCGCTGCCAGCGCCACGTGCTGTTGAACCCCAGCCACGCCGTACGGCCGGAGCCGGCGTACTGAACCGCGTACAGCACATGCGGCCCGTAGGGGCCGGCCATCCGCGGATTGCCGTGCCGCAGAAGCACCGTCGCCGCCGGCTTCTCGCGGCGGACCGGATAGTGCCAGAAGACGCCCTCCAGACGCGACCACGCTTCCAGCGATGCCGCCGCGGCATCGGCCTGACGCAGCAGCGGCGAGCCGGCCGACTCGGGCGGAATCACCAGCGGCCAGGCGGCGCGCTGATATCGTCCGAGCTGATTGATGATGAGTTCGGCCTCGGAATCGAATACGACCGGCAGCAGCTCGAGCAGCGGCTGCATTCGCGGATCACGCAGAAACACCGACGTCCATTTCGAGTCCGCCGCGAAGAGCATTCCCCGGCCGAAGTCGTCGATCTGCGTCGCCACGCGCGCCGGCCATTCCGGCGGCAGTCCGGCGGGATTCGGGTCGACCAGAATGAACACGTCGTAGGCCGCCAGCTCTTCGGCCGTCTGCGGCAGATGGTCGATGACGATGTCGCCGTCGCGCACCGCGCGCGTGCCGGCGGATTGCAGCCAGCAACTCACGTCCACCGTCTCGTCGCGCTCCAGCAGGCGCGTGAGAAAGCGATATTCATACGACGGCCCGCCCGCGACCAGCAGCAGCCTCATGCGGCCGTCGAGCACGTCGACCGGCGGAAGCGTGTCGCGCGCGTTGTCGGTTTCGACCGCCTCGTCCGGCAGCAGCGGAACGCGGGCCGTGAAAACGACCGGCCCCGCTTCGTTGACGCGGCACTCGAACGACAGCGGCGGATAGACGCCGTTTTCGTCGGGGGCCACGTCGCGCCGGTCGACCAGAACGGCCGAGTCCGCGTCACCGCCCGGTGCAAGCCGCAGCAGCTCGACGCTCAGCGGACGCGAGTCGATCCCTTCGGCCGCAACCTGAACCGTCACGCTGAACGGATCGCGCGCAAACGCGTGACGCGGACCGATCACTTCGGTCACGCGCACGTTGACCGGTTCGGCCGGATCGCCCAGCCCGACCGCGTACAACGGCACGCCGCGCGATTCGAGAAACCGACCGATCGCATCCGGCGGCTCGCCCTGGTTAAGCCCGCCGTCCGACAGCACGATCACCGCGGCCGCCGGCGCCCCGCCCAGCGAGCCAACGGCCTCGCGAACGGCGCGGCCCACGTCGGTCGCCGGACCGGCCGCTCGCAGTTGCCAGCGTGTCGGATCAGTTGCGGGTCCGTCGGAACCGGTCGATGCGGGCGGCGTCTCCGCGTCCTCGGCGCTGTCATTTGCCGGCTCGCGAGACTTCAGCGGTGCGGCGCGATCGGAGAATCGAAAGACCTCGACGCGATTCTTCGCCGCCAGCCGCCTGAGCCACTCGGTTTGCTCGCGCGCCAGGAACTGCCGCGCCACGTCGATCCGCGACACACCCGACTCGGGCACGCTGCCGACGACCGGTACGACGCGGGCCTGGTCCGACGCGTTGCGATACCGATCGCGGACGGCCATGCTGGCCGAGTCGTCGATCAACACCAGCGTCGTCGCCCGCACGTGGCGGTGCTGGTAGCGGGCCAGCACCGGCTCCAGCGCGATCAGTCCGATGAGCAGCAGCAAGGCACAGCGAATCGCCGTCAGCGCGATTCGCCCGCGCTGTGTGAGGTTTCCGCGGCCCTCGCGCCGGTACATCCAGATAATGGCGTAGAGGCCCGCCGCGACCAGGGCCACGCCGACGACCAGTCCCGCGCCGACCGTCCAGCGGGCCAACTCGAACTGGGTTTCCCAGCGCGTCGTTACCGAAGGCTGTGCCAGGATGAACATGGGGCGCGTTTCTCGCAGCGGGTCCGATGAACCGAAGTGTAGCCGCCCGCCGCGAGTGGAGCACAACCGCTCCCGGCTGCATTTCACATTCCCTCCCAGGGAGAGGGTTGGGTTGAGGTGGTTCGGCGCCGCGCCGCCGTCGGCTGTGTCGGGTCTCCTGAAACACCCTTACGACTGCAAGACCGCCGGCGCTCCTTGCACGACAGGCCGTCAACACACCCGTCAGTTGTCGCAACGCGGAAGTCGTGGTACATTTACAGCAGACCGTCGGACGTTTCCCGGGGACCGTTCAGCGCACTTCGCGGAGGAGGCGTCCATGAATCTGACCGATATCTGGATCGATGGACCGGCCGCCGAACCGCATGACATCGAGATCGACCGGCGCACGCTGATCGCCTTTTGGCGCCTGGGTCGCGCCCTGGCGACCAATGCTCCGCGCGACCGCGAGGTGTTCAACCTCGGCCGCTGCATCGGGCAGACGCCGGGCACGACGGCCACGTTGTACGCGATGGGCGCCAGTGAGGATCCGTCGGCTTTCGCCATGTCCAAGCTGGTTTACGGCGGCCATCAGCCGATGCACGACGCTTATTGGCAATCGCCGGATCAGCCGGCCGTTTTCGTCCTGGCGCGGAAGGTTTACGACGCGCAGCCCGGCCTGAATGCCGATGAAACCGGCAGTACCGCCCTGTACGGGGGCGCGCTGGTGTTCGACGTGTCGCAGGGTCGGGCACGGCTGGCGGGATTGCGCGTTCCGGCCTGACGCGGCCGAAGCGGAGGCCCACATGCGCTTGTTCGTTTTCAAGAGCGGCTCATTGATGGCCGACCGCACCTTCGGCGACGAGCCGGTCGAGATCGGCTCGGGGCCGATGTGCGCGATCGAGATGGCCGATCCGCGAATCGCCGCGCGACAGCTCCGCCTTTCGCCCCGCGGACCCGGCGCCTGGGAAGTCGGCGTGCTCGATGAAAACCTGCCGACGTTCGTCAATGGCGCCAAGGTTCGTGCGCGGCAATCGCTGCGGCACATGGACGAGATCGCCGTCGGTCCGTTCGTACTGCGCGTCTACCTCGACAGCCAAGTCGAGGCCGAGTCGCGACCGGCCGTCGTGTCTTCGCGCGGCGCCGGCGTGCTGCCGGTCGGCGGATTCGTCCGACCCTACAGCGGAAATCTTCAACTCGCCGTCGAGCGGCTGGGGGAGTGTTCGGCGTTTGCAACCGAGCTGGCCGGCATCGCGCAGACAACGCCGCTCGTGGAGCGCGTTCTGGAACACGCCTTCCAAGCCTTCCGCGCGGGCTGCGTCTGCGTTCGCATCCATCAGCGCACCGAGGCCGGGTTTGAGATCGTCCGAGCTTCCGACGCCAAGGGGCGGCCGATCGAAGTGCCGCCGCTGGCCGAGCGACTGTACGAACAGTGCGTCGAGCTGCTGCACCGCATCTGCGTGCCCGAAATCGCCGCGCCGGGTTCCGCCTCGGCGCTGGCCGTGCCGCTCGTCAGCTCGCGCGGCAAGGCCATGGGAATGCTCTACGTCGAGTCGCTGGAAGGCGCGCCGCCCTACGACTCCGACTGGCTCGACTCCCTGACGGCGCTGGCCGCCATGACGGCCCATCACGTCGAGCGCACGATCCACACGCGCACCGCGCAGCGGGCCGAAGTGGCCAGCCAGGAGAATGTCGTGGCCCGGCTGGTGCAGGACGCCCTGACTCCCCAGGCCATGCCCAACTGGCCCGAGTTCCAGTTGGGCGCCTATCGCCGGGCCGGTCCCATGCCGCGTGACTTTCACGACATGCTGCGTTTGGCCAACAAGACCGCCTCGCTGATCGTGGCACGGATCAACGCCGCCGGCGCGGGCCTGCCGCTGCTGATGTCCCAGGTGCGCTCGGCGTTCCGCGTGTCGTCCCTGCACGCCGATCCGCCGCACGTGTTCGCGCGGGCGCTGAACTGGCTGACCGGCGAAAGCGGCGCGACGATTGACGCCGCCTGCGTATGCGTCGATCCCAACAACGGCACGGTGCAGTACTGCCTGGCCGGAGACGCCGTATTGGTTGGGGCGATCGAGGCGTCGGGAAAATGCCGCACGCTGGCGGGCGCGGGAATGCCGCCGGTCGGTAAGGCGCGGCAGTTCAACTACACGTCGCAACAGGACCTGCTGGCGTCGGAGGAAACGCTGGCGATCGTGACGCAAGGCGCCGACGCGTTGCGCAACGCATCCAACCAGACCTTCGGCCGCACACGAGTGATGGAGTGCCTGGGCGATCTCGCCGGCACCGGTCTGAGCGTCACGCTGTCCGACCTGGCGGCCGAGTTCGACGAGTTCGCCGGCGGCGCGCCATGCCCGCAGGATGTGACCGTCGTGCTGTTGCGGCGCGCGGGGTAGGAGCCGTAGTCCGTGGTCGGTTGCGAGTCGTTGGCGGCCTGTCGGCAGCGATCGGCCGTCGGCCATCAGCGAAAGACCGCAACGGGCTACAAGTGATTCGAGCCTCACGCGCGATCACCGGGGATGCTCAACGCATGAGGCGGCTTTCGACTGCAACCAAAGCGCGGTCTGGGGCGATCTGCCTGATTTCACGTCGTCAGTTGCGCGAGCACGTGCGGATCGCGTGACACGAGGCTCCGCGGTCGGCGTTTCAACGCCGACGGCGTTGCGTCTTCTTGCCCGTTCCGGACGATCGTCCTGGGTGGTAGGGGCATCTTGCCCGTTCCGGACGGGCGGGACGCCCGTACCACCCCCCTCTTCCATTCGTTCACTTTGTTTCCGCGCGATACCCTGGCGAGTGAATTGGCGAATGAATCAGACCGGCACGGCGACGTCGTGCAGAATGAGCGCTTGGCGCAGCTTCGACAGCGTGCGCTTCTCGATCTGCCGCACGCGCTCGCGTGAGAGGTGAACCGCCTCGCTGACCTGTGCCAGCGATTGCGGCTGATAGTCGCTCAGGCCGAAACGCCGCGCGACGATGTCGCGCTCGCGCGGATCGAGGTCGGCCAGCACCGTTTGCAGCAGCCGCGCCGCCCGCGATTCGTCGGCGTCCGGCATTGATTCGACCGGCGCGGCCGGCTCGGCCGTGAAACAGGGCGCGTCGGCGTCGACATGCAGCCGCTCGCAATCGCGCCACGACTCGGCCACCAGCCGCGTGAACTGGCGCGTGACGGCCCACGTCGCATAGGTGCTGAATTTGTTGCCGCGCGACACGTCGAAGGTCTCGATGACGCGCATCAGAATCAGATTGCCTTCGCCGATGAGATCGTACAGATCGAGCCGCGCCGTGTGACCCTGATGCCTTCGCGCGATGCTGACGACCAGACGCAGATTGGCCTGGGCGATGTGCTGCTTGACCGCCGCCGCTTGCTCGAGCAGCGATTCGATATGTTCGATCGTCGCCTCGGTCGCCGTCGGCGGGTCGATGAGTCGGCGCGATTGCTCGGCCTTGTGCAGCAGGTAGTTGTATCGCCGGAACAGCGTCCGCTCTTCCTCGGCCGACAGCAGCGGCGTGCGGAACAACTCGCGCACGTAGGCGGGCAGATCGGCCGGCACATTCGGCTGCGGAGAACTCGCCGCGCGGGCCGGCGGATCGGTCATGATCAGCCGCTCGGCGTTGGGGTGATCGAACTCCGGAGCGAACACGTAGCGGATCGGCGCGTGCGCCAATTCAGCGGCGCGGGCCTGCAACAGGGCCGTTCGCTCGGCGCCCCGTGCTTCGCGATAGCGCTGCGCCAACGGCGCGGCAGGTTCGGCGCCGTCACACCAGCCGTCGGTCGACGCATCGGAATCGCGCGCAGCGCCGATCAAGGCCCGGCTCTTGTGAACGGCCAGCCGAACCGTCTCGGGGGCGCGGCCGGTGCGCTCGGCAACGCGGCGCACCGCCTCGCTCAGCGAGCAGCCCTCCGCCGCCATCGCGGCCAGGGCGAGCCGGGCCAGCTCGCGGCGTTCGTCGTCGGTGACAGGCCGGAACTGGGCGGCGCGCTGCACGCGGTGGGCGTGTCGTTTTTCAAAGCGCTGAACGTCGTCGAGGGAGAACAGCAGTCGCGCGGGAGCGTCGGCCGCGGCGTACCAGCACGCCACCAGACCTGACGCGCGCCAGCGGTCCAGCGTGCGGCTGGAAATGTTCCATCGACTGCAAAGCCCGACCGCATCCAGCAATGTCTCGGCGGCGTCGTCCGGCGTCGGCAGCGGCGTATCGAGCGTCAGCGACTCGATCAGCAGGACCAGGTCCGCAATCGCGTCGCCGCCGCTGACCTCGATTTCGACGGTCTGGCGGGTGCGGTAGCCGGTGACCTGAAACAGAATGAAAGACCGCGGATAGTCCCGGTCGGGTTGGAGCAGTTCGATCGCCTGACGAGCGCCCCGGAAGTATCGCTCCCGATGCCGCGCCGGCGCAATCGTCAACTCGTGCGCAAGCTGCGACAGCACTTCGGTGCGAAAGTCACGCATGGCCGATACCCCGGTCAACTCGGCGGGCATGAAAAAGGCAGGCGCGCGGTCCTCTTCCACGCGGTCACCAGATTATCGGCGCGCGGTCGCCGAAAGTCAACCCGCGCGGCGTCCGGGCCGCCGCTCAAGACCAATGGTGACGAAACCGCAAGGCGAACCGACAATTCCATCGCCGAAACGTCACAACCGCCAAATGCGGAAACAAACGCAAAGTCGCCGAGGCCGCAAAGCGCGGGTTCTCCCCATGTACGGTAAAGACATGACGATTCTCAGCCGCCTGACGCACGGGCGGTCTGAATTCCCGCCTGCGCGGGAATGACGGATCTTGCCGGAAAGCCGATGGCAGACCGCTGATGGTCCGCACGGCGGGCCTTACGATTCGTCCTCCTCCTCCTCATCCTTCTCCTTATCCATCCGCACCCCGCCGTCCTCCAGCCATCGCCGCAAGGCTTTGGTCGCCGCACGCGAAATGCGGTCCGGATCGTTGGCGTCCGCGCCTCGGACACGGCAAATCAACCGCGCTTCGGCCGCCGCCCGGCCGGTTTCGGCATCGAGCAGTCGCGCGTGCAACACGGTCTGCGACGACCATTCGCGATCCGCTTCGGAACCGCCCTCGTAGCGCAGTTCGACCAGTTCGGTCGCCAGCACCAGCGCCGGCGATGCCGTTTCCGTCAGCCCGGTTCTTTTCTCGAACGTCCGCATGAAGTCGCGACGAATCTGCCCGGGCAGGTCGCCCGGGGGGCGCACGCCGTCGCGGACGCGCACCGATTCAACCCGAATGCCGTGGTACCGGCCCAGGTCCGACGGCCTGCCGATCGCCTCATACCCGCCGCTCGTGCTGCTGCCGACGCTGACATTGCCGCGGATGTTCAGATTCAGGCAGCCGCCGAGCAAGAGCAATATGCTCAGCAGTACTGCCGAGGATCTCATGCGCGCGATCATGATGGCCCCCTTTCATGGAGCGGTCCCACGCCCGGTCGAGCGCGGCCCGACGGACGACGGAATCGCGTCAGTCGTTGCCGTCCTCTTCTTCCTCAATCTTGACGCCGCCGGACTTCAACCACTTGATCAGCGCCCGACCGGCGCCCTCGGACAGGTTCTCCGTACCGCTGGAGGTCGACGCCTTTGAGCGCCCCACCAGGTTCGCCTCGGCCAGCACGCTGCCGGCGGACTCGTCGATCAGCTTCGTGCGGACGATTACTTCTTCGAGCGGACCGATCACGGTATCGACCGCCCCGCCGCGCTCGAAGTGAATCACCTCGCCCGACAGCAACAGCCGCGGCGTGCCGCCCGGCGTCAACGTCGTATTCTTTTCCACGGCCCGCGCGAACGCGTCGCGCACCAGCTTCGCCAGATCATCCGGCGCCATCAAACGCGACGACACCGTGATCGACTCGACGCGCAAACCGCGATAGCCGCCCAGTTCCGACGGCGCCTGAATCGGCACGACCTTGCCGCGCGCGCCGCGGACGGCGCCCGCGCCTTCGCGCAGCAGCCGGCTGAGGCAGCCGGCGTTGCCGATCAGCAGCGCGATCGCCAGCGTTGCGATGCTCCATCGTCGCATCATCGGATTTCTCCTTCAGACGGCGCGGGTCGGAAAACGCGGTCAGGCGCCTCCACGCCACCGGCGCCGTCGAGTTGTCATAGGCCGGTGTCGTTGTTCGGCCCGATCACATCTGATGAATCGCGTGGCGCCGGCATTCCGCCCGCGCGAACGGGCTGCACGCCCGTTCCACGCGACCTTCAAATGAAGCGCCGATCCGGACCAGGACCAGCAGATCGGGCCGCGCGGCCGTACCGCCCGGCGGACTCGCATATAATCCCGGCTGTTGTCACGCTTGCCAAGCGGGCCGACCATCTGAATCCAGGAGGCTGATCTGATGTCCGTGTTGACGACCGACGTCGAACAGGCCGTGCGCGACCGCTATTCGCGCAGCGCCCGGGCGCCCGAAGCGGCGCTGTGCTGCGCTCCGAGCTACGACCGGCGCTATCTCGATGTGTTGCCCCGCGAGCTGATCGAGAAGGACTACGGCTGCGGCGACCCGACCGAGTTCGTGTCGGCCGGGCAGACGGTGCTCGACCTGGGCAGCGGCGCCGGCAAGGCCTGTTACATCCTGTCGCAGAAGGTCGGCCGCGAGGGCCGCGTCATCGGCGTCGACATGAACGACGACATGCTGGCGCTGGCCGAACGGCACCGGGACGAGATCGGGCGGCGGATCGGCTGGCACAACGTCGAGTTCCGCAAGGGGCGGATTCAGAACCTGCGGCTCGATCTGCGGCGCGTCGACGCCTGGCTGCGGGAGCATCCGGTGCGCGACGCGGCGGGACTGGCTGACCTGGATGCATTTTGTCGTAAGATCGAACGGGAGTCTCCGCTGGTCGAGTCCGACACGATCGACGTGATCGTCTCGAACTGCGTGCTGAACCTGGTGCGGCCCGACGACAAGACGGCGCTGTTCGCCGAGATGTACCGCGTGCTGCGCAACGGCGGGCGGGCCGCCATCAGCGACATCGTCTGCGACGAGGACGTGCCGCCGAATTTGCAGAACGATCCGGAGCTGTGGTCCGGCTGCATCAGCGGTGCGTTCCGCGAGGACCTGTTCCTGCGGGCGTTCGCCGACGCGGGCTTTCACGCGATCGAAATCGTGCGGTGGAACGACCAGCCGTGGCGGACCGTCGAGGGCATCGAGTTCCGCAGCGTCACCGTCTCGGCGTTCAAGGGCAAGAGCGGGCCGTGTTTCGAGCACATGCAGGGCGTTATGTACCTCGGACCCTGGTCGGCCGTGCATGATGACGACGGCCATCGCTATCCGCGCGGCGTGCGCGTGGCGGTGTGCGACAAGACGTTCCGACTGCTGAAGAACGGTCCGTATGCGTCGCGCATGGCGTTCTTCGAGCCGCGCACGCCGATCGTTTCGAGCGAAGCAAAGCCGTTTGACTGCGCGCGAACTTCCCCGCGCCATCCGCGAGAGACCAAGGGGCAGGCCTACGACGCAACCACGACCGAGTCGTCCTGTTGCGGAACCGACACGGGCTGCTGTTAAGCGCTCCGCATGGCACGCTCAGACGTGGGGCACAGCCGCCCTCGGCTGTGTGTATGTTTGTCGGTCCCCCCGCTGGCATGCTTACCGCCGCGTCAGCGGCTTCAGGCCCGCTTCGCGCCGCAGGCGGTTCGCCTCGGCCATCACTTTTTCATCCGAAGTGATCAGCGCCGACAGGCGAGCGGTGCTCAGCCCGAGCCGATCGGCCGCGCGGTGCACCTCGCCGCCGGCGGCGGCCAGCGCGTCGAGCAGCAGGGCCATCAGCGGCCAGTAGTCGGCGTTCCGAGCGGACACGGCGATGCGTCCGTCCGCGTCGCGGTGGCGGGCGATCAGTTCCGACGCGGCGTCGAGCGGCTGTCGCACGTGCAGCGCCAGCGCCGCCCGCAGGCGCTTCAGCGCGCGGGCGCGGTTCTGGTGCTGCGAGCGGCTTTCTTCGGCAATAACGATCTGCCCCGACGGAACATGCCGCAGCCGCACGGCCGAATCGGTCTTGTTGCGCTTCTGCCCGCCCGGCCCGCTGGCGCGATAGGTGTCGACCTCGCACTGGCGCAGCAATCCGGCGTCGTCCAGGGCGAGCCATGCGGTGCGCTGAAAAGTGAGCGGCGCCGATGAATTCGACGTGCGGCCGACTTGCATCTACTGGCTCCGCTGCGACTTAAAACGGATACGGGGCATCAGGTTCGATGAACTCGACTTCGATCCCCACGCGCCGGCCGCCGGCGATCAGCTCGAAAACCGGAAACTCGCCGTCGCCGAAACCCGACGTGACATACGGCACGACGGCATCCGTCGCCGCGTCGTAGACCGCGATGCCGCACTTGTCCGCCGTTTCCATCGTTCGATCGACAACGTGGTAGAACGCTTCGTCTCCTTCGGACCATCGCAACAGCGCGTCGTAATCACAGAAGCCCGTTGCCGCGGTGTCGGTCCACGTTTGGCCGATTCGCCGACCCAGCAAAGGCACGCTGCTGTTGCGATACACGCGCGCCCGAGACACGCGGCGATCGCGCGACCACCAGCCCTTATACTCGATCACGCGGGCTTCGACCGTGTATTCCCCTGGCGGCAGATCGACGACCATCCCGCTTTCCTCTCCCGGCACGAACTGAGCGTCACAAACCAGCAGCCGTCCGGCCGACAGCCTGAGCGTGCAGAACTCGAGCCAGTCGGTCTGGCGCCCCAGTGTGCCCGTGCGGGGTTGGCGACGCTCGCGGACGAGCAGAACGTCATACAGATTTCGGGCCATCAGGTATCCTTCGCGGTGGCGCGCCGTGAAACGGGACACATGGTCCGAATCAAATGCGACGCAGACTCGCAACGGGTAGCGACGCATATTGTCTGAAAAATGGCTTGCTGTCTACGACGCGCGCGTCAAGCCCGGCTGACGCTCCCCCGCTCGTTCGGGCCTTCGTGCCTCTTTGTTCGACGTTTCGACGTCTGTTTTCGACTTTCCCGGCTTCATGCGCTCGCACCCGATGCGAACCCGCCCCCCCGATTACAACCTCGGATCCACCGGCTCGCTCTCCAGCGCCAGCACGCCGAAGACGCACTCGTGCGTGCGACGCAGCGGCTCGCCGCGCACGAATCGCTCCAGCGCCTCGATCCCCAGCGCAAACTCCCGCAACGCCAGCCCGCGCTTGCGGTTCAGGCCACGGCCGCGCAGCCGCTCGATGTGTTCCGGCAGCGTGTACTCCGGCCCGTAGATGATCCGCAGATACTCACGCCCGCGGCACTTGATCGCTGGCTGCACCAGCCCGCGCGGCCCGCGCGTCATAAACCCCAGCGGCTTGACCACCATCCCCTCGCCGCCGCGCTGCGTCAGCGCGGCCCACCAGTCGACCGCCGCCTGCTCGCGGTCGGCGGCGGCACAATAGACGAAGGCGGTCGGCTCGCCATCGGCGAACGTCAGCAGGCAGCCCAGCGCGCCGGCCAAGGGCATGTGACAGTTCGACGATCGACGATTTCGCGGACATTCGGTGGTCCCTCGTCGTTGGCGAGGGGAGTGAGCCGAGTCGTCGGCCGCGACGCAAGGCCACTGCCCACCGGGCTATCTATCGCGTGTACCCATTCTTCCGTGAGGCGGCGTAATGCACGTAATTCAGGGACGTAGCGCCTCCCTCCCTTCGGTGGCCCATTCCAGCGATTTCGATGATTGGAACCGCTGTAAACGCCTTGCAGCGCGGTAATTAGCCGCGTCGCGGTTCTTTGGGCACGCCCTGTCTATTCTGCGCGGCGCGAGCACTGTCCGTTATTTGGTGATGGCGGTATGATGGTGCCTGTCAGCCGTCGCCCGGCGGCGTCCGCGAGGCGCGGAACGAGGATACCATGAACAAACCGGAATCGGTTTTGTCGCGGTTTCTCCAGCTGATGGCGATCATGCCGATGATGGCCGCCACAAGTCCGCTCTTTGCTCAAGCGAATACACAAACCGTTGCGTTGACAGGGGATCATGCTCCGGGCACGCCGGCCGATGTTGGTTTTGGACGGCTCCTTTGTGCATCAAACCCGTCGGTTTTCAGCGCGCCGACCATAGACAGCCTGGGCCGAGTCGGATTTCGCGCAAACCTCGTCGGTCCCGGCGTCAATTGCACGGGCTCATCATCAGGCACGTTCGGCAATGATACAGGAATCTGGACGGGCGGAAACGGAAACTTGTCGCTCGTCAGCCGCGCCGGCGATCCTGCCCCCGGCCTTCCCGACATTACATATGGTGATTTCGTTCAGAGCTATTTCGAGTTGATCGGGACGTCCCCCGGCATCGTTCGGAGCACTCTGCGCGGTCTGGGAGTGACTCAGACCAATAATGTAGCGTACTTTCATTGGTCGGGTGGAAACACCACATTGATGTTAAGAAAAGGCGACGGCCTTCCAGAAGGTCCGCCGGGAATGACCGTTTCAGGCTTTTGGTTCAACCAACCTGCTGCACTCAACGTGAACGGGCAGACCGCCATGTATGTCGGCACAAGCGATAGTGCCGGAAACAGCGGATCCGCGATACTCTTCGGAACGCCATCGAATCTTCAGCTTGGCCCGCACACAGGCACATCTGCGCCGGGCACCCCGTCCGGCGTTACGTTTTCGTCGATCTACGTCCCATCGCTGAACGCCTCGAACCACGTGTTCTTCTATTCTTCGATCGAGGGGCCGGGCGTGACGTTCCCGACTTCCGCCGGGCTGTGGGCAGGTCCGGCGGACAATCTTGCACTGGTCATGCGCCTTGGTGATCCAGCAGCGGGCGTCGCGGGCGGCGCCCATTACTCGCAGATTCATCCAAATCACAATCGTGCGATAAGCGACTCAGGACAGGTCGCGTTCTGGGGTCGCGTCGCAGGCGCCGGCATCGGCTCCAATAATGACGACGCCATTTGGGTGGGGTCAGCCGGGGACATCCTGCTGGCGGCGCGCGAGGGAGATCATGCGCCAGGTACACCTTCAGATGAAGTATTCGTCCAGCTCGGCTCGCCTGCCATGAGTAACGTGGGAGTCGCCTTTCCCGGTGGCTCGCTCGGTTCCGCGTCAGCACACGCGGGCATTTGGCGAGGGCCCGTCGACGCGCTGTCGCTCATCGTCAGTTCCGGTGACCACGCGGCAGGCACCGAGCCTGAAACCGTTTTCGAGTACAACTTCGATTACTTCGCGATGAACGCGATGGGCGACGTTGCGCTTTACGGATTTCTGACCGGCCCCGACGTCATTACAAATCTCAACGATAGGGGCATCTGGTTAATCGACCTGGACGGCACACAGTCGCTCGTGGCACGCACCGGCGACGTCCTTGAGGTGGGACCCGGCGACCTCCGAACGATCAGGGCGCTGCACCTATTGACCGGGACTGCCAACGGTTACCCGATCGGTCTGAATGATAATAGACAGATCGCCTTCCGTGCAGAGTTCACGGATGACAGCCAGGGCATATTCGTCGCCACGGTGCCGGAACCCGGAAGCCTCATTCTATTTGGCATCGCATCGATGTTGGTGCGATGCCGGCCCAAGTCCGCTCGCCGTTACGTCTGAAACGAGTGCTTGAAGAACGTATTCCGTTACGGCTTGGACGGTGCGCCGGTCGCGGATGACACTGACAAATATGCCGCCGCGCTGGTACAGGTCCGGGTCGGCCGTCAGCGCCACGATGGTCTCGCGGACAACGCGCTGCTCTTCCGTGTCGATGAGAACCTCGCATCGGCGCCTCCAGTCGCAATCTGGAAATCGCGGGCTTCGTACTCACGATCGTCAACCCGCGGCGTTGGCGCAACGCGCCGCCGATCTCCCGCTTGAACCCGCCATCCGCCCTTTGTTATGATCGTCTCATACACGAGCACCATCATCCACAGGCCTTCGCACCGTCGGACTGTGCAGGCGGAGCGGGAACATGCACGATGCGTCCCTTCATGCGTCGGCGGATCGCTTTTCAGAAACGCCCGTAACTCACGCGGCGGCGGCCATGCGCCGACCCTCGCGCGAAACACGACACAGCCGCGGGCGGCGGCGCGGCATTCCCGCCCAGGCGGGAATCTACCCGTATCGGGGCTATCGCTGGACCCCCGCCTGCGCGGGGGCGACGGATATGAACGCTTGGCCGAGGACGGCGCTGATGGCAATGACGCTGGCGGCCGTACTTTCAACGTCCGCACTTGGCCAGGGCATGACGTTCCTGCCGCTCGGCGATCTGCCCGGCGGAGCGACGCAGAGCTACGCCTTCGCGTTGTCGTCCGACGGCAGCACGGTCGTCGGGACCAGTTCGTCGGACAACGGCGACGACGAGGCCTTTCGCTGGCGGGCCGACACGGGCATCGTGGGATTGGGCGACCTGCCCGGCGACGGGTTCGGCAGTTTCGGCTACGGCGTATCCTATTACGGCGCGTGGGCCGTCGGCGGCGCCTCGCCGGTCGGGGCGCGCGAGCCGTTTGCCTGGACGTCCGCGACGGGCATGATCGGGCTGGGCGATCTCCCCGGCGGCGGACAGGGCGGCACGGCCCTGGCTGTCTCGGCCGATGGCGCTGTGGTGGTCGGTGGCGGTGCGTCGGCCAACGGGCAGGAGGGGTTCCGCTGGACGGCCGGCGGCGGCATTCAGGGCATCGGTGATTTGCCGGGCGGCATCTTTTCGAGCGTCGCCAGCGCGATTTCGGCCGATGGCAGCGTGATCGTCGGCACGGGAACCGGCGTAACCGGGCGCGAGGCGATTCGCTGGACATTCGCCGGCGGCATCGTCGGACTCGGCGATATCCCCGGCGGGCCGCACGAAAGCGAGGCGCTGGGCATCTCGCCCGATGGCCTGCTGGCGGTCGGCTGGGGCACGTCGGCGACGGGCGTCGAGGCTGTGCTGTGGACGACCGGCGGCGGCCTGACAGTCCTGGGCGATCTGCCGGGCGGCGGCGTGGCGTCGTACGCGAAGGGCGTGTCGGCGGATGGCGGCGTGATCGTGGGGTTCGGCGAAGGCAGCGACGGCAACGAGGCGTTCATCTGGGACGCGGTGCACGGCATGAGGCGGCTGCACGACGTGCTCACCGCGGGCGGGATCGACCTGCGCGGCTGGACACTCCACGACGCCGTGGGCGTCTCGGCCGACGGCCGCACAATCGCCGGCTACGGCTTGAATCCCGGCGGCCACGTCGAAGGCTGGATCGCGACGATTCCGGAACCGGGGACGCTGGTTCTTCTCGCGCTGGCGGCGGCGATGGCGCGGCGGCAGCTCAAACAAGCGAGCTGAGGGCGATCAGACTCGAAGCGCCAGCCCCAGCGCCCCCGCGCCCGCCACCAGCCAGATCGGATTCACCCGCGAGGCCAACAGGATCACCGCGCCGGCGATGCCCAGAATCACGGTCAGCGTGTCGACGAACGCGCTGCCCAGCAGTTGCAGCGTCACCGCGGCCATCAGCGCCAGCGACGCCGCGTTCACCCCGTCGAGAAACGCGCCGGCCGTTTTCGACCTCCGCAGGCGCGGCAGCAGCGGGGCGCTCAGCGCGACGAAAACGAACGCCGGCAGGAAAATCCCCGCCGTCGCCAGACACGCCCCGGCCGGTCCCCCCAGCACGTAACCGATGAACGTGGCCGTCGTGAACAACGGCCCCGGCGTGACCTGGCCGATTGCGATGGCGTCCAGCAGTTGCGACTCCGTCAACCAGCCCCAGCGCTCCACCAGGTCGCCGCGCAGAAACGCCAGCAACACGTACCCGCTGCCGTAGAGCACCGCCCCGACCTTCAGGAAAAACAGGAACATCGGCAGCAGCCCGAACGCGCCGGCCGCGGCGCTCGTCGCCGGCGCCGTCACGCCCAGCGGCAGCAGCGGCGGGAGGAGCAACATCGTCGCCGTCGGCGGCCGGCGAGGGCCGCGCAACGCCAGGCCGCCCCGCAGCAGCGGCGCGACGACGCCCGCGCCGAGCAGCACGATCAGCTCATTCACGCCCAGCAGGCCGGCCGCCAGCGCGGCGACGGCGAGGCCGATCGCCGGCGGCGATTTCAGCGCCGTGCGCCCCAGCCGCCACAACGCCTGCACGACGATCGCCAGCACGACCGGCTTGACGCCGTAGAGAACGCCCTGAAGCTGCGGCAGTTGGGCGTAGCGCGCGTAGAACCACGCGCAGGCGAACGTGATGATGAAGGCGGGGATGATGAAGCAGCTTCCCGCGACGAGCAGCCCGCGCCGGCCGCCCCGCAGCAGGCCGATGTGGATGGCCATCTCGGTCGAGTTCGGCCCCGGGATGAGGTTGGTCGCGCCGAGCAGGTCGAGGAATTTCTCGTGCGTCAGCCACTTGCGGCGGTGGACCACCTCCTGTTCGAGCATCGCCACGTGCACCGCCGGCCCGCCGAAGGCGGTGGCCCCGAGCCGCAGGAAGACCAGCGCCAGTTCCGAGAGGCCCCCGCGGCCTGGCGCGGCGGGGCTGGGGGGTTTGGCGGGGGCCGGATGGTCCATAGGGGGCAGTGTACGATCCCGTTGCGCGGGCGGGGGATGCGCGATGGATTGCGCGATTGGCGGGCGGCCGAATACGCAGGTCGGCGGCGTGGGCCAGTTCGCGGGCCCGGCGGCGGGCGCGCTCAGAGAGGTCGGCTTCGTGGATGGCCTGGAGCCGCCAGGCGATCCGCTTGACCAGATGCTGCTTGTTGAACGACCGCGTCGCCTCGCCGAAGACCTCGGCGTAGCGCTGGCGGAGCTGCATCACCGTCATTCGGTTCAGCGTTTTCACCGCAATTTCGACATCGATCGGCATTCATCGATCTCCGTTCTCGCGTGGCGTCGCCACGACCCCATGAGGGCAAGTCCTCGCGCCCGGATCAAGGCCGGTTTGCGACAATTCCGCCGGAATCTTGCAGATTTCCGCAGGGACTGGCGGCCGCGCGCGTAACCGATGAATCCCGCGCGCCAAAATGGCCGTCAGCTCGCGCAGGCGCTGATGTGCGGAGTAATTGGACGGATCGTCGGGCGCGGGTCGCATGGGCGCTGCCTCCGTGCTGGCCCACGCCGACGTGCGCTCCGCGCCCGGCCGGTCGTCCGGCGAAGATGTCGATGCTTGCCGCCGGCTCGATGCGGCGGCGATATCTGATATGTACGCGAAACGGGTTCGAGTTGTCGCCGGGGTGCGAAACCAATTCCGCGTCGACGTGCCGCACGAGCCGGAGCTTCGCGTCGAGCTGGTTTGCGCCCAGGGCTTTGTCGTCAACCGCACTTACGCCGCCATCGGCTTTCCGACGATTGACCGGCTCCGCCGCAAGCCACCGTTGGCGAGCGGGATTACGCCGCAAGCAGCAACGCGACGAAGGGCGCCAAGTCGTATCCGTCGACGATATCGTCTCCGTTCAAGTCGGCCGCGAACAGTGTGTAGGGACTGGCATTGCCGCCCAACAATGCGTCCACGAACGGCTGAATGTCCGCACCGTCGAGTCCGCCGTCGAGATTGACATCGCCTTTGAAGCCTGGCACGAAGGAATCGTCGGTCAGCCGGACATCGCGGATCTTCAGTAGGTCGCCGGGCGGATTTACCGCGCCCTCGAGAAGGGCGAACGTCAGCCAGCCGGTTTGGCCCGCAAGATGACGCACGTTGACCGCGATGGACTGCCACGCATCCGGCGGCGTCGGAGCGCCGGTTTGAAAGAGCGAGGCGTCGCCAAAACTGAGCGACATGATTTCGTCTGCCGCCGGCGCAATCAGTTGGTATTCGAATACAAGCAACCCGGCGTTGGCAGGCAATACGTAGTCGCCGTATGCCACGCCAGGTGAGTTTGTCGTGACGTGCAGTTCATTTCCGAACCATTCAAAGCCGATCCCATATTGAATCGCCCCGAGCACGGCGGAGTCGACGACGTGCTCCTCGCCGCAGGGCAAACAGCCGAACACACCGCAGCACTCGCCTTCATCGCAGTCGGCGTCGCTCCCGCACTCGGGCCAATAGTCGCACACGTGGGAGACGCATTGCTCGTGGAGTCCGGGAATCTTCGGACAGGGATGGTTGTCGTCGCAGATCGCCAGGCAGCTAAGAATTCTGATGATGTGCTGACAACCGCCCGGATAGCCGGTCCAGATATCGATCGTGCACTCGACGCCGTCGTCGCAATTCGGCGGGGCATTCGGCGCGCACGGATTCGTGCCGTAATAATACTCGTCGAAGTTGGGCATCCCGTCCCCATCCGGATCGGCGTCGCCGTCAGGGACAAGGCCGTCCAGGCAGGTGGCGTGTGCAGCTTCGTAGCACGTAGGTAGTCCGTCGCCATCGTGGTCCACGTCGGCGACGCAAGGATCGGTGTCCGTGACGTACGCTTCGTTGTGGATGTTAATGCAATCGCTGT
>WYBU01000122.1 GCA_011525745.1 Planctomycetaceae bacterium | reverse complement strand
TCCATTCGACACAGCCGGGGGCGGCTGCGCCCCATTCTTCACAGCCGGGGGCGGCTGTGCTCCATTCGACACAGCCGAGGGCGGCTGTGCTCCATTCGACACAGCCGAGGGCGGCTGTGGTCCATTCGACACAGCCGGGGGCGGCTGTGCTCCATTCGACACAGCCGGGGGCGGCTGCGCCCCATTCTTCACAGCCGGGGGCGGCTGTGCTCCATTCGACACAGCCGAGGGCGGCTGTGCTCCATTCGTCACAGCCGAGGGCGGCTGTGCTCCATTCGACACAGCCGGGGGCGGCCGTACTATGTGCCTGCCGGAAGCTACGGCTTCGCGCCGCCGAGGTTGGCGGCCTTTTCGATCATTTTTCGCGTCCGCTCGAGGTCTTCCTGAAAGGCCGCCATCGGCCGCCACTCGACGTGTCCGTCGGCGTAGCAGACGATCGCGCCCTCGCCGTGATGCAGCTCGGGTTTCTGGTACAGCATCACGAATCGCGCGGGATCTTCGATTCGGCTGATGCGAGGCATGCCCTCGGTCAGCACGTAAGAGACGTTGCCGGGCACGTCGTTCGATGCGGTCAACAGGCTGCGATCTTCGGCGCCACCGAGATATGGCAGAATGTCATCCAGCGTTTTCGGCAGCGTGTCGCCGTGCTCGGTGCAGTAGATAACGCACGCCATGCCGAGTTGCTTGGTCTGGACCAGCGCCTGCGCCTGCTGGGATGCATCACGTGCACGGACCGTCGCCGGGAATATCGCCGCCGCCACCGCCGGCAGCAGCACGGCCGCCTCGGGCGCCGAAAGAGTCAACAGCGGCAGGCTCGCGTGTGCGACCATCTGCACGCCTTGGGCGTCAGATCGAGTCGAGACGACCGTCGGACCCACGTGCCGCGCGATCACATCCAGCGGCGGAATGGCGGCCGGGTCCAGGCGCAGCCCCTGTCGACGGAGATCGGCGGACATGGCATGTAATGCGGGCAGGGCGATCGCGTAGATGTCGCGAACGTAGTAGCGCGCGTCGTACCATGTCAGTGCCTGCGCGTCGGACGCGGCGCGCTGTCGCGACGCGGTGAATTTGGGGTTCGAGAGAATCGATCGTTCGCGTACGTCCGCCGCCGCCAGCCGGTCGAGCGTCGCCCGCACGACCTGCGGATACATCGCCACGACGAGCCACTGCCCCTGCGTGCCCCACGCGGGCGAAACCGGCAACGGCGCTTCAGCGGTGTCGATGTACGCGATCGGGCGCGCACCCTGGGACATCGTGTTCACGCGCACGCCGCGTACGCCGTGACGCTTGATCAGCGACTCGACGACCGTTTTCAGCGCGTCGGCTGCCCGATCGGCGTCTTTGGTCCGTACACATAAAGTCGCACCCAACAGCGTCAGGCTGCCGTTGCTCGGCGCATCGAACACGACCCACGTGTCACCCAACGCCGGCAGCAGTCGTTCGCGCCATTCGGTTCCCAGTGCGGAATCCAGGGCGGCCGACAATACCGGATTCATCCGCGAGGATTCGGCCGAGGCCGCTTCGGTTCCGGGCACGACGTCGGCCGCGAGCACGCGCTGCACGTCGAGTCGCGTGGCATGGACCATCGTGGCGTCGCCGGGTATCGGCAGGAAGTCGTCATCCGTCAGCGCCGCCTGGTCGAACGCCTTCATCAATCCGCGTCGCGGCGATGCACAGCGGATGAACAGGCTGCTGCGCCAGCCGCCGTCGGCGGGCTGAATCACGCCGGCCAGGCTCGTGACGCCGTCGAGTCCCAGCGACTGCAACGCGGCCAGCACGCCCGCAACGCCGCCGACGCCCAGCGGACTCTTCGGCCCCAGCAGGCGCATGCGCAGACGGTCGACATCGAGATACATCGCGGCGACCGCCGGCTCGGCCGACGCGCCGAGACCGGCACGTGCGGCCAGATACTCGGCGTGATCGGCCAGGTGCTGCGGCGAATCCAGCGCGGCGAGGTATCTCTTCGGCGTGTCGGGACCGAGCGTGATCACCAGCGCGTCGCGAACGATACCCCATGCCAGACGCGGTGATTCAGCCGCCGGACGGTATTCGCTCCAGCCGGGCGGCAGATCGGCCGGGGCGCTCGCGCCGCCGCCGCGGGCCTTGACGACGAGCGCGGATAACTGGTCGATCGTCACTCGGAACGGGCCGGCCTGCTCGCCGAGGTGAACGACCGCGACCGCTCGAATGCGATCCGGCTCGGGCGCGGCGAGGTCGAGGTCCCACAGCGCCGCCGCCACGGGTCGCCGCCACAGGCCGGCGCAGAATTTCAGCATCGGCTCGGTCGCCATCGACGTCGCGGTCTGCTGGCGCGCGGCGGAGCGGCGCAGCGAGTCGGTGATGCCGCGGATGGTCTGATCGACGAAGCGATCGACATCCGGTTCGGCGAGGACATTGCCCAGCGCCGTCGCGCGGATCGGTTCGGCCAGCGCATCGGCGCCGCCCCACTGAAAAACCGCGATGGAATCCGCCGGCAGCCACGCGGCCAGGTCGGGCGCCTGGGCAATTGCGCTGCGGCTCGGCGCCGAAGCAGAAAGCAAGAGAGCGACGCCGGCAATTGCCCCGCGCGGCAGTGAACCGATGTTGGACGCAGAATGCGATGACATAGTGTCTCCTCGTGCTGATCGGGCCTGGATTGTATCGGGTGTACGCACTCGATCCATCAGACCGGCATCGCACCGCCCCCAGGCGGATTTGCCGGGCGATTACGTGGCAGTGCGTGGACCGACTCATGATTCTTCACGGGCTACCGTCACCTGCACGCGCTGCGCCGTCAGCGTTCGGCGGCGCAACTGGCCGCAGGCGGCGTCGATGTCCAGGCCGCGCGAGCGGCGCAGATGAGCGTTGACGCCGCGCGCCCGCAGGACCTCCTGAAAGCGCTTGGCCGCTTCGGCGGTGGGGCGGGCATACGGCAGCGGATCGACCGGGTTGTAGCGAATCAGATTTACGTTGCAGCGCACCTGGCGCGTGAAGCGCGCCAACTCCTCGGCGTGCGACGCGCCGTCGTTGACGCCGCCGAGCAGGATGTACTCCAACGTAATCTCGCGGCCGGAGCGCTCAAAGTAGTGGCGACAAGCGTCGATCAACTCCGACAGCGGCGTCAGCGCCGCCCACGGGATGATCCGCCGGCGCAACGCTTCATTCGGCGCGTGCAGCGACAGGGCGAGATTGATCGGCAGATTCTCATCGGCCAGGCGCCGAATCTGCGACGGCAGGCCGACGGTGCTCAGCGTAATCCGCCGCGCGCCCAGCCCCAGGCCCCAGTCGGCATGAAGCGTGCGGATGGCGCGCAGCACCGGGCCATAGTTTGCCAGCGGCTCGCCGGCGCCCATGAAGACCACGTTGCTCAGCCTCGCCGTCGCGGCATCATCCGTTGTAACGGCGGCGCCGCGAGTGACACCATCGTCGGCGGGCGACGCGGGGTCGTCATCGCCCAGCGCGCAGACCCGCGCGACGAGCAGGGCCTGCTCGACAATCTGACCGCACGTCAGGTTCCGCTCCAGCCCATCCAGTCCGCTGGCGCAGAAGACGCATCCGACCGGACAGCCGACCTGTGAACTGATGCAAGCCGTGCGGCGGTCGCCATCGGGAATCAACACGCACTCGCACGCAGCGCCGTCAGGCCATTGCAGCAGCCACTTGACCACGCCGTCGGAAGCGCCGGCGCGGCGGGCGACGGTGGACGTGCGAATGTGATACACGCCTGCCAGCTTCGTGCGCAGCTCCAGCGGCAGGTTGGTCATCTCGTCGAAGGACCGGGCGAATTTGTGATAGACCCACTCCAGCACCTGCCGGGCGCGATAGCGCGGCAGGCCGTCGGCTTCGAAGCGGTCTTCCAGCGCGGCAAGGTCCAGGTCGAGCAGATGAGTGCGTTCGCCCATGTCGGGATTGTATCCGTCCCCGATCGGCGTCACGGTGTGCGACGGACGTGTTTTGACATCGCCCGCGCCGTCGGTATAGTGCCCGCTCAATGGCGCGGTACGAATCTTCCGTCGTATCAGGATCGAAATCTCGGTTCTTCGATCACAAGGCGTGCACTCGCCCGAGCGGCGAGGGCGACACGCACCCTGATCGAATGCCGTATTCCCCCCGTTCGCCGGCAATCCGTGCGCCCTGCGACAAGGAGCCGCACCCGCCTCTTTCGAGATTGCGCTTTATCGCGATTGCCCTGGCGATTCTGTGCGGTTCGGCGGATGCTCCTGCGTTTCAGGATGCGGCCCAGCCGCCTACCGAGCCGCGCGAGGTGGCGGCGCCTCAGCCTGCACCGCCCGGCCCATCGATCGAGGGCACGGTCGTATCCGAAGTTCGCTTCGAGGGCCTGGTGCGCGTGGACGCGGGCTATGCCCAGTCGGTCATTCGCACGCGCGCGGGCGACCCCTACGCGGAAGAAACGGCCCAAGGCGACGCCGACCGGCTGTTTCGCACCGGCAAGTTCGACTCGGTCGATGTGACGAAGGCCCTGGATGGCGACCGGCTGATCGTGACGTTCACCGTGGTCGAGCGCGAGTCGGCGGCATCGATCGAATTCGTCGGCAACCAGCGTTTCAAGACCAGCCGTCTGCTGAAGGAAATCGAGCTGAAGGAAGGATCGCCGTTGAGCGACTTTGCGGTGCGCCAGGCGATCGACGCGATCGAGCGGCTGTACCGCGAAAAGGGCTACACGTACGTCCACGTGACACACGACGCCGAGGCGCTGCGGCGCGAGCGGCGCGTGATCTTCAACATCAGCGAGGGGCCGCGCGTGCGCGTGCGGCACATTGTTTTCGCGGGCGCCTCGGCCTTCAGCCCGCGCGAGCTGAGCGGCAAGATCGAGACGAAAACCTACATCTGGCTGTTCCGCACGGGCGACATCGACGAAGAGCGGGCGCAGCGCGACGCGGCGGCGCTGGCGGAGTTCTACCGCGGCGAGGGCTACCTCGACGCCCAGGTCGGCCACGAGCTGGTGCTCGCGCCGAATCAGTCGGACATGACGGTGCGCTTCGTCATCGAAGAAGGCGCGCGATATCACATCAAGAGCATTTCGTTCAAGGGTCAGACGGTCTTCTCGCCGGAACAGATTCGTTCCGAGGCGGGTCTGAAGCTGACCGAGGGCGCGCCGCTGCGGGCCGAAGTGCTCAAGCAGGACGTGCAGCGCATTCAGGACCTTTATTGGCGCTCGGGGTACATCTACGTCGCGGTGCGCAGCGACTGGGTCTATTCCATCGAACCGGGGCTGGTCGACCTGACGCTGACGATCGACGAAGACAAGCAGTACCGCTTCGGCCGCATCATCATCCGCGGAAACGTCGGCACGCAGGATCGCGTCGTTCGCCGCAATCTCGACTTCTTCCCGGAGGACCTCTACGACCAGACCGCCGCGCGCGACGCCGAGCAGCGCCTGCGCGAGACGCGCTTGTTCAGCGAAGCGCGCATCAGCCCCATCGGCGACGATCCGACCTATCGCGACGCCCTGGTCGAGGTCAAGGAAGACCGCATGACCGACCTGCTGTTCGGCGTCGGCGTCACGACCAACAACGGCGTCATCGGCAACATCACGCTCGAGAATCGCAACTTCGACATATTCGACTGGCCGCGCACGCCGGCCGAGTTTTTCAAGGGCAAATCGTTCCGCGGCGCGGGGCAGACGCTGCGTTTGCAGCTCGAACCCGGCACGCAGGTGTCGCGCTTCCGCCTCGACTTCCGCGAGCCGTTTCTGTTCGATCAGCCCTACGGCGGCAACATCGGCCTGTATTACTTCGAGCGCAGCTTTTCGGAATACGACATCGAGCGGCTGGGCTTCACGACCAGTCTCGATCATCGCTTCCGCACCGGGCCGCTGCGCAATTGGTCGGCCGAAATCGCGTTGCGATTCGAGCAGGTCGACATCGGCGGGACCGATTTCTTCTCCGACCCCGACATCAAAGACGTGAAGGGCGACAGTTGGCTGACCTCGGTCAAGGGCACCGTCGTGCGCAACACGACCGACAGCCTGTTTCTGCCGACGCGCGGCAGCCGGCTGAGCCTGTCGTGGGAACAGTACGGCGCGCTGGGCGGCGATTACGACTTCAGCAAGACGATCGGCGATTACACGCGGTTTTACACGGTGCACACGGACACGTTCGATCGCAAGCATGTGCTGGCGTTGAGCGGCACCGTCGGCAATATCTTCGGCGACGCACCGGTTTTCGAGCGTTTCTACGGCGGCGGCATCGGCTCGATTCGCGGTTTCGAGTTTCGCGGCGTCAGCCCGCGCGGCGGTTTTCTCATCCGCGACGATGAACGTATCGGCGGCGACTTCATGCTGCTGGCCGGCGCTGAGTACTCCTTTCCGCTGGCGGGCAAGGTGCTGCGCGGCGTGACCTTCCTTGATATGGGTACGATCGAAGAGTCGGCGACGATCGAGGACTGGCGCGCGGCCGTCGGCATCGGTGCGCGCGTGTATGTGCCGTTCTTCGGACCGATCCCGCTGAGCTTCGACCTGGCCTGGCCCATTTCCAAAAACGGCGACGACGATACGCAGGTTTTCAGCTTCTCGATCGGCACGTCGTTCTGATCCGCATGGCGACCGCCGCCTGACCTCCGCGCCGCAGGCCTCGCCGCTGCGACGCGCTGAGACCCGTTCTCGCCCTTTCGCGTCTCGATGTTAAGATACATCGCCGCGGCCGATGGCCGCGCCACGCGAGGGAACGAGGAACGATGGAACTGAATGTGATACCGCCCGCAAAGAAAAAACTGGACCCATTCGACCCCGAGCCGTGTGCCGACTGCGGTCACTGCTGCCGATACGTGACGATCGCCATCAAGGCGCCGCGCAACCGCAACGACTACGACGAAATCCGCTGGTACCTGCTGCACGAGAACATGCGCGTGTTCATCGACTCCGACGGATGGTACGTCGAAGTGCTGACGCGCTGCCGTCATCTCGACGGCCATCGCTGCGGCATTTATGAATCGCGGCCGATCGTCTGCGAGGAATACGAAATCGACAACTGCGAGCGTTACGGCGAGGGCGATCCCTACATCGAGCTGTTCACCAACGAGCAAGAGTATCTGGAATATCTCCGGAAAAACCGGCCGCGCGCCTATCAATGGCTGGTGAACCCGCGCCAGGCCGAGCGAGAAGCGATCAACATGCCGCCGATCGCCCGCGGGGGCGGCAACGGAATCCACGCACCGGTCCGCGGTGGCGGCCGAAACGGCCGTGTCGGGCACGCACGACGGCCGAGCCGGTTCCGCGGCAATGGACGGCACGGATCGAACGGCGTACCGCGCCGGCGGGCGCGAGCGGGCGCCGCGGCCGAATCGACGCCGGCGATGTGACGCCGGAAAACACGACATGAAAAAACTCAAGCACAACCTGGAACGGCATCTGGCGACCGCCCGCGAAGTCGTGCGCACCGAGGCGGCCGCGCTGCAAGCGCTGCATGGGGCGCTCGGCGAGTCATTCCTGGATGCGCTGGAGAAAATCCTGACCGGCTCGGGACAGATGATCGTTACGGGGCTGGGCAAGTCGGGCCACGTCGCGGCCAAGGCAGCCGCCACGCTGTCGAGCGTGGGCACGCCGGCGAAGTTCCTGCACCCGGTCGAGGCGTTGCACGGCGATCTGGGCATGGTGCAGGAAGGCGACGTGCTGCTGGCGTTCTCGAAGAGCGGCGCAACCGAGGAGATCGTGCGGCTCGTCGGCCACTTCAAGCGAATCGGCGGAGCTGTGATCGCCGTGTGCGAGGCCGGCGCGTCGCCCCTCGCGGAGTTGGCCGACGTGGTCATCGGCCTGCCGAAGCAGCCCGAGGCCGGCCCGATGCAACTTGCGCCGACGACGAGCACCACGATGATGCTGGCGGTCGGCGACGCGCTGGCGATGGCGCTGCTCGAGGCGCGCGGCTTTCGGTCCGAGCAGTTCGCCCGCTACCATCCGGAAGGCAGCCTGGGCAAGCGGCTGCTGCTGCGTGCGTCGGACATCATGCACGGCGGCGAGCAGTTGCCGCGTGTGACGGCCGACGCCACGTTCAACGATCTGATCATCGAGACAACGCGCAAGCACCTGGGGATGTCCTGCATCGTCGAGGCGTCCGGTGCGCTGCTGGGCGTGTTCACGGACGGCGATCTGCGGCGGCTGCTGTCGCGCGAGGCGCAGCCGACGCGGCTGACGGCGCGTGAGGCGTGGCGGCTGAGCCGGCGCGATCCGAATGACACGCCGGTGCCGCATTCGACGGTGGCGCCCGAGACGCTGGCGGTGGACTGTCTTCAGATGATGCGCGATGCGCAGATCACGTCGCTGGTCGTGGCGCGGGAAGACCGGGTTCCGCTGGGCGTCGTGCGACTTCAGGAGCTGGTCAAGGCGGGGCTTGGATAGCGAGTAAAACCTGCATATCTCAAGCGGTCCACACGACTTGATTGACCGGCGGCCCGTTGCGGCACGTTACTACCCCGACAACAGTGCCTCCAGCAATCGGACGTTCTCGCCCTTCTTCTTGACGACGAGCACCGGCGCGGGTGCGTTGATCAGCAATCGCTCGGTAAACGAACCGAGCAGCGCCGCCGCGGCGGCCGACATGCCCCGGCTGCCGACGGCAATCAGATCGAGGTTGCGCGCGGCGACGAGGTCATAGACGGCCGCGTTGGGATCGCTCGAGCAGGTGCAGACCGTTTCGAATTGAACGCCGGAGTGATCGATTTCGGCGACGAAGGCGCCGAGTTCTCGTCGGCTCAGTTCTTCCTTGGCCTTGACCGCTTCCGGGAAGCTCTGCCCGGTGTAGCTGTAACCGTAACTGACCGTGTAGATGGAATGGAGGATGACCTGCGGATTCGGCTCGCGGCACATGCGGGCAATCTCGATGCTCGCCTGCAACGCCCGCCGCGAATGCTCGGAACAATCGGTCGCCACGAGAATTCTTGCGAAGTGCGGGCGCGCGCCATCCGGCGTCACGAGCACCGAGCAGGGGGCTTTGCGCGCCAGGCGGAAAAAGGCGGAGCCGACCGCGCGCTGATCGTGCGGCGGGCGGCGCCCGACGACCAGCAGGTCAAGCGACTCGTCGCGCGCCGTGCGGAGGATTTCGGCGATGCCCTGCCCCTCCTGCACAACGACCGTGCATTTTGCGGCTACGGCCGGCGGCAGACTGTTGAGGACGTGCTGCCGGAGCTTCTCGTAATCCGGCGCCGGTCCGGCCGGCGCGGTCTCGACGCCGCGCACGTGCATGCACAGGACCGATTCGGCATTTGCGAACTCGGCCAGGCGGCCGGCAAAGGCCAGGGCCTCGTCGTCGCCGGGTTCGTCGTTGAGGTAGATGCCCAACTTCTGAAATTCAAGCACCGGACTCCTCCTGCGCGATGTCCCGCGCCGGTCGTTTCGTTCGATTTTATCCCGTCGGCCGCCGATCGCAAAACGATTTACCCGAGGCGGACGATTCGCGCCGATGGCATGGCGCCATATTTTCGCGGTCGCCGTTTTCAGAAACTCGGGGCGGCCGTGTCGTCCGGGCCTGCCGAGGGCGCCGGCTCGCCGGCCGCGCGGTGCTGGCGTTTCGACGCGTCCGCGTCCTTCATCCGCGCCGGACGAAGCTCGTCAATGATCGTGCCTTCCCACATCGGCACGCCGATGCGATAGGCAGCCCGGCCGATCATATGCGCGGCCACCGGCGCGGTCAGAAAGTAGAACGCGATGATCAGCCCGGCCCGAACCGAAACGCCGGTCTGCCCGTAATAGACGGCCACCGCCGCCAGCACGCAGCCGATGCCGAGCGTCGGCGACTTGGTGGTGGCCTGCATGCGCGAGAACAGGTCCGGCATGCGGACGATGCCGACCGAGCCGACGAACATGAACGTCGAGCCGAACAGCAGCAGGGCACTGACGACGTAGTCGGTCATGGCGTCCTCCGCTTTTCGACGTAGCGCGCGAACGCGACGGTGCCGAGGAACGACACAAGGGCCAGCACGATCGCGGCCCGCAGCACCTCGGCACTGTTGGTTCGGATGGTCAGCGCGGCGATCACGCCGACCACGAGCACGGCGATCAGATCGAGCGCCACGACGCGATCGGGGAGACTGGGACCGCGCGCCAGCCGCGCGAACGCCAGCGCCAACGACGCACACAGGAGCAGAATCGAAATCGGCACGACCGCGGCCAGTGGACCTTCGAGTTCCGGAATCATCGCAGTATCTCCAGCACGCGCCGTTCGAACCGGTCCTTGATGTCGCGCACGATGCGATCTCGATCGTGGATGAACATCGTGTAGACGTAGAGCACGCTGCGGTCGGCGGACACGTCGAGGCTCAGCGTGCCGGGCGTCAGACTGATCAGCGCCGCCAGCGACGTGATTTCGAAGTCCGTCCGTGCGTCGAGCGGAACGGCGATCACGCCGGGCCGCATGTGATAAGTGGGCGTGATCACGTCATAGGCCACGCGCAGATTCGCCAGCAGCAGTTCCCACAAGAAAAAGAAGAGAAAGGCAAGGAACCGCGGCAGTTTCGCGACGAAGCCGCCGACACGCAGCACGTGCTGCGAGGCCAGGAGTATGACGTAGCCCAGCACGAAGCCGACGCATAGATTGCCGAGCGTGAAGTCCTCGGTCAGCGCCGCCCACATCAGCGACAGCAGAAACAGCCACACGAAGGCGGTCATGACGGTTCTCCCATGACGCAGGTCACGTATCCTGCGGGATTCATCAGTTCCTCCGCGGCCCGGACCGACAGTTCCAGCAGCACGCCCGGCGCCAGCCCGATGGCGACGGTGAGCAGCGCCAGCAGCGCGATCGGGACCAGCATGAGCCTTGCATCGGCGGACATCGGCGGAGCGGGCGATTCAGCGGCGTTGCCCGGCGCGGGTTTCCAGAAAGCCTCGCTCCAGATCTTTGTCATCGAATAGAGCGTCAGCAGACCGACGACCAGCGCGACGCCCACAATGCCGTAGCCTTCGATCGCCAGGCCGGCGCGAACCAGGGCGAATTTGGCGAAAAAGCCCGACAACGGCGGAATGCCCGCCAGCGAAAGGGCCGGAACGAGGAACATCAGCGCCAGCCAGGGATGATCGCGGTACAGGCCACCGAGGCCGTCGAGCCGGTAGCCGCCGCGCAGACGGCGCGCCACGCCGCTGACGAAAAACAGATTCGTTTTGACGATAATATGATGGGCGATGTAAAACACCGAGCCGGCCACGGCCGCCGCCGTGAAGAGTCCCAGCCCCATGATCATGTAGCCGATCTGACTGATGATGTGAAACGACAGAATGCGGCGAAACTCGGACTGAGCCGCCGCGCCCAGCACGCCGGAAAGCATCGTGAACGCCGCCACCAGCGTGATCAGCCCGTGGGTGAAGGCGACGTCGTGGGTGAACACGAGCGTGAACATGCGGATCAGCGCATAGACGCCCACCTTGGTCAGCAGCCCGGCGAAGACGGCCGAGACCGGCGCGGGCGGCGTGTGATACGACGCGGGCAGCCAGAAGAACAACGGAAACACCGCCGCCTTGATGCCGAAGGCGACGAGGAACATCATCGACACGGCCGTCATCACGCCGCCGGCCGGGCGCGCGGCGACGCGCACGGACAGATCGGCCATGTTGAGCGTGCCCGTCAATCCGTAAAGGACTCCGACGGCCGCCAGCAGGATGGCCGACGACATGAGGTTGAGCGTGACGTACTTGATGGCGCCTTCCATCTGCGCCCGCTCGCCGCCGAGGGCCATCAGCACGAACGAGGCGATCAGCATCACCTCGAACCACACGTACAAATTGAAGACATCTCCGGTCAGAAACGCGCCGCACACGCCCATCAGGAGCACGTTCATCAGCGCGTGGTAGCCGTATTGCTCGCGCCTTGCGTCGATCGACGCCAGCGAATACAGCGACGTCGCGAAACCCACGATGCCCGCCAACAGCACCATCAGCGCGCTGAACGTGTCGGCCACGAGCGTGATGCCGAACGGGGCCGGCCAGCGCCCGATCTGAACCGCCTGGACCCCGTCGCGCCACACCGATTGCAGCAACAGCACCGCGGCCACGAGCAGCGCCGCGGCGCCGGCGACGCCGATGACGCGCTGTGCGACGCGGCTGCGCCACGCCAGCAGGCATCCGGCCGCGGCGGCCAGGGGCAGGATGATCGGCAGAACCAGCAGCGGCTTCATGCGTCGGTCGTCCGGATGGCGTCGACATCGTCGCTGCCGACGGCGGTGTAGGCGCGATGAACGAGCACGAGTGCGAACGCCAGCACGCCGAAGCTGATGACAATCGCCGTCAGGATCAGCGCCTGGGGAAGCGGATCGGCGTAGGGCGCGATCAGCGCCTCGTCGCCCGGTCGAATCAGCGGCGGCCGGCCGCGCGTCACACCGCCGGCGGAAAAAATCAGAAGATTGCTGGCGTGACCCAGCAGCGCCAGGCCGATGACCAGCTTGACGATGCTGCGCCGGCCGATGAGGTACAGCGCGGCGGCATACAGTCCGCCGACGACGATGGCGAGCGGAATCATGTCACTCGGCCTCCGACAGGCACAGGATGATCAGCAGCGTGATTCCCACGACCACGAGATACACGCCGACATCGAACAGCAGCGGCGTGCCGATGGCCCATTCGCCCAGGCCCGGCATGTGCACGCTGGTCCACAAGCCCGTCAGCAACGGCGCGCCCGCGGCCAGCGACATCACGCCCGCGCTCAGCGCGGTCAGCAGTCCGACGCCGATCAACACGTGAGGATCGATTCGCAGGGCGCGCCTCGCCTGTCGTGCGTCGTGTGCCATGGCGTGCAACGCGAACGCGGACGCCGCCACCAGCCCGCCGGAGAATCCGCCGCCCGGCTCGTTGTGGCCGCGCAACAGCAGAAAAATCGACGTGATCAGCAGCACGGGGTGCAGGAGGCGGGCGGTCGTCGTGAGAATGACGGATGTCATGTTAATTCCCGTGCAGCACAGCCTCCCCCGGCTGTGGCCCGCGCGTCACGAGCTTTCTGCCCGTGTACCGCAGCGGCCGCGCTTGCGGCTCGGATCAAGTCGCGTGGCACGGGCTTGCAGCCCGTGCGGGCAACGATCGGTCCGCCCAGCGGACCCTACGCTTCCGTCGTTTGCGCGGCGGGTTCTGAATGCCCGCAGCGCTTGCGCTTGCGGCTCGGATCAAGTCGCGTGGCACGGGCTTGTAGCCCGTGCGAGCAACGATCGGTCCGCGCAGCGGACCCTACGTGCCTGCCGTTTCCGCCCGTTCGCGCTTCGCGCTTCCGATCGTCGTACGCGGTTCGACAGCGATGCGCGGCAGTCGCGCTCGGCCGCCCCTCAGGCGCAGCAGCGCATAGACGCCCGCCGCCGCCGCCGCGAGCACCGTGATTTCGCCCAACGTGTCGATCGCGCGGAAGTCGACCAGGATTACGTTCACCACGTTTCGCCCGTGCGCATCGCCCAGCGAGCGCTCGGCGAAGTAGTCCGACACACGCGGTCCATCATGCCCCCCGCCGATGGCCATTACCAGTAACGCCATCATGCCGCCGAACGCGGTCGCCACGATCGCATCGCGCGTTCGCGCAGCGAGCTCGGAGTAGATGACGAACGGCGGCAGGTGATAGAACACCAGAACGAACAAGATCACCAGCAGCGTTTCGATCAGGAACTGAGTCATCGCCAGATCGGGCGCGCCGAAAAACACGAAAATCAGCGCCACGCCGTACCCCACCGCGCCCAGCAGCGCGATCGCCGCCAGCCGCGCCCGCGCCCGCACGGCCGCCGCCGTCGCCAGCAGAATCAGCGCGCAGACCACCGTCTCGCCGGCGTGCAGGTCCCACGACAACGGCAGGTCCGTGAGGTCCGCCCCGCGCAGCAGCGCGTAGCCGACCAGTCCGACCGCCGTCACCAGGGTCGTCCACAGATAGACGCGCAGGTAGCCGTTCTGGAGCACGCGCGTCTGCCACGTCGCCACGGCGTTCATGCCGGCCACGCAGCCGTGATACCACGACTCGGGACCCCATGCGGCCGGCTTGCGCAGCGCGATGCCGGCCAGCCGCGCGGCGCGTCGCATCGCAAACGCCGCACAGCCGACGGCCACCGTGAGTCCGCTGAGGTACAGCGCCGGTCCGACGCCATGCCAAAGCGCCAGCCTGGGCGGCGTTTCTCCCGCGCCGATGGCCGCCCCCGCGGGAACGACGAGCCTTGCGTCGCATACGGCCGGCGACAGGCCGATGAGAATTCCGATTGCGGCGAGCAGCGCCGGCCCGAGCCAGAGTGTCAGGCTCACTTCATGCGCGTCGGTCGTCGCCTGCGTCGCGCGCGCGGTAAACGGCATCACGCCGACTCGCAACGCCACCGCAAACAGCAAGACGTTTCCCAGAACGGCGGCGGATGTCAGCCACGTCGACCATCCGGACGCGCCCAGCGTCGACTCGTAGAACGCTTCCTTGGCGATGAATCCGAACGCCGGCGGCAGGCCGCACATCGACAGCGCCGCCAGCCCCGCGGACGTCGCGGTCCAGGGCATGATCCGCGCCAGGCCGCCCAATCGCTCAGGTTCGTATTCGTGCGTGGCGTGCGATACCGCGCCGGCGATCATGAACAAGGCGCCCTTGTAGAGCGCGTGCGCCAGCAGCATCACGACGGCGGCATGCAGCGCGGCGGGCGTGCCGACGCCGATGAGCATCGTCAGCGTTCCCAGCACGCTGACGGTGGAGTAGGCGAGAATCCGCTTGAGCGTGTCGCTTCCCAGGGCCATCACGGCGCCAAGCAGCATCGTCGCCCCGCCGGCGAGCATGAGCGGAACCTGCCACGCCGCTGTGCCGCCGAGGATCGGCGTCAGCCGCGCCAGGAGGAACACGCCCGCCTTGACCATCGTGGCCGAGTGCAGATAGGCGCTGACGGGCGTGGGGGCTTGCATCGCGTTGGGCAGCCAGAAGTGGAACGGAAACTGCGCCGACTTCGTGAACGCTCCCAGCAGGACCAGGACGATGATCGCCGGATACGACGCATGGCCGCGGATCGCGTCGCCGCGCGACAACAGCGACGAGAATTCGTAGCTACCGCCGGCGACGCCCATCAGCACGACCGCGGCCAGCAGCGCCAGTCCGCCCAGGCCGGTGACCAGCAGCGCCTGAAGCGCGGCCGCGCGAGCCGCCGGGCGCTCGTGGTCAAAGCCGATCAGCAGATAAGAACTGAGGCTCGTCAGCTCCCAGAAGACGAACATCAGCAGCAGGTTGTCGGCCAGGGCGACGCCCAGCATCGACCCCATGAACAGCAGAAGGAACATGTAGAAGGAACCGAGCCGCCGGTCGCCGGCGAGATATCCGCCGCCGTAGAGCAGAATCGTCGCGCCGACGCCGCTGATGACGATCGCCATCAGCAGCCCCCAGCCGTCGAGGCGCAGAGAGAATTCAATCCCCAGCGCGGCGGCCCAGGTCCACGCGACGCGCGGCGTCGCGCCGTCGGCGACCTGCGGCGCCCACGTGGCCAGATGAACGGCCATCGCCGCGGCGTAGGTCGCCAGCACCCACGGCGTCGCCGCGCGCAGCAACCGATGCAGCCACGGCGCGAGCGCCGCGAGAACGAACGTGCTGAGCAGCCATGTCGCCATTCGCCGCTCCGGTGATCGCATGGCGTCGATGTGGATCGCGCCGACCGTTGAATGAACGAGTGCCAGATGATATGCGAATCGTCGTCGGCCTTCAGTAGGGTTTGCTGTGCAAACCGGCAGCCATCAGCCGTCAGCTTTCAGCTAACGGCATTCAGCATTCAACGTCATGCCGTCATTCGCGCGCAAGCGGGAATCCAACGACGTCCGGAAGTGCTTGACCCCCGACTTCGCGGGGGTGACGGACGGACAGGTCCACCGGCGCCCCACCGCCGCTACGCATGTCGTTGACGAACGATGCTGTCACCCTTTCAGCGTGCAATCGGACGGTGCGACGACGACCGGCGGTGTCGGCCTGCGGTCTCAAACGCCGGCTAATGTCCGCAAACCTTTGCAGGTTGAAAACGCAACCACGAAGCCAATCGAGTTCGCAACGCGAGCGGTACACACGCTGAAAACGCGCGCCGAGACTTGGTTGCAGCTAATGGCCGCCTTGTGCGTTTCGACTGGCTGCTTTCCCTTCGTGCCTCCGTGCCTTCGTGCCTTGCATTTTAGAGCAGCGCTACAATGACCCCCAATGCCCCGATCCATTGATGGCCGCGAACGCATGACCGGGCTGATGCTGTTGGCGCTGACGCTCATCGGCTGGGCCAGCTCGCCGCTGTTCCTCAAGTACTTCGTCAACTTCATCGATGCCTGGACCTCCAACGGCTGGCGCTACGCCATTGCGGCCCTGTTCTGGCTGCCGGTGCTGCTGCGCACACGAGGTAATCGGGACAGCCTCGCACGCGGCCGACTTGTCGTCGCAGAGCGCACGCCACGTGCCGGCGCAAACATCGCCGCCGCGGATTCGCCCGACGCCGGCCTGTGGCGCGCCGCGATCTGGCCCAGTGTCTTCAACGTGGTCGGACAGGTCGCGTTCGCCTGGGTGCTGTATCTCGACGTCGATCCGGGGCTGCTGACGTTTCTGCTGCGCGTGCAGATCGTCTCGGTCACAATCGGCGCCTTCGTTTTGTTTCCCGACGAGCGCGCCCTGCTGCGCACGGGCGGCTACTGGAGCGGAACGCTGCTCGTGATCGTCGGCTCGTTCGGCGCCATCTTTCTCGGCCAGGAGCGCCCGGCGGGGGCCAGCGCGTGGGGCATTCTCAGCGGCGTCGTATCGGGCGCGCTGTTCGGCTGCTACGCCGTGGCCGTGCGGAAGTGCATGAGGCCCTATTCGTCGATGAAATCGTTCGCCGCGATCAGCGTCTATACGTCCGCGGCGCTGATCGTGCTGATGCTGTTGTTCGGCGAGCGCGCCGGCGGACGCGCCTTCGACCTGTCGAGCTGGCAGTGGGTGATGCTGGTGATTTCCGCGCTGGCGGGCATTGCGCTGGGGCACGTGTTCTATTACGCAAGCATAGCGCGGCTGGGCGTCTCGGTTGCTTCGGGCGTGCTGCTGCTGCAACCCTTCATGACCGCCGCGGCATCGTGGTTGTTCTTTGACGAGCAACTGACGGCCGCGCAGTGGATCGCCGGCTCGGTGGGTGTGGCCGGCGCGGGGATCGTGCTGCGTGTGCAGAACCGCCTGCGCAGCCGCGCGATGGAGGCGGTCTTGCAGGCCGAGCCGCGGCGATCGGCCGAACCCTGCGAGCCGCCAGCGTCGGATTCGGGCGAGCTGCGCACGGCAGGCGCGGGGTCGTCGCGTTGAAGAGGCGTGTGGCGAAAGCGAACGGTTCTCTGCCGCTCCCTCACGGTCGCGGTTCGGTTCATGCGGTGGTCGCGGTTCGGATCAGAACGGTGCGGGGCAGGCGCTCCGGCGAGGCGCCGGCACATCAGAGAGTCAGACCGAAGAATCGTGCGGCGTTGGCGGTCGTCAGTTCGTCCAGTGCTTCGAGCGTCGTGCCGCGCACCGCGGCGATGCAGCGGGCCGTGTGCATGACGTGGGCCGGTTCGTTCGGACGAGCGCTGCGCAGCGGTTCCGGTGAAAGATACGGGCTGTCGGTCTCGACCATCAGCCGCCCGGCCGGAATCATCCGCGCGACTTCACGCAGGGCGTCGGACTTCTTGAACGTGACGACGCCGGTCAGCGAAATCCAGTGGCCGCGCGACAGGATTTCCCCGGCTTCGGCCGGCGTACCGGTGAAACAGTGAAACACGACGCGCTGCGGCGACGGAAAGCCGCGCAGGACATCGAGCGTATCGGCATGCGCCTCGCGACAGTGGATGATCACCGGCTTGTTCGCTTCGACGGCGATTTCCAGTTCGCGCTGAAAGACCCGCCGCTGCACGCCGCGTTCGGCGAAGTCGTAGTGATAGTCCAGCCCCGTTTCACCCACCGCGACGATGTCCGCCCGACGCGCCAGCGATTCGAGTCGGCCGTCCCATGCGGCTTCGACCTTCCCCGCCTCGTGCGGATGCACGCCGGCGGTGGGCCAGATGCGCACGTCGCCGCCGCCGCGCGTTGCCGCCAGCTCGATGGCACGGCCGATATCGTCAATGCTGGTCCCGACCGTGACACAACCGCGCACGCCGGCCGCGGCCGCGCGCGCCAAGATGGCGTCGATCTGACACAGCAGCGGCTCATAAGTAAGATGACAGTGTGAGTCGATCAATGCGAGATTCCCCGGCCACTTCCCCGCGCCCGGCGTGATTGATTATACTGTAAGCCTGCCCGCGACCCGTCCGCGCGGAGGAAAACCCATGCCATCACGACGCAGTTTCATCAAGGGCGGTCTCGGTGCGTTCACGCTCGGCTTGCTAGCGCGGCGCGGTTGGGGACTCCCGAGGGTCGGCCCGAATGATCCCGGGTGCGTTCCGATGCGCGATTCCATTCCGATTTTGCGCATCCCGCGCCATCCGGCGTCCGTCACGGTCGACGGTATGCCGTTCGCCGACGGCTGGTTCGGCGACTCGTTCCCTGACGGGGCGATTCCGTTCCACTCGGTCGAAAACGCCTTTCCACCCGAAGGCCAGCCGCCCGAACCGACCGAAGAAGTCGACATCGCCATCGTCGGCGGCGGCATCTCGGGACTGGCGACGGCCTATTTGCTGCGACGATGGCGGCCGGTGCTGTTCGAGCTGCACGAGCGCTGCGGCGGCACGTCGCAGGGCGAGGTCTGGGCGGACACGCGCTATTCGCTCGGCGGCGCTTACATCATCGTTCCGGACGAGGGCGACTTTCTCGATCAGTTGTATCGTGAACTGCGTCTGGATCAGGCGTACCGGCTGAGCGAAGGCGACGATCCGATGGAGCTGAACGATCAGATTCGTTTCGACTTCTGGACCGGCGCCGGCCTGTCACCCGAGGAGCAGTTGGCGTTCCAGCGTTACGCCGAAGTGGTCGCCTACATGGCTGAGGAAAGCTATCCGGAAATCCCGCTGCCGCCCGGCGAGGACAACACCTGGATTCTCGCGCTGGACAACCGCACGCTGAAGGAGGACATCGAAGACCAGATGGGCATGACAGCCCCGCCATTGCTCGCCGCCGGAATCCAGTCCTACTGCTATTCGTCGTTCGGCGCCGGCTGGGAGGAACTTTCCGCGGCGGCCGGCTGGAACTTCATCGCCGCGGAGGAATACGGGCGATGGGTGTTTCCCGGCGGCAATTCGTATCTGGCGACGCGGATGTGGGAACGGCTGGCGGCCATCGACCAGGGACAGCCGGCCGGCGGCGCGCGGCGGTTGCTGCGAGCGGGCTGCCGCGTGGTCGATGTGCGGCTGAGGCCGAACGATCGCATCCAGGTGACGTGGCGCGACTGCCAGGGCGGCTTCCGCTCGCTGCTGGCGCGGCGCGTGGTGATGTGCTGCCCGAAGCACGTGGCCAAGCACGTCGTGCAGGACCTGGCGCAGCTTGACCCCGAGAAGTGGAACGCGATGAACGGAGTTCCGTTCCGGGCGTACGTCGTCGCCAACGTGCTGTTGGAGGCGCCGGTCGCACTGGATTTCTACGACATATTCCTGCTGGGAAACGGCCAGTACCCGACCAGCTCGGACGAGGCTGAAGCCTGGTCGCGCGTCACCGACATGCTCAGCGGCCACTATGCACGGCGGCAGAACGTGCCGCGCGGCGTACTGACGCTCTACTGGCCGCTGCCCTATCCGAGCGGGCGGTTCGACCTGATCGTGCCTGAATCTTGGAACAACTACGCGACGGCCATCGTGCCGCAGATTCGCAAGATGCTTGACCTGCTCAGCGTACCGCATTCCGCGGTGCGACAGGTGCGCCTGACGCGCTGGGGTCACGCCATGCCTGTGCCGCTGCCGGGGACGATCGCCAACGGCGTCGCGGACGCCCTGCGGCGGCCGATCGAGGATCGCATCTTCTTCGTCAACCAGGACAACTGGGCGCTGCCTGCGGTGGAAAACTGCCTACTGGACGCCGCCCATTTCGAGCCGCAAATCCGCGCGGGGTTGTAGCAGAGCGGCCCATCGGGCGGGCGGCGCGCGGGCCGGGCGCCACGCCGGGTTGCGGGAGGTTCCCTGATCCAAGCCCCAAGCGCCAGCGCCGGGGTCAACACCGCAATGGGGAATAACCGCAGCGCCGGCGATTGCGGCTCGGACCAACTTGGCGGCCCACCACGCTCCTTGCGCAACCGCGCGCCCGGCCCTATACTGGACGGGATGCACTTGAACGTGCTCGATCCACCGAAGCCCTCGGGTCGTCGCCTGCCGCCCTGGCTGCGAAAATCGCTGCACAGCGGCGAAGCGCTGCTGCGCACGCGTGAGATCGTGTCGCGAAGCGGTGTGGCCACCGTCTGCGAAGAGGCCCGCTGCCCCAATCTCAACGAATGCTGGTCGCACCGGCACGCGACGTTCATGATCCTGGGCGACCACTGCACGCGCAAATGCGGCTTCTGCGCCGTCACAACGGCCCCGCCGCGACCTCCGGAACCCGACGAACCTGCCCGCCTGGCCCAGGCCGTTGCGGCGCTGGGTTTGCGACACGTCGTGATCACGGCCGTGGCGCGCGATGATCTCGACGACGAAGGCGCCGGACATTTCGCGGCCTGCGTTCGCGCCATACGCGAGGCCGCGCCCGATACGGCAATCGAGGTGCTGCCGGCCGATTTCCACGCGCGCGACGACTGCCTCGACACGCTTTGCGACGCCCGCCCCGACATCTACAACCACAACGTCGAGACGGTCGAGCGGTTGACGCCGACGGTCCGCAGCCGGCACGCGCGCTATGCCCAGTCGCTGGAAGTATTCACCAAGGTCCGCCGGCGGCTGCCCGACGCCTACACCAAGAGCGGCATCATGGTCGGCCTGGGCGAAACGCGGGACGAGCTGACACAGACGCTGCGCGATCTGCGGGCGCACGACGTCGACATCCTGACGGTCGGCCAGTACCTGCGACCGACGCCGCAACACCTGCCGGTCGTTCGCTATTACGAGCCGGCCGAATTCGATGAGATTGCGGCCGAGGCGCGGGCGATGGGATTCGCCTCCGTCGCATCGGGGCCGTTCGTCCGATCCAGTTACAACGCGGGCGACGTCTATTCCACCATCGCCGACCGCCGCCGGAGCGCCCGCTGATGGTTCCCCTGCCCGAACGCCTGCGCGGCAAGTTCATCGTGTTCGACGGCCCGGACGGCGGTGGCAAGAGCACGCAGATCGAGCGCGTCGTACGGCTGCTCGATGGGCACGGCGTGCCGGTGGCGCGCGCCAAGGACCCAGGCGGAACGCCCATCGGCGACCGCATCCGCCACGTGCTGCTCGATTTCGATCTTTCGGAAATGGACGTGCGCTGCGAGACGCTGCTGTTCATGGCGTCGCGGGCGCAGCTCGTGGGCCGCGTCATCGAGCCGGCGCTGCGCCGCGGAGAGGCGGTGATCTGCGATCGGTTCGTCTCGGCGACGTGCGCCTATCAGGGAGCGGCGGGTTACGACATGGGCCAAATCATCGAGCTGGCGCGGTTCGCCATCGGGCGGACGTGGCCGGATGTGACGATCGTCGTCGACGTGCCGCCGGAGCTGGGCTTTCAGCGTACCGGCCGGCCGGTGGGGGCGGGGCGGTCGAGCGTGCGAGAGAACGGTCAGCGGATGATCTTCCACGACGCGCACGTCGATGCGATGGAAGCGCGGCCTCTGGCGTTTCATCGCCGCGTGCGCACGCTGTTTACGGAACTGGGTAACGTTTATCCGCGGCCGGTGCGCGTCGTGGATGGCACGGCCGACGTAGAAGTCGTGCATCAACGGGTGCTGGAAGCGCTGGACAGCGTGTTGAGCACCGCTGGGCTCGAGTAGGCCGCGGCGCCGGAACCAAGTCGGCGCCGGATCAGAACCCCCGCGCAAGCGGGGGAACCGGACCGAAGGGCCGGCTTTCAACCATCCATCGCTGAAGTGTCGGAGAATCGTCGTACGAGCAATCTCATGAAGTGGACCGACGTGCAGCATCAGGAAGACGCCTTGTCGCGCATCGACCGCGCTCTGCGCAGCGGGCGCATGCCGCACGCCTATCTGTTCGCCGGGCCCGACGGCGTCGGCAAGGGCATGACGGCGATTCGGCTGGCGCGGCGGCTGCTTTGCCCGAACGCGGCCGACGACGCCTGCGGAAAGTGCGACGACTGCGTCGCCGTCGAGGCGGGCACGCATCTCGATCTGCACTTGATCTATCGCGCGCTGAACAAGCTGCACCCCGACAAGCGAATCCGCGACCAACAGGCGCGCGACTTCAGCGTCGACGTGATCCGCATGTTCGTCGTCGATGCCATCGGCCATGCGCCGGTTCGCGGGCGGGCCAAGGTGTTCATCATCGAGAAGGCCGAACGCCTGCGGGCCGGCGGGGGCAACTCGCTGCTGAAGACGCTCGAAGAGCCGCCGCCGCGCAGCTATCTGATTCTGCTGACGCAGACGCCCGAGCAGATATTGCCGACGATCCGCTCGCGCTGCCAGACGATCGAGTTTCACCGGTTGCCGGACGAGTTCGTGCATTCGCGGCTGAGGAAAGAGGCAAGCTTGCCGGAGGCGGATGCGGCCTACATCGTCGGACTGGCGGAGGGGCGGCTCGGCATGGCGATGAAGCTGGCCGGCGGGGGGCTGTCGGCAAACCGGCAGCAGGTGTTGGAGCTGATTGAGAGGGCGAGTGACGATCCGCTGGCGGCCAGCAGGGAGTTCCAGGACCTGGGCAAAGCGCTGCTCAAACAGGGCGCCGTTTCGGTTGAAGACGAAGGCAGCGAAGGCGCCGCGAATCGCGCCGCCCAGCAGCTTGTGCTGTCGATGATCGGATGCGCACTGCGCGACGTCTTGCGGACCGCGGTCGGACAACCGCCCATCGCGCATCCGACCGACGCGGCGGCGTTGCAGCGCATCGCCCGTCGTATGGGACCACAGGCCATCTCGGGCGCGATCCGGGCGCTGGCAACGGCCGAAACGCACATCGCGCAAAACGTCAGTGAGAAACTGCTGTTCGATGGTTTGGCGATGGCGATCGAGCACGGCCACGCTCAGATCGCATGAGACGGTCGGGTGGTTCGGCGCGTCAGGAACCGCGCAGGGATTGGCCATGTTCGATTTTCTCATGCGTCACGGGTGGTGATTCGTTCGAGCCATTCCCGCGCGCGGCCTTGAACTTCGCCCGGATGATTCATGCCGGTTGACCCCGGCGCTTGGCCAAGCTGAAAGTCAACTCTGCCGCCCACAGCACGAAAAACGGCGCCCACACCGCCGCCGTCTCCCGCCAGGAGAGTCCCCAGGCGCCGCCCGTCGCGTATGAATGTGGCGCGTTCCAGTAGATCACCATGCTCGCGGTCAGCCCCAGCCACGAAAGGGGACGGCTCGGCAGCAGTGCCAGCAACGTCAGCGGCCACGTGACGTACCAGTAATGGACGATCGGCAACAGCAGCACCACGCCGCTCAGCAGTCGCCGGGCATCCTGCTCGACACGCCGCGGTCGAATCAGCACGAGCAACGTCAGTGCGGCGAGGATGAGCAGGGCGATGGCGTTACGCACGCGCAGGCGCAGCGAGTCGCCCAGCAGCAGATCGAGCGGGCCGTTGAAACGATCCTGCCGGGGGAAGTCGAAAAGCGTGAAAAACAGTCCGCGACCGGCGTCGGCGAAGGGCAGATAGCCCAGAATGACGATTGCCGCCGCGACGACAATCCCCAGCCGCCTGCGCCGCCACAGGACCGCGGCGAGGATGGCCGGCACGGTCTTGGCCAGCACCGCGACGCCGAGGAACAGGCCCGCCGACAGCGCGGCGGCGTTCGCCCGTGCTTCCGGCATGCTCGCGGGGACGCGGCCGGTCGTCGCTTGCCCTGGTCGTTCCGGGGTTTGCGCGAGAGTCGCTGCGTCGCTTCGTTGCTTCCTTATTTCCACGAGTGCACGAACAAACAGCACGAGCAGCGCGAGCATCAATGCATCGATATGCCCGGCGTGCGCGAACGAGGCCAGCACGATCGGCGAGAAGGCGTAATAGGCCGACCACCACGCCGGCCGGCGCAGTGCACGAAGCGTCGACATCAGCAGCCCAACGACGAGCAGATCGAATGCGCACGCCGTGATCTGCATTGCCTTCGGGTCGTACCAGCGCGCGGCGACGAACGAAAAGACCAACTGCGCCAGGGGGGGATAGATTGTCGGATAGTGCTTCTTTTCGATGCGCTCCCAGACGACGTCGCGCCACGGGATCAGCCGCGGATCGTCCGGCGCGACCTCGAACGGATTGAGGCCCAGCCGCTGAATTCGCCCCTCCCACACGTAGCGATAGCAGTCGGAGTCAGGCGGCGTGGCCAGCAGCGGCACGCGAACCGCCACCGCCGCCAGGAAGATCAACCCCCAGGCGACGTGACGTCGCGACGCACACCATGCCAGCAGCGCGAAATAGCCGATGGCGCCGGCGACGTACAGCGCCTGCCAGATGCGGAAGCCGCCGGCCGGTCCGCCGAGCAGCCATCCGCCGATGGAAAACGTCGCGAGTCCGGCGGCGGCGACGAGCGGCAGTGCGCGGCGAAAAGGAGGCCATGTGGTGAAACGCACTCATCAAACCCTCAGGAATCGTGCGAGATAGGCCACACCATTTGCCCCGGCGGGTGGCATGGCCCTCGCGAAAGTCGGGTCCGGCGATTCCGAAGAGCATGGCCGCGAGGGCCTGGCCATGTTGAGTCTCGTCACGCGCGAAGCACGACCGATCGCACGAGTGAGTTTTTCGCGACTCTTTACGACGCCTCGGTCGACTCCGCCGGCGGCCGGACGGTCAGCACCGCGCAGTGCGACTTGCGGACGACTTTGTCGGTCACCGAACCCAGCAGCATGTGCGTCAGGCCCGAGCGGCCGTGCGTGCCCATGATGATGAGGTCCGCGCCGATTTCGTCGGCGTATTTCATGATTTCGAGATAGGGGCGGCCGAGGCGCACTTCGGTGAGGCACGGTGTGGTCGCGTCGGCCAGGTGCTTTTCGACGAAGGTCTTCATGCCCTGTCGGGCGGCCTCGACCAGTTCGGCGTCGGAGGGGCCGATCGGCAGGCTGTTGGGGCCGAGTGCCATCCAGTATTGATAGGCCTCGTCGACAACGTGCAACAAATGCAGCTCGGCGCGATAAGTGTCGGCGAATGAGCGCGCGTAAGCGATCGCGAGGGCCGACAGGTCGGAATAGTCGGTCGGGCAGAGGATCTTTTTCAGGAGCATGAAACACTCTCCCGTGAAGATGAAATTGCGGCGCTGGCAGTGTATCGGCCGCGCGAACGCAGGTCAAAAAAAACGCCGCGAGCCGCGCGAGTGGCGCGATGACCAGTCATGCGCAGCCGGGGTCGTGCTCATTGGAGTCGCCAGGCGGCGGCCGTCGTTGACGGCAAGTCGCGGCGCGTCGACAATTCCCGTTGCTTGCCCGTCACGCTCGCCGTGGAGGCTCTATGCCGCCCAAACGTCGCCCCACGAAATCACGCCGGCGTATCGTGAAGAAACGGCCCGTTCGTGCGCTCCCCGAAGCGCGCGTGTTGACAGCGGTGGCGACAATGGCCGCTCCGACCGGCACGGCTCGGTTCGCCGCCGGCAAGGCGCTGTGCGCCACCGCCGCGAAGGACCCGAAGCGCGTTTGTTCGCACTTCGACGCCGTCGCGGCGTTGCTCGAGAGCGACAGCAAGATCGTCTGCTGGAACGCGATGCGGCTGCTCGCGATGATGGCCGCCGCCGATTCGGGACACAGGCTCGATGCCGTGCTCGACCGGTACCTGGCGTTCATCGACGGCGACAATCTCATCAGCGCGGCCAACGCCATTCAGGGCACTGCACACATCGGCCGCGCCCGGCCGGATCTGCTGGACCGGATCGTTCCCGCCGTGCTGGGCGTCGAGCGCGCCCGCTACGCGACGCCGGAATGCCGCAACGTGGCGATCGGCGAGGCGCTGAACGCGTTTGCACAGTTGGGCGACGACGTCTGCCGCCGGCCCGACGTGGCGCGGTTCATCCGCCGCCAGCGCACCAATCCGCGCAGTGCAGTGGCACGACGGGCCGAGCGGATGACGGCCATGCTGGCGGAGTGAGGCGTTCACGTTGCTTTATCGCGCGGTCGGTTAATATCATCTCGTCATGCTGAGCCAGGAACAGATCGAAGCCTATCGCCGCATGACGCCGGAAGAGCGCTGGGAGCAGGTCGAGGCGCTGATGAGCCTGGCGTGGAGCATGTTGAGGGAGCTGCCGGAAGAAGAACGCGAACGCCGCCTGGCGTGGGACAGCGAGCAACACGACCGCGCCGATGCGATCATCCTGGAGCATCTGCGGAGGTTTCGCTGTTGGACGTGCCCATTCAGCAGGTTCTCTTGGAAACGATCTCGGTCATTGAGCGACTTGGCATTCCCTATGCGGTCATGGGCGGATTCGCCGCGCGGGCCTGGGGCCTGCCGCGTCCGACGTTCGATGCCGACATTGCCGTCGCAGCTGATGCAGAAGGACTGCAAGAACTCTTCGACGCGCTTGAGGACGCGGGATTCGACGTGCCGTCGGAGCATCGCACCGGTTTTCTCGACATCGACGGAGGGTTCCAAAAAGCCAAGGTCAATCGCTTTCTCGATCGCCACGTATGGCACACGGACTTGTTCGTGGCTCTGGACGATTTTCTCCGTTCGGCCCTGTCGCGTGCTCGAAACACAACAATCGCGCGAAGAGCGTTGCGCGTCATGAGGCCCGAGGACATCATTCTGCTGAAACTCATCGCTCATCGACCAAAGGACCAGGCCGATATTGAAGAAATCCTCGGTATTTGCACCGATCTTGACCTGGCGTACCTGCGCGAGTGGGCAGACCGACTCCAACTGGGCGAGCGCCTCTCCGCCTTCCTTCCGCATCAATCGTAGACAACCGTATTGCCCAGTGGGCAACTCCACCGTCGAATATCGACACGAACGACTTTACGTCATCGCCTTCGCCGCAACAGCGCCAACCCCCCCGCCGCCAGCAGCGCCAGGCTCGCCGGCTCGGGGATGAATGTCGTGTTGACCGCGCAGGTGTAGGTAAAAACAAGCTGATTGTCGGGATCGCTCGGGTCCATCAACACGCCCTGGCCGCTCCACGCCATGCTGATCGTCCCCGCATGCGGCGACAGGTAGTTGATCTGGCCCTGCGACGTGCTGGGCAGATAGACCGGCGACTCAAGCCCGAACATGCTCAGATCGCCGGTGAATGACACCTCGTAAAACTCACTCGTGGAGAACTCGCCGGTAATGCCGTCGTACACACCGCTGGACGACCCCGGCACGACGCGCACGGTGATGTCGCCCGTGCTGAAGCCGCCGGGAAGAATCAGCGGCTCGACCGTCTGGAAGTAGTCGACGAAGGCGGCTTCCCCGGCCGGCGAGTCGATTTCAAGCGTGTAGTTCGTCGTCGTGATGTTGGCGGTGCGCGGTCCGAACTCGTCGCCGAAGTCGAGCGTGAACGAGCTGGGAACGGTCGGATCCTGCGTGGCATACAGTGGCGTCGGCGTCGCCTGTGCGGACGTCGCCGCGAACGCGAACACGGCCGCGGCGGCCGAAACGAACACCCTGGCGCGGATGGAGTCGATCTGAATCATACGACGTTGCTCCTTGCGTGCTGAAGAAAAGGACTCGCCCTCTCGATTGCGATTGGCGTGCGTCCGTTGAATACCGGTTCGGCGCCGCCGCGACGAACGAACGCGCGCGAACAATCCCATCGCGGCAGGCCCCCCCGCCGCCTGTGCGTCATGGCGGCATTCCTTGCTCGTGGGACGAACGCCAACCGTGGCTCGGCCTTATAAACGGCTGGGACTATAACCCATTCCCCGGCGGATGCAACCGCCCCGGCACAGCCCCCGTCGCACGTGCGAATTGGCGCGATTGCCGCCGGCCGCTACGCTGATCGAATGCCCATTCATCCCACGGCCATCATTGACCGCCACGCGGAGATCGACGCGACCGCGGACATCGGCCCGTATGTGACGATCGAGGGTCAGGTCCGAGTCGGACCGCGGACGAAGGTCTTTCCCAACGCCTTTCTGGCCGGCTGGACCGAGATCGGGGCGGATTGCCAGATTCACCCCGGCGCGGTCGTCGGCCACGTGCCGCAGGACTTTCATTTCAGCGGCGAGCGGTCCTACTGCCGCGTCGGTGACGGGACGATCATCCGCGAATTCGCGAGCGTTCATCGCGGGACGCAGCCGGAATCGTGGACGACGATCGGCAAGCGGTGCTTTCTGCTGGGCTACTCGCACGTGGGGCATAACTGCGAGCTGGGCGACGAAGTGAAGGTTTACAACTGCACGGGCCTGTCGGGGCACGTCATCATCGGCGACTGCGCCATCATCAGCGGGTATTCGCTGGTGCATCAGTTCGTGCGCATCGGTTCTTACGTGATGGTCGGCGGGGGCACGCGGATCACGAAGGACACGCCGCCGTACTTCATGGCGCTGGGCGAAAGCGAGTGCGTCGGTTACAACGCCGTCGGGCTGAAGCGATCGGGCAAGTTCAATCGCGAGGAAATCGCCGAAGTGAAGCTGAGCTATCGCACGCTCTACCGCTCGGGGATGACTTTCGGTCGAGCGGTCGAGGCGCTGGCGGAGCAGGTGAAAACGAACACCGGCCGGGCCATCCTCGAGTTCATTCGCGCGCCGAGCAAGCGCGGCATCATCGGACCGCCGCATCCGGCCGGCCGCAACGCGGCCCAGGCCGAAGACGCGGAGGCGGCGGAGATCTGACTCGGCGGCGCAACGAGACACGATCGAGCGCGTTCGGGGAATTCCTTTCTGCGAATGCGTCAGTGTCCATCGCACGCGATCTGTAAGCTGGCGCCACGCGAATTGATCCGAGCCGCGCAGCGTAAGCAAGCGGGATATGCAAGCCGGAAGGGAAATGACCCGGCCCCTCGCGCACGTGTGCCCGGGTAGGGTGGATTGTACTCAACCCACCATTGCTCGCGCACCGGCGCCCGAAGCCTGACGGCGCGCCGCATGCGCTTTGCGCGTTCGGGCGTCCGCGTCGACGTCTTGGCCGCCCGATCCCGCTCGCTTACGTTTCGCGGCTCGGATTGGCCGCTCGCTTACGCTTCGCGGCTCGGATCAGCCGCGGCGTTGGCGCTGGCGGCTCGGGCCGGGCCGAATCGCGGGATCGAATCGCGCAAGGCCCCGGCCGTGCCACGCGCCGCTTTCACTTTCGGCAACGAGCACCGAAGATATCCATCGTGTCCGATCCCCGCCGCTTCATCGATCTGCACATGCACTCGACCGCCTCCGATGGCGTTCATCCGCCGGCCGAGTTGATGCGCCTGGCCGCCGCCCGGCGGCTGTCGGCGGTGGCGCTGACCGATCACGACACGACGACCGGCCTCGCCGAAGCGGCCCGCGCGGCGGCGGAAGCGGGTATGGAGTTTGTGCCGGGCATCGAGTTGTCGGCCCGCTTCGAGCCGCACACACTGCATCTGCTGGGCTATTTCATCGACCCGGATTGTCAGGAATTGCACCAGGCGCTCGATCGGATCATCCGCTGGCGGCGGGAGCGCAACGCCGCGATTCTTGATCGTCTGGCCGCCCTGGGTATGGACATGCGCAACGATCCGGAACTGCGCGACGCCATCGAGCGCGATCGCGGAACCGCCCATGTTCTCGGCCGGCCGCACATCGCCCTGGCGTTGGTCCGCGCGGGTTACGTGCCGTCGTTTCGCGCGGCATTCGACCGGCTGCTGGCCCGCGGGAGTGCGGCCTACGTGGCGCGCCGTACGTTGTCGGCACGCGAGGCGCTGGCGTTGATTCACGCAGCGGGCGGCGTGGCTTCGCTGGCTCATCCCTCGCATCTGCACTGCGGCGCGCAGCGCGAACTCGAGACGCTGCTGGCCCGCCTGAAGGACCTCGGACTCGACGCCGTCGAAGCGTATCACCCCGATCATCAACCGCGCGACACTCGCTGGTGCGTCGAAGCCGCCCGGCGGCTGGATCTGGCGCTGACCGGCGGATCGGACTACCACGGCCGCCCCGGCGTCGCGCCGCCGCGCATCGCGGTGGGGTTTTCGAAAGCGCACATTCTTTATGAACACCTGGAAGCGCTGCGCGCGCGACGCAACGCCGAGGCGGATCGCGCCCCAGGCGTCGGGTCCGCCATGCCAATCTCTGAAACACCGCCCACACGATGATCCAAGCCCCATGCACAATCGCCGGGGTCAACCTCACAGCGCACAATGACCGCAGCCCTTGTACATGCGGCTCTGAGTGACGCGCGCATCTATACTGCACCGATGAACGCCACTCGCACCCCCGCCGCCGAACCGCTCCGTCCGCTGCGCTGGATCGGCGGTACCGACGGCTGCCTCGAACTGATCGACCAGACGCTGCTGCCCGGCGAACTCCGCTGGATTGCCTGTCGCGATCTGCCCACGCTGTTCGACGCCATCCGCCGCCTGGCCGTCCGCGGCGCGCCGGCCATCGGCGTCTCGGCCGCTTACGGCGTGGTCCTCGGCCTGGGCCGCGGTTGGGAAAAGCCCACGCGCGACTGGCCGCCACGCGTCGCCGAGGTCTGCGATTACCTGGCCGGCTCGCGGCCGACGGCGGTCAATCTTTTCTGGGCGCTGGATCGGATGCGTCGTCGGGCCGATGCGCTGCGCGGCCATTCGCTCGATGAAGCCCGCGAAGCGCTGCTGGCCGAGGCGCACGTCATCCGCGACGAAGACGCCGCCATGTGCCGCGCCATCGGCCGCTTCGGCATGGAGTTGATCCCCGACGGCGGCGGCGTGCTGACGCACTGCAACGCCGGTGCGCTGGCCACGTCGGAATACGGCACGGCGCTGGCGCTGATGTACGCCGCGCACGAGGCCGGCCGGCGTTTTCGCGCGTATGTCGACGAGACCCGTCCGCTGCTTCAAGGGGCGCGGCTGACGGCGTGGGAGTTGATGCAGGCGGGCATCGAGACGACGCTGATCTGCGACAGCGTCGCGGCGCAGGTGATGCGCGAGGGGCGCGTGCAACTCGTCGTCACGGGCGCCGATCGCATCGCCGCCAACGGCGACGTGGCGAACAAGATCGGCACCTATGGCGTGGCGGTGCTGGCCCGCGCGCACGGCGTTCCGTTCTGCGTGGCGGCGCCGAGTTCCACGTTCGATCTGTCGATTCCCGACGGTTCGCGTATCCCCATCGAACAGCGCGATCCGGACGAAATCCGCGCCGGCTTCGGCCGCCGCACCGCCCCGGCCGACGTGGCCTGCTACAGCCCCGCCTTCGACGTGACGCCGGCGGAGTACATCACCGCCCTGATCACCGAGCGCGGCGTGATCCGGCCGGTGACGGCGGAGAACATCCGCCGCATGTTGGTTTGATCTGGCGAGCGTTGCAGCCAATCCTCCTGGCAAAGATGACGATCAATTGTCTGTCGCGAGGTACCTGGCACAATCGTCGCAATATCGCGCTTACACCCGCTTCTTCTTTGCCCGTTCAAACTTCTGCTCCAGCTCCCGCAGCTTCTTGCGATTGGCGATTTTTTCCGTCTCGCTCATGCGGTCGATGATCAGGCGACCGTTGAGATGATCGGTCTCGTGCTGCCACACCCGCGCGGCCAGGGCGTCGCCGGAGGAGCGGATCTCGCGGCCGTTCAGGTCGCGGGCGGTCAGTTCGCACCGCGCGGCGCGGATCATCTCGACCGTCACCTCGGGGATCGACAAGCAGCCCTCCGGCGAGGCGATCGTCGCGGCGCTGTGCTCGAGTACGGGGTTGACGATCACGCTGGGGGGACGCTCCTTGTCGGGCTGGCAGACGAACAGACGCCAGGGCAGGCCGACCTGGGGCGCGGCCAGCCCGACGCCCTCGGCCGCGTGCATCAAGTCGATCATGCGAGCGGCCACGGCGGCCAGCAGTTCGTCGAAGCGCTCGACCGGCCGGCAGCGGACGCGCAGGCGCGGATCGGGATAGAGGATGATGCGCAGTTTCGCAGGATCAATCTGGCCGGGCTTCATGCGGGGCATTCTAATGGTCCTGGTCGGAAGCGGTGCATCATATGGAACTCGCGCGGCGCCAGCTTGCCGCCTGCGCGCATCGGGACACCGGGCGCAAGCCCGGGGATGATCCGAGCCGCGAAGCGACAGTGCAGCGGCCGATCCGAGCCGCGAGGCGTCAGCGAGCGGGATCGGGCGGCCAAGACCGCGACTGCGACACTCGAACGCGCGGGGCGCGTGCGGCGCGCCGTCAGGCTTCGGGCGCCGGTGCGCGAGCAATGGTGGGTTGAGTACAACCCACCCTACCCGGGTGCCCGTGGGCGAGCAATGGTGGGTTGAGTACAACCCACCCTACCCGGGCGCACGTGCGCGAGGGGACGGGTCACTTTCTCTTCCGGCTTGCGGATCCCGCTTGCTTACGCTGCGCGGCTCGGAATGGCGCGTGGCACGGGCTTGCCGCCTGCGCGCATCAGGACACCGGGCGAAAGCCCGGGGATGATCCGAGCCGCGAAGCGCCAGTGCAGCGGCCGATCGAGCCGCGAGGCGTGAGCGAGCGGGATCGGGCGGCCAAGTCGTCGACGCAAACGCCCGAACGCGCAGGGCGCATGCGGCGCGCCGTCAGGCTTCGGGCGCCCGTGGGCGAGCAATGGTGGGTTGAGTACAACCCACCCTACCCGGGTGCCCGTGGGCGAGCAATGGTGGGTTGAGTACAACCCACCCTACCGGGGCGCCCGTGGGCGAGGGGACGGGTCATTTTCCTTCCGGCTTGCATATCCCGCTTGCTTACGCTGCGCGGCTCGGAATGTCGCGTGGCACGGGCTTGCCGCCCGCGCGCATCAGGACGCCGGGCGCAAGCGCGGGTCGGAACGCTATGGCCGCGCTTCCAATTTCGTCGCTCCGGCGGTATCGAATGCCGCATGACGCGAACCGCACGCCGCCGATCGCCGCCGCTGCGCCGCGGGCATCTGCTCACCGAGCAGCGCCTGACGGGGTCGATGCGGCTCGACACGCTTTCGACGGCGGAGGCCTTCGACCTGCTCAACGCCGAGGACCGGCGGGCCGCCGAAGCCGTCCGCGCCGCCCGGCGCGACATCCTGCGGGCCATCGAGTTGATCGTCGACGCCTGGAATGCCGGCGGGCGTTTGCTCTACGTCGGCGCCGGAACGAGCGGACGGCTCGGCGTGCTCGACGCGGCCGAGTGTCCGCCGACGTTCCGCTCGCCGCCGGAGATGGTGCAGGGCATCATCGCCGGCGGACGCCGCGCGCTGGTGCGCGCGGTCGAAGGGGCCGAGGACGACGAAGCGGCCGGCGCGGCGGCCATCCGCCAGAATCGCGTGGGCCGCAAAGACGTGGTGTTCGGCATCGCCACGGGCGGCACGACGCCCTACGTTCACGGCGCGCTGCGGGCCGCGCGCCGGCGCGGGGCGCGCACGGTGTTTCTGGCGTGCGTGGCGCGGCGGCACGTGCGGCCGGAAGCCGACGTCGACGTCCGCGTGCTGACCGGTCCGGAAGCGCTGACCGGCTCGACGCGGATGAAGGCCGGTTTGGCGACCAAGATGGTGCTCAACACGGTCACGACGCTGGCGATGGTGCGGATGGGCAAGGTGTACGAGAACCTGATGGTCGACCTCAACAGCTACGCCTGCCGCAAGCTGACCGATCGCGCCGCGCGCACTCTGGCGACGTTGACCGGCCTGTCGTACGAGGCGTCGTCGTCGCTGCTGAAGCGCGCGCGGGGGCAGGTGAAAGTGGCGCTCGTGATGCATCATCGCGGCGTCGACCGTCCGCGCGCCGAAGGGCTGCTGAAAAAGGCCCGCGGCCAGGTGCGGGAAGCGATGAGGCGCCGTGAAGTGTAAGCCCTCCGCCGGCAGGGTCCGCCATGCAGACCGCCAGCCATAAGCGATAAGCTGAAGGCCGTTGTCGGTAGTCAGGTTCTCGGGATGACGCCGTCATTCCCGCGCAGGCGGGATTCCAGCCGTGTGCGCCGTTGCGCGACGGTGGACGGGGCGGACCCAATGGGCGGCGCGGACAACATGGACGCGCAATCCTGATTGCGGGCGCAGCCTGCGCTGTGGCTTCGTACGTTCGTACCTTTCTACTGTTCCCTGCTCCCTTGCCTTTCGTTTCGACGTTTCGACGAATCCTCCGCCGCGCCCGCACTCGACTATACTGTGGCCGCCATGTTCGCCCTGTGGATCGAATGCCTGAAAATGGCCCTCCGCGAGCTGCGCCGGCACAAGACGCGCTCGCTGCTGACGACGCTTGGCATCATCATGGGCGTCGGCGCCGTCATCATGACCGTCTCGGTCACGCAGGGCGCCAAGGGCAACCTCGAGCAGGACATCAAGAAGCAGGGCCGGAACATGATCATCATCAAAACCGGCTCCTCCAACCGCGCCGGCCTGCGCGGCGGGGCAGGGACGCTCACCAGCCTCACCGTCGCCGACGCCGAAGCCATCGAAAAGGAATGTTCCGCCGTCGCGCAGGCCTGCGCGCTGCACCAGTTCCCCGTGCAGGCCGTGACCGAATTCAGCAACTGGCGCGTGCCGTTGACCGGCGTCACGCAGGGCTACACCGACATTCGCATATGGCCGGTCGAGATCGGCCGCACGATCGAGCCTCGCGACGTGGCGCTGTCGGCCAAAGTGTGCCTCATCGGCCAGACCGCCAATCGCGAGCTGTTCGCCGGGCAGGACCCGGTCGGCCGCACGATTCGCGTGGCGGGCGTGCCGCTGAAAGTCATCGGGCTGCTGTCGGCGAAAGGATTCAATCCGCTGGGCACCGACGAGGACAACACGCTGGTCGTTCCGCTCAACGTGCTGCTGCGACAAGTGATGGGGCAGGAGCGGCCGGCGGGCATACTGGCATCGGCCAAGTCGGATGAGCTGGTGGAAATCGCCGTCGAGCAGATCAAGTCGCTGCTGCGGCAACGTCATCGCCTGGGCATCGCCGAGGAGGATGACTTTGAAGTGACGACGCTCAAGGAAAAAATCGAGCTGGCCAACGCCCTGTCGAACGTCATGACGCTGCTGATGTGCTGCATCGCGGGCGTCAGCCTGCTGGTCGGCGGCATCGGGATCATGAACATCATGCTCGTGGCCGTCTCGGAGCGGACGCGCGAGATCGGCATCCGCATGGCCATCGGCGCGTCGCAGCGGGCCATCAATCGCCAGTTTCTGATCGAGGCCTGCACCATCAGCACGGCCGGCGGCGTGGTGGGCGTGGCGTTCGGCGTTTTTGGATCGTTCGCGATGTCGTCGGCGCTGGGATGGGAACCGTCGCTGTCGCTGGAGATGATCCTGCTGGCGTTCGCGTTCTCGGCCGGTGTGGGGATCCTCTTCGGCATTCTGCCCGCCCGCCGCGCGGCGTCGTTGAATCCGATCGAAGCGCTGCGGCATGATTGAGGGAACAGTTGTACTTAGTTAGCCTTCAGCCATCGGCTCTCAGCGTGTGAAATCGTTCAGAAATCAGCAAAGCCTTTCGGCCGGGCGCCTCGATCAAGCCCTCGCGCGGCGGGCTTTGCGATTCCGAAGAACGTGTCTGGCGAGGGCCGGGAGACCGGCCCGAAGGGCCGACTCTCCGTCATCCATCGCTGTGGTGTCAGCGAAAGCAGATTCTGGACGATTCCGGTGGCGGCCATTGTCCGCAATCACGTTCAGCCGCACGTGGCGCAACGGCGCGCGCGGATGGGCTTATCCGGTTAGATCGACCATCAATCCCGCCGGCCGCCCAGCAGGCCCGCGCGATAGAGGTAGTACAGCAGCGTCAGCACGGCCGAGAGCGTGGCGGCTACGTAGGTCAGCGCCGCGGCGCTGAGCACGGAGTTGACCGGCGACAGCTCCTGCGGCGAGACGATGCCATAGTCGACGAGCACCGCTTTCGCACGGCGGCTGGCGTCGAACTCAACCGGCAGGTTCACGATCTGAAACAGCACCGTCAGTCCGAACAGCCCGATGCCCAACAACAGCACCGCCTGGCCGATTCCCGGCGCGCCGGACGCCGACATCAGTACGAAGCCGCCGAAGATGAACAGCCACGACAGCATTCCGCCGGCGCTGGCCAGCGGAACCAGCCCGCTGCGCAGCCGAAGCATCGAGTAGCTGCAGGCATGCTGAATGGCGTGTCCGGCTTCGTGGGCGGCGACGCCGACCGACGCGAGCGACCGGCCGTGATAGACTTCCGGGCTGAGCCGCAGCACCCGCGCCCGCGGGTCGTAGTGGTCGGACAACATTCCGTGCGACTCTTCAATTCCCACGTCGTCGATTCCGGCGTTCAGGAGAATCCGCCGTGCGGCCTCGGCCCCGCTCATGTTGCGCGCGTTGCCGATCTGCGAGGCGGATGCGAACGCCGATTTAACGCGAAGCTGCGCCCAGAGCGCCAGCAGAATCGCCGGTCCGACGAACACGAAGTACATGGGATCGAAATAAAACGCAAGCATGGGTCCTCATCTCCTGAGACCTACGAAACGACCACGGCGCGGCTCCGTCGCGCGGCGGCGGCGGACAACCGGCGGGTGCACACCAGGCCGGTCGCCTGTCACGATATGGGGAGAATAGCAAGCGCCGTACCGGTCCGCCCGCGTGTTGCTATCGGGTCGCGGCAACGCGACTTACGACGTGTGAGCGATCACATTTGGTCTGCCAGAGTGGCACATTTCAAACGGCGCGGCAGTCCGAAGCGCGGATCACGACAGGGTTCGTATGCCCGAAGGATCGTGCGTCATGGCCGAACGGTTCGTAGAGAAGTGACTTGGGGCGCCAATTGCGGACAGCCGGCCCCCGATGGTATGCTACAAGCAAGGCCGTTCCAGCCCCCTTACCGTGAGCCTTCCGCTGCCGGTCGGGGCTGTGATTTCGCATCCGGGTGGAGTAACAACATGATCCGATGCTTCGCTCGCCCGCCGCGCGCCGTGCGCGCTGAAACGCAATCTTCTGCATTCACGCTGATCGAACTGCTGGTCGTCATCGCCATCATCGCCGTGCTGGTCGCGGTGCTGCTGCCGGCGCTGTCGTCCGCGCGGGCCGAGGGCCACAAGATCAAGTGCATCGCCAACATGCGCTCGCTCGGCCAGTCGTTCGACACGTACAGCATCGAGGATCCCGGCGGGTACACGACGCCCATACATCCGCGGGCCGAGATCAACTGGATTTACGACGGTGAATATGAATTCGGAGGGCGGACCGGCGTGGGTGTTTACGCGCATCCCGATTTCGTCGCCGACAATCGCATTCTCAACAAGTACGTCTTTCGCAACGCCCGCAACACCTGGTTCGAGTGGTACCAGTGCCCGACCGACGTGAACGTGCCCGCCGCTCCGGTCAACTTCGATCCCTACTTCCTCGATCCGCAGTGGGCGGGACGCAACGTCTGGCAGATCACGGGCACCAGCTACCGCCTGAACAACCACATCGACTTTCTGGGCGCCACGCCATACACAAACTACTTCTACGGACCTTACATGCGCGTGCGGACGCGCGTGCCGTCCAGCGGCGAGACGGTGCTGCTCGAAGAGGCCGTGGCCGAAGTCGCCAAGTGGAACGACACGACTTACACCACGCCGGGCTGGCATCGAAAGAACAACCGCTTCAACGTGCTCTTCGTTGACGGGCACGCGGATACGATTTTCCTACAGGGCCAGAGCGACAATTCCGCTCAGTATCCCGGCTATTGGGTCCTGCGCGGCGAGAGCTGGCGGATGGACTGCTGGCCCGACAAGCCGATTTACGATCGCCCGTGAGTTGCTTGCGAAGCGGCGCCCGGGACGTCCGCGTGCAAAGCGCGGACGGCACGGTCCGGCGGGCGATCACGCGCCCATCAGCCGCGAGCCGATGCCGCAGCGGCCCTCCGTGCCGTCGTCGAGGTCGTACGCCGCCGAGCGGAATTTCTGGCGAAACTCCTCCGGCGTCATGCGCGCCAGCGCCGCCAGCTTGGTGGTCGTCTCGTTCGACTCCAGGTCCGATTTTTCGAGCCGTACCATGTACGCTCGCGCGACGCGATAGTGATCCGAGCAGAGATCGACCAGGCGGATACGCGTTCGACGCGTCTGCGGGTCGATCATGTGGGCGAAATCCATCGGCTTCAGGTTGCCCTGTTGATACGTGATCATCACGCCCGGCGGATATTCGCCCTCGGCGCCCATCAGGATGCGCACCGCGCCGAAGCCCAGGTCGCGGCAGTAATCCATCTCGAACGGCGTGGGCGGCGCGCAGCGCAGCTCATACCCGAGCGTGTGCGCCACGAAAGTTGAATGATCGCCGCGCGACCGGAACCGCCGCGTCAGCTCGTCCTTGAGCAATTGACCCAACGGCACTTCCGACAGGCGCGGGTGGCCGGCCGCGTCCAGCGGAACCTCGCGTTTCAGCAGCCGCTCCAGTTCCTCCCGATCGCCCAGCCGATACGCCAATCCCTCGGCGACGACCGCCACGCCGTCGGGCCGCCCGTAGCCCTGGCGCTTGATGATCGCCCCTTCCAGCACGTCGGCGATCTGTGCGATCGTCGTCTTCTGCGGGAATTCCTCCGGAATCAGTGTGATCGTCGCGCCGGCGGCTTTCCCGATGCCCAGCGCCAGAAATCCGGCCTTGCGCCCCATGGTCACGACGAGATACCAGCGCGACGTCGTCTTGGCATCCTCCATCAGATTGGCCACGATCGTGGCGCCGATGTGCCGCGCGGTCGCAAATCCGAACGTCTGCACGTCGCCCGGCAGCGGCAGATCGTTGTCGATCGTCTTGGGCACGTGAACGACGCGCAGCGAGCTGCCGGCCGCCTCGTCCACAAAACGGGCCGACAGCGCCGTGTCGTCACCGCCGATGGTGATCAGGTGCGTGATCCCCGCTGCGCGAACATTGGCCAGCACCTGCTCGACGCGCGGCGTGTCCGGCTCGACGACGATGCTGGTGCCCAGTCGCCGTTCATCCAACAGCGTGGTCCGCGCCGTTCGAAGGATGGATCCGCCGCCGAAGTGAATGCGCGACACGCGCGGAATCGTCAGCGCCGTGGTATGTTTGTCCGGATCGAAGTTCGGATGGGACAGCCACTGAAAGCCGTCGTAAATGCCGACGACGGCGAAACGGTTGTTTATGGCCTCGATCGTCGCCGCCTCGATGACCCCGTTGATGCCCGGCGCCGGGCCGCCGCCGACCAGAATGCCCAGAACTCGTCGTGCCATGGGAGTGAAACCTCACGTATGATGCTTCCGTGCGGTCAGGGCGCATCGTAGCGACTTGGACACGGTGTCCGAAGCGGGCGGGCCGGCATGGTCGGCTGGACTCGTCGAATCCAATGGCGCCCGAGAGGCCGCGGCTGCGCCCGATCAGCCGGCGCTCGTATGGTCGGTGAGACAAAGACGACACGTTCGCGCCCGATTGAACCCAAGAGTATAGACGGCCGGTTCATGCCGGAACAGATCATTGTAAATCGTTTAACCAAGCTCTTTCGCGTCCCTCAGCGCGAAGCGGGCCTCGGCGCTGCGCTGCGCAGCCTGGTACGCCGTGAATTCCGCGAAGTCCTTGCCGTGAAGGATGTTAGCTTCGCCGTGCCGGAGGGCGAAATCGTCGGATTCCTCGGGCCGAACGGGGCCGGCAAGACCACCACGCTCAAGATGCTCAGCGGCCTGCTGCATCCAACTTCGGGCGAGGCGACCATACTCGGCGAAGTTCCGTGGCGGCGGTCTCCCGACTATCTGCGGCGCATCAGCCTGATCATGGGACAGCGCTCGCAACTGAACTGGGACATCCCGGCCGCCGACTCGTTCCTTGTTCACGCCGCGGTCTTCGGCGTACCGCGATCGGACTTCGATCGGACGCTGGGCGAGCTGACCGATCTGCTGGACCTGGGTCCATTGCTGAAGAAGCCGGTGCGCAACCTGTCGCTGGGCGAGCGCATGAAGTGCGAGATCGCCGCGTCGTTGCTGCATCGGCCGGCCGTGCTGTTTCTGGATGAACCGACGATCGGCCTGGACGTGACGATGCAGGCCCGCATCCGGACGTTCATACAGGAGTACAACCGCCGCACCGGCGCGACGATCATTCTCACGAGCCATTACATGGCGGATGTGACGGCGCTGTGCCGGCGCGTCATCATCATTCATCACGGGAAGCTGTTGTTCGACGGCCCGCTCGACGATCTGGCCGATCGCGTGGCGCCCTACAAAGTGATTACGATCGATCTCGACCGCGATCTGAATGGCCACGATTTCTCGGTTTACGGCGGCGTGCTGACGCAGGAGCCGCGGAAAGTTGCGGTGCGCGTGCCGCGCGAGCAGGCCGCGGCCGTGACGGGACGGATGCTGGCGGAGCTGCCGGTGCTGGACCTGACGATCGAGGACCCGCCGATCGAGGACGTGATCGAGCGCGTTTTTCGCAGCGGCGACTCGGACGCGCCGGTGTAGTTTCAAGCGGCGAGTGGTCATCGTGAGGTGCGAAACGCTCGACCGTGGCAGTTCGCCTTGAATCGGGTTCGTCCGTCAAGCACCGGGATTTGAGATCTCAGATCTCAAATCTCAAATCGAATCGCGCACGCCACGAGCCGCATGACACAGGTCGGCGGCCAGGATGCACAAACCAGGAATAAGAACAACACGCCGCAAACCACGCACGCTTGAACCGGAATGACGGCTCGCCCCGCCGATCCGGCCCAAATCCATCGACGGCTTCGGTGTTTGGCGCACGTGTTGACGTACGACCGGGACGGCGCGACCATGATGCGGGCCGGTTTGCGGATCAATCGATCACAGTGTGGGAAAGCCATGAAGATTCTGATTGCGGACAAATTCGAGTCGTGGGGGATCGAGGAGCTGAAGAAGTCGGGCTTCGAAGTCGCCTACGAACCGGGCCTCAAGGACGCCGCGCTGCGCGACGCGGTCGCATCCACGCGCTGCGCCGTGCTGATCGTCCGCAGCACCGTCGTCGGCGCCGACGCGCTGGGCGCGTCGCCGCACCTGTCGCTCGTGCTGCGCGCCGGCGCCGGTTACAACACCATCGACGTGGCCACCGCCTCGCGCCGCGGCATTCTCGTCGCCAACTGCCCGGGCAAGAACGCCATCGCGGTCGCGGAGTTGACGTTCGCGCTGATTCTGGCGCTGGACCGCCGCATCGTCGAGAACGTGGTCGACCTGCGGGCCGGGCAGTGGAACAAGAAGGAGTATTCCGAGGCGCGCGGACTGAAGGACCGCACGCTGGGTGTCATCGGCACGGGGCAGATCGGCCGCGCCGTCATCGACCGCGCTCGCGCGTTCGAGATGAACGTTGTCGCCTGGAGCCGCTCGCTGACCGCGGAAGCGGCGGCGGCGATGAACGTCCGTTACGCCGCCGGTCCCGCCGAAGTCGCGGAACGGTGCGACATCCTGACGATTCATCTGGCGGCGGCGACCGAGACGCTCAACCTGATCAACGCCGACGTGCTGAATCGCCTGCGTCCCGGCAGCTACGTCATCAATACCGCGCGGGCCGACGTGCTCGACTACGCCGCGCTGGCCGCGGCGGTGCGTGAGCGCAAGCTGCGCGCGGCGGTGGACGTCTTCCCCGGCGAACCCAAGGTCGGGGCCGGGCCGTTCGTCGCCGAAATCATGCAGGCCGGCGGCGTCGTTTATGGCACGCACCACATCGGCGCATCGACCGAGCAGGCGCAGAACGCCATCGCGGCCGAGGCCGTGCGACTCGTGCGGCAATTCCGCGCGAGCGGCGTGTGCGATCACTGCGTCAACGTCGCGCCGTGGTCGGCGGCTGGGCGAATGCTGATCGTGCGGCATCACAATCAGCCCGGCGTGCTGGCGCACGTGCTGACGCATCTCAGTCGAGCGCACGTCAACGTTGAGCACATGGAAAACGTCATTGTCGCAGGCGAACAGGCGGCGTATGCGCGAATTTGCGTCAGCCGCGCGCCGGACGCCGCTGTAGTTGACGCCATTCGCACGGGCAACGAGCACGTGCTGGCGGTGGAATTGCTCCAGCCCGCCGCGGTGTGATCCGCGCCGCGCAGCGCCAGCGAGCGGCTGATCCGAGCCGCGAAGCGTGAGCGAGCGGGATCGGGCGGCCAAGACCGCGACCGCGACATTCGAACGCGCCGGGCGCGTGCGGCGCGCCGTCAGGCTTCGGGCGCCGGTGCGCGAGCGATGGTGGGTTGAGTACAACCCACCCTACCCGGGCGTCCGTGCGCGAGCAATGGTGGGTTGAGTACAACCCACCCTACGCGGGCGTCCGTGGGCGAGCAATGGTGGGTTGAGTACAACCCACCCTACGCGGGTGCCCGTGTGCGAGCAATGGTGGGTTGAGTACAACCCACCCTACGCGGGTGCCCGTGTGCGAGCAATGGTGGGTTGAGTACAACCCACCCTACGCGGGTGCCCGTGTGCGAGCAATGGTGGGTTGAGTACAGCCCACCCTACCCGGGCATCCGTGCGCGAGCGATGGTGGGTTGAGTACAACCCACCCTACCCGGGCTCGGACGGCTGCAAGCACGTGCCACGCGGGAACATCCGACACATGGGGTCGTTTATGTCCTTCGGCGCACTTTCGACTTTTCGCGACTACGCCGCCGCCAAGCTCGACGATCATCTGCGCCAGGCGCTGCGCTGCGCCCGCTTGCTGTCCGGCGAGCAAATGTGGTTCCGAGTCAACGAGCGCAGCAACAGCGTGGGCAACCTGTTGCTGCACCTGCGCGGCAACGTCGCGCAGTGGATCGTCGCCGGCATCGGCGGCCGGTCCTTCGAGCGTGATCGCCCGGCCGAATTCGCACGGCGCCACCCGCTGCCGACGGAGCAGCTCGTCGCCGATCTGGAATCGACGGTGAGCGACGCCCGCCGGATCATCTCCGGCCTGTCCGATGCGCGTCTGGCCGAGCCGGTTTCAATCCAGGGATATGACACGACGGTCGTCGCGGCGGTCTTCCACGTCGTCGAGCACTTCGCGTTTCACACGGGGCAGATCGTCTGGGCCACCAAGGTGTTGCTGAACGTGGATCTGAGCCTGTACGACGCACACGGGCGGCGGCTCGATGCGCGCAACGCTGCACCGTAGCGACGGGGCGAACCGCGCTCAGCCGGCCTTCTTTCGAAGCTGCTCCAGGCGGGCGCGGGCGTCGAGGTAGTTGTAGTCCCACTGTATGAGCTGACCGTACGCGGCGCCGGCCTCTTCGAGATGGTCGTCGGCTTCCAAGGCACGGCCGAGCCAATAGTACAACTGTTTGCCGGTGTCGTCGCCGCCGCCTTCGTGAGCCTCGATCGCTTTCCTCAGAATGTTGCAGGCCTCGGCAAACAGCGACTTGTCGAAGAAGCAGCGCCCCAGGTACAGCCGGCACGCGGCGCGATGGCGACCGTCATTCTGCGCCTGCTGGAACAGCGGAATGGCGTCATCCAGCCGCCGGTCTTTGAAGTAGCGTTCGGCCAGGGCGAACCGGACTCGCAGGTCGGTGGGATATTGCCTGATGCGCTCCTCGAAGACCTGTATTTCGAAGTCGAGCTGCTTGCGGCGATGTTGCCGGGCTTCTTCGCGAATGGCGGCGTTTTCGGGATCGGCCTTGGCGCGGGCGACGATGTGGCGCGCCGCGCGGTTCAACTGCTTGATGCGAATGTCGTCGGCCCGCACCCTGATGCTGTAATTCTTCGTCTCGACGTACGCCTGCTCGAGGACGTCGATCGCCAGATTTTCCTCGGGTTCGCTCTCACGCCGCGTCAGCAGATCGACGTATGCGTTGAGCTTGGCGACCGATTGACGATCGGCTTCGTACTCGGCGCGGGCCTTGTCGATCAGGTCCGACAGCCGGTCCTCGGCCTGTACCAAGCGGTCCTTGTCGCGCAGATCGTCCTGCGACGCCTTGTCGCGGATGGACTCGGTGAAACCCTTGTCGGAGTCGAAGCGACCCTTGACGATCGTCAGCTTGCTTTGTGCATCGCCGACGGCCTTGGCGGCTTCGGCCGACTTGTGCTGTTGCTGCCAGAGCGTGGCAATGCGCGTCATGTTATTGAAGGCTTCGAGCGCGACGGCGTATTGCGATTGGTGGGAAGCCGCCTCGCCGGCCGCATCGAGCGCGTTCCACAGCGCCTGGTAGCGCGCCACCGGCACCTTCTTTTCCTGTAGCAGCGCCTCGACGCAGATGGGGGCCATCCAGGCGGCGGCTGCGTTCGCCCCGGCGCGCGCGGCGTTGATGATGAAGGCCTCCATGTGGCTGACGTTGCCTGGATCGTACGCCCACAGGAACTCGGCGTTGAGCATGTTCTGGAGCGCGTCTTTGCCGGATGTTCCGTGCTTGCGTGATTCGAGAAAGCCCAGTCCCTTCTTGCCGGCCATCTTGCGCGCCGTGGCGACGACGCGCAACGGCTTGTGTCCCTCTTCGACCGCGTCGGGCCAGAGCTTCAGGCCGCCGATGTAGGCCTCGATGGCGTACTCGTAATTGCGCGTATCGGCGACGGCCTTGGCGCGTTCAAACCATTTGCGAGCCTTGGATTTGTCGGCGTCGCTCACGTGGCGCTCCATACGTGGGAACATCCGCGGTTACGCCCGGGGGGGCTTTTTCGCTCGGCGGGGCGATCCGCATTGCCTGACTCCTTCAAAGGTACCAAGGCCAAACCAAAGGTCAAGTGGGGGGCTGGAGCGGACGTATTGCCGGGCGGCGTCGGATCACGACGGATGGGATCGAACTCGGCAGATTCCGCCGATCGTATTCAACGTGGGAAATCGCAGGCGCGATAACCTGTACACGTCATATTCCGTGGTGCGCATTGGACAACGCGCCGACGGCGGCCTAGAGTTGATCGGCAGTCGCGCAATCGACGGCCGCATACCATGGGTCAGGGGGGAGCACATGATCGAAACACTCCAGGATGCACGACAGCACCAGTTGGTCATTTTGCGACGGCTGGTCAAGGGTCCGCTGACTGAGTTCGAGCTTTCGTCCGAGATTGCGCGCCACTCCGGTTACTCGGACGACGAAGCGCTGATGCGCGTGCGCGAGTGGCTGATCGAGTTGCGGGACGAGGGCCTGGTATGGGCCGGCGCCCTGAGCAACGACATGGGACAGGAGATTTTCGCCGCGGCGCTGACGCGCCGGGGTCGCGAAGTCGCCGCGTGATTGAGTTTTGATCTCTTTTCTCGGCGGGTGAATCGCGGCGGCGTCGACTCCTCGATGACGCCGCCGCAGTCGAGCCGTGATGAACCACGCAAGACGCGCCCGCGTCGGTTTCGAGTCGTCGAAGCCGGCGCGGGCGCGTCGCTTTTGCGGGAAAGTCGCGCATCGCCGCGTCGGCCTCGCGGCTTGCGCCCGGGGTTCTGACGACGACGGTCAAATAATCGGCGGTTACGTCCCGCCGCCGCGCACGCGATGGATCATGGTTTGCGCCGTGGTCTTGATGCCGCGCAACATGCTGGCCAGGGCGTCGCGGTTGGGCGCATACTTCATCGCCGTGTCGCGGAACACCAGCTCGGACTGAACCAGATTGGCCAGCGAGCGCGTGAAATTGTGCATGCCCTCGCCCTCGCTGGATGAGATCAACTCGGGAATGTCCTCGTCGCGTCCCTGGCGTACCAGGTCGCGCGCCGTGGGGCTGTTCAGCAGAACCTCGGTCGCCGGAACGCGCGGCACTTCCGGCTGAGCGCCGGGCAGCAGGCGTTGGGCGAGAATGGCCACCAGACTGTTCGACAGCGAGCCGCGGATGAAGTCGTGCTCGGCCTTGGGGAAGAACTCCAGGATGCGGGCGAACGCCTGCATCGTGTCCGCGGTGTGCAGACTGCCGAACACCAGGTGCCCCGTCTCGGCGGCCTGGATGGCTGCCAACATCGTATTCCGATCGCGCATCTCGCCGATGAAGATGACGTTGGGGTCCTGGCGCACTATGTAGCGCAGCCCCTCGGCGTAGTCGGGAATGTCGATGCCGATCTCGCGCTGCGAAATGATCGCCTTGTGCGGGCGGAAGACGTATTCGACGGGGTCCTCGATCGTCACGATGTTGACCGATCGCTCGGCGTTGATGTGCTCCAGCATGGCCGCCAGCGTGGTGCTCTTTCCGCTGCCGGTCACGCCGCAGACGATGATCAGGCCTTCGTGCGTTCGCTCGATCAACTCGTTGTAGATCGTGGGGAGGTGCAGCGACTCATAGGTGGGTATTTCGGCCTTGACGCGGCGGATGGCGGCATTCATCTGATCGCAGCAGCGGAAGGCGTTGATGCGGAAGCGATCGCCGTCGGGAAGCTGAAACGCGAAATCCAGATCGCCGCGCTGCTCGTACTCGGTGCGACGTCGCGAGGGGATGATCGGCAACAGCATCTGAAAGATGCCTTCGCCGTCGACGGCGTCGGCGTCGATCTTGCGCAACGCGCCGTTCACGCGGTAGTAGGGCGGCAGGCCGGCCTTGAGATGCAGGTCCGACGCCTGATGCGACTTCATGTTTTCCAACAGCGGAAAGATCGAATCGACGTGTATGTGCATGGCGGCTTCCTTTCACGCGACGACAACGTGCGATCGGACGCCTGACGGCGCAAATCTTAACGGGCCGCCGCGCGGGCGGCAACGACGGGCCGCTCGGTTGAACGCCGGCGCGGAGGCGGGTAAGATTCTTCAGAGAGGGGAATCCCCGTGAATTATCCGCCGCGGAGAGGGACGTCACGGCGTTATCTGCCGTTCCTTGGGTTATTGGCATTTGTCGCTGCGCCGCCGACTCGCGCCGACTTCGATCCCGATCAGGTGCTGGTGGTCTATAACGCCGCGTCAGCCACGGGCGGCACGCTCAAGGATGCGTATCTGGCCGCGAACCCCGGCATCCCGGCCGGCAACGTTCTGGCGCTGAACGACGGAAGCCTTCTGGCCGCGGACCTCAGCTATGCGGATTTCGTCACGAAAATCCGAGACCCCATCCGCGCGTTTCTTAACGCGCCGGGATATCCGGACGCGTCGGACATCGTCGCCATCGTCCTGATCCGGCCCATCCCGCATCGCATCCGCGACACCGACAACCCAAGCGTCGGCGATCAGCCCAACAACGCCGGGAACGAGTTGCTGGCCGGCGACGCCACGTTTGCCTCGGTCGATGCCGAACTGGTGCTGCTGTGGCAGAACCTGAACACCGGCGAGGCGGGCGGGACGATGGACAGCAAGTCCGACAACATGATCGACAATCCCTACCATCAGAGCACGGCGGGGATTCACACGTTTACGCGAAACAACATCACGACCGCCAAAACGTTCGTTAATCTCAGCAACGTGGCGTGGGGCCTGGGCGGGAGCGGCGCGCTACGTCTGACGCCCGGAGACATGTACCTGGTCTGCCGCATTGACGGCAACGTACTGTCCGACGCACTGGCGCTGGTGCAGCGCGGCTCGAATCTGGTGATCAATCGCGCCCGCGTGCGCGTACTGCTCGACGAATACGACGTCTCCGGCGGCGCCGACTTCGACGACGATCCGCTCTTTTCGATGAACGATCCCTTCCTGGGGGGCGACGATTTCGAGGAGGCGACCGCCGTGCTTCAGTCCGGCGGCTGGGACGTTCGCTACGACGGCACGTTCGACTTTATCGACTGCACCGAGGAAACAAGCGTGCTGATCGGATACTCGTCCTACGGCGAGAATCACAGCGCCGGCGGCCACGGCGAGAACCCGCCGGGCGCCGGGACCTATATCAGTTGCTTCAACTTCGCCCGCGGCGCGATGTTCAATACGTTCGAGTCTTACAACGGCCGGGCGCTCAACGGCCTGGGAACGCTGTTCAATCAGGAGCAGGTAGCCGACTTCGTGGCCGCCGGCGGGACGTTCGCGATCGGCAACGTCCATGAGCCGTTTACGTTTTCGGTGGCCGACAACGAATTCATGATGCCCAACTTGCTGATGCGCGGCATGCGCTGGGGAGAGGCCGCCTACACGTCGCTGCCGTGCCTGAGCTGGCAGCAGATTGTCATCGGCGATCCGCTGGCGCGGCCGATCATCGTGAACGATCCGAATCCGCTGTTGGGCGACATGAACGGCGACGGCAGCGTGGATGGCGAAGACGTCGAAGCGTTTCTCGTAATGGTCTATCAAGGCGCGGCGGCGTACAACGCTCAATATCCGAATCTCGATCAGATCGCGCGCGGCGACTTCGACGGCGATCTGTTCGTCACCGACGCTGATCGCCCCGCCTTCATCGCGGCGCTGCTGAATCCGTAACGCCGCGTGGCCCACCGACCGGGTTGTCCACCGCGTCGCGGTGGGTTCACGTTGATCGCCGCGGAAACAAACCGTCACCCCCGCAGCAGCGGGGTCCAGTCCGAGTGTGGGCGTGCATGGATTCCCGCCTTCGCGGGAATGACATGCTTGAAGCGCTCGAATTGCGGTCTCATGCGAATCGACTCACGCACTTCGCCCTGCCCCCGCAGCCATTGCCTTATGACCGCGCTTCGCGGATAGTGTCGCCTTTTCCGGGCCGTGCGCCCGCCGGAGTCGAAACCCGCCGCATGACCGACGACGTGTTGATCGTAGAGGATTTAACGCACGCCGGGCGCCTGATCCGCGTGCTGAAACTCAACCGTCCGGGCCGCCGCAACTGCCTGAACCTGGCGCTGCTTGACGCGTTGAATGGGGCCATCCGCTCCGCCGGCGACGCCGTGCTGCTGCTGGCTGCTCGCGGTCCGGATTTCTGCACCGGCCTGGACCTGGCCGAGCTGTTCGACCGCCGCGCCACCGGCGAGCATCTGTGTCGGCTGATCGAGGTGCTCGACGCCCTGGCCCATCACCCGTCGCCGACCGTCAGCCTGATCGACGGTCAGGCCAGCGGCGGCGGTGTGGCCCTGGCGTGCTGCGCCGATGGCGTACTCGCCCGGCGGTGCGCCTGGCTCAAACTGCCCGGCAACCGCGCGTTGCGGCCCATGGTGCGGGTGATCCTGCCGCTGATTGCGGCGCGGCGCAACACCGATGAAACATGTCTTGATTCGCTCATCGGCGAGACGCTCACCGTGGACCGCGCACGATCGGAGCGTCTAGTCGACCGAATCGTCGATGACGGCGTGCCCGAAGCGATCGAATGTGCGGCATCGCAGGCGCTACCCGATCGGCGCGTCGGTCGGGCCGCCGCCGCGTTCGAGCTTGCGCGACAACGCCTGGAGACAGCGACGGCGCCGGAACCGACGGCGCGGCTGATGGAAATCCTGGAAGTGCACTTCGGCCGAAAGTAGTGACTGGGACGCCGTACGACGGCGCGGATGGCACAATTGAAGTGCCTGGCGTTGAACGATACACTGAACGTTACGGTCGTGAATCAGGGCATACCTCCGGTCGCGGCCGACAGTACGCTCATCTGCGAGGGGAGCATGAATTCGTATCATCGCGTCGTCGTTTCGGCCATTGCGCCGGTGCTGTTGTTTGTCATGGCGGTCGCCGCCGCCCACGGGCAGACGTTTGACGTCACGATCGACTCCGGCGCATCCACGGTCGATTTCAGCATCTCGGTTAACGCGCCGTTGCAAACCGTCCCTACGAACTCCAGCCACATCATCGGCAACTGGGACGCGGCGACGAATCCAAGCGGCACACGCACCATTCCCGGTTTGGTTGGCGGCGATCCTTCGGCCAACACGCCTGTGCCCATTACGTCCGGCGGATTGTCGGCTTCGGGATCGACCGGCAGCGCCCCATTTCATCCTGCCGGCCGATTCTGCCTGCGTCTGGAGCCGGCACTCGAAACGGCAGCCGTTTCGGGGCTGGCGTTCGACTTGCTGAACGGATCGAACCTGACGATCGGAGGGACGTTCAGCATCACCTACGGACTCTTCCGAACGGTCCAGCCGACGTGCATCATTCCCGGCGCAACGATTCCCATTCCGGTGAACGCGCTCGTTACGGCCGCATATGCCGCGCAGGAAAGCGGTCCGGCGGTCGGCGCACTGACGCAGACCGGCCCCGATACGTACGATTTTTCAGTGCCCGTAACGTTGGTCGTCGTGGTGGAGGCCGAACTCAACGGCGATCCGCTGCCGGCCGATCCGCAACTGGCGCCGGTCGTATTGACGGGCACGGTGACGGTCGGCGGCACTTCGGCCGCGATTTCGTCGCAGATAGCGATCGACGACACGCAGACGTCACCCGATCCGCAGGTGCTCCCGTCGATTCCCGTCACCGAGCCGATCTGCGGCGGCAATCTGTTGATTAATCTGACGATTGCGAGCATTACGGTCCACGTCACATCGGACATCGACCTGTCGGCCGGCGGGCCGCAGCGCGTGCCGGGAGACTTCAATGACAGCGGCACGGTCGACGGCGACGATGTGCAGGGGTTTGTGGCATGTCTCTACAGCGGGGGGGCCGACTGCGCCTGCGTCGATCCCGACGGCAGCGGCGTGGTGGACGACGCGGACCTGGGTCCGTTCGTTCAGTTGCTGCTGGGGGCGTTTTGAATTCAACGGAAGGCGGTCGCGCTTCTCCGCGAAGCGCGGCGCGCGCCGGTTGTCGTGCGCACGGCATGTCTCCTCCGCGCGGCGACTTCCTCTTGATCCGAACCGCGACCGTGAGGGAGCGGCGGGTCGCGCGACGAACGCGCCGGCGAATCCAATCGTGCACTGTGGCGTGGCGTCGCCGCATTGCGGATGTCTCAACTTGTTTAGTTTCCCGCCCCTGCCTCACGGTCGCGGTTCGGTTTGAAATGCGAAGCGATCACGAATCGGTCGCGGCTTCGGGAATCGCGCGCGTCGTCCGCCACAATTCGTATCCATCCGGCAACGTCGTGCGCGACAACACGTCTTCGGGATGCTCGCGCAAGAAACGCTTCAATGCCGGCCACAGGAAACGCGACGTCTCAGGCGGAGATCGCCCCGGCCAGCCTGCGTCGGTCCAGTCGCGCATCCAGTCAATGTCGGCGGCGTGGACCACGTAGTTCGTCGGCATTCGGACATTCGTTTCGCGGCGCAGGTGCGCCAGTCGCGGCCAGAACGACTGATACTCGCCGATCGGTGGCGCCTGTTGCGTCAGAAACGTGAGCAGGTGGGCATCCAGCGGCTCGGCCAGGGCGAAATCCAGTTCGCCCCGCTCTTGCGACGCTTTCAACTCGCCGGCCAGTCGCGTCAGCGGATGCGGCGGACCTAGCTGCGTAAAGAAGGCGGCTTGGCCCAGTGCCCAGGCAAACAACAGACAGCCCACGGCCGGCCACGCCGCGCGCCGAAGCGAATCGGCCGCCGCCGTCGCCGCCAGCAAGCCGGGCACAACCGCCCAGAGTGGGACGAGGTATCGAATCGTGGTGAAGTCGAACGTGCATGCGCCCATGACGTACATGGACAGCATGGCGAACCACGCCAGCACGAGAAATGCAGATGGTGCATGCGGTCCGGGCCGCAGGCGCAGCGCGGCGACGAGTTCGTCGCGATAATGCACCGCCATCACGACGCCGCACGTCAGCAGTCCGCCCAGCACGAGCCAGTTCAGCCCGAACAGTCCCGCCGCGACCTGCGGCGAAACCGGGACCGTGACGTATGAACGCCCCACTCGAACCAAGTCCAGGAACGGGCCGCCATCCGCCGCCAGCAGCAGCGGCAACCCGCGAAGCAGATAGAGCAGCGGATCGCCGATGGTCCACATCGGACGCAGACCCAGCGGCAGCGACGCCTCCACCGCGGCGCCCGTCAGCGTTCGACGGACCACGTAGATCAACGTGGGCGTCAACCCCACCAGCGCGCCAAAAATCAGCGGCCCGGCGGACGTCAACTGTGAACGCAAGAATGGTAGGACGGGCCATCGTTGCGTGAGCGATCGCCATGCCACAATCGCGGCGATCACCAGCACCGCCGCGGCGGCCGGACGCGGCAGCATGTCCATCAATAACGAGGTCCGCACGCGGCCGTCGACCACCCACATGCCCCAGATGCTCGTTGCGACGGCGATCGTCAGCAGCACGACCACCGGCAGCGACATCGGCAGGCTGCGGAAGGTGCGGTCCAGGCCGGCCAGCGCGATGGATAATCGCGGATCGCGGCGGGCGGCGGCCAGCGGCGCGGCCATCAGTGCGTGTGCGATCACCGGCGCGAGAAACACGCCGATCGTGGGGTTGATCCACATGCCCGAGCCGAGAATGGCGCCAAGAAGGAACTTTTTTCTGGCGCTGGCCGGGGCATGAGCCGAATCCCGATTCGGCGGAACAAACCATTCCCAGTAGGCCCACCACAGCAGCGTGCCCCAGACGAGCGATTCGATGTATCCGCCGCGGGCCGAAATGCTCCACTGCACGAACATGGGTGCGGCGAGAATCAGCGTGGCCGCGCCGATCAATCCGCCGCGCCGGCCGAACCAGCGCGTCAGCATCAGGTATTGCAGCGACGTCAGCATCGCGAAGAACAGCGTCGGACCGACGCGCAAGGACGTGATCGGATCGTCGAACAACGGCCGCAGCAGCGCGATGACGTAGGCCTCCAGCGCGCCCATGTAGCGCTGTCCGTAGAAGAAAACGGGGAATCGACGTCCTTCGGCGATGTCCTGGGCCATGATTCCGACGATGGCCTCGTCGGAGTGCAGCAAAGTTTCACCGCGTGCGATGAAGGGCCAGCGTGCCAAGATGGCGGCGGCGAACAGGACGATCGCGACCAGGGCGTCGGTGCGGCGCAGCGGATGGCGCGGCCGGTTGGGAGCGACGCGTTCGGAATGCGCGGCGCGCATTTCGGCGGCACGCGGCATGACCAGCTCCGCAATCGGATCGGATGGCGTTCCCGATTCGCCGGATAACGACGTCGCCGGATGCGCATGTTGTGCGGGAACCCGGCTTGTCCCGTTCATGGTGAGTCCACTCCGCCCTGATGCGGTTGTTTCATGGCCCGTGCAGGTTCCGGCGAGGGGACGCACGTCCACGGCGATTACGACAACTTTCCGCTTCTCAAAATCGCCACAATCAAGCCCAGCCCGAGAAAGAACGACACCATGAAACCGACCATGCCGAAGTATTGAAGCGACACGCCCAGCACGGTGCGCTCGGGGGCGACCTGCACCAGCATCGAGCTTCCGATAATCGTGGCCGCCGAAAAGATCGACAGCGCCAGGCGATTGCTCGAACGATCGATCTCACTTGCCAGATAATCGAGATTCTGATGGCGGATGTTGATTTGAATCTGCCCGCGATTGGCCCGCCGCGTCCAGTCGCGTATCTGCCGCGGCAGTTCCCGCAGCACCGACAGGATATGCCACGTGCTCATCGTCAGCCCGCGAACGATGCGGTTGGGCGACAGCCGTTCGTGGATCATCCGCTTGATGCGCGGGCGGATCAGCTCGAGAAGATTGAGGTTTGGATCGAGTTGCAGCGCCACGCCGGCCACGGCGACGAGACTCTTGCCCAGCATCACGAAATCGCGCGGCAGCGCGACATCGTAACGTCGCATCAGCTCGATCAGTTCGTAGAAGATCGTCCGCAGGTCGAGTCGCTTGAGCGGTTGACCGTAGTACTTTTCCAGCAGCTCGCGCAAATCGCGGCGCAGCGCCGTGCGATCGGTCTCGGGGCCGAGCGCGGCCAGATCGGCCAGCACGTCGATCACGACGTCCATTTCGCGCTGTATCGTCGCCACCAGCGCGACGACGAGCTGTCCGGACAGCTCGTCCGACACCTGCCCCACCATGCCGAAGTCGATCAGGCCCAGCCGGTCCGGCTCGAAGACCAGCAGATTGCCTGGATGCGGATCGGCGTGGAACAGATTCATCTCGAAGAACTGCCGCAGGAAACACTCGGCCAGGTTCTGTGCCAACCGCCGTCGATCGACGTTGGCGGGCATCCGCGCCAGCACCTGCGTCATGCGCAGGCCGACGAGCCGGTGCATGGTCAACACGTTGGACGCGGTCAGTTCCCACTCGACGCGCGGAATAATGATGGCCGGCGTATCCTGAAACGCCTCGCAAAAGCGTTGTGTCGCCGAGCCTTCGTAGACGAAATCCAGCTCGCGATGAATCGTCTGAGCGAATTCCTCGACGATGACGCGCGGATGATAGACGCGCAGCTCGGGGATGTAGGTCTCGGCGCCGTGGGCCAGCCAGCGCAGCACGTGCATGTCCAGGGCGATCATGGCGTCGATGCCGGGTCGCTTGACCTTGACGACCACTTCGCGCCCCTGGCGCGTGACCGCGCAGTGGACCTGCGCAATGGAGCCGCTGGCGATCGGCTGCTCGTCGAACGAGGTGTACAAGTGCTCGATCGACGCGCCCAGATCGGCCTCGATGATCCGCCGGGCCGTGTCCGCGTCGAACGGCTCGACCCGGTCCTGAAGGCGCGTCAGCGCCTTGACGATCGGCGCCGGCACCAGGTCGGGCCGAGTCGAGGCAAGCTGCCCGAGCTTGACGAAGGTCGGCCCCAGTTCCTCGCACACGCGCACCAGCCGCTGGCCGATGCTCGCCATCGGGTCCACTTCGATCTCGGCCGCCGCCTTGGGGAAAAGCAGCCCGGCCATCGGCACAAAGCGACGAAGATTGACGCGTTCCACGAAGTGACCGAAACCGTGCCGCGTCAGGACCACGGCAATCTGACGCAGGCGGTGGATGCCCCGAACGGTCTGCGGCAGGCTGACGAAGGACATGGCGACAGGATAACGGGGATTCCGGCGGACGGTTAGTGGAGACGTGTGTCAGCGCCGATGCCGGTTCGATGCCGGACGATGACCTCGCCGCCCGCGCGCGCGGGCCGGCCGGCATGGCTTCATAAGACCCCGGACGCCGTGAGCCGGTGGGGAGCCGCCAAAAGCCGAACTGAGAATCCTGTTCCCCCTGCTTCGCGCCGGCGATGCGGGCCTGGCTGGTTGCCGGGCTGTGACATGAGGCTTCGATTCGATGTTCCACGCGTCGAAAGCGCGTGCTACAATGTTCGCCATCGGGCGGCCGGAAGCTCGGTCAATTACGCGCAACGCTTGACGGGGGTGTAAGCGTGTCATCCTGCGCGCGGCTGGATTCGTTTGTTGCCATACTTCAGGACCCCATCGCCGAGTCCGCGTTTCTTGAAAACGACCAGGCGAAGGAAATCGCCTATATGGTCGACAACGCGTATCGCTTCGAGCGCGTGCTCGATCTGATTCCGCGCGTCGAGCGGCCGTTCCAACTTCTCGATATCGGGCCGACGCCGTTCACGCTTCTGCTCAAGCGGCTATTTCCGCATTACGACATAGGTGCGCTGGATCGCACGCCGCATCTGGCTGCGCGGTTTCGAGCGGCCGGAATCGAACTGCGCACGTGGGACCTCGACAACGAGCGGCCGCCCTACGACGAGGCGTCGTTCGACCTGGTTCTTTTTACCGAGGTGCTGGAGCACGTCTTTGCGCCGCCCAGCGAGGTGCTCAACGGCATCCGGCGGATCATGCGTCCCGGCGGCCGGTTGATCCTCAGCGTTCCCAACTTTGCCGCGCTGCACAAACGCATTCGACTGCTGCTGGGTCAATCCCCGCTGCCGCATCCCGACGAGCAGATGAAAAAAGGCTGGATACACGGTCACGGCCACCTGCACGAATACACGATGGCGGAGATCGTCTCGATCGTCGAACGTGTCGGTTTTCGCGTCGCCTCGCGGCGGCATCTGCGTCCGCGCGCGCTGCACACGTTGCGGCGTGATTCGAGGCCGCTGCCGTCGCGCCTGGTGCGGGCCACGTACCACGCCGCCCAGGGACTCTGGCCATCCTTCGGCACGGAGATGATGCTGGAGTGCGTCAACTGAGCGGCTCCACCGGCCGCCCGTGATTCACGGCGTCGTCCGCGGAGCTGGCGGTCGTCGCTTTACGATTCCCGCTCCTGCCCCAATCCGTGGCGGCTCAGCGCGACGTATTTCGCCCCGTCGCGTTCGAGCAACGACTGGTAGAACACAATTTCGTCGACGTCGAACGTAGCGCCCGCGAAGTCGACGTGAGCCGCGACGCGCTGCCGGATTTCGGCGCCGGCTCGCGCCGACTTCACGCGCGCCATCGTCACGTGCGCCCGAAAGGCCCGATGTTCCTGCTTGAATCCCAGCCCCGCAAACAGCGCCTCGCACCGCTCGTGAAGCCGCGCCAAGCGGCCGGTCGGTTCCTCCAGACCGGCCCACACGATCCGCACCGGGCCGCTCGGCGGAAAACAGCCGGCGCCGCGCAGGCTCAGGTGAAAAGGCTCGCACTCCAGCGCCGCTTCGCTCAACAAATCGCACAACATCGGCAGATCGCGCTCGTCGATGTCGCCCAGAAACTTGAGCGTCAGGTGCATTTGATTCGCCGGAATCCAGCGCACGCCCGAAACGCCCGAATCCAGTCGAGAAACAAGCCGAGACAGATCGTGCCGCGCCACGTCGGGAAGCTCGATCGCGACAAAGGAACGGATGGGCTGCATGACAGGTTTCGCTCGCGCGAAAATCGCCGCTCATGCGCTGGTGTCGCGGCTAATCATCGTCGTCCTCATCCGTCGGTTTCCCCGCCGGTTGCGAGGTCGGCGCCGGGCGGATGCGCACGCCGTAATCCGGCTGCGGCTCGCGCAGCGAGTCGATCCATTCGCGAATCGCCACGTAACCGGGATGCTCGCGCGTGCGGAACAACGGCTTGAGTTTCGATTCGCCCGGGTGCGGCACGGGAACATGCGTCGCGTCGGGCCGCGTCAGCCACGCCAGCAGAAGCGAATCGTCGGGCCGGGCGCGGTCAATCATGCGATATTCGCGACCGCCCGGCGGCTTGATCGTGTATTCGTTGAGCACCAGGAAGTTGGCGTAAGTTGTCTCCGGCGAACGCAAGGGATCGTCGAAGAGCCGCAGGCCGGTCTCGTCCGCGCCGGCCCCGCCGTGGCAACGGGCGGACGCGCAGCCCTGAATGACGCGCGGCATGACTTTGGACTTGAACGTCGCGAACACCTCGGGATCGGAACGGATTTCGATGCGGCTGACGAACTTTTCGAAATCGTCGCGTCCGGAGTCCACGACGATGCGTGCCAGCTTCTCATGCGGCGCCAGCTTCATGAACTGCTCGCGCCCCTCGCGCCCCTCGTAGCCCGTCCGTCCCTGGACCCCGCGCAGAAATTCCTCCGCCACGTCGCCGGGAATCGTCACGCGCACGTTTTCCGGCTCGTCCGACCGCGTGCGCGGCAAACGCAGTTCCATGAAACGCAGCCGGTTCACCTCGTCCTTCGTCAGCCGCCGGCCGGCCGCGCCGTCGCCGTCCGCTTTCGGCTCGCGCTCCTTCGGTTTGCGTCGATCGGTCGCCGCCTTGCGTTCGTCGGCCGCCGCCTGTTCCGCGGCGCGCTCGGCGGCGATGATGTCGTTGGCCTCTTTCATCGCCGTCCGCGCGGCCTCGTGGTCCGGCTGCAATTGCAGGACGCGATACGCCTGTCGCGAGATGATCTCGGGCTGCCCCTGCGCGATGCACCACTCCAGCAGTTTCGCCTGGGCGGCCGGATCGTTGATGCCCGCATCGCGGGACCTGGCCTGGTATTCCGTCTCGATCTCCTCGTCGTACCGCACCGACTTCACGTCGGAACGCGCGAAGCGCTGGACCTTCCTGCCGACGGCCACTTCCACGGCGTCGCCGACCTCGCTGACGTCGCCGTGCAGCTTCTGTCCGTCGTGGGTGATCACGACGCCGGGATCGGCCCATGCCGCCGCGGCAATCGCCGCGGCCGCGAATGCGGGTACGCCGATGAAACTGATGAATCGTGTCATGTTCGTCCTCGGATATCGATGGGCCGTCCGCACAGCGGTCGCGGCCGACGATCGGACTATACGAGCCGATCATGACGCGCGGCAAGGGCACCGCTCCGCGGCGTGCGGTTGACGCGGCTTTGGAAGGCTATTATTGTGCGAATCAGTGGCTTGGGGCCGGAATCCTCACCACCGCATTCCTGATCATGGCCACCGTCAGCTTCACAGCCAACATCCAGCGTCACGTTCCCTGTCCGTCCATGACGGTCAGCGGTCGCACCGTGCGCGATTTGCTGAACGCCGTGTTCGCCGAAAACGCAAAAGCCCGCGGCTACGTGCTCGACGATCAGGGTGCGCTGCGCCGGCACATGGTGGTTTTTATCAATGGCCGTCCCCTTCGCGACCGCGTCGGGCTGAGCGACGAAGTGGCGGACGGCGCGCACGTATGCGTGATGCAGGCGCTTTCGGGCGGCTGAGGCCGGAGATGCGGGGGCGGGCGCCGCGGCCGGGCGACGCGGGTCTGCGTGAACGCAATCGCTCATTCAAACGAGGGAGCTTGCATGTCCGATCGAATCTTCGTCTCGTCGCGCAAGGGCGTTTTCACGATCGAGCGGCGGGGACCGCGGCAGTGGCGCGTCGGCCGCGCGGCATTTCTCGGCGACAACAGCCCGATGCTGATGCACGATTCGCGCGACGGCTGCCTTTACGCGGCGCTGGGGCATGGGCATTTCGGCGTCAAGATGCACCGTTCGAATGACGGCGGCGTGACGTGGGAAGAGATCGCCGTGCCGACGTATCCGCCCAAGCCCGAGGGCATTCCCGACACGATCAACCCAGTCAATCAGAAGCCCGTGCCGTGGAGCCTCGAACTCATCTGGTCGCTTGAAACCGGTGGGCCGGACGAACCGGGCGTGCTGTGGTGCGGAACGATTCCCGGCGGACTGTTTCGCTCGACCGATCGCGGGGCGAGCTGGAACCTCGTCCGTCCGCTGTGGGACCATCCCAAGCGGGCCGAGTGGTTCGGAGGCGGGGCGGAACTGCCCGGCATTCACTCGATTTGCGTCGACCCGCGCGACGCACGGCGCATCGCCGTCGGCGTATCCTGCGGCGGCGTGTGGCTGAGCGAGGACGGCGGCGAGACGTGGAACTGTCGAGCCGACGGCATGCGGGCCGCCTACATGCCGCCCGAGCGGGCATTCGATCCGCATATTCAGGACCCGCACTGCATGGTCCAGTGTCGTTCGCGACCCACGACCTGCTGGGCGCAGCACCACAACGGCATCTTTCGCTCGACCGACGATCTCAAGAGTTGGCACGAGATCAAGGCCGCGCAGCCGTCGGCGTTCGGCTTTGGCGTGTCGGTTCATCCGTTCAATCCCGACACCGCCTGGTTCGTGCCGGGCATCAGCGACGAGAAACGCATTCCGGTCGATGGCAAGCTGGTCGTGTCGCGCACGCGCGACGGCGGCAAGTCGTTCGACGTGTTGCGCGACGGCCTGCCGCAGGAACACGCCTACGACCTGACGTTCCGTCACGCGCTGGACATCGACGCGACCGGCGACCGGCTGGCGTTCGGCACGACGACCGGCGCGTTGTTCGTCTCGGAGAACCAGGGCGATTCGTGGCAGTGCGTCTCGGCCCATTTGCCGCCGATCTATTGCGTGCGTTTCGCGAAGTAACGTGCCGTGATTATCGTCGTGGGCATGTCGTCGGATCGATGCGCGAGGTTCAGCGCCTTATCCGAACCGCGACCGCGAGGGAGCGGCAGGAAACGCGCTGAGGGATGGGGCCTATTCGAGTTCGTGCTACGGCGCTCGATGGCCACGATCTTGGGCTGTGCTGAGCAGGCGACGTCTTCCGCCGCTCCCTCACGGTCGCGGTTCGGATAAGGCAGCGGCCGGCGATCAAGCGATAACGTTTCGCGGCGTCAGGTCGGCGCCGTTGCCGGTTCGTCGATCTGGGTGCGGCGTCCGCGGCTTGCCGATCCCGCCAGCGAATAAAGCGCCGGCAGCACCAGCACCGTCAGCAGGTTGTCGGCGATGACGCCGCCGATCACGACCGTCGCGAGCGGACGCTGCACCTCGGCGCCGACGCCCGTGTTGAACGCCATCGGTACGAACCCCAGCGCGGCCACCAGCGCGGTCATCAGAATGGGCCGCAGCCGCAGCAGGCGTGTCTTCTCGATCGCCTCGTTCAGGCTCAGTCCCTTGGCGACCTGCTGCTTGATCGTGGACACAAGCACCAGCCCGTTGAGCATCGACACGCCGCTGACGGCCACGAATCCGACGCCCGCCGAGATGGTGAACGGCATGTCGCGCAGCCACAGCGCCAGCACGCCGCCCAGCGCGGCGAACGGCGCGCCGGTAAACACGATCAGCGCATCGCGCAGCGAGCGCGTGCTGAGATAGAGCAGCACCAGCACCGCGCCCAGCGCCAGCGGCGCGATGATCGACAGCCGCAGACTCGCGCGGATCAGATGCTCGTATCGTCCGCCGAACTGAAGAAAATAGCCCTGCGGCAGAACGACCAGTTCCGCCAGGCGGCGCTGTGCCTCGCCGACGAATCCGCCCAGATCGCGCCCCCGCACGTTGCATTGCACGATGATCCGCCGCTTCTGCCACTCGCGACTGATCGTCGCCGGCCCCTCGATCTCGCGTATCGTCGCCAGATGCGTCAGCGGGATGCGCTCGCCCGCGACGGTCTGGATCAGAATCTGCCGCACCGCGTCGGGGTTTTCGCGGAATCGGTCCGGCAGCCTTGCAACGAGGTCGAATCGCCGCTGCCCTTCGCGGATTTCCCCGGCTTTGATGCCGCCGAGCGCCTCGATCACTTCCAGCACGTGCGCCGCCGGCACGCCGTAGCGCGCCACGGCGTCCTGATCGATCCGCACTTCCAGCACCGGCAGGCCGGTGATCTGCTCGACCGATACGTCCTGCGCGCCGGGGATGGCCGACAACACGTCCGCAACCTCGCCGGCCGAGGCCTTCAGCACTTCCAGATCGTCGCCGAACAGTTTGACGCCCACGTCGGCGCGGATGCCCGCCAGCATTTCGTTGATGCGCATCTCGATCGGCTGCGAGAAGACGAGATTCATGCCCGGCAAATCGGTCAGTGCTTCGTTGAGCTTGGCCTCGAGTTCTTCCTGCGTGCGGGCCTTCTTCCACTGCGCACGGGGGGTGAGCGTGACGAACACGTCCGTCACCTCCAGTCCCATCGGATCGGTGGCGATCTCCGCCGTGCCGGTGCGGCTCCACACGTCGCGCACCTCGTCCGGGAATTCCTCGCGAACGACTCGCTCGATCCGCGTCGAATAGCGCAACGATTCGTCAAGCGACACGCCCGACAGTCGTACCGCGTTCAGCGTGATCGCCATTTCGGACAGCCGCGGGATGAATTCCGCGCCCAGCCGCAGCGCCAGCCACGCCCCGCCGCCCAGCAGCCCCAGCGCTGCCACGCAAACGATGGCGCGATGCGACAGCGCCATCTTCAGCATCGGCCGGTAAACCGATTGGGCTGCTCGAACCAGCAGGCGATCTCGACGCACACGCTTCGGTCGCAGGAACAGGCTGCTGAGCACGGGGATCAGCGTGAGCGACAGCACCAGCGACGCCGACAGCGCGAAAATCACCGTCAACGCCATCGGACGGAACAGCTTGCCCTCCACGCCTTCCAGCAGCAGGATGGGCACATAGACGATCATGATGATCAGCTCGCCAAACATCGTCGGCCGCCGCACTTCGACCGCCGCGTCGCGAACCACGTGTCGCACGTCGATGCGTTCGCCGGAGGCGCCCGCCGGCGACACGCCCGCATCGCCCGCGGTCTCACCCAGCCGCCGCACGCTGTTCTCGACGCTGATGACGGCGCTGTCGACGATCAGCCCGAAGTCGATCGCGCCGAGGCTCAGCAGACTGGCGGCGATCCCGAACTTGAGCATGGCCGAGAAGGCGAACAGCATCGAAAGCGGGATTGCCAGGGCCACGATCAGCCCCGCGCGCAGGTTGCCGAGGAAGGCGAACAGCACGGCGACCACCAGCAGCGCCCCTTCGAGCAGATTGGTGCGCACCGTGGCGATCACCCGGTCGACCAGTTCCGTGCGGGCGTAGACCACCTTCAGTTCCACGTCGGGCGGCAGATTCTTCCGGCACTCGTTCAACCGGGCTTCGAGGCGGCGCGTCACCTCGTGACTGTTTTCGCCCATGACCATGAAGCCCAGTCCGTGAACCACTTCGCCCTGTCCGTTGGCCGTCACGCCGCCGCGGCGGATTTCATGCCCGGTGCGCACTTCCGCCACGTCGCGCACGCGAATCGGCACGCCGTCGACAGCCGTGATGACGATCGCGCCGATTTCCGCCGGGTTGGTGGTCAGGCTCAGTCCGTATACGACGTGCAATTCGCCGCTCTGCTCGATGGTCCCGCCGCCGGCGCTGAGGTTGTTGTGCCTTAGTGCGTCCAGGACGTCGCTGAGCTGTAGGTCATGCTTGATCAGAAGCGCGGGGTCGACGAGAACGTGATATTGCTTGCGCAGTCCACCCCAAGTGTTAATCTCGGCGACTCCCGCCACCGAAACCAGCAGCGGCTTGATCTCCCAATCATGCAGCTCGGTCAGCTCGGTCAGATCGCGGACGGGGCTGCTGATGATGTAGTGCAGGATTTCGCCCAGCCCGCTCGTAATCGGCCCGGCCTCCGGGCGCGCCAGGCCCTCCGGCAGATCGACCGTCGCCAGGCGCTCCTGCACCATCTGCCGCGCGAGATAGATCGGGGTGCCGTCGGCGAAGACGGCCGTCGTCTGGCAGAAACCGAATTTGCTGATCGAGCGTACTTCTGTCAGGCTCGGCTGGCCGGCAATGGCCCGCTCGATGGGCATGGTCACCTGCTGCTCGATTTCCTCCGGCCCCAGTGCCGGGGCGACGGCGTTGATCTGCACCATCACCGGCGTCGTGTCGGGAAAGGCGTCAATCGGCAGGCTCATCAGCGAGTTCGCGCCCCATGCGGCCAGGGTGATCGTCAGCGCGACGACCTCGACGCGGTGGCGCAGCGACCATTCGATGATGGCGCGTAGCATGAGTCGTTCACTCCTGGTCCGGTTGAGTCGTCGGCCTGATGAGTCGCCACATGCCGTGTTCGGGCTGAAGGCGCCACTTGGGCGGCGTAAGAATGCGGTAATCCAATGGGTAATAAACCGGCGCGGTGCACTCGGTTACGAATCGGTGCCAGGTGAAAAGTTGCGGACAAACCACACGCAAATCGGAACGTCCTCCCTTGATCAGCGATCCATACCAAACAGGCGCCACATGCGGCCAACGCGTCACGATCACGGCGTCCTGCGGAACATCGGCCCAGCGAATCTGCGCGATCCGCGACCGCGCCTCGGCCTTCGCGGGCGGCGGCGGCGCGGTCATCCGCCTCGCACAGAAGAAGGCCGCCGAACCCAGCACCAGCACCAGCACAAACGCCGCGACCGGTCCGGCCGGATCGATGCCGCGGTGCTCGAAATCCGCCGTCGCCCGGCGAAGGGCCGCCTCGGTTCCGATCGCGCCGAGTACAACCAGCAGCCACGTGACCGGCAGCGTCATCGTGTACAGGTTCGTGACATAGTACGACAGGAGGAACGCGCACTCGGCCAGGAATACGCCCGTCATCGCCACCGTCAGGCCGAAGCGACGCCGAAACATGACGACGCCGCCCGCAATGGCCAGTCCAACCAGCGGCAGCAGCTTGGCGAAACCCATCGCCGTCGTCTCGTCGATGAATCGATTCAGGCGATACCACTGGTTTCGCGGCGATGGGTTGAACTCGGTCCAGTACTGCTGCGCCGTCAGCAGCCAGCGCAGACGTTCCAGCTTGATCCCGGCGTCGAATCGATCCGGCGGGAACAGCTTGCCGGCCTCGTTCCATTGCGTGATGTAGTTGTATTCCGTCGTGGGCGCGTCGCGAAGCCACAGATAACCCACTGCCACCGCGGGCGGAGTGAGCAGACCCGCCAACGTCAGGGCGACGCCGGCCGCGCCGAACTTGCGACGCAGGCCGCTGACCGGCCGGCGCCGCGCAATCAGCGCGCCGGCCGCGAGAACGAACGGCAGATACGTCAACGTGCTGTTGCGCGAGCCTAGCAGGCATCCCATGAATAGCGCTGCCAGGAACAGATCGCGCCGCCGCCCGGATTCCTCCCAGCGCAGCAACGCCTGCGCCAGCAGAACGATCAACAGCAGGATCGGAACATAGACGTCCGGGGCCGTCCACAACTCCCAGAAAACGCTCCAGGCGCCCAGTCCGAGAACGGCCGCCAGCGCCGCCTGCCAGCGGACTTCCAGCCGCAGCAGCAGGTTCATCGTCAACGTGAGCACCGCTACACCGGCCAGCCAGTTCATCAGCGTAACGCCGTAGGCCGGCTCAAACGCCGCCAGTCGGGTGAAGGGATAGCCGAGCAGAACGATGAGCGCCGATCCTGGAGGGTGCATGACGCCGAGCACGATCGAAGCGAGCTGCAACTCGCCGGAGTCGTCCATGCAGATGCCGCTCGGCAGCGACCACCAGGCCGCGCCGCACAGCGCCAGCAGCGCCGCGGCGCATATCAGCCGTGGAACTCGCATGGAGGGTACGCCGCTCATCGCAAACAGACTAAGCGGCTACGGCCCGACGTGCGAGCGCGCGGGCGATCTGCAAGGGGCTTCGTCGCATTGACTCAGGAAGCTACCATTTGAACGCCGTTTCCGCGTTGCCGGCGCGCCGCGCCGCCGGCGGGTGCCATCATGCCATCGCGCAAGTCAACCGAAGCTTCCCGCGCCGGTCGCAAACTTGCGGCCGCGCTCGATGCGTTTGCGATTGACCCGGCCGGTTGCGTTTGTGCCGATCTGGGCAGCAACGCCGGCGGGTTCGTGCAGGTGCTGCTGGAGCGCGGGGCGCTGCGGGTGTATGCGGTGGAGCGCGGCTACGGCGTGATCGACTATCGCTTGCGGCGGGATCCGCGCGTCGTGGTCCGCGAGCGGAGCGACGCGTTGAGCGTCTTTCTGCCGGAACCGGTGGACCTGGTGACGATCGACGTGGGCTGGACGCGCCAGGAGCGTATCCTGCCCGCCGCGGCACGCCTGCTGAAGCCGGAAGGCCGCATCGTCTCGCTGGTCAAGCCGCACTACGAGGGCGAGGCGGCGCAACTCGATGGCGGCGTATTGCGTCCCAGGCATCTGCCGGCGGTGCTGGATCACGTGCGCCGAACCGTGGCCGGACTGCCTGTGACGATTCTGGGCGAGTTCGAGAGTCCACTGCGCGGTCATGGAGGAAATGTGGAGTATCTTTGGCTGATGCGACCGCGGTAGGCGCGCCCATGTGGCCGCGGGCTTTGATTCGAACCGCGACTGTGAGGGATCGCCGCGTGACGTCGCGGATGCGGCGGCGCGAAACGAAAAACGGATGAACGCCGACCGATTCAGCGACGTGGGCGCGCGCATGGTGGAAGCGATTCCCGCCGCTACCTCGCGATCGCGGTTCGGATCAGGAGAATCGCAGTCGCGAGGCGCGAATCCGGTCAAACGGGCTGTGGCTTGCGCTTTCGACCGGCGGGCTGGGCCGTCCGCTGGCCGTAGAATTGCGTCAGCGCCGTGAGACCGTCGTCGAAGTCAAGCACGCTGGCCAGCGCCAATTCTTCGATCAGTTCGATGTCGCGCCGCAATTCCTGCGCGGCCAGGAGCGTCTCGAGCTGCTGCCGCGTTACCAGCCCCATCTCGACCGCGTTCTCGCCGAAGAAGCCGCCGTACAGGTCCTGCCGGTTCAGGATTTCGTTGACGTGCTCCATCCCGATCAGGCCGTGATTGACCATCAGCCGCCCGATCCAGCTTTCGGTGGACAGGAACGTGCGGCGATGGCCGGCCGCCTGTTCGGGCGTCAGCCAGCCGCCTTCGATGAGGAAGTTCAGGAAGATCGGATGCGACTTTTTCTCGGCCATTCCGAGCAGACTCCTTTCGCACCGCGACTCGACGGGGCGTGGGGTTTCCCGACATCCCATCGGCAGGATTCCCTGCGAGGTTGATTGCCGCAATTCGGAAATACCCCGAGGTTTCGATATATTCGTGGCCGATGTCCGCTCGTCACAAACCCGCGCGCCGCGGCGCGCCAGCCGATAATTCGCCCCGCCGTTCCGCACGCGACATGCGACCGGCGACGCCGATTGCTCGGATTGTTACGTCGCGTCGAGCAATCGTCGCCGCGTTGCTGGCAGCACATTGGCTGCTGGCGGTTATCGGCGTCCGCAACAAGTGCGTTACCTATGACGAGATCGCCCATCTGACGCGCGGCTACAGCTATCTCAAGCTCGGCGATTTTCGCCTCGGTCCGCCGCACCCGCCGTTCGCGCACTACTGGGCCGCGCTGCCGCTGATGGGCATGAACCTGCGTTTCCCTTCGCTCGATCAGGACGCCTGGCGGCGCTCGGATGTCTGGAGCATCGGTCGGCAGTTCTTCTATTCACCCTCCCTGCGCAACGACAGCGACGCCATGCTGTGGCGCGGCCGCGCCATGATCGCGCTGCTCAGCGCGGGGCTGGGACTCATCGTTTACGGCTGGTCACGACGGCTGTTCGGAGACAGCGGCGGGCTGATCTCACTGACCCTTTATGCCTTCAGCCCGACGATGCTCGCCCACGGAAGCCTGGTGACGACCGATCTGGCGTCCGCGTTTTTCTTCGTCGCGTCGATGGGCGCGCTGTGGCGCGTGTCGCATCGTGTCTCATGGGGCACGCTGATCGTGGCCGTTCTCAGCGTCGGCGGCATGTTTCTGGCCAAGGGATCGGGCGTGCTGATGGCGTTCATGGGGGCTGTGCTGATCGCCGTGAGGCTCGTCTGGCCACGGCCGCTCATTCTGTCGCTGCGCGGAGCCGAGCGCGAGATTCGAAGCCCCCAGGGAAAGTTGGCCGTTCTGTCTGCGTTAACGGCCCTGCTGATCGTCACGACGGCAATCCTGCTGTGGGCCGGATACGGCTTCCGCTGGCAGCCGTTCCGCGATGGTGCTTCAACAACGGAGGGCTACCAGGCCGACGCCGTCGCGCGGCGCTGCGACTATTTCAGCGCCAGTCCGCCGCCGCCCGGCAAGAGTGCGTGGGAACATCAGATGCGCGGCCTGGACGAAAAGAAGGCCGGTTTGTGCCGTTGGCTGCATGAGGCAAGGCTGCTGCCCGACGCCTATGTCTATGGCTTCTTGTCGATGCTTCAGTCCGCCCGTGGCCGCGACGCATTCTTCAACGGCGAACGCTCGCTCTACGGTTGGCCCTACCGCTTCTTTCCATACGCGTTTCTGATCAAGACGCCGCTGCCGCTGTTTGCCATGCTGGCGCTGGCCCTGCTCGGAGCTGCGTTACTCGGCCGGCGCGTCGCCGCGCCGGAACCGTCGGCGTTCAACGCGGCGTCCATCGCCGCCGTACTCGGTCCGCGTGAGTTGCCGCGGCGAGGTCTGCTCGAAAGCCTCTACGTCGCCGCGCCATTGTGGGTGCTCATCATCGTCTATTCCGTCGCATCCATCCGCAGCACGCTCAACATCGGCCATCGCCACCTGCTGCCGCTCTACCCGGCCCTGTTCATCCTGGCCGGAGCAGCGGCCCGCTGGCGGTTGGCCGGCGCCAAGCCCGTGCGTTACGTCCCCGCCGCGATGCTGGTGCTCTTTGTTGCGGCTTCGCTGTCCGTGTATCCTCATTCGCTCGCGTATTTCAATTCGATCGTCGGCGGGCCGCGAAACGGCTACAAGCACCTCGTCGACAGCTCGCTCGACTGGGGCCAGGACCTGCCCGGCCTGGCCGACTGGCTCCAGGGCCGCGGGCTGCTCGACGGTCGGCAGAAGCCGGTGTACCTGAAGTACTTCGGCATGGGCCATCCGCCGCACGAAGGCATCGCCGCGCGCGACATCTACAAGCGCCTTGCCGCGGATCGACGGGGTGATTACCGATTGACGGGCGGAGTGTATTGCATCAGCGCGACGGCGCTTCAGCAGGTCTATGTGTGGGACCTGACCGATTCGATTCGAATCGGACTGTTGGACGAATCGCGCAAGCCGCTGCTGCCGATTGAATGGAACGAGAAGCTGGAGGCGGCGTACCAGCAGTTGCTGCCGACTGCCCGCCGGTTCGAGGCGCTGCCGGATGAAGAATCGGCGCGGCGTGCGTTTCAGTGGACCGGCGTCGTGGACGTCGACGACGCCTACTATCGCCATCAGAAGCTACGTTTCATGCGGTTGTGCGCCCATCTGCGCCGCCGCGAGCCGAGCGCGATGATCGGCTATTCTATTCTGATATACGACCTCAGTGACGCCGACGTGGAGCGGATGGTCTACGGCGCTGCGCCGTGAGCGGACGGACACCCCGGCTCGCACGGTCGCCAAACGGTCGGTCGCCGCACGAAAATCGCTTGGAAAATGGCACGACACCGGAATCGCAAATCGAAACGAACCAGTCCCCACGATGACGTCGCGGCGTTGTCCTATGCGCCGCGCGTGCAGCGAATTGATGAGCCGCGGCCGCCGATCGTGCCGCCCGAGCCGTTGTTCACGCGCGGATTCCTGCTTTGCGCGCTGTTGCTCTGGGCCGCCGCCGTCGTCGCGTTCCATCCGACGTTGTCTTCCGACTTCGTCACCTGGGACGATCCCGACTACGTCACCAAGAACGTGCTGTTGCGCGACGCCGACGGCCTGAAGCACATCTGGAACCCGCGGTCCGACAAGAATCAGCAGTTCTATCCGCTCGTGTTTACGTCCTATTGGCTGGAGTACCACCTCGCCGAATGGGCCGCCGCCGGCGACACGGGGTTCAGCGGCGCGGTGCGCGCGTTGCTGGGACTCGATGGTGTCGCCGCGACGCAAGCCGCCGCGACGCAAGCCGCCACGGCGCCCGTCCGGCGACTCTCCACCGGCGATCCGTGGACGCCGGGTCTCGACCCCGGCATCTATCACCGAACCAATCTGGTTCTGCACCTGGTCAACATCGTGCTCGTGCTGGCGCTGCTGAGGCGATTCGGAGCGCCCATGTGGGCGGCCGCCGTCGCCGCGGGTCTGTTCGCCGTGCATCCGGCGCAGGTGGCGTCCGTGCTCTGGGTCGCCGAGCGCAAGAATACGCTGTCCGGCCTGTTCTACCTGATCGCCTTTCTGCTCTATCTTTGGCATCGCCGCGCGCGCGGCTGGGGAAGCTGGTGCGCCTACGCGGCCTGCCTGCTGGCGTTCGTCGCCGCGCTGCTCAGCAAGACGCAGACGCTGACGCTGCCGATTTCGCTGCTGTTCATCGATTGGGCGCTGCAATCCGCCCATCGCATCCGCCGAGCAAGGTGGTACGGCCTGATTCTGCGACTTGGATTGATGCTGGCCGTCGGTATGGCGTTCGCATTCATCACGATGAGCGTCGAGCGAAGCAAGGGGCCGTCCAAGAATCCCGAGAAGCTCATTTCCACCGCCGAGCAGCGGCCGTTCATTGCCGCCAACGCTGCATGGTTTTACGCCGGCACGTTCCTGGCTCCGGTTCATCTGGCGATCGTTTATCCGAAATGGGACGTCTCGCTCGAACATCCGATCTGGTGGGCCGGCCTGCTGGCCTGGCCGGTTGCGATCGGCCTTGCGTGCCGGCACTGGCGCCGCATCGGCGGGCTGACGTTGTGGGGCATGGCGCACTTCTTTGTCATCCTGGCGCCGGCCCTGGGACTGATACCGTTCAACTATCAACAATACTCGTACGTCGCGGACCACTTCCTGTACCTCGCCGTCATCGGCGGCGGACTGGCCGTGGCGTTGACCGCACATCGTTTGATCGACGCGAGACCTGCGGCGTCACCACGCCGTGCAGTGGCCGCCGTCGTGGCGTTGCTGGTCCTGGCGGCATGTGTCTGGACGAGCCACGGCGAGTCGCGACACTGGCGCGACACCGAGACGTTCTGGACCCGCGCCATTGCGCGAAACGATGCCTGTTTCCCGGCGTTCTACAACCTCGGCAACTACTACACGCGGCAGCGCCCGCCCCAGTGGGACAAGGCGGTCGATCTGTACCGCCGCGCTTCGGAAATCCAGCCCAACAATCGGACGGCGTTTCAACGCTACGTGGATGGCCTGATTAGTCTGCGTCGAGACGACGAGCTGATCGCCGCCTGCACAAAGAAGATCGAACAGATACCCGGCCACTATCGGGCGTACCTCAATCGCGCCCGTGCCTACGTGCGCAAACGTCAGTACACCGAGGCCGTCGCCGATTACCAGCAGGTGATTCGCCTCGCTCCGCCGAACTCGTCCGAGCACGCCCAGGCGCGCAGCGAGTTGGAACGATTACAGAGCATGATGCAAAAGCAGCAGCCGGCGCCGGATCAGGCCGAGCCGGATAATCGCGGCTCGGCCGCGCCGCCGGCGCGCGTCGAGTCGATGGCACGGGGCGACTTGAGCGTTCAGATGTCAGATTTGCGGTTCGAGATGTGGGATATGAGATTTGAGATCTGAGAGCTGAGACGGCGTTATCGATTCCCCGGCGATCCAATCCGAATTCTGCATCTCACATCTGAAATCTCATGTTTCATGTCTCAAATCTCGAATCGCCAGGCTTCGGTTCAGCCGTCCCAAACGCGCGATCGGACCATGACCCGGCGTTGCGCCTTTTTTGCGGCATTGACGCCGTGCAACCGCATACCGTAATAGTTCGCAAATGAACCGCGCCGCTTGCTCCTTGCCGCTCGCATGGTTGCTGGCAATCGCCGCCGGCTGCGCGCCCTATTCGACCTATCGAGTCGAAGTGAATCTCCCCTGGCCCGATGAACCGGCGTCCCGCCGCGCTTCCTACGAGCGCCGCCTGCGCCTGACGCAGCCGATTTTGCATTGGCACGCCCGCATCCGGCCCGAGGATCTGGCCGATGAAATCCGCCGCGCAGCGGCCGCTGAAGGCGACATTTACGTCTTCGTGCGCGATGGCCTGGCGCGGCGCGACACCGGCGACGGGCCTGGCACGCTGCGCTACGTCGAGGCTCACGTCGGCCCGCGCCTGATTCCGTCGGCCGTGTTCACGCCGCCGACGAATGACCCCGATCTGCCGCCGCTGATCCGGCTGGCCGACCGCGCGGGCATCCGCTTGCAGGCCTTCGGCTCGATTGCCCAGTCGGGGTCGCCCGACGTGCCCAGCGCCGACGCGCCGCTGCCGCGCTTCATGCGCGCCGTCGTCGCGCAGGGATACATGCTTTCCTGCGCGCGGCACCGGCCGTTTACCATTCGTTCGTTCGAGTATGAATCGCGCGACGATTTTGTGCGGGTCGTCGAGGACACCATCGAGGCGATCAGCGAAGACGTCGTCGAGACGCCGATCCGGCTGGTCGCGCTGGATGAGTGGCTGGCTCAGAACGCCGCCAGCCACTTCGAGATCATGCAGACGCTGAAACGCGAGTACCGCCCGCGCCAGGTGGGACGCGACAAGTGGACGCAGTCCCCCGCCCCGCCGACGCCCAACTACCTTCCGTCCGATCTCGCCGATGCGCGGCGGCAACTGCTGCTGGCGATGCCGGTGCTGCTGGGCGAATCGGATCGCTGATTACGGAACCGTCCAGAATCAAGCTATGGCATTTCGCCGAGGCTGCACGATCAGGCCCTCGCGCGAAGGGGGCTTGGCGATTCCGAGAAACGCATCCGGTGAGGGCGTGGCCGTGTGACGCACCGATGGGGCACAGCCGCCCCCGGCTGTGTCGTTCGCGAGGGACCGGCTTGCAGCGATTGTTGAACCTTGCAACACGCGAACGCGGCCAGGCGTGCAAGTCAATTCTGCACGCGCGCTTGGCCCCGCATACCATCACGGCTCATCGGCTTCGACTGTTGCCTCACGTTCCGTTGTTGCGGTCCGCACAACGGGATCGTCACTCTTCATGTCGACCGGCTTGACGTGAAGCTCCATTGCCCGCCAGTGTTCTTCCAGCATTTTCGCCAGTTCACGCAGGAATTCAGGCCGCGGCAGCGACCACACCGACCGTGTTTCCGATGCGTTGGCGCCGAGCTTCTGCCAGGGACGCGCGCGGCCGGCGAGCGTTGCTTGATGTTGCGACGAATCGCCCGGCACTTCCAGCGCGGGCAGCACCGGCGCCAGGTACGACGACCAGGGCGTTAGATGATGAGTGGCGGCGAACGCCAGCGGAGCATCTTCGATTGCGGGTGATTCCATTTCGTCGCTCGTCGCGGGAATCATGCGATCAGGCCATTCGTAATCCGAAATGTCCGCGGCATGGGTCACCATCCCGGCAGAATCATCCGCCGGCGCGTCGGTTGATGCCGTCCGGACATACTCGATTTCGTCAGGACACGGCTCCTCCGCGGCGCTCACGTCGTCAGTCCTGTCGTGAGCCTCGGCGGCCGTCCAGCCAGCGTCGAACGGGTCCGTGACCGGCTGCTCCAACGATGCGGGCATGACGTCGGACGTGACGTTTTCGTCGGCGAAGCCGGCCGAAGGATCGGCCATCGCGATGCGCGCGTTGGGCGCTGTCTCTCCTTCCCCAGGGACCACGTCGAGAACATCCGAGAACGCCACGCCGACGTTGCCGGCCCGGTCCATCGCCTCGATCCGAAACTGCAATGCACGATCGGCCGCCAGCGCCGGCACCGTGTAGCTGCGAGACCCGTCCGCGGGCAGGTCGGTCCCCAGCATTCGCCAGTCATCGGCCTCGCCTTGAACCGCGATCTGCACCGGCTTCTCGATAAGGTGCCGATCTGTCGCCCGCCAGCTTAGAGTCAAGACTTGACCGGCCTCAATTGAGAGTCCCAGCGCCGGTTCAATCGACAGCTCCACTTCTGGCAACGTCGTATCGACGTGATAAACGCGATCGGGCGCGATGACGAGATCTTCCGCCGCCGGCTGCTGGGGGCCTAAGAAGCGAATCGCGAAGTCGCCGTCGCGCGGCGCTTCGTAGGGGAAGAAACTCTGCCCAAGTCCGAAGAAGCCGATTCGGGTGTACTCCGTTTCGCCGTCCGCGCGTACGAACAGCTCGATCTGATCGCGCTCCATCGTGTCCGGTCGCTGCGGCCTGCGAATGTGCACCAACCTCCGGTTCACGAAATAGTGCAGCGGGTCCTGCCGCCGCTCGCGCATCACCGGCATCGGCTCCGAGATCGGCCGGACGTACTCAGGCGCGTCAAACGCCCAGCCGGGGTATTGCTCAGAGGGACGGAACGGCGCCGGCCGGTCCGAGCGCTGCCCGGTGTCGGCGGAATGGCCTGCGCCACGCTCCTGCACGCAGCCGACCGGCAGCGCGATGACGCAACAACAGAACAGCGGGACAGACGCAAAGGTGCGGAGAATTGCCGAGACCGACGCGAGCGAAGACCGCTCCATAATGTCATGATCCTTTAACCAGGCGCGGAACCCGAAGAATCGACGTTATTCTGCCGGATATCGTCCGTTCCGCAAGCCTCCAAGAAGCCGAAACCGGCCGGCCGGCGTCGCGACCCGCGCGGCAGTATTGAAAACGCGGTCGGGCGGCCGGCGGGCCGCATTGATGCACCTCGGTTCCGCGATTAGGATGGCGTGGCGCATTCGCTTATGGACCACGATTCGCCCGTCTCTCACACGCGCTTGCTCGAACTGCTGGACGCCGCCGACAAGGCCCGCGTCGCGGTCGTCGGCGATTTCATGCTCGACCAGTACCTCTACGGCGACGCCGAGCGCATCAGCCCCGAAGCGCCGGTTCCGGTCTTGCGGATCGTCCGTCGCGAGTCCGGGCTTGGTGGGGCGGCGTCGGTCGCGGCCGACATCGCCGCACTGGGCGCCGACGCGCTGTGCTTCGGCATTGTCGGCGACGATGCACCGGGCCGGACATTGCGAGCGCGCCTGTCGGGATTCGACGCCGTGTCCTCCGCGGCCGGCGAGTCCGCGTCGAAAGGTCACGCCGCCAAGTCAGGACGCATCGATGTAACCGGCCTGTTGACAGCCGCCGAGCGGCCGACGACGGTCAAGACCCGTCTTGTCGGCCTCGCCCAGCATCGCCATCGCCAGCAGCTCCTTCGAATGGACGAAGAGGATGCCACGCCGCTGGACGGCGACGCCGAGAGCCGATTGCTTCAGGCCATCGAGTCGAGCTTGGGGCGCTGCGGCATCGTCTGCATTCAGGACTACGGAAAGGGCGTCGTGACGCGCTCGCTGTGTCGCCGCGTCATCGACGCCGCCGCCGCCGGCGGTTTGCGCGTGCTGATCGATCCGATGAAGGCCCGCGACGCCGCGCACTACACCGGCGCGTGGATCTGCACGCCCAATCGCGCCGAAACCGAGCAGATCGCCGGCCTGAGCCTGCCCGACATCGACGCCGTCCATGCCGGCCGCGCCGCCATTCTGGCAGCCTGTCGCACGCAGCACGTGTGCGTCACGCTCGACGCAGAGGGATGCGCTCTCATCGGACCGGGCGATCAGTTCGAGCATCTGCCCACGCGGAAGCGCGACGTGTACGACGTGACCGGCGCCGGCGACGCTGTGCTGGCGACGCTGGGCATCGGACTGGCCGCCGGGGGCGATCTGCGCGAGGCCGCCGCGCTGGCCAACATCGCCGGCGGTCTGGAAGTCGAAAAATTCGGCTGCGTGCCCGTGACGCGCGACGAGATGATCGCCGAAATCCTGCTGGAGCATTCGGCCCGCGCCGGAAAGTTGCGGTCGCTGCACGAGCTGACCGCCGAGCTGGCCCGCCGCCGCGCGCGCGGCGAAACGATCGTATTCACCAACGGCTGCTTTGACCTGCTGCACCGTGGCCACGTCGAGTATCTGGCCTGTTGCCGGGCGCAAGGCGACGTCGTAGTGGTGGGGCTGAATTCCGACGATTCGGTGCGGCGTCAGAACAAGGGGCCTGACCGTCCGATTCACTCTCAGGAAGACCGTGCCGCCGTGCTGGCCGCGCTGGCCAGCGTCGATTACGTGATTATCTTCGACGACGACACGCCGGCGGCGCTGATCGATACGTTAAAGCCCGACGTGCTGGTGAAGGGCGCCGACTGGGAGGGAAAACCCATCGCCGGCGCGGATGCCGTGACCGCCCGCGGCGGTCGCGTCGTGCTGGCCCCGCTGCTGCCCGGCCGCGGTACGTCGACTACGCTCGAGCGCATTCGTCGCGCTGCGTCCCCGGCGCGACCCTGAAGCCGACGAGGGCGAGAGCGAGAAATCAGCGCCTGTCCCGCGCGGCGGATGAACCAAGTCGTGAATCGAAGCGCGCACGAGCACTCGCCGCGCAAGCCCGCCGACTACAACGCCTCAATCAGCAGCGACAATCCCTGTCCGACGCCGACACATAGCGTCGCCAACGCCCTGCGCGCTCCACGCCTCGGCATTTCGTGCAACACCGTGGTCACCAGCCGAGCGCCCGAGCAGCCCAGCGGATGACCCAGCGCTATCGCTCCGCCGTTGACGTTGACGCGCTCGGTCGGCAGCCCCAACTCGCGGATGCAGGCCAGCGACTGGGCCGCGAACGCCTCGTTCAGCTCGATCAGGTCCAGGTCGCGCAGGCTCCATCCCTGCCGTGCCAGCGCCTTTTTCGTCGCCGGTATCGGTCCCAGCCCCATGCACGCCGGATCGACGCCCGCCGAAGCCGACGCCCGCGCGATCGCCCGCCCCTTCAGCCCCAGCCGCGCCGCCGTTTCGGCCTCGACCACCAGCACGGCCGCCGCCCCGTCGTTCAATCCCGAGCTGTTTCCCGCCGTCACCGTGCCGCCGTCCCGAAACGCCGGCTTCAGCGCCGCCAGTCCCTCGATCGTCGTGTCCGGCCGGGGGTGTTCGTCGCGATCGACCCGCCACGTTTCCCCCTTTTTTGATCCGGCAATCGGCACCGCCACGATTTCGGCCGCAAACCGCCCGCACGCCATGGCGGCCGCGCATTTCTGCTGGCTGTTGAACGCGAAGCGATCCTGCTCTTCACGACTTATTTTATACTTTTCCGCCACGTTCTCGGCCGTCTCGCCCATCGAGTACGGATGGTGAAGCTTTGCCATCCGCGGATTGGTCATCCGCCAGCCCAGCGTCGAGTCGTACATCGTCTGATTGCCTCGCCCCAGGGCCTCCTCCGGCTTCGGGAAAATCCACGGCGCCCGGCTCATGCTTTCGGCGCCGCCGGCGATGAATACGTCTCCGTGTCCGGCTTCGATCAATCGGGCCGCCATGCACACTGCTTCCAGACCGCTGGCACAGAGACGATTGACCGTGCAGCCGGGCACCGTTTCGGGCAAGCCGGCCAGCAGCGCCGCCATGCGCGCCGCATTGCGATTGTCCTCGCCCGCCTGGTTGGCCGCGCCCCAGTACACGTCGTCGATCACCGCCGAATCGATGTGCGTGCGGTCGACCAGCGCGCGAATGACCAGCGCGGCCAGATCGTCCGGCCGCACGCTGGACAGCGCGCCGCGATAACGTCCGATGGGGGTCCGAACGGCGTCGATCAGCAGGGCGTTTCGCATGACCGCGTCATTGTAGCAGCGATGGGGCGGACGTCAGTCGGTCGGCGCCGGCGCGCTGGCCGCCGGCCGGCGCGTCGGGATTTTGGCGACGAATTTGTTGAATGTGCCGGCGGCCACGTAACACAACACGCCCGCGAACAGCCAGCGCCAGCCCTTGCGCCGCAGGGTCTGCCCGCGCGATGTGAGGTTGATCGCCGAAAGCCTCGTGCGGAGGAACCAGGCCCAGTCGATTTCCGGCTGTTTGTGTCGCAACGATACGATCAGGCAGCCGATCCCCCCGAAGATGCCGATCAGCGCGGCCAGCACCAGAATCAGCAGCAACGTACGATTGAACAGGTCCATCGACGATCCCAGCGGGCGCCCGGTTTTTGTCTTTGAATCGCGGCAAACCGCCTTATAATACCAACATGTCCGACAGTCTTTATCGTACCGCCGATGGTCACGAGTCGGGCGGCATCCGGCAGATCTCGGTCTTTGTCGACAACCGGGTCGGCCAGTTGCTGCGATTGATTCAGACGTTCAAGGGCACGTCGATTCGAATCCTGGCGATTCAGGTCGAACATGCCGTCGAGTGCGCCATCGTCCGCTTCATGCTCGACGATCCCGACCGCGGCCTTCAATTGTTGTCCGAGGCCGGGTTTCCGACCAGCGTAACCGAACTGATCGTGGTCGAGTTGCCGCCGGGGGAAGCGCTGATGACGATCTGTTCGACGCTGCTGTCGGCCGAACTGAACATCGACTACGCGTACGCTTTCCTGGCCCAGCCGACCGGCCGGCCGGCCCTGGCAATTCATTGCGACGACGTGCTGATGGCTCAATCGGTGCTGCGCAATCGCAAGCTGACGATCCTGACCGAAAATGATCTAAATCCGCTGCGATAGCGCCGGCACGATGAACAAAAAAAACCGGAGGCGCGTCATTTCGCGCGCCTCCGGTCCTTCCTGTTGCCCAGCTCGCGCATGTCCCGATTGCAGCCGCGGCGCCGGTCGGCCACGCGTTTCCGCCGCCTCGGTTCGGATCGGGCGCTAGTTCGAGAAACCGCCGTTCGGCGCCATCGGATCCCACATGGTCCAGCCCAGGCCGTGTACGACGCGCGTGTCCATGAAGCGGTACTCGGCATGTCCATCGGCGAAGGCGCTGGCCCAGTAGCTGAATTTCCGGTGCCAGCCCTTGCGCGGGGGAGAGGCTTGACTGGTCTGAGGCGTGGGACCCGCGCGGTAGAACGCGGAGTAACAGCCTTGCTCGGTCCACGCCACGAACCTGGAGGCCTGGCCACCCCGAATGTGCTTCGTGATCTCGCGAGTGTACAAGGCGAGCGTCTGGGTGGTGATGCCGAAATTACCGGGCGGCCACGTGTAGCCCTGCATGAAGCGCGTGTTCAACGTGTAGCTGTTTCCGTTGGCTTCCCACGAGGCGAGGGACTGCGTGTCCGGCACGTTCGGGTTGCCGGTGCCGATCACCGCCGTGTCGTACGTGCGGTCGCCGGGACAGAGGTACACGTCGATCCGTTTCTTTGGCTGGTTCGTGCCCGTCGTCGCGTCCTGCACCAGCGGCGCGACGAACTTGTTCAACGGCCGAATCTGTACCGGGTAGACCGTGCTGTCGGCGGTATAGCCGGTCGTGGTATCGGGTTGGGGCGCCATGAAGCCGCCGAAGACCCACGGCGTGAGAAGGTTCGCGCCGTACAGCGGCGGGTATCGGTAATACTCCACGGCGCCGGAGGGATCGGCTTCCGTGTAAAGGAAGTGGAAATGCAGAAGGCTGCGCAAATTGGCCAGGCATTTCACCGCCTTCGCCTCCTCTCGCGCCACCGACAGCGCCGGCAGCAGCACTGTCACCAACAGCGCAATAATGGCGATCACCACCAGCAGTTCGATCAGCGTGAACCCGTCGCGCGCGACGGTTCGATTCGTCCGGCCCAGGATTGTGCGATGGTACATCGAGGTTCCTCCCATTCAGCCCTGTGGGGTCCTGCGTGACTGCCGCATCGGCTCAGCCCGCATCGCGATCACAACTGTGGAACGCGCGGCTGTTTGCGTCCCCCAGAATCGAAGTCGGCATCGTATTCGGACGTATCGTCCTCCGGCTTGTCGCTCAGACCGCCCGCGCCCGGTTGCTGGGCGGCGCGCTTCGGAAAACATTTCGGACACACGCCCGGCGCGTTCGGCGCATCCGCCGAGAAGTAGGTTTCCTGGTGCTGGTCACAAAAGGCCGCCCGCCAGGCTTCCTTCTGGTTGCACTTCGGACAGATCAACGGCGGCTTGCTCCCGACCTTCTCACATGCGGCCTCGTACTCGTTGACTTTCAATTCGTACGTGTGCTGACAGGCGCGGCACATCCATCGCGTGGCAAAACCGTCCGCAACGGCCGCGCTTTCGTCTTCTCCACCGCGCGACCAGGCAAAGACTCCCGCCGCGAGCGCAAGAATGACCACGGCGATCCCGATCTTCATCGCATTCTTCACTGGCGCATACTCCCTCGACACTCCTCATGTTGCCGCCCAGATCACGGCCGAGTGTCGGCGCCGAAGTACAAAATGACGCACCGGAAAGGGTCGGACGTGAATTCTCCCAAACCCACCCGCCGTTTCCGACGTTCGCTTTGTCGAATCGCGCTGACGTGTCGCCGCGCATCGGCGCGGCCCGGTTGCTTGCGACAAGGCGGAATCGCCCGCCGCCAACCGGTTTCAGGCCCCCAATAACGGACCCCGCCGCCTTCCCTCACGGGGCGGCTTTATTTACTCTTTCAGATTACCGCACCATCTGCTGATCGTCAAGCCTTATCCCTGTCCCGTTTGCAGAAATCACCAGCCCGGGCAACCGTTGTTCAATGGCTGGTGCGATCCGACTACCCGCGCCCCGCCGTAGAACGGGGACCTACGTATGTGCTGGCCATGCGGGCCGGCACGTTTGTATCGAACGCGCCGGTTGATCAGCGGGCGGTTTGGCGGAGAAGTCGATCCCTATCGCTCTCATTCCCATCGGCGGGCGCTGGCTTTGCGCTTGAATCGCCCCCGCAGGCGATTGGTCGTTCACTCGACATCGAATAAATCCGGGTTTGGGGAGTGAGAATTCGCGTGACCTGGTCGCAGAAGCTGCCACAGCAACCCCAAAAGTTACTCGTGGTGCGATGGTTCGCCGGCCGGCTGCGATGCCGTTCCCCCCCAAATCGGACTGCTGGGAAACATTTCGCGCAGCCGCTGAAGGGCCGACTCAGCATGGGTCGAATCGGCTTCGGTGCGGCGGAATCTTTCGATGGCGTCGGCGGCATCATCTTCCCGATTCAGGCGCAGCGCCGCTGCCGCCTTGCAATACCAGGCTTCGGCCCGTTCCGGGTCAAGCTGGGCCGCCCGACCGGCCCACGCCAGAATCTGCTGATGCCCGCGATCGGTTGCGCGCGGCCCAAACTGCCGCACCAGCGTCAGGTATGCATCTGCCTCGACCCTTTCGGCCCGCGCCTCCGCATGCTCCCGGGCACACTTCTCCGCTTGCGTACGCGCGGCCGTTGCATCGCCGAGATAGAGCAGCAGCAGCAGGCGCGTCCGGCCCATGACGCCCGGCAGCGCGCCGGCTTCGTCGACGCCTTCGGACAGCAGAAAGGCCCGACGCAGCGCCTGCATTCCATCCGCCGCGCACGACGGGTCGGCAGAGAACGAGTACTGCACGTGCTCGTGCAGCGCCGCGCCGTGTACGCGCGACAGCGGATGGCCGGCGCGATTCAATGTCAGGCGGCTGTAGAGCAGGACCGCCTGACCCACGAGTTCCATCGCGGCGACCGACTCGCCGGACAACCACGCCGCCCGCGCCGCCAACCGGAATGACTCGGGCGCCAGGCGATTTTCCCACGCCGCGGGCTGTTGACTTACCGCGGCCTGCGCTGCCGGCATCAGCGTTTGAATCGCCGCCGTCAGTTCGGACCCCATTTTCCGCAGAAAATCGTCCAGTTCCGTCGGCGCTTCGCCGCCCCGCAACAGATCGCGCAGCCACACGATGCGGTCGGCCGGCGTCGCCGTCGAGTCGGCCTGCCACAACCAGCGCACCGCCTGCACGCGGAACGGTTCATCGCGAAGATTGGCACGGAATGCGTCCCGGGCGCGCTGTGCCCACGCGGCGGCATCGGTCTCTGTGCCGCGTTCTTTGCCGATGCGCGCCAAGAAGGTCGCCGCCACGCCTTCCAGCTCGTGCAGCAGTAGATAATGCGGCGCCAGCCGGTGCATCCGGGCGATGCGATCCATCGCCTCGTGACAGATGGTCTCGATCCGCGGGTGATATTGGGGGTCGCCGAGCGTCATCAGCCGCGACGCCGCTCTCACGCGGAACTGTATCGCGCGCAATTCGGCGATCAGGTTCTGCGCCGGCTCCAGTCGCCATCGCGCCGCGTGGTCTGCGAGGCGCACCGCCGCATCGCCCCGACCGGCGCGGTCCTCGTTCGCCGCGGCGTGATACGCCACCGCCGCCGAAGCATCCATCCACGCCGCCGCGCCGCCGGCAAGCGACAACAGAAGCAGAAGCAGCGCGAGTGCCGGGATGACGGCTCGAAAGAACGCGCGACGAGGGCTTGCTGTCGGTGTCGTTCCCGCCGCTTGCGCGACGGGTTCTGATGGCGCGGCGCTCGCTTCGTCTTGCGTGCCAAGCGCTTCATGTCGCGTTGCAGGCGCTTCATCTCGCGCGCCACCGGCTTTCAGCCCGTGCTGCCCCTCCTCAGCGAGCCGCGTGTCACGAGCGTTCAGCCCGTGCGGCCACTCCTCAGCGAGCCGCGTGGCACGGGCTTTCAGCCCGTGCGCATCCAGCGCTTCGCCGGTATCACGGACTTCCGCAACAATCAATTGTCGTCCATTATCCGCCGCCGCCGCGCTTCCGCGCAATACCGCCCACAGGCACGCCCAGACGGTCAGCATCACGGGAGCGAAACCCGGCTTGTGCAGCGCCACATCGGTCAGCTCCTCAAAGCAGCACGCGACGAAAGCCGCCGCCAGCGCGATGATCCACGCCCGATCGAAGGGTCGCGTCGCCGGCGCATCCACCGCGCGCAACGCCGCGCGCCACGTCAGTCCCAGCGCCAGCAGCAACGGTACCGCACCGATCAACCCGACCGACACCAGCGTTTCGAGCAGCTCGTTGTGTGCATATGCCTCCCACACGCTGCTGTCGGACTTCAGCAGCATCGGATCATCCCACTGCGCGGCGCGCGCCATCGGCCCCACCTGACGGCTGAATCCGCCTTCGCCGGCCCCCAGCAGCGGGCGATTCAGGAACATGCGCCACGCGAATGGCCACTCGTGCTCGACGCGCGCCCGGATGCTGGCGCTGCGCCCCGACAGTTCATCCACCACCGCGACTACCGTTCGCGACAAATCGCCGCGGTACAGCAGCATGGCGCCCGCCGATACGCCCACAACTATCGCCGCGATGATCAGCAGCCACGAGCGAATGTCCCGATCCGCCGCCAGATACACCGCCGCCAGAACGCCAAAGCCGAATCCCAGATACGCCGAGCGGCTGCCCGTCAGCTTCGCGGCGATCAGGATCAGCGCCATCACGGCCAGCCAAAGCAGGCCGATTGCGAGCGTGTGTGGGCCGCGCGCGCTACCGGCGACGGCGCCGTCCGCCGCCTCGATCTCGATTGAACCGGCAACTCTGCCGCGCGCGCGGCGGCGAATCACGTTCGGCAGCAGCGGCCAGAGTCGCGCCAGTGCATGTGTGCCGGCGATCATCAGGGCCGGAAGCAGCATCGCCGCCAGGAACAGCGGGTTGCCCATGGGATAGCTCAGCGGCGCTCCCGGCGTGCGAACGAAGCGGTAGCGCAGTGCGACAACCGCCGTGACCGCCGCCACGGTGACGAGCGCCGCCGCCGTGCGCCGCGCGTGTTGAGGCCACAGCAAGAGCGCAAGCGGCCACCACCATGCGAACGCAATCAGGCGTAGCACGGCGCCGCCAGCGGCGACTCGCGGGGCTTCGGCCATGATGGCTGACACGACGCTGCACGTGACGAGGAGCGCGAACCAGGTTGTCGGGTTCAGCAGGGCGGCTCGCACTTTCAATGGGCGTGTGCGCGCCGCGATCAGCAGCCACGCTGCCCCGATGGCCGACATCAGACTCGCAATGTGGTGAAAAGCGAAGTCCTTGACCTCAACGCCGCGCGCGGTCTCGAACAAATAACCCAAAGCCTGAATGCGAACCAAAGCGGGCAGCCACGATCCGGCCGGCCAGGGTCGATCCTGACCGGCCGTTGCGTCGGGGCTGATCAGCAGGAACGCTCCGGCCAGTCCCGTTACGGCCAGACAGGCCAGGACCGCGGAAACGCTTCGAGGGGTAAGGCTCACGAGTGGATTATTCGGTGCGGACAGTGGAAATCAACCAAGACCGCCGGCGAAGAGGACGCGAAACAGCGCGCAACGAACATGCGGCGCGCTCGCGAATCGTTGAAAAACGAAGTTGAACGGCCCCGGCGGGGCGGCACAGTCAAGCCCTCGCGCGAGGTGGCCTCGCGGTTCAGAAGAACTTGGCCGGCGAGGGTCGGACCGCGTTGGGGACCCCGACGCGCGAACACGGCAATTGGTGCGGGCCGCCGAACGAGCCGTCATCCTCCCCGCTGGGGATCACCCGCAGCCAGAACCTGTTGCGTCTGCCGCTCGCGATAGCGGTTCAGCGCTTCGCGGATCGCCGGGTGCCGCCGCGCCAGAATCGCCGCCGCGAACAGCCCGGCGTTGGTCGCCCCCGCCTTGCCGATCGCCATCGTCGCCACAGGTATTCCCGCCGGCATCTGCACGATCGAAAGCAGCGAATCCAGCCCGTTGAGCGATTTTGACATCATCGGCACGCCGATGACCGGCAGCGCCGTCTTGGCGGCGGTCACGCCGGGCAGATGGGCCGCGCCGCCCGCACCGGCGATGATCACCTCCAGCCCGCGCGACTCGGCCGTGCTCGCGAATTCAAACAGCGCATCCGGCGCGCGATGGGCCGAAATGACGCGCGCCTCGCACGGCACGCCCAGTTCTTCGAGCACTGTCACCGCCGCCTGCATCGTCTCCCAGTCCGATTGCGACCCCATAATGACGCCGACGAGTGCACTCATGCCATGACCCTCATGAATGGGCGGCATCGTATCATCGGCAGGTCGATTTTGGGAACGGGAAACAGAAGAAAGGCACGGAGGCACAGCGGTGGCTGCGCCCTCAACCCAACGGGGATGTCGTGAAAGCACGGCTTTTGGTTCGCTCAGCGGTCCCCACCGGCTGACGGCTTCTCACGGTTCCACGCAAAACGACAACAACACCTTGTTGATCCGATCCAGCTCATCCGAAGTCGCCCCGGTGACGTCGACTCCCAGCGTGAACAGCAGACCCCGGCGGACGTCAAATACAAACGTCTCAATCGCACCGGTATTAGTCCCGGTCCTCAGCAGCCAACCCGTCCGGCCGCTGTCGAACGAAATCGGTCGATCCTCGAGAATGCCGCGCCATGAGAACAGCGCCGCGTTGCGGGCCGACTGTATTGCGTTTTCAAACGTCGAGGTGCCGATCTTCACGACCGACACGTTGAACACGCGCGACCGCGGCGTGGTCCAGGCCCCCGAGAACAGCGTCGTGTTGTCCGGCGGCGTCCGGCTCATATCCGGCCCCGTGGCGTCGCCCGGCGGCTGAAAGCCGAACCCCAGTCCTTCGTTGTGGTACGACCGGTCGCACGGCTGCGCGGTCAGCGGATCGCCGAACGCCGCCGCCGCCGGCAGCGTCCCCGATCCCATGCCGATGCCACAACCCGCCGCCACAAGCAGGGCGGCCGTACCGATGCACATCGTGATTCGCGCGTTCATGACGGATCCTCGTTTATTCGCCGGTCCACAGCGCAACCCGCAGGGTCCGGCTGTTTGGACGATGCCGGTCGCCGCGATGCCCCGCCCCGTTCCGGCTTTTCCGGCTTCGGCGGCGCGAATCGGCTTATCGTTTGATCGTCCGGCCCGCCATTTCGGGATGAGCGAAACTGGCCGCGCCCGGCGCGCGGCGCGACCGGCCCTGCCGCACGGCTGCCGCGGCCCGCCCCTCGCGCCCCTTGTGTCCTTTGAGTCCCTTTCCGCGCCCGGCCGGGAAACGGCCGCGCCCCTATCCGCCGCCCTGCTCCGCCGCGAACGTACGCAGCAGCGACTTGAACTCGTCGGTAAAGACGAAGTTCTCCTGCGGAAAGGTCAGCCCCGAAAGGTTCTGATCGATGTGCGAAAAAACGATGTCGACCTGCCCGATCACCTCGCCATTGCACGACACGACGCCGACCGTGTGCGCGGCGGCCTCGTCGACATGTTCGATTTGCGCGTCGTAGGTGAGTTGATCGCCCGGCCGGACCTCGCGGTCGAAACGCGCCTGCTTCACCTTGGCGAGGATCACCTTCTCCTGAAACTGCCGCGCCTCGCCCACCAGGATGCCCGCGGTCTGCGCCATCCCCTCGATCATCAGGCTGGCCGGCACGATCGGGTAACCGGGAAAGTGATCGTGAAGATGCTCTTCGGCGAGCGATACGTTCTTGACGGCGACCGCCCGCCGGCCGGACTCGAAGCGGATGAACTTGTCGATCCAGATCCAGCGCACGAGGTGTTCCGTTGCCGCCGTGTCCGCGTCCGCGCCGCGGCGCGCCTATGCGGCCGCCAGCTTACGTTGAATGTAGGTGACGATGGTCTTGACGGTGAACAGATCGGAGACGCGGTTGACGTCGGGATCGGCCTCGAACTCCGCGAAATCCGCGTGCGGCATGTTTTCCTTGAGCTGGGCCAACCCCTTGGGCGTCATCTTTCCGCCCTCGACGTATTCCGGATTGTTCAGCAGGTCCTCGGGAAACAACTCGCCGCGCGGGATCTTGATGTTGAACGTCTTCTCGAGCCGAAACACGATGTCGAGATAGTCGATCGACTCGGCGCCCAGATCGCCGGTCAGCGTGGCTTGCTCGGTGACTTCGTTGTCGTCGACCCCCAGCGCATCGACGAGTACGTCCTTAACCTTGGAAAAGACTTCATCGCGACTCATCGCCATCTTGACTGGTACCTCCACACGCATACGGTTCCGGTCGGGGAACGGCCGGCCCGTCCGCCGTCATCAGCCGGGCCGTATCCTATCCGCCCGAATCGGGCTTGGCCAGCCCACCCAGCAGGCGAAACGAGGCCCGCGCCCGCCGAATCAGGTCGGCGTCCACTTCGGCCCAGGCGGGATTGCGGTCCGCCAGATTGTACTGACGCATCCGAAATTGCGCCCGCACCATCTCCTGCGGGCCGCACGCGCCGCGGCCCTTGAAACGCCATTCGCTCTCTCCCTTCTCGACCGCCTGCACCTCCAGGCCCAGCACGCGACCCGGCGCAACGAAGCTCTTGTAGGTCACGTTCCGCGCCTCGGCCAGGACGACGACACTGTGAGCGAAATCCGTCGATGCCCGCATCAGCCACGACGCCGACTGCACCAGCGCCTCGAGCATCAAAACGCCCGGCATCACCGGAAACGTCGGAAAGTGATCCGCCAAGTACTCTTCCGCCAGTGAAAGGGCTTTCTCCGCGCAAATCGATTCGCCCGGCCTGATCGACGTTATTCGATCCAGCAGCACGAACTTCATCGGTAAAGACAACTCCTGCGCCGCTGTCGTTGGGGCGATTGAAACGGGCTTTCTAACGGCGGACGGCCGTGTTTGCAACCCCACGTGCGGTCGTCACATCCCAACCGCGACTGTGAGGGAGCGACGGAGAACCCATCGATACCCACGGCGGCCTTCGTACTGCCGCATCGCGCGGGTGGACGATGATGGGTCGGCGAGTTGGCCGTTCACGCGGCGAAAAAGCGTCACGAGAACGAAACACGTCACGGCGATGAAGCGGCAGGTTCCGATTGCAACGCGACTCGCGCTGGCGGCCGGGATGCACACGCGGGCATGCGGCGCGATCTACGGCGACCCGCCGACCACGGCACGCGCATCAGTAGCCGCCCCTCGCATCCGGCTTGAAAATCGCGCCCCTTCGCGTCCGCCCGTCGAGCCGCACCGCCAACGGACGGGCCAACCGCACGTGTCGCAGATGCTCCGTTTCGTCCACGGCCGGCTGACCATCCAGCCACGACCAGTCGATGAATCCGCCGTCGGTCGTTGGATCGACCGTCAGGTATCCCACCCGCAACGAAGTCAGATTCTGAAAGAAGTGCGTCCCCTGCGACGGAGTCACGGCGAAATTCTGAAGCGTCGTCTCGACGATCACCCGCGCCGTGGAGATCTGCTCCCACAGCACCGGTATGCCCAGCCAGCGATCCGCCGTGCCCCATCGGCCGGGGCCGATCAGCACGCACGCGCGCTCCTCCTGCCGCAGCGACTCGTTGACGCGGGCCACCTCGGCCGCGATCTGCGCCGTGTGCGCCGAATCGAACTGCTCGGGCTTGACGTACACGATGTCGGTCAAATCGCCCATCCGCCCGTGGCCGAGCGACTGCGTGCTGAAACACACCGCATGTTCCGGTGTCACGCTGCCGACCCGGACCGCATCCGATTCCTCGTCGGAAATGATCGGGCGAACCTGGAGGAATCCGAATTCCATCGGCTTAGTGCTCATATCGACGGCAAACTCGATCTCGACCGGACATCCCATGCTGCTGCCCGCCAGATCGAGCAGCAGCCGCAGCACGTCGGCCAGCGGAAACAGTCCGGCCTTGAGCACATGGGCGAACGTCACCAGCCGCGGACCGGGCCGGAAGATGCCGTCATAGACAACGTCGTTTTCCGGCGAATAAACCGATCCCAGCGGCGCCAGCGTTCCGTCCTGTTCGGCCACGTCCAGCCCCTTGCGAACCAGATTGGCGTCGGCGAGCGAAACGGGCAGCGTGCCGTCGGGCGTGAGATTCAGCGCGAAAAACTCGCGCTGCGAATGGGCCAACAGGTCCTGCGTTGTGGGAAACTGCGGCAGAATGTGCGGATGGGCCGGCGAAAACAGAAGGCACGCCCCGCCTTCGACGACGGTTTTGCCCAGCCCGAGCGCGACCGACGCCACGCCGTCCTGCGGCGCCATTTCGGGAGTCGGATAGTAGTTGTAGGACCGCGCGACGCCGGAGAACGTGGGATAAAAACGATCGCCGTAGGCACTGCCCACGATCTCTTGAAGGATCACCCCCATCTTCTCTTCTTCCGCCTGTCGTCCCGTCGCCTCCAGATACCGCTTGGCCGCCCGCCGCCAGGTCGATGCATACACCAGCTTGATCGCGTCGAACAACTGATCCAGCCGCACGTCCAGATCGGGATGATTGTTGGGAATCATGTACGTCTCGTAGATTCCCGCGAACGGCCGATCGTGCGAATCCTCGAGCAGGCTGCTGGAACGCACCGCCAGCGGAAAGCGCACCAGCCGCAGAAACGCCGCCAGATCGCGCAACACGCTGCCGGGCATGCGCGCCGAGCGACAGATGCGCACCACCTCGTCGTCCGGCAAATCTTCGGAGAGCAACCGGTGAAGGTGGTTCTCTTCGATGAACGCGTCGAACACCTCGGTGCCGAGCACCGCGCTGGTCGGAACGGCGATGCGCACCCCCTCGAATCGATTGTGCAGATTGTGCCGGCGGATCAGTGCGTTGATGAACGCCAGGCCGCGAGCCTTGCCGCCGATCGATCCGCCGCCGATGCGCGTGAACCGACTCGAAGCGTCGAACGTTCCGGGTGAGAAGCGCGTCACGACGCCGGCGCGGCTCTTTTCGCGAAACTCGGCCAGCGTGGCGATCAGATAGCGCCGCACGTCTTCGATCGAGGGAAAGTCGCTGACTTTGCGCGGCCGGATGCGCGACGCCAGCTCGAACTCGGTGCGGGCCATCAGCCAGTTGCTGAAGTGGTTGTTCCGGGCGTGGAACAAAATCGACTCTTCGGGCACGCGCGCCAGCGCCTCTTCGAACGCGCGCAAGTCCGCGGCGCGGTCCACTTCGGTGCCGTCGGGCAGCGTGAACACGAAGTCGCCGAAACCCAGGTTGTTGAGGATGAAATTCCGCATGTCGCGGAACAGGGTGCGCGAGCGCTTGTTCAGAAATGCCGCGTGAAGTTCCGCCGCCGCCCCCGCGACCCAGTCGTCCGACGATTGCAGCAGCACCGGCAGATAGGGCTGCTCGGCCCGAATCATCCGCGTGAACTCCAGCCCCGCCTCGGGGTCGCGCTCGCCGCCCCGCGGAAATCGCACGTCCGAGATGACTCCCAGCAGGTAGGGGCTGTACTTCTTGTACAGCTCGCATGCCTCCTCATAGGTTTCGGCCAGCAGGATCTTCGGCCGGGCGCGCATCCGCAGCAGCTTGTGCATCGGCGTGACGCCCTCGGCCATCAGCGACTGCGTCAGCTTCATCAGCTCGGTGTAGATCAGCGGCAGATAGGTCGAATAAAAACGAACCGAGTTCTCGACCAGAATGATGATGCGCACGTCGCCCATGCGCGTGTCGGCGTCGGCGTTGAGACGGTCTTCGATGAGCTTGATGATCGCCAGCAGAATCTTGGCGTCGCCGTTCCACACGAACGTGCGGTCGATGACGCTCTTGTCGCGTAGCTGCGGCTGTCGCAGCAGCTCGCCGGCGTCGTCGGCGAGCACGACGACCGGAACATCGGGACGCACGCGCTTCGCGGCGGCGCCGAACTCGGCCAGGTTGCGCCGCATCGGCCCCGTCAGCGTGATGACCAGATCGACGTGCCGCCGCTGAATCATCTCCAGCGCCTCGCGCGTCTCCGCCACCCGCCGCACCCGCGGCGCGTTGCTCAAATTCAGATCATGGAACTCGCTGGTGATCAATTCGCCCACCAGCCCGTCTTCCTCCAAAATAAACGATTCGTAGAGACCCGAGACCAGCAGCACATCGTCGATGCGATGCGGCATCAGATTTTGAAAGCCGCCGAAGAGCGATTCGTCGTCCTCGGACGGTGCGGGAACAGGCGGGTGGCCGTGCGTCATCGTCATCGCTGCCTCGATGGGATCCGGCGATGAACTATAGCAGGATTGAGCCTCCGAAGGCACGCGCCAACTCAAGCCGCGCGCCCCTGCGATGCAGTCGGCGCGGCTCACGTACCTGTTTGGGCGTGTTCGCCCTGCTCGCCATGCGAAAAAAAGCAAGTGCGAATCCGGTCGCCGCCGAAACGGCAACCGGCTGATCGGGTTGTTCGTCCCTGCACGATCGTCCGCCGTCAGATGGATGCATGCCCAACAGATGCTCACCGGCAACCGGCTCTGACTTGGGAGCCGCTGAACACTGACAACCGCCTTCTACGGTAGCCGCGGCAGCTTCGGCAGTTTCGGCAGCTTCGGTTCCTCTTTCGGCTTGTCGGACTTGGGCTTCTCCTCGGCGGGCTTGTCTGCTGCCTTCTCTTCCGACGGATCTGCCTTTTTTTCACTCTTCCCGTGAACCGCCTCTTCAAGTTGGGTCAGGTCGACGACGGTCACGCCCGCCGGCGGAGTGAACTTGAATCGATCCGCTGCGACGTCGGTGTTGACCTTGACGTCGCTCACCTCCGATCGGCTCAGCGCTTTGTCCCCGAGGTACGTCACCGACCGCACCATGACGCCGCAATCCTTGCGATAGTGCGCCACCGTCCTGGACTCGTCGCTCGGCGCCCCCGGCGTCTCCTTCATGCGGACCTCGAGCACGAAACAGTCCGCCCCGTCGACCTTCTCGTCCGGCAGCAGCTTGACAACGCCGTATTCGCGATGTTGGCGAAAGCCGCCCACGTCTTCCATGGCCCGCGCCTTCGTGCAGCTTTTCTCGCCTTTCCGCGGTCCGGCCAGTTCCTCTCGCAGCGCGTACATGAACGAGCCGTCGCTGATCACCAGCGTCCGCGCCTCGGACTTTTCTTCCTTGCCTTCCATCGCCTGCGTCATTTGTTCCGACGTTTCGGCTCGGTACAGCGCCTTGCCGTCCTTGCGCAGAAACTCGACCGTGCTCGTGATTCGGGACTCGAAGCGCATGCCCGGCATGGCCGTCTGTTCGACCGCCGTCGTCGTCCGCGCCGTGTAGGACTTCAGCTTCGCGTAGGCCGCGTCGAGCTTCGCCGCCGCGTCGTCAAAAGCATCGCCCCGCGCCGACACCGCTGACGCGTCGGACATCAGTGCAGCCACGATCATCGTCAAACCGACATGGCGAATCATAAGTCCCCTGGCCTTTCTTTGAATGAAGCGCCCCATGTCACCGGCGGCGCGACGTCCTCTACGCCCGCCGCCGACGTCCTGTGCCCGCATCGCCACACTGGGAATGGCGCGGGAATACGATACACGATTATTCCGTGGGCGGCATGGTCAGGCCCTCGGGCATGGCGAGCGAAATCTCCGCGAGAAAGTGGCTCGCGAGGGCTTCACCGTACCTCCCCGGCGCAAGAGTGCGGCTTGTTTCTGGACGTTTCCTCACTCCCCAATCTGGTCGCGCTGCAACGACTTGTGATCAGCCTCGCCCAGCGACGCCGGATCGTCGAACACCTTCCACGTCTCCGCCGCCAGCCCGGCAAACGCCCGTTCATACCGCTCCGCCGGCGCCTCGGAACGCACTTCGCGGATGAAGATACGCTCGACGCGACCCGGATGCCGCCGCGCGATCTCGCCGTAAACCTCCGGATCGCGCTCGCCCGAGTCGCCCACAAGGATGAACCGCCGTCGCGAAAGGGATTGCAATATCTCTTCGATCATCGCAATCTTGAACGGCTCCGGCGACTCGAACATCGCCAGCGCCGTGCCGTCCGTCAGCCGAAACGGCCGCATGTGAAACGTCCCCGCCGGAAAACCCGCCTGTAACAGGAATCGCGACAGCGGCTCGAAAAGCTGCCACGGTCCGGCCGAGACATAGTGAAACGTCGCGCCGCCCTGCCGCCATTCGCAATACCGCGCCGCCATCCCCGGCACGGCCTCGAACGGCCGCAGCAGCGTGCCGCGGATCAGTTCGCGCCGATTCAGGACGTTGCTGATCCGAATCGTGTCGTCGATGTCGGAAATGACCGAAATTCCTTCCGCCGGCAGCAGGAACACTTCGCCGTCGAAAACGCGCGGGTCTCCTTTCGGCAGCGCCGCCCGGAACCACATCCGATCCGGACCGTCGCCGCCGCCGCGCCGCAGCGGCCGGACCTCCGCTTCCGACAGCCGCGCCGTTCCCTTGAAGTGCCCGTTCGGCTCGCTCGGGTTGAGCGTCACGCGCCGTTTGCCCAGCATCACGACGATCGTCTCGCCGCGCTCGTTGTCGACCAGAAACGGATCGAGCCGCGCGACCAGGATGTCGCGCTCGGCCGGTGTGAGCTTGCCCTCTTCGACGCCGAATTCGTCGCACAGTTTCGCAAACAGCGCCTGGCTGCGCGTCCGCTCGTGAATCCAGCCGTGAAAGCGCAGCTCCCAGTCGCCCGCGGCCGTCGGATACGCGAACGTCGGAAAAAACACGACGGTCTCATCGGAATCGACCGACGAAACCGGTTCGGCGTTCGCCGACCCTTGAGCCAAGCCCATCAGCAGCAGAATTGCCACGCCCATGTCGCTCGTCCATGCCGTCCACGTCGTCCACGCCGTATATTGCGCCCTGGGCTGCGCACGGGAACGCCTACCGCTCCGCCGGCGCAGCAAGGTCCTTCACGCGCCGCGCGGGAATGCCCGCCCAGTACTCATTCTCGGGAATCACCGTCCCCGGCAGCACCATCGAAAACCCGCGTACGACCGCGCCGCGTTTGATGTGTACGCCGCCCGCGATGCCGACATGCGCCCCGACGAGCACGTCGTCCTCGATGATCGTCGGCTGGATGCTCAGCGTATCGCGCTCCTGCACGTGCGCGCTGACGGTCGTGCCGAACCCGATGGTCACGTTGCGCCCGATCGTGATCAGGTGCGGATCGAGGATATTCGGCTCGACGAAAAAGCACGATCCGCTGCGCGGACCGAAGCGCCAGTTCATCAGCCACCGAAACGGCGCCACGTTCGCCAGTTGCGGCACGAGAAACGCCGGAAACGGCGCCTGATACCGCGCCTTCGTCAACAGGCCCGTGAAGCAGGACCAGATCAGGTTCGGATCGGGCTTGCGGCTGGTCAACGAATAACGGCCCGGCTTCGGCGTCGGACAAAACGTTCGCAGCACCGTCAACACCAGGATGTACGCCACGTTGAAAAGCACCATCAGAATGGCCGTCAGCGCGGCCATACGGATTGACCAGGACCCCGTACCGATTTCGTGACCCGCCGGCCACGCCCACAAATCGAGCCGCCCGACCAGCCACAGTGCCGCCGCCAGCGACGCCGACCACACAAACAGGCGCAGCATCACGTCGAAAAGCAGTACGACCTGGAGTCCCACGACGGGATCGAATGGCTTCTCGACACTCGGTGCGGGCATGTCGGTCGCGGCCGGTTGGGTGCTCATGGCAACAACTCTCTCGTGATCGGTGGCGGCGCCGCGGCGGCGCTGCGGACCCCGGGACCGCGTTAACGTACGTGGCTGCCGACGCTCGGGCAAGGGTTCACCGCGCGCGTCCCGCTCACGCGGACGCTTGCGAACCATCCCGTTGTCCGCGGTGACGCATCCCGTTAGACTCTCGCGCCGATCGCCCTTCCGCCCAAGACACGGAGGCCGGATATGTATTCCACGCTCATTCGTCCCGCCGCGCGCTGCATGCCGTTGCTGCTTACCGCCGCCTGCCTCGCCGGCTGCCAGCAGCGCTTTTCGTTCAAACCCGCCGTGCACGTCGGATCGACCAAAGCCCCCGTCATCGGCCTGGTTTTCGTGCCGCAGGAGTACCTGGCGCTTCAGGCGCGGCTCGAAGAATTGTTCGATACCCACGTACTGTTCGATCCCGGTCTCTCCGCCGACGCCATTCTCCAGCAGCTTGCCGAGGGCCGCTGGCAGTTCGCCATCCTCAGCGCCGGCGAGTATCTCGGCGCCACGCCCCGACAGGGCGTACAGCCGCTGGCCGTCAGTATCTGTCCCAACGACCGACCGACGATGCACGGCCTGCTCGTCGCCCGCAAGGATTCGGGCGTCAACCAGATCTCCGACTGCAAGGGCAAGCGTTTCGCCTTCGGACCGGCCGGGGATCTGCTGTACGACTATGCGGCGCGGGCCGCGCTCAACAACGCCGGCGTGGCCGACTCCGATCTGGCGCGCGAGCTGCTGCCGCAGTTCGTCGTCTCCGGCCGGCTGCACCTGGGCGGACGCGGCGCCGAAGTGGCGCGCGTCGTGGCGTTCGATCCGACCGTGCCGGCGGGCGTCATCGACGAAATCGCCTTTGCCCGCCTGCCCGAAAGCGGCGGCAACGTCATCATGGGACCGTCGCGCGACATGTTCACGATCATCGGCTCGACTCTGGACGTGCCCGATCAGATTGTCCTGGCCGGCGCCGGCGTCGATCCGGTCATGTCCGAGAAGCTGCGCAACTACTTCATCAAGCGCATCAAGGACGAGCCGAAGGTGTGCGAACAGATGGGGGTGCGCGGCTTCGTCGAGCCGTCCGCGGGCGTGCTCGAAACGGCCCGTCAGCTTGTTCCCCGCAAGACGGGTTAATGCCTTGCGATCGACGAGCGCCTTTTGCATTCCCGCCGGCGCCGCATCATCATGACGCCCGTGGAACGCGACGTTGTCATCCGCATTCGCGAACTGACCAAGCGCTTTCGGGCGGCGGACGGCTCGCGCCCGGCGGTGCTGGACGGCGTCACGTTCGACATTCGTCGCGGTGAAACGCTGGTCATCATGGGCGGCAGTGGATGCGGCAAAAGCACGCTGTTGAACTGCCTGATCGGCGAGCTGCCGGTCGACGGCGGTTCGGTGTCGTATCAGCTTCGCGACGCCGATGGCGCGGTCGACATCACCCGCGCCGACGAAGACGCTGTTGATCGCATCCGCCTGCGCTTCGGCGTGCTGTTTCAGAGCGGGGCGCTGTTCAACTCGATGACGCTCGCGCAGAACGTCGCGCTGCCGCTGCTGGCCCACACCGACGTACGACCGGACATCATCGACATCGTCGTGACGCTCAAGCTCCAGCAGGTCCACATGCTGCCGCATCGCGACAAGACGCCGTCGCAACTGTCCGGCGGGCAGAAAAAGCGCGCCGGTCTGGCGCGAGCCGCCGCGCTCGATCCCGAAATCCTCTTCTACGACGAACCTTCCGCCGGGCTGGACCCCGTCACGTCGGCCGCCATCGACCAGCTCATCATGGACCTGTCCGGCAAAATGGCCGTCACCAGCGTGGTCGTCACGCACGAAATGGACTCGGCCTTTCGCATCGCCGACCGGATGGTGATGCTCGATCGCGGCCGGGTGCTGCGAATCGGCACGCGGGCCGAATTCGACGCGCTGCGGCGCGCCGAACCGGCCGGGCTGAAATCCGACGAAGAGCGCCTCATTCATCAGTTCCTCAACGGCGACACGCAGGGTCCGCTGACCGACGCGCAAGGACTCAGCGAGTTTGAACGCCTGCTCGTGTCGTCGCGGGAGACATAATCCATGACCGAAAGCCGCAACGCATTCCAGGTCGGCCTTGCCGTGCTCGTCGCGGCCGCGATTTTCGTCGCCGTCATCATCTTTCTGTCGACGCCCATGCTCTTCGCCGCGACGACGTTTCGCGTGCGCTTTCCGCACACGTACCCGATGCCGCTGCTCGAACCCGGCTCGATCGTGCTGGTCGGCGGACAAAAGGCCGGCGCCGTCGAATCCCTCGACCTCGAGCTACAGCCGATTCGCAAACGTACCGAACCTGGCACGACCGAGGCCATCGACCTGTTCGTCGTTGTCAGCGCCCGCATCAGGGGAGATCTGAAGATGCGCCGCGACTGCAAGGTCTATGCCGAAGCCCCGCCGCTGGGCGGGCCGGGCACGCTGCGCGTCGAATTGGGAAATGCCGAGCAGTTGCTGCGGGCCGACGACATCGTCGAGGGCGAATTCCCCGCCGGTCTGACGGCCGCGATTCAGACCGTCAACAGCGTGCTGGGCCGCGAGCTGAACGGACAAGACCCCAACAGCCTGCTGGGACTGGTCAAGCAGCAGCTCGACGCGCGTCAGGCCGCTTCGCTGGTGGCCAAGCTGCATCGGTCGATGGAAGACTTCAACGCCGTCACGAGCGCGGCCCGAATGCAGTTCGATCCCCAGCAACGCGGGGCGCTGCTGGCCAAGCTCAATCTGTCGATGGACCACGTCAACGCCGTCACCGCGGCGCTGCGCGACCAGACCGAGGCGCAGCGCTCCGACGCGATCGTGTTCAAGGTCCACCGGGCGCTTGACGCCCTCAACAACAGTCTCGCCGAAGTATTCGGTATTTTGTCGGACAACCGCGCGCCGATTCACGAAACGCTGACGCACGCCGCCCGAACCGCCGAGACGCTCGACACGCGCGTGATGGACGGTCTGGCACGCGAGTTCGACGTGGCCAACGCCGCCGGGTTGCTGGCCAAGGTCCACGTCGCCGCCGACCGCATCAATGCCACGCTGGCCAATCTAAGCGCCGTCTCCGAAACCGCCCGCGACGTCGCCGCGCTGAATCGCGACAAGATCAACGACACGCTGAGCAACCTCAAACAAACGTCGGACCATATCAACACCTCGGTCAAGTTCGTGCTGCGCCGGCCGTGGCTGATTTTCAAAGCGCCGCCGGAGAGTGAGTCGCGCCAGAAGGACATCTTCGACGCCGCCGCGCGCTTCGCCGAGGCGGCCGCGCGGCTGGACGACGCCAGCGCCGAGCTGCGCGCCCTGACCGAGCTGCGCGGCGGCGTGGTCCCCGACGACGACGCCGACCTGGCCCGCCTGCGCGCCCGGCTGGATGAGACGCTGTCGAAATTCACGGAAGCCGAGAACGCGTTGTGGAAGGAGCTGGGGGTGTTGAAGTAAGTTGCAGCAGATTCACGTGATTCGGCGAATCACCGAGTACCCCGGGCCGGCGCGAGGTGCGGTTCGTCGAGGAGCGCCGGCAATATCGGTCAAAAGTCTGATGATCGCGCAAGCTCTGGTCTGTCATGAAGTTGCGATACGGCTGAGCGGCGAGACCCCGCGCAGGGAACGACGCCGGAATTGTCCCGCGGCCGCTCACTGAGCAGCCGACGCTCACGAGTCGCATCTGCATGCGGACGGCGTGTCACCGACATAAGTCGCGGCCAATTAGAATGTTGTGATTCTACCGCGAAATGATCGCCTTTTTTGCGGTTTTGAACTTGAAGCGCGCAGCGCTCGAAACTACTATTTTTCGGAGGAGGATGTCCGCTGAACGGAACGGCCCGGTTTCCGTCGGGGGGCACCGACCGGCCGGGCGCGATGACGGGGTCGAAAGGGCTGGAGGAGGTCGCGGCCGTGTCACGCCTTTCATTTCTTGTCGCATGTATCGGTGCAGCGCTGCTTTCGAGCGTTGCTCGGGCCACGGTCGTCGTCGATCATCAGCCGCATCCGTTCGGTGGGCCGGCAGCGGATACGGACTTTATCAACCGCTATGGACAACGGACCTGGCAGCTATTGGCGGACGATTTCACGCTGTCCAGTCGGGCGCTGGTCCGGGAAGTGCGCTGGTGGGGTTTCTACGAGCCGGATGTGCTGCCAACGAGCGAGACGATGCGAATTCGCTTTTACGATTCGCGTCCAAGCGACGGGCTGCCGGGGACGATGCTGTTCGAGGAACTAGTCGCCAATCCGGCCCGTGCATGGACTGGAAGGTGGGTCATTCACTCGATCAACTCGCGCGAGTATTTGTTTTCCCATAGCTTGAGCGCGCCGCAGCCTTTTTACCCGAGCGCACTTTACTGGATCGAGATCGTGCAACTTGGGGATGTGAACTCACACTATCGATGGGAATTTGCACTCGCCGAGCAAAACGGGCTTGCGTACGCAAACGCAGTAACGAACGGTTGGGCACACGCGGCATTTGATGGCGACCTTGCGTTTCAACTTGTTGTACCGGAACCAACTTCGCTTGGACTGCTGACATTGAGTTTACTTTGGGTTGCACGCCGCAGGTTGGGCTGCGCGGTCAGGCCCGCTGCTTGAGAGTGCGACGACCTGGCGCACGCATAGTACGTACATATTTGGCAATGCTCCCCGCGAGAAAGGAGAACCTGCCTGTTCGCAGATCTCGCGTCTCGCGGTCGTTACGCGCGTGTGTTTCGTCTTCTTTCGTTGGGGGCGCTGCTGCTGATCATGCCCGCGCGGCGGGCGGTAGGGTTTCAGCCGGACTGCACGGGCATCGATCCACCCCAGGATCATGTCGTGGAGAACTTCTTGCCGGAAGGCGGCCGGGACATGTAATGCGCAAGGTGGGCGCACAAACAGCCGGAAGTCCTTTTGGGGAGTATTTGCCACGACCGTTCGCGTGCATTATAATCAGATCGGGGAATCTGATGAAGGAGGGTTAGCATGAATTCGCAATGCCGCTTGCGTAACGATTCGGTCGCGCGACTCCTCGTTGGCGGCATCGTGGGGTTTGTGACGGTCTATTCGACCGGGTGGGCGCACGCGCAGCCGGCGCCCGAGTTGATCGTCAGCCATCCGCCCAATCAGCATGGAGGCTTCGCCGGGGACACGTTGTTTCTTCTTCAAGGGCAGCCAGTATGGCAGTTGAGCGTCGACGATATTGTACTCACGCAACCGGCGCTCATTACGCGCGTGACGTGGTGGGGCTTTTACAACCTCGACAATCCGCCGGCCAGCGAGTCAATGCGGATTCGTTTCTACAGCGCGCGGCCGGGCGACGGCCTGCCGGGCGAAATTCTGAGCGACCAGAGCTTTCCGAATCCTTCGCGCGTGGCGACCGGATTACTGGTCGGCGTGGGGGTACTTCCTCGGGAGTTCCGCTACGAGACAGATTTGCTGACACCTTACTTGATGCAGGCAGGCGTTCCGTATTGGCTTGAGATCTCGCAGCTTGGGGATGTTCAAACACACTTTCGCTGGGAAATCTCGTCCGTCGGGAATGATGTTACAGCTTTTCTCAACCCGTTCATTCCCGATTGGCAGTATTCAACGATACCCACTGATTCTGCGTTCGAGCTCTGGGGCATACCGGAGCCTGGTTCGCTTTGTTTGCTGGTGTTTGGCAGCACCGTCTTGTGTGGCGCTCGCCGAGCGCGGTAGTCGTCACGTCACAGAAAGGAGGTGCTACTGAGGCACGTTCTTTGGCGCGGTGCAACGTAATCCTCATTCGGGCCGGGGAAAGGACAAGACCCATGTCTTCTCGCCAGCGGACCACGCGTTTGGGGAGCCTGTGCGCTTTCACCATCTCACTACTTCTTCCAGCAACAGCTCAAGTTTCACACGGCCAATACACCTGTCCGGACGACCCCACGACCTACCCCAACGGCGCCATCGAGGGGCCGGTGACCGACCCAGCCGACGGACACGAAAGCGCCGTGGGCATCGACGGCGGCGGCAGGTTCGTGATCGGCTTCAGTACGCCGCCGGTAAATGAGAACGGCGCCAACGAAGCCGTGGGCCTGCGCTTTCTCGCGGATGGGACGTGTGTGGATGATCCGGTCTACCTCTCGGATGACGCGACGACGCATGGAATTCACGAGCACGTATCGGTGGACATGAACCGCGCCGTCGAGGCGCAGAACTCGTCCGTCGGCTTCGGCTGGATCGGCACGCGCGTGCCCTCCATCTGGCTATCGAGTCGGTTCGTCCTTGGGTTCGTGACGGACTTTGAGTCGTTCACGTCACCGCACCTTGAGCCACCCGCAAGCCAAGGGCCGTTCGAAGCTGAGGTAACCATGGGCATCGACGACTCAGGGGCTGGAGGCGCTGGCATGGAACCGCGGCTCGGCCGTACCGCCCCATCCGCGGGGGGTGCTGTATTGGCCCGGCGACTTTCTGCCGGTTGGACAAATACAGGATTGCGGCGAAGCCGGTTGCCACTTTCCGGACCGCTGGGAACCATGCATTGCACGGCGAGGCGACGGCTACTTTGCAGTTGCGTGGGCGCCGCCGCAGGACATCAACCGCATTGATTCATTCTTGGACATCCAACTTCACGTGTTTGACGAGAATGGTGGCTACGTGACAGATGTGCGCGTGAACGAACCAGTCAGCGAAGAGCCAACGGACCAGCGATCGCCCGCCGTTGACTTTGACGAACTCGGAAACATCGTCGTGTGCTGGGTCGGTTACCGGGCCGATGGATGTGAAGCGTTTCCATTGGCTCGCATTTATGCCCGTCGCTACTCCTTTGCGCTTCCAGACGCGCTCACGCCGCTCGAGGATCGGCAATTCGTCGTCGACAGCAACACGAACTGGTCCGCCGTTAACTTCGTTGATGCCAATCCCACCGTCTCGCTCTTCAAGACCGCCGATGAGGAAGACCCGCGCTTCGGGCGCTTCATCGTCGCTTGGAACGCCCGGCGCATCGGCCAGCCGCTGCGAGAGATCCACGCCCGCTACTTCGAGGCCGACGGCCGGCCGCGCGGCACGGAATTCCGCGTGCATCAGCAGGAATTCGAGACCGACGAAAACGGCAACAACCTGCCCTATCTGGCCGAGAGCGGCCAGCACACGGTCGTCTATGGTCCGGACGATCAGGTCGTGGCGACCTGGACGGTCACCGGCGAAACGAGCAGCGATCCCCCGCGCGTGTTTTTCACCATCTTGCCGACGAACTACGCCGACACGCTGACGGGCGACTGCCTGCCGTGCATCAAGGGCGACTTCAACTGCGACACGCTCATCGATGGTGACGACATTCAGCCGTTCATCACCGCGCTGTACGCCGCCGATAGCGACTGTCTGTCGATCGGCGACTTGTGCCGATTCGACATCAACTACGACGCCGTGCTCGACACCGACGACGTGCCCGGCTTCGTGCTACTGTTGCTTGGTGCGCCTGCGCCGCTCATCATGCTCGACTGCAACACCAACGGCACGCCGGACGCCAACGACATCTTCGAGCACACCAGCCTGGACTGCAACAGCAACTTCATCCCCGATGAGTGCGACGCGGCCGGGGCGACCAGCGCGGACGTGAACACGAACAACGTCCCCGACGAGTGCGAGCCGGACTGCAACGGCAACGCCACGCCGGATGAACTGGACATTACCGCCGCAACCAGCCGCGACGTGAACACCAACGGCAAGCCCGATGAGTGCGAGCCGGACTGCAACACCAACAACGCCCCCGACTCATACGACGTGACCACGGCCGCCAGCGAGGACTGCAACTCCAACGGCGTTCCGGACGAGTGCGACCGCGACTGCAACAGCAACGGCACGCCCGACTACTGCGACGTGCGCGATCTGTACAGCAGCGACTGCAACACCAATCTGCGGCCGGATGAGTGCGAGGATGACTGCAACACCAACGGCACCCCGGACGCCTGCGACCTGGCGGCACAGAGCAGTCCCGACTGCAACACCAACCGGTTGCCGGATGAGTGCGATCTGATTCTGCCGTTCATGCCGAGCGAGGACGCCGACAGCAACGGCACGCCGGATGAGTGTGAGGAGGGCGAGTCGGCCCAGGGCGGCGGGGAGTCGGGCGGCTCGGGCGAGTCTCAGGGCGGCGAGTCCGAGGAAAGCGACGCCGGCGGCAGCGCGCCCCTGACCGACGAACAGCGCCGCGAGGCGTTGAGCGAGCTGCTCACGTGGATCCGCGACAACGACTTGCGCAGTCTGCCGCACTGGCAACAGTACCCGCTGTTCGACAAGAAGGCGCGGGAGCTGGGGTTGTGGTGATGGTGGGAATGCGCAGAAACGCGAGGAAGAATGAGAATCTGGGTCATTGTGTGGGGCGTGGCCGCGAGCCGCGCGGGAAGGCACGGGGGTTAAAACGTAAACAACGCCTTGCGTTCGAGACAATCCGGCGTGGTGCTCAACGGAAGCGTGCGCCGCAGCCTCGGCGCAAACGCTTACTGACGTGCGCGTCTCGTTCCGGGAACACCGCCGCCGCTCAAACCCAGTTCCGATCGCGCATCGATTCGATTAGCTCGCCCGCCGCCACGATCAGGCTGGCGGTGCGCAGGTCGCACTTGTGCTCGTCGCGGGCGGCCAGCGTGCGGTTCCAGGCCATGCCCAGCACGCGCTCGATGCGGTCGAACACCTCTTCCTTCGTCGACATCGCCCCCGACTTGCTGTGATGCCACTCGACGTAGGATCCGACCACGCCGCCGGCGTTGGCCAGAATGTCCGGCACGACCGGAATGCCGCGTTCCACGAGAATGTGATCGCCGCCGCGCGTCACCGGATTGTTGGCGGCTTCGACGATCAGCTTTGCGCGAATCGCATCGGCGTTCTTCTCGGTGATCACGTCGCCCGACGCCGCCGGAATCAGAATGTCGCAGGGATAGCTCAGCAGCTCGTCGTTGGTGATCTTCTGCCCCGGAAAGCCCGCGACCGTGCGATGTTCGTTGACGTGACGGATCAGCCGCGGCACGTCGAAACCATCGCCGTTGGCGATTGCGCCGTTGACGTCGCTGACGGCGACCACTTTGAACCCCAGGTCCTTGCAGAACTGCGCCGCGTAGGAGCCGACGTTGCCGAATCCCTGAATCGCCACGCTCAGCTCCGTCCGCTGCGTCTTCAGCAGGTGCTCCGCGGCCCGCCGCGTGATCGCCGCCACGCCCCAGCCGGTCGCCTCGAGCCGACCCGGCAATCCGCCCACGCCGGTCGGCTTGCCGGTGACGCACTCGGGGATGCGCGTTTCGCCGACGATGACGGCCATATCGGCCGGACCGGTGTTCATGTCGGGGGCGGGGATATAGACGCCGCGTTCGAGGTCGAGGCGCATCTGGTGGACCCATTCCTTGAGGAACGAGCTTTTGATGAAGCGGGTCAGCGGCGAGGGATCGAGCTTGATGCCGGACTTGCCGCCGCCGAAGGGGATCTTCACGAGGGCGGTTTTCCAGGCCATCAGTTCAGAGAGGTGCGTCGTCTCTTCGAGCGTCACGTCGGGCATCATGCGAATGCCGCCCTTGGCCGGCCCCCGCACGGTGCAGTAATAGACGACGTACGCCGTCGCGGTGATGCGCTCGGTCTCTGACAGCTTCAATCGCAGCGACATCATGATCTGCTTTTCCGGCCCTTCCAGAATGTCGCGGGAGGCCGTCGGCAGCTTGATGAACCGACCCAGACGATCGAGATCGACGAACGCCATGCCATTCTCCAAAATGCGGCGGAAATACCGCAGCCCCGGCCGTATCGTTTCGACCGGGGACGGATGGGGCGACCGTGATGTTTCAGTCGATTCGGCCCGCTCCGCCGCCGCAAGCGGCTCATTCTAACGACCCGGCGGTCCGGCGCACCAGAGGTGGGGCCGGAGGGGGAGCGACGAAGCGAAAGTCGAAAGTCGAAATGACTGCACGGGTGGCCCACCGCGTTGCGGTGGGGTCACGATGATAGGAATTCGAACAGGCCGCCGCCCCAGCACACGGAGGGTCCTGGCTGCGCCTGCGATGGACTGGATTCCCGCTTTCGCGGGATTGACGAGGAAGTAACGGGCTGCACGCCCGCGCAGGCGGCGGCCGTGCCACGCGAAGACACAGCCGAGGGCGGCTGTGCCCCATTCACAGCCGGGGGCGGCTGTGCTCCATCACAGTCGAGGGCGGCTGTGCCCCATTCACAGCCGGGAGCGGCTGTGCTCCATTCACAGCCGAGGGCGGCTGTGCCCCATTCAGGGACGCGGGCGGCTGTGCTCCATTCACAGCCGAGGGCGGCTGTGCCCCATTCAGGGACGCGGGCGGCTGTGCTCCATTCACAGCCGAGGGCGGCTGTGCTCCATTCACAGCCG
>WYBU01000121.1 GCA_011525745.1 Planctomycetaceae bacterium | reverse complement strand
CTCATGCCGGCGCAGCTCTTCTTTCTCGGCGTCGGCCGTCTCGCTGTACGTCCGCCGCCGCTCTTCGCGCAGCCCCTTCAGCAACCCCTCGACGCGGGCGATTTCCTCGTCACGCTCCCGCGTCAGCGAGTCGGCGTGCGCCTTCTCCAGCCGCTCCAGCCGCGCCCGCTTGTCGGCCAGCTCCACGCGCAGCCGGTCCGCCTCATCCGCCGCGTCGCGATAGGCCGCATCGTCGGCCGCCCGCTCAACGGCCGCCGCTTCGGCCTGCTCGTACCGCTCCGCCAGTGCCGCGACTTCCGGCCGCAGCGCCGCGATCTGTTCCGCCAGGTCCGCCGCCCTGGGCTTGCGAAATGCACTCAAAACACCCATCGTGGTACCTCCCTGTCTCGTTGAATCCTGTGTTTCAAACTATCTTCGACGCCGGATCGAACGCCGATCGACGATCGCCTTAGACCGTCGCCGCGTCGTTGAATTCCTGCACCATCAGCCGCCGTAGTTGCGGGTTTTCCCGGCACACGGCCGCGCAGGCTTCGTGTTGTCTAAAGCCCAACGCCTCTTTCAGGGCGACCAGACCCTCAAACGCCTGCCGGTAAGGCCGCAGCGTTTCCCGCGGTCGCGAGAAATGCTCGCCCAGCCGCGCGATCCTATTCGTCGCCTCGACCAGGCCGGTCCGCAGGTCGGGCCGCTCGCGGCAGGCCGCCGCGAACGCCTCATGCCGCGCCATCCCGGCCGACATCTTCAGCGCGATGATCGGCTCCAGTGCTTTGCGGATCGGTTCTGTCGCGACGCCGATCGCCTGGCCGAAGCTCAGCCCCGGCGCGGCCCCGACGCCCACCGCCTGCCTCAAACTCGTCATGTCACACGTCCTTTCGTTTTCGCCCATTCGGGCAGGTTCACGCCGCCGCGCCCGTCACTTCAGCCGCGCCGCTTCAGCCTCACTCAGCAGCGGCAGACCCGCTTCCCGCAGCGAGTCGTTGACCCACGCCACGCGCGAAGCGATTCGCCCGACAACCGTTTTGCACGCCATCGCCCACGATTCGGCCGCCGCGCACAGCACGCGCTCCCGCTCAGCGCCAGGACCGTCCCGGCCGCGGTCGCTGTTTTCGATCGCCCATTTCGCCCGGTCGACGGCACTGGCGCCTTCAGGCGGCAACCCCTGTAGTTCCCGCCATTCGGCGTCGGAAAGCAGCGGTTCCCCCGCTTCGCGCAGGGCATCATTGATCCACGCGAGCAACGACACGCCCCATCGCGACATCACCCCCGAGTTTTTTTCAAATTCAGCATCGGCCGCGTCGATGATCCGCTGACGCGCCGCGCCGCCGCGGCCGTTCGATTCGCCGCCCTGGCCGGCCCCGAATGTCATGTTGGGTTGCATCATTTTTTCACGCTCCCGTTGCTCCGGCTCGCCCGGATTCCGCTCGCTCAAGGCCCACAAGCTGACGGGCGGGCAGACCACCAGCCGGCAGCCCGCGCCGCCGCCGTCCCGATCAAGCCTGCCGCCCGTCAGATGTTGCGTCGCCATTGTTCACCGCCCTATACGCCCGCTCGGGTTTTCCTTTCGTCCGTCTTGTCGAACCGCCGCCGATCCGCCACCCAGCCCCGGTAGTTCGCCCGCATCGCGTCGCGCGCTCCATCCGCCGCCAGGCGGATGCCGGTTGCACGGGCCGCCAAGTCGCTCCCGTCATCGCCCTCCTGATCCCGAGCACGCCGCGCTTCGCAGCGCTTCTCCATCTCCGCGGCGATCGCCTGATACGGCTCCGCTTCCGCCGCCATCCGCTCCGCGAACTCACGGATTTTATCTTCGTCCGTTTCGAGCCACACAACCGCCGTGTAGCCCGTTCCCGGCTCCGTGATGAACCGCCAGATCGCCGTGAACAGCGGCGTGCGCAGTTCGCGAATCCGATCAAGAACCATGCCCACCTCGGGCCAGCCCATCGTGTGCGCGATCCGATCGACCGACACCGCGCTGCGCAGGGAGTACGCCCCGCTCGCCATGAGCATCCACAGAACGCGAAGGGCCGGCTCGTTCTCATAGCCGACCGCCAAACCGGCGCCCGGCAACTCCGGAATCTCCATGACGCCCGCCCGTCCCTTGCGCTCTCCATTCTCTTTTGCTGTGCCATTCTTCTTGCCGCTTTTCATGTCTGACCCTTTCTGTCTAAAGCCCCGGCCGCCGGCCCCGACCCTCGGCGCCGCCGGCCGGTCGAACAATCGAACGACCCTTGTTGGAAAAAGCCGGCGGGGGGCCGCTGCCCCCCGCCCGCCGGAGAAGGCGCAGCGGGGCGATGGAAAACCCCGCCGCGATCACGAACGACCGAGCGTCCCCGTCCCCGCGCCGCGTGAAAACGCCGGGCCGGCGGGCGTCGCCGCCCGCCGGATCGGCGCCATGAACCCCGCGGCAGCCGATGGAGCAAGGCCGCCGCGTCGACAAGGAAACGATCTGCATCCTGCGCGCCATCATGCACCCACCGCCGTTGCCACTTCCGCCGGCTCGCCGGCGCCGTCGATAATGTCCAGCCGGAAGCCCGCTTCGCGCGTGCCCAGCTTCATCCGCAACGCATCGCGCAGCCGCGCTGCCGTGACCGCCTCGCCCGGAAACAGATCAACAACGATCTGCACCAGGTCCGCGCACTTCCGCAGTCCGCCCGCGCCCGGCGTGTTCGCCAGGCGGCACAGGAAATCTTCACCATCGCGCGTCAGCCGCACGCCGCCGCGATGGAAAACCTTTCGGATATCTTCGATCGTGAACAGCCGCTCCGGATCGCCGCCGCCGGACGTCGCCAGGTCGGTCAGGTCGCGGCTGATGCCGACGCGGCTGGAGAGCTGGTCGAGAATCTCGGCGTCCAGCGACCCGACCCGTCGCGACGTGAGGGATTGCAGGAACGTCGGCGTGCCAGCGAGGATGATCGGCACGCCCGCCGCGTCCCAAATTTCGCGGATCGTGTCCAGTGCCGCGACCTGTAGCTTGTGGGCTTCGTCAATCATTACCAGCCGATCCGAGCCGCGCAGCCGCTCGATGATCGCGTCTTGCAGGTCTTCGGCCCGGCCGGCTTCGCTCAGCCCCAGCCCCCGCGCCAGCGATTGCAGAAACGGCTTGCGCGCCGCCCGCGTACCCGTGACCGTCACCAGCAGCGAGCCGG
>WYBU01000120.1 GCA_011525745.1 Planctomycetaceae bacterium | reverse complement strand
GCGGCTGTGCCCCATTCACAGCCGAGGGCGGCTGTGCCCCATTCACAGCCGAGGGCGGCTGTGCCCCATTCACAGCCGGGGGCGGCTGTGCCCCATTCACAGCCGGGGGCGGCTGTGCTCCATTCACGGGCTGCAAGCCCGTGCCACGCGGTGTCTTGTGGCGGTGGCGCTTGTGCTGGCGGCGGCGGGGGTGGCGGCGGCGCAGGATGCGGACATGGCCGACGACATGGTCGGTCAGTCAGAGCAGGCGTGGCGCACGTGGAAGCTGGCGACGGCGGCGATGGAGCGCGAGAAGGTCGAAGACGCCACGGCTCAGCTCGAAACGCTGGCGGCGATGGACCTGTCGCCGCTGCGGCTGGCGCTGATGGCCGACCGCACGGGCACGCTGCGATTCGAGCAGCTCAACGAGGCCGGCACGCTGGGCGCGACCGGTCAGGCGCTGGCGGAGAAGATCGCGACCGGCCGCACGCAGAAGAAGCTGGCCGAAGACGGCTGGCACTTCGCGGCGATCGGGCGGTTCGAGATCGCCGACGCGAACTTCAAGGCGCTGGTCGACGCCGGTCCCGATCCGGTGGCGCTGTTGGAGCTGGCCCGCTACAACCCCAATCGGCATCAGATTCTCATCAAGCTGATGTCCAACACGGACATCGGCCCGTCGGCGCGGGCGTTCATGGATTTGCTTCAGCAGGGCGAGGAGCGGCTGCGGCAGGACCCGCAGGAGATCACGGTCAACATCGAGCGCCTGGCCGGCACGGCGCGGATGGTGTTCAACGCGACGAACAGCCTGAAGTCATCGGGCGAGTACGCGGTGCCGCACCTGCTGCGTTATTTGCAGGACCCGGCCAAGGCGGCGCTGAAGGCGCCGATTCTCAAGCTGATGCCGCAGCTTGGGCGCGATGCGGTCAATCCGCTGGTGATCTCGCTGAACATGTCGGACCAGGTGGTCAAGCAGATCGTCATCGACGCGCTGGCGGAGATCGGCTACCGGCAGGCGCTGCCGTACTTGGCGCGGCTGGCGGACGGTCACGACAGGGCGGCGTCGGCGGAGGTGGCGGCGTCGGCGAAGGCGGCGATGCGGCGGATCGACGCGACGGTCAGCGCGGCGGCGGCGGACCTGTACCTCGACCTGGCCGAGGCGTATCACGCCGATCTGGATTCGGTGCGGGCGGACGCGCGGCTGACGAAGGCGAACGTGTGGTACTGGACGGACGGGCGGCTGGTATACATCCCGGTGCCGCGCGAGATTTTCAACGACATCATGGCGATGCGCTGCTGCGAGGCGGCGCTGGAGCTTGATTCGGAAAAGACGCCGGCGGCGGCGCTGTGGCTGGCGTCGAACTTCCGGCGCGAGGCGAAGCTGTCGATGAACGTCGAGAGCGAAGAGGTCGACGTTCGCGCGGCCAACGACGCCACGAAGGCGGAGAACTATCCGCGGTCGATCTATTTTGCCCGCGCGGCCGGCGCGCTGCACAACCATCTGGTGCTCGGCCGGGCGGTGCGAGATCGCGATCCGGGCGTGGCGCTGGGGGCGATTGCGGCGCTGGCGGTGACGGCCGGCGAGCCGAGCCTGCTGGGCGTCGAGGATGCGAAGCAGGCGCTGGCGGAGTCGCTGTCGTTTCCGCATCGGCTGGTTCGGATCAAGGCGGCGCTGGCGATCGGGCGGGCGCAGCCGCGGAGCGAGTTTCCGTCGGCGCACAAGGTGGTGCCGGTGCTGGGCGAGGCGCTGACGCTGTCGACGCGGAAGATGGTGCTGGTGGTCGATCCGGCCGATCAGAGCCGCAACAAGACGCAGGCGGTTCTGCGTGCGTCGGGGATGGATGCGGTGGCGGGCGGCGATTTGTACGCGGCGATTCAGGCCGCGCGGGATCAGGGTGTGGCGCACTTCGACATGATCCTGCTGGCGGCGGACATCGGCTCGCCGGACCTGCTGAAGGCGGCGGCCGAGCTGCGGTCGGATTTCATTACGGCCGCGACGCCGATCGTGGTGTATTCGAAGCCGGGGACGACGGCGTTGTCGCAGCGCGCGGCGCGGTCGTACACGGGCGTGTCGGTGCTGATCGGCGAAGCGGTCGAGGGCGGCACGCCGGAGGAGGCGACGACGGCGCTGATCGAGGCGTATCGTCGCGGGGCGGCCACGCTGGGGATCGTGGACCTGACCGAGGAGTTGGCGCTGTCGCTGTCGCTGGAGGCGGCCGACGTGGTGCGGCTGCTGGCGGTGAGCCGGTCGACGGTGCTGGATTATTCGGCGGCGGAAGGCGCGCTGATTACGGTGCTGGGCGGGCGGGCGGAGGTGCTGCGGATTCGCGCGGCGGCGGCGCTGGCGATGATCAACTCGTCGTCGGCGCAGGAGGCGATCGCCGAGGCGGCGGTCAACGAGCAGAACAGCCAGTCGATGCGGGTGGCGGCGTTCGCGTCGCTGGCGGAATCGGCGCGGACGCACGGCAGCAAGTTGGGGCCGGCGACGATCGACCGGGTGGTGGCGTTGACTCTGGACGGCAAGGACCTGGTGATTCGCACGGCGGCGTCGCAGGCGCTGGGGGCGCTGAATCTGGAGAGCAATCGGGCGAGCGAGATCATCCGGGCGCAATCGCGGGGGTAGAACGGAAGGCGGTGCGTGCAATCTGGTGCACCGGGTGGCACGGTCAAGCGGCCCGCAGACAAGCTCCGATGAGCAGTGCGACGCCTGATCGGGCCGCTTGGCCGTGTTGAGCGCCCAGAGCGAGTATCTCGTAGTCAATGCTCAGGCGGCCACTGATGTAGCTGCGTTCTCGTCATGCGTTTGCCCGATGGAACAGTCCGTAAGTATCGTCGCAGCTTCAACGATCGCGGTCATGCCCATGAACTGACGTTCTCGTGCTATCGCGGGCTACCGCTGCTGGGAAAAGACCGCTCGCGCCGCTGGTTTGTCGATGCACTACAGGCGGCACGTCTTCGTCACCACTTCGAACTGTGGGCCTATGTGATCATGCCGGAGCACGTGCATCTGCTGCTGCTGCCGGGCGCGGCGTACGACATGAGCGTCATCTTGCAGGGAATCAAGCAATCCGTGGCGCGGAAAGCGATCGGCTATCTGCGTGACAACTCTCCCCATTGGCTGGAGAGGCTGCGGAGCGGGGGTACGCCGCAAAAACCACATTATTGCTTTTGGCAACGCGGCGGCGGATACGATCGAAATATCACGCGCGCGAGTACGGCCTGGGATTCCGTCATTTACATCCATCGCAATCCTGTGAAGCGGGGGCTGGCCGCGCGTGAAGTCGACTGGCCGTGGTCGAGCGCGCGATGGTACGCCGGATTGGATGGCGTAGTACTGGAGATGGATGGGTGCCCGCCGGATCCTTGAACGTGCGCCGCTGTCGGTGCCGGCGCGGTGATGAAGTCGGCTATGGATTCGCACGTACGCGCCATTGACGGTTCAACATTGCCAAGCCCTCGCGAGGTGCGTTTGTTCCGAAACGCAAGCCCTTTTGCGCGAGGGCTTGACCATGCCACCCCAGAATCACCAGCACAGGCTTGCACGCGTGCACGTGTGGGCGGTTCAACATGGCCAAGCCCTCGCGAGATGCGTTTGTTCCGAAACGCAAGCCCTTTTGCGCGAGGGCTTGACCATGCCACCCATTCAGAGGCAGTCCTCACCTCGCTTTCGCGCTTTCGGCTATACTGGCGCGTTCCCCGTCGGGCGAGCGCCCGATCACGACAGCCTCCGCAGGAGTGCGCGACGCTATGGCCGATCCGGCAGCGGTTGATTCGGACAACAACCTCACCGATACCTTCGTTCCCCGACACATCGGACCGAGCGACGCCGACCTGCGCGAGATGCTGGCCGTCGTCGGCTGCACATCGCTCGACGAGCTGATGGATCAAACAGTGCCGGAATCGATCCGGCTGCGGCGTGCGCTGGACCTGGGGCCGTCGCGCAGCGAGCGCGAGGCGCAGGACGAATTGCGCGTCATCGCCGGTCGCAATCGCGTGCTGCGCTCGATGATCGGCATGGGCTATTACGACACGATTACGCCGCCGGTCATTCAGCGCAACATTCTCGAAAACCCCGGCTGGTACACGCAGTACACGCCCTATCAGGCCGAGATTTCGCAGGGCCGGCTGGAAGCGCTGCTGAACTTTCAGACGATGGTCGCCGATCTGACGGCTTTGCCGGTGGCGAACGCCTCGTTGCTGGATGAGGCGACGGCGGCGGCGGAAGCGATGTACATGTGTCGCGCGCTGAGCCGCGACGAGGCGCAGCGCACGGTGTTCTTCGTGGCCGACGACTGCCATCCGCAGACGATCAACGTGGTGCGCACGCGGGCGGCGCCGCTGGGGATCGAGGTGATCGTCGGCAGAGTCGAGTCACTGCTCCGCGGCCAGGGGGCCGACCGGCTGGCGACGATGTTCGGCGTGCTGCTGCAATACCCGACGACGGACGGTCGGATCGAGAACTACGAGAACTTCATCGAGCGGGTGCACAAGGCGGGCGTGCGCGCGGTGGTCGCGACCGATCTGCTGGCGTGTACGCTGATCCGGCCGCCGGGCGAATTCGGGGCCGACATCGCGGTCGGCTCGGCGCAGCGGTTCGGCGTGCCGATGGGTTTCGGCGGGCCGCACGCGGCGTTCATGTCGTGCCGGGACGAGTACATGCGGTTGATGCCGGGGCGGATCATCGGCGTGTCGCGCGATGCGCACGGCCGGCCGGCGTGCCGGCTGGCGATTCAGACGCGCGAGCAGCACATTCGGCGCGAGAAGGCGACGAGCAACATCTGCACGGCACAGGTGCTGCTGGCGATCATGGCGAGCATGTACGCGGTGTGGCACGGGCCGCGGGGGCTGCGGAGGATTGCGCGGCGGGTTCATGGTCTGACGCGGGCGCTGGCGGAGGCGATTCGCGGCGAAGGGCGTTTCAAAGTCGTTCATTCCGACTTTTTCGATACGATTGTGATCGACCGCGGCGATGCGCGGGCGGGCACAACGATCGAAGGGCTTCGCCAAGCGGGCTACAACGCGCGATGGATCAGCGAGGGGCGCTTCGCGATTTCCCTGGATGAGACAACGACGCCGGACGACCTGCAGCGCATCATCGTGTCCATGGGGCACGACGAGCGTGAATGGGATTTCGTCGAGATGGCGCAGAAGGCCCGAGTGCCGACGGCCTTCGAGCGACAGAGCCGGTTTCTGACCCATCCCGTCTTCAATTCATATCACTCCGAGCACGAAATGCTGCGCTACATCAAGCGGCTGGAAAACCGCGATTTGTCGCTGGCGCACAGCATGATTCCGCTTGGCTCGTGCACGATGAAACTCAACGCCGCGGCGGAGATGCTGCCGATCACCTGGCCGGAGTTTGCGGGCATTCATCCCTTCGCACCGGCCGATCAGACGCAGGGATATGCGGTTTTGTTCGAGCAACTGCGGCGGTGGCTGGCCGAGATCACGGGGCTGCCGGCCGTGTCGCTCCAGCCCAACGCCGGGTCGCAGGGGGAGTACGCCGGCCTGCTGGCGATTCGTGCGTATCACGAGAGTCGCGGGCAGAAGCAGCGCGACGTGTGCCTGATTCCGACGTCGGCGCACGGCACGAACCCGGCCAGCGCGACGATCGCCGGCTATCGCGTCGTACCGGTGGCCTGCGATTCGAAGGGGAACATCGATCCGGCGGATCTGCGCGCCAAGGCGCGGGAACATGGCGAGGGGCTGGGCGCGATCATGGTGACGTATCCGTCGACGCACGGCGTGTTCGAGGAGTCGATCGGCGAGTTGTGCCGCATCGTTCACGATCACGGCGGTCAGGTGTACATGGACGGGGCGAACATGAACGCGCAGGTCGGGCTGTGCCGGCCGGGGGACATCGGCGCGGACGTGTGTCATCTGAATTTGCACAAGACGTTCTGCATTCCGCACGGTGGCGGAGGTCCGGGGATGGGACCGATCGCGGTGGCGGCGCACCTGGCGGAGTTTTTGCCGGGCGATCCGCTGGCGAATGTAGCACAGCCGCCCTCGGCTGTGTCTGAACCACACGAGTCCTCGGCTGCCTCCTCAGCCTCTTCACTGCGGGTCGACGGTGCTCAGTTTCCTCCGACTTCGACGAAGCGTGAGACGGCGCGGCCCAGCGCCAAATCGGCGGAACTCGCCTACCGCCGTGACCTTCCCCATATCAACAGCGAAGGCCGGCCTGTATTTGTGACGTTTTGCACGGCCAATCGATGGGTGCTACCCGAGGAAGTTCGTCAACGAGTGCTCGATCATTGTTTACACGATCACGGCTCGAAGATACACGTTCATGGCGCCGTGGTCATGCCAGACCACGTGCATCTGGTATTTACGGCTCTGAAAGACAGCCAGGGAGATACGTACGGATTGGCTGAGATCATGAATGGAATCAAGGGAGCGTCGTCGCACACCGTGAACAAGCTGCTGCGGAGAAGAGGGGCTGTCTGGCAGCCGGAGTCATTTGATCGCGTACTGCGCAGTGACGAATCTGTTTATGAGAAGGTTGAGTACATTTGCATGAACCCGGTCCGGAAGGGGCTTGTAGAGCGCGAAGATGCGTACCCCTGGTTGTGGCGAGAATGGAAAGAGGGTAAGAGCGCAAGCGGGATGAAGGCAGTGGTAAGGGGCGAAACACAGCCGGGGGCGGCAGTGCCTCATTCAACACAGCCGGGGGCGGCTGTGCCACATTCAACACAGCCGGGGGCGGCTGTGCCACATTTAACACAGCCGGGGGCGGCTGTGCTCCATTCAACACAGCCGGGGGCGGCTGTGCCACATGTTGGCGCGGTGTCGGCGGCGATGTTCGGATCGGCGAGCATTCTGCCGATTTCGTGGATGTACATCGCGATGATGGGGGCCGAGGGGTTGAAGCGCGCTTCGCAGGCGGCGATTCTGAACGCCAACTACATGGCGCAGCGGCTGATGAAGCATTTCGCCGTTCTCTATACGGGTACGCAGCGGCGGGTGGCGCATGAGTTCATCGTCGATTGCCGGCCTTTCGAGAAGTCGGCGGGCGTCCGTGTCGAGGACATCGCCAAGCGGCTGATGGATTACGGATTTCACGCGCCGACGATGTCGTTTCCGGTGCCGGGCACGTTGATGATCGAGCCGACCGAGAGCGAGTCGCGGGCCGAACTGGACCGTTTCTGCGACGCGCTGATCGCCATTCGCGAGGAGATTCGCGCCATCGAAGAGGGCCGCGCCGATCGCAACGATAATCCGCTGAAGCACGCTCCGCACACGGCCGAGGCAGTCAGCAGCGACGAGTGGCCGCACCGGTACAGCCGCGCGGCGGCGGCATTTCCGCTACCGTGGGTGCGCGAACGGAAGTTCTGGCCGGCGGTGGGGCGGATCGACAATGTTTACGGAGATCGACATCTCGTGTGCACGTGTGAAGGCATGGAGGCATACGGGCGGTGATCTCGGGGATGCCAGTTGCGCTGGATGATTTGTTTCTACGTGCGGGGAATCGAGCCGCGGTCATCACTCCGTCTTGCCAATCCGCGCGAAGCCGGCGAGTTACCCCGTCTGATCAAGCGTCGATCCGACAGGCGGCCAGCGCTTTAACATCTTTCCAGTCAATCGCCGCGCTGCACATCACGACACACACACGTCGCGGGCCGTGGGCGGGGATGACCAGGCGTTTTTCGATGTCGGCCGTGCGGCTGCATCCGGTGACGCAGACCTGACAGCCGCTTGCCCGGCCGGCGTCGCGCCAACTTGCGAGCGTTTCGTAGAAGGCGGCGAGATCAGGCAGGAGCTGATCCGCGCCCGCCACGACGACATGCGTATCCACGAGGAGCGACGACCAGCCGCGGGGCGGCGCGGGTAGATCGACGATGACGCTGCCGGTGGCGGCGATCAGCGCCAGGGCGGGCGTGACGCCGAGGCGCCACTCGCGCGGCGCGGGCGGCTCGTCGCCCCACCAGAGTACGTCGTCACGCGTGTCGCCGGAGACGCGCGCATCCTTGATGAGCGAGCGAACGGCGGATGCGGCTTCGTCGGCGCCCCCCACGCGAATCACGGACGGCTGCACATCGTCCGGCGCTCGCAATGCCGACAGGCGCTGCTCGAACAGGGCCGACATTGCAACGAGCGAATCGCGATCAAGCTCCGCCGGCGCGACCGACGGCGGCGGCTCGTGCGGGTATGGAACCGGCGCATGACGACGGGCCGCTGAACGGATGCGAGCGTAGGGAATGTCGTCCATGTCGTGATCCGCGGCTTGGCAATCCAGCTCCGTACACGCCGATGGGCACGGCACGACGTGCCGTGTTCTCGGGCCATGCACCGCGCGGCGTCGTCGGGACAGCATCTTGAACCTCGCCCAGCCTACATCATTGGGCCTGGCGCGCCGCGAATTGTCGCCCAGGTCACAGTAAGGGCGCGTGCGGAATAATTCCATGACTGCCCGAGATAATGGCGTTCTGTGTGTAACTTGCGCAAGTCGTAAGAGATCGACGCCGGCGCCCCGTCAGCGTGCGAGCGGATGGGGGCGACGACGACCGGCGGCGTCGGCCTTCGGCCTCTTCGGCCTCAACCGCCGGATAATCTCATTGAACGTTTCCGGTTGAATATCCAGCCACAAGGCCGATCGAATTCCATCGCAAACGATGCACGGGCCGAAAATCCGCACCGAGATTTGGTTGCGGCCAGAGGCCGCCTCATGTCATGCCCTTGCCGCTCCTTCGCGACGCGGATCGAGCCGCTGTCTGCACCGCTTTGGCGGGGGCGGCTGTGCTTCGTGGAGGTTTGAACACGGCAATGCACTCGCGGGATGCGACAAGGCGGGCGGGACGCCCGCACCCCCCGAACAACTGAGGCTCGTCTGGCGCGAAGGCTCGACCATGCACCCGGGTGAAGGGTTGTTGTTTCGCTCCTGACCATTCCTGGGGGGCCGCCTCCGATCGTTGACGGGATCCGGTTCGTTGTTTGCCTTTGCCCGGGCCGGCTGCCCTGCGTATCCTTGTCGCTCGAACATGCATCGCGAGAATCGCCCCATGGCCGCGCCCAAACCGCCCGATGCCACTCCGCTGAGCCTGAATCTCGCACCGATGGTCGACGTGGTCATGTGTCTGATCATTTTCTTCATGCTCGCGACCAAGCTGGTGGAACGCGAGAACCTGCCGCTGGACCTGCCGGCGGCCTCGACCGCGCGCGAGGCCGACAAGCGCGAGCTGGGTCGCCGCGTGGTAATCAACGTGCAGACCGATCCGAGCGCGCCGGCCCGGCCGCCGCGGTACGTCATCGGCGACCGGCCACTGGGGCTGCCGGCGATCGCGGTGCGGCTGGAGCGGGAACACGAGCGCGACGCGCAGGTGCGCTGCGTGATCCGGGCCGAGCGCGAGCTGCCGTACGCGTACGTCGAGTCGCTGCTGCTGATTTGCGCCCGGACCGGCATTGCCAACGTGACGTTCGGCGTGGCGCGCGAGGAACGGGGGGAGCGGCCATGAGTCGCCACGGCGCCGACTTTGCCCGTCCGCGTCCGACGCGCGAGACCACGCCAAACTTGGCGCCGATGGTCGACGTGGTCATGGTCATTCTCATATTTTTCATGCTCGGCACGAGTTTCGCGGCGCGCGAGGGAGTGCTGTCGATGCAGCTTCCGGCCGACGTGGGTCCGGGCGGCGGCGCGACGGTTACGATCTCGCCGGCGGTGCGCATTTCGCTGCAACCGGCCGAGGGCGGCGCGGGGGTGCGGCTGGCGATCGAGGGCCGGCCGCTGGCGGGGCACGGATTCGACGATTTGTATCGTTATTTAAAGGGGCAGATCGACCGCGGCGCCGATCCGCGCGGGCGCGTCGTGCTGGCGGTCGATCCGACGGTGCGATACAAGCACGTCATCGCGACGTTCAACGCCTGCGCGCGGGCCGGGTTCGAGAACGTGCAGTTTGCGTTGAGCAGCGCGGACCGGGCGGCGGATGTTTCCGATGGGCGATCATGAGGCGGTACGGATGGGGGGGCAAGAGCGACAAAGCGACGAAGGGCGAAGAAAACGGGCGCAATTATTGCCCCGCATGTCGGTGTCTCTGCTGGTGTTGTGCGGCGAATCGCGTTGTCGCCATCGCGGGAGGCGAAGAAATCGGTGCGCAGTCGTCGTGTGCGCAAGTGCAAACGGGGAATGCAAGAGTGCACGATCAGGACTCGTCCAGAATGAACTCAAACGAATCGCGGGTTTCGCGCGGGGCGGAGCGCGCCACGTGCCGAAAGCCCGGGGCACACCAGGAAACACAGCCGAGGGCGGCTGTGCTCCGTTCGACACAGCCGGGGGCGGCTGTGCTCCATTCGTCACAGCCGGGGGCGGCTGTGCTCCATTCGTCACAGCCGAGGGCGGGTGTGCTCCATACTTCACAGCCGGGGGCGGCTGTGCTCCATTCGACACAGCCGAGGGCGGCTGTGCTCCATTCAACACAGCCGAGGGCGGGTGTGCTCCATTCGACACAGCCGAGGGCGGCTGTGTTCCATTCGACACAGCCGAGGGCGGCTGTGCTCCATTCAACACAGCCGAGGGCGGCTGTGCTCCATTCGACACAGCCGAGGGCGGCTGTGCTCCATGGAGGTTCGACACGGCGAAACCGTCGGGGGAGGCGACGAGACGGGCGGGACGCCCGTACCACCCGAACAACTGAGGCTCG
>WYBU01000119.1 GCA_011525745.1 Planctomycetaceae bacterium | reverse complement strand
CGTAGTCGTAGTTGACCGTGGGCGTGCCGCCGAAGTACCACTGGCTGAGGCGGTTGCCGCCCTTGTCGTAGAAGTAGCTGCCGGTCTTGGCGGTCCAGCTCGCGATCTTCTGAATGTCGCGCGTGACGCGCGAGAGCGGGTCGTACTGCAAGACCGAGCGGCTGACGGCGGCCGGGCTGCCGGAGGTTCCCTTCTGAGCGGTCACGAGGCGGCCCAGGGCGTCGTAGGCATACGCTTCGATGTTGGACGTGGCGCCGTTCTTGAGCCGCCGCGTCGGGCGGTTGAAGGCGTCGTACTCGAGGTCGACGATGCGACCCTCTTCGTCGGTGCGTTTTGTCAGGTTGCCGGCGGCGTCGTAATTGTGCGTGACCGTGCCGGTCTCCTCGTAAGTTACGTATGTTTGCAGGCCGCGCAGGTTGTAGGCGTAGAGGGTCGTCTGCGCACCGCTGGAGGGACTGTCGGTAAACGCGATCAGCTTCGTGTTGCGGCCAGCGCGGTCGAACAGCGAGTCCGTGACGCGCGCGATGCCAGCGGAGTCTTCGGTGACCTTGGTGTTGCGGCTGAAGGCGTCGTAGGCATAGACGGTGTGGCGGCCGGCTTCATCCGTGGCGGTGACCTGCCGTCCGGCGGCGTCGTAAACATAGCTGGTCGTCAGGTCATCGCCGTTGCCGAACGTGCCATCCGGGCCATTGTTGATCGCGGCGGTGACGCGGTCGAGGCAATCCAACTGGTAGACGAAAGTGAACGTGCGGGTCGCGCCGGAGACGATCTCGTAACTGTAGCTCTTCGTGGTCGCGCCATCGAGGTTCATCTCGCGGATCTGGTAGCTCCCATCCGGCAGCGTGGTCCGCGACAGGCGGCCGAAGGCGTCGTAGGCGTAGGTCGTGTCAAAGCCCTTGGCGCTGGTGCTCTTGGTGACCAGGCCGTCGCGGTCGTACTGCGTGGCCAGCACGTAATCGCTGTTGTCGTCGTCGGCGCCGCCGGGGCTGAACTTGTCGCGGCTTTTCGTCTGACGACCGGCTGCGTCGTACTGGTACTTGCTGCGCGCCAGCAGCGTATCGCCGCTGTCGTAGCGGCTGACTTGCGTGACGTTGCTCCGCAGGTCGTAGGCCGAGAGGGCGTAGTCATTCAGCGCGTCGGTCGACGTCACGAGTCGGTTGTCCCCGTCATAGACGTAGCGCATGGTGTGGCCGCGCGGATTGGTCACGAGCGTCAGACGGCCGTCGTCGTCGAATGTGTGAGTGGTCTCGAAGCCATCGGGATCGCGCATCAACGTGCGCCGGCCGGCGCCATCGTAGGTATAGACGGTGTCGCTGTAGCCGGAATCGTTGAACACGCGGCGCGTCAGGACGCGATCATTGTCGTCGTAAGTCACGATCGTCAACGCGTCATCATCGCCATCGGCGCCGCTGGGGCTGGCCTTGACGCGCGTGGTGATGGCGCGGCCCAGTTCGTCGTACACGGTCTTGCCGTGCGTCAAGAGTGTCAGCGAGGCCGACAGACGCTTCTGGGCGGTCGGCCGGAAGGCGTCATCGTATTCGGTCAACGTGAAGTCGCCGGCGCAGTCCTTGATTTGGGTCCGCCGTCCGAAGCCGTCGTAGGCGTATAACGTGTCGTGCGATTCGGCATCGCGGGAGGTGACCACGCGGCCCATGGTGTCGTACACCATCGCCTGCAAGGGCGACACGGACACGGCGCCCTGACCGCGCTCGAGCGTAATGACGCGACCATGCTTGTCGTGTATGAACTTGTCGTAGCGCGACTCAGGCGACAGGATGCGCGTCTTCCAGCCGCTGAGGTCGTACTCGTAGCTGGTGGTCAACGCACCGGGTGCGATCGACTGCGTGATGTCGCCGGCCAGGTTTCGCGCGTAGGTCCAGGTAAAGGCCGGATTCTGGCCATCCATCAGTTCCCGTTTGGTCAGCCGCTTATGGGCGTCGTATTCGTACTGGTTCTCGATGCCGGCCGGCGTGACGTGGCGCGTCACGCGACCGCCCGCCTCATACTCGATGTGTGTTTCGTGACCCTCGGGGCTGCGCAGGGTCAACATGCGGCCCAGCAAATCGCGCGTGAACTGCGTTTCCAGGGCCAGCCCGGCGGCGTCGACCGTCGCCGTGCTGACGAAGCCGCGTCCATCGTATTCGAACGCATGGGTACGGCCTTCGCCGTCGATCGCCTGCGTCAGGCGGTGGCTGGAGTCGTAGGCGTACTGGCGCGTCGAGGAGTCGGCGCGGACTTCGCGCGTCAGCGAGCCGGCGCCGTCGTATTCGTATCGGCTCGTGTGGCCCAGGGCGTTGATCTTCGTGAGCAGGCGGTTGTAGTCGGTCGCGTATTCGCCTTGAAACAGGTAGATCGCACTGCTCGGGCTTTCGCTGAGCTTCAGCAGGGTCATGTTGCTGCGGTCGTCGTATGCCAGACCGACCACAGCCCCGTCGGGCCGGGTCATCTTGGTGAGGCGCACGGCGTCGTCGTGCTCGTACGTGTAGACGATGTCGTCCGAACCGCCGGCCTCCATCGCGACGGTCTTTTTCGTAAGATAATCCGTGTCGAATTCGTAGCGGTACTCGTTCCCGGATGGCGATGTCAGCGTCACCGAGAACGGGTCCGCCTCGTATGCATACCCAGTGGTACCGCCGTATGGACTTTGAATGCTCGTGACGCGATAATTACTGTCGTACTCGATTTCGAAGTGCGTGAAGTTGGTATTGACGTCGTCGATGATCTCGGTCAATCGGTCGTCGTTGTCATAACTGTAACGCACAGCCGGGATCGCAGAACACCCGGCGCATGCTCCGGCAACCCGTGTCAGCCGATTGTCCCCATCGTACTCATAGTCGATGGTACGATTCGCATAGTCGTAGATGCGCGTGATGCGGTTCTGAACTCCGCGTTCGATATTGATTGCCAGTTGGGCGTCCGTGCTCCATGAAATCTTCGTCAGGAGGTTGGCACCATCGTAGGAATAGTCGAAGCCCTGGTCGTAACGGTCACGCACGCTGACCAGACTTGCCGATTCCAGGAGGCTGTTCGTGCAGGAAAACGTATATTGGCCGCCGCTCTTGTCGGTCATGACGTATTGGCCTTCGCACGTTTGCTGACCGACGTCAACATACTCGAGCGTATAACCGCCCCACATGGATTCGGCGGTGAAGTCGGTTCCGTTGGTGCAGCAGTCGAAGTCGATGTCCTCGCCGTTGCCGAGCACGACCTCGACATAGTCCAACTCGCCTTCATCCAAGACGGGATCCACGCGGATGTTCAGACTCGAATAGAACGACGGGCCGAAATCCGGATCTTCGGGGATCCCGGTGTCAATGTCTCGGTAGGTTCTGTGAAGATGAAGCGCCATGCCGTTGATGGCCCAGGACAAGTCCTCCGCGCCAAAGAACAATTCGCCGCTGCTCAACACGAGCGGATCGGTCGTCCAATTCGTCGTGCCGGTGTGCAGGTGAATCGTCGGCGTAATGGGCCAAACGAGTTGTTCCAGCGGATCGACAGTCGACCTGCTGGGAACCCGCTTCGTCGTCAAATTGACACGGCTCGGTCCGCCTCCGGGGGGCGGATCACAGGCCGGCGGTTCCGAGCCACCGCCGGACGTGTAGCCGATGCCGTCACAACTGATTGCCAGATTCCCCTCATTATCCTCCGGCGTACAAGGGTTTGGTGGCCCGATGGCAGCCTTGATCGGTGAATTGCACGGGCTTTCTGGGCTCTTCAAGAATTCATCGACGAGCCAGCACAGATCGCCTGGGCGAGGGGGCCTTCCCTGAAGCCGGCAATTGCCCTGAAACTCGAGCAATAGCAGGCAGAATTCGTCTGCCTCATCTGCGCCCGGCGGTACGGCGCTTGCTGGCAGGATTGCGCAGCCAACCAGAATAATCCCGACGAACCACACGCCGGCAGTTTGAAACGGCTTCATATGTAGCACTCCCAATCGATTCTCGGTCCGGGTCGATCAAATCCGCCCAGCCTATCGTCGCAGTCGATTCGCTCGTGTTTCCTGAAACGTGTGTCTCGCACTCGGCGTCCTCGCGTCTCCGATCTATTCGCCTGCTTCCTCGACGGGGCGTTCAGCGGTGCTCGATACCCGGCACATCAATCTCCTCCGGCGCCCGCGCCGACGGTGTCCTCGGTCTGCATCGCCTCAGCGAGATTTGCCGCCAGCGATGCCTGCAACGAGTCGTGCTCCTGACGCTGCTCCTCCGTCAGCAGGCCGTCCACCGCCGCGGCGAATGCCGTTCTGGCGTCTTCCACCGCGCCGGGGTCCTTCCGAAGTCGGTGGTTTTTCGACACCGCATCGCGTTGGCGTTGCGCCGCGGTCAAGGCGGCCCGCTGGTCGTCGCTCACATCGAGGAGGCCCAGCGGCGCGGCCAGTGGGCTGTTTGTCGAAAGCCGCGCCTGCATCACGGCCTGCGGCGTGCTGAGGAATGCGTTCATGCTCTCGATCGCCGAGCCGCAGGCGCTAACCAGGGGCGTCAGTGCACTCTGAACCGCCTCGTCGGCCGCCGCCGCGTCGCCGTCTCGCTCGTACTCGCGGAACGCCGCGCGACGTGCCGCATCCAGGGCCGCCAGGAGCGGATCGACCTGCTCGCTGTTCTGGACGCCAAATTCAATCGCCGCATTCGCGAGCGAGACCTGTGCCGCGGAAGAGACGCCCAGCGCCGCCAGCTCTCGCGGCCCGTATCCCAACGCCTGACGCAGCGCGCGGCCGCGAGCGATTTCCGCGGCGTCGTAGGCCGGCGGCATGCCGGAATGCGCGGTTCGCCGCGCCGCCATGGCGCCGACGACCAGAATGATGGGCAGGAGGACCAGCACAAATCGACGGATGTTCATGGATACGCTCCTCGCTCAGGCGCTCTGCAACACGCAAAGCGGTAACTCTCGTGATGTATTCGATCGTGTCGTCCCCCCCCCGGTTGTCTGCCCTGCCCCTTGACGGTTCCCAACGATGTCTGCGACAGCGGATAACACCTGCTCCACGCTCGTTTGCTCCATGCACGCACTGGGGCGCGGGTGGGTGCAGCGCAGTGGCTTTCGAGAGACGGCAAAGCAGGGGGCGCAGGGCAGCCTGGCGGTCATGACCCGACCCGGCGCGCGGTAAGGGCCCACCGTACGCGCATCGGTGGGGCCGCAGATCATCACCGTCGGCACGTCGCAGGCCGAAGCCACGTGCGCCAGGGACGAGTCGTTGCTGACGAAGACATCGCAGCGCCGAATCAACGCCGCGGTGTGACGGATGCTCGGGCCGTGCGCCAGGAACACCTCGGGGCAATAGGCCTGAATGCGCAATTTCAACCCAATCTCATCCGACGCACCAAAGATCACCGGCTGAATGCCGAGCGTGTCCCGGGCCAGGCGGCACAACTGACCGAAACGCTCCGCCGGCCAGCGCCGGGCGGCGTGTCCTTTGTAGGTGCTGCTGCCGGGATGGACGCCCAACAGAGCTGAACCGAGATGAGCCGACATGCGTTCCGCGTATGCGTGGTACTCGGGAGCCAGCGGCCCCAGACTGATGTCGGCCGGCGACGAGTCGGCCCGTCCGGCAAACGCGGCCACCAGGGCGCGGTTCTCATCGATGGTATGGCGGCCCGGCTGCTGGTCGATCCGGTCGGTCAGCAGGAAACGCAGGTACGCCAGGTTGCCGCCGCGCTGGTAGGTGTGCCCCCAACGAGCCTTTGCGCCGATCAAGAAGCTGAGCGCGTTGTATTCGAAGCGGTTGGTGGGAAAGGCCAGCAGGGTTGCGTCGTAGCGCCGCATACGCAGCGCCAGCGTCCGCCACAGCGAGCGCCACACACGGTCGCGTTGGAAGTTGTGCTGGAGTACTTCGTCAAAGATGCCCAGGTCCGAGAGCAGATCGGCCGACTGCGGCCACATGGCCAGGGCCGTCAGGTGATCATCGGGGCACGCACAGCGAAGATCGCGCAACGCCGCCAGCGCCAGGACCGTGTCGCCGATGCCGCCGAGACAAAGCACCAGGACGCGTCGCGGGGCCTGGTCAGCGCGGTTCGAACGGAAGCGGGCAAGGGATCGTTCGAACCAGCCGGCGACCTTCGATTCGGGAAGCGGCTCGCCGATCCGCCAGGACGATGTCTCTGCGGAGGAGGAAAGGACCGCCATGCGCGCACCTTCCACGGGGACGAGGACTCGTCCGGTTTCGCACATCGGCCGAACGCATTATGGAGGCCTCCGGCGCCGTCTCAGACGGCGCGCGGAGAACCCGCACAACACGACCGGTCGTTAACAGAAAAAGACGCTGCCCTGCGGCCACGGCCACAAGGCTGAGGCGGGAATCTCGTGACTTGTGATTGCAGACCGTACCAAGGCCTACTGGAATGAAACATACCCCAGGTTGCGCGGATGTCAAGTGAAAAATGAAAATTCCTGCGAGAGCCGGTGACGAGGGTGAGGAGTTGACGCAACCTGCCGCTCGCGACCGTCGATAGAATCGGGGAGGGAGTCGCGCCGCTGGCGCTTGGTACGGTCCGCCACAAGGCGAGATCCGCCAGGGCGCGCTCCCTCCATCATTTCGATGTGCCCCCTCGTGCTACGAGGTCCTACCAGATGCGCCTTCACTTTGTATGGCAACCCATCATTCGCCCAACGGCCGCATGACGAGGTACGGACTGATGTCCCAGACGAGCAGCGCCAACATCGCTGCAGCCAGCGCCAACCGCGGCGCCGCGCGAGGGGCGCGACCGCTGAGTCGCTTCAGTCCCAGTGCTGCCGTGATGGCAAGGCCGAAGGCAGGCAGCGCGCCGCAGACGTTGGACCCGCCGATGAGGCCCGAAACGCTCCATGTCTGCGATGGCCACATCGGCGGAGAAACCCCCCAGGCCAGCAACAGGATGGCGGCTGAGCACAGCATCGCCGGAAGCGAGCGGGCCTGCCGTCGGAAGGCGGCTTGAATCGCCCAGAACAAAGCCAGCCCGAGGACTGGGAACATCAACAGGGCCAGTCCGATCATGTGTTGCTGAACCGCCGGCACCTCACGCCGCAGGGTTACGAACTGGAACAACCCATGCACCTGATCGTGCAACGTGTTCGGCCCACGCAGGAACCACAACACAGTTACGGCGACGACCAAATGCGCGCCAACGGTACGCCGAGTCGTCGGATCGCTGCCGGGCCACAGCGCGGCGAGTGCCAAGCCGATCACGGACCAGCCCACGTACCAGCGCCCGTCACCGGCTGAGTATTCAGGCGGCAAAACGGCCGTGTTCTTCGCCAGCAGGCCATCTCGATCAAACCACGCCAGCGGGCCGGGGTTTTCAGAAGGAAGCTGCGATGCGGGCACGACCGGCCCCGTCCACGTGGCGGCGAGCCCTCCGCTGATGACCAGCGCGATGCACACCGCCACGTACCGCAGCCAGCGACCACCACTCATGGTTCGCCATGCGGCGGGCAACGTCGGTTGTTGACCCACGCCCCCGAGCAGGGCACAGCCGATCAGCAACACCGCGGCAACGCCATCCTGCCGCCCGAGGAAGCCGAGCGCGAACGCGGCCGCGACGATGCCGGGCACCGTGCTTGGCGCGCGCATCAACCCCGCGGCACACAGGCCCAACCCCAGGATCAGCGCGGGTTGGACAGAAATGAGATCGGTCGTCGTCGTCCGTGTTCCCACGGCAAGCGGATGAAAAATAGCCATAAGCATCGCGCAACACGAGACGAGCCGTCCCAGCCCCAGTCCGCAACGGCAGTACGCATACAGGCACGCGCCAGCGATAGCGCCGCCGACCCACGCCCCCATCCCAGCAGCCGAACCGGTGATTCGGTAAACAAGCCTGATGGCCATTGCCGCCAGTGCAAGCAACACGGCGGCCTCGATCAGTGCTTCCAGCGTCGCCGACCCTGTGATTCCCCTCGACCGGCGAGCCTGCGTCGGCCGGTCGGCGAGTGAAGCGGCGGCCGTAACGGATACGGGCTGGCGTAAATCGGAGAAGCTCAGCGACATCCGGAGTCTGCCCCTTTCAAGATGGTCTGCGATCGTCGTGGTGTGCGACTGGGACCTCGGCCGACGGACCCGAAGCGGGCGGTGCGCGGGGTGCTCCATCCGGCTCTTCGCTGTGCGCCAGCGCCTGGATGATCTGGGGTTGTCGTGGATTCAGCCGGAGCGATTCGTACCACCAGTGCCGGGCCCGCGGCAGGTCGCCGAAGGCATCACGGTAGAGAAAGCCCAGCTCTCCAAACGGCCGGAAGTCGCCCGGCGCGGCGCGGGTGAGATCCTCGAACACCTTGGCCGACCAGTCGAAACGGCCGGCGGATTTGAAGATCCGCGCCAGATTCCAGCGCGCGGGGGTGTAGCGCCAGTCGAGCTTGGCGGCGTACTCATAGCGCCCGATGGCCTCGTCGAGGCGGCCGGCCTCTGCCAGGGCGCTGCCGACGTTGTTGTAGATCTCCTTGATATCCTGGGCGTATTCAAGGGTGCGGTCGAAAAACTGGAGGGCCTCCTCAATCTGTCCCTGCTCCGCGCAATGGACACCCCGCGCGAAGTAGTAGTCAGCGAGGATGTTCGTGGCCGCATAGTCGAGCAATCCGGTCGGTTCATCCAGGTTGCGGTACCGGATGTTCTCCCAACAGGACTCGGTATCGAGATGAACGCCCGCCGGACGCAGGTGATACACGATGCCCACGGGCTCCATCGTGGCGCCCTCCACGGGCGAGGGCTTGCGGACCGTGTAGTACACGGGCCGGCGGGCGGTTTCGATCAGCCATTTCTCGATCGCTTCGCGCTGCTCCGGCGTGCGCGGCTTGCCGGGATTCTCGGGCATGTCGCGATACAGCGCGAGGTCGATGTAGCCGTACTTGTCGGCGATGGTCACATCCGGCCGCTGCTTTTCAACGTGAACGAGGTAGATCAGCGGAAAGGTGTTGTGGTCGCCCGAGGGGAACACCAGGGCATTGGGCAACATGCAGGCCAGCATGTTGCGGGCGTGGTCCTCGGCGAACCAGTAACGCCGCATGTTGTTCTCGTCCCAATGAACGGTGAGCGGTGCCAAGGGGATTGCCACCACCAACGTGGCACCGGCGCGGTGGCGCCATGCATTGGGCATTTGAACCCGCGCATGTCGTACAGCCCGTCGCAGCCATTCAGCGCCGGCCGCCAGCGCAATTGCCACGGCAAAGGCCAGCGGCGTCAGAAAGACCTTGCCGACGAATTCGTCCTGGCGGTCGGGGAGCGGCCCTCCGTAGTAGAGGAACAGCGGCCCGCAGCAAAGCGTCAGCAGCAACGCGAGCAACGCGACGCCGCGGTTGCGGCGATATCGCACCAACTGGATCGCGCCCGCGGCCAGCAGGGGAACCAGCAAAGGCGTGAAGTTGTGGACCAACCATGTTAAGCCGTAATACTGCCGCGCGAGAAAGAACGCCGTCGTTTGCGGCAGCGGCGCCTCGATGGGATGATCGCTGTAGTACTGACCGCGAGTGACGTGCTCCCACAGTGCCCCGAACGTGGTGACTTCGCCCCAGTTGACCGGTACCTCGCGCCGTCCCGCCCAGAGCAGAAAGCCGTACGGCATCAGGCCGATGACGAACGACCCGAAACATCGCACCACGAGCGGGAAGTCACGAAGCAGGCCCGGCCGCGTGGAAACAACGTAGATGACCAGCGCCAGCGCCGCAAACCCCAGGATGTGGTGGTTGCACATCCCCAGCCCCAGCACGAATGAGGCGGCCCGAAGCCAGCGGAGATTGCCATCCTGCCGCCAGCGCACGACGAGCCACATCAGCAGCGACATGACCGCCAAGTTGAGCGTGTACACTTCGGCAATCACGCTTTGCGACCACACCGCCGCGGTCAGTCCCGCCGACACAGCCGCCACGGTCGCGGGCAAGTTGCGGAATCTGAGCCGGCGCAGGCATGCCGCCAGCATGCCGACCGCCAACGACGTGCAAGCGGCGCTGAACAGGTTGGCCCGCCACGCCACGCTTCCGAATGGAATCAGATGAAGCCAGGCGCCGCAGAGGATCGTCCACAGCGGATAGCCGGGCGGATGCGGGACGCCGAAGAAGTAGGCAGCCGTGATCAGTTCACCGCTGTCCTCTCCCGTCACCGTCGGTGCGAGCGTGCAGGCATGAACCAAGAACACGACCAACGCCGGTGTTACAGCTTGCACAATGGGAGCGCTGCGGAGCCTCCATTGTGAGGTCGCACCCGATGAGGACGGCGATCCAACGCGGTCGGCCAGGAAACGCATCGACATGGGGCGCTCGCCGCTCCCATTACCCGCACCGATTGGCGACGTGTCCCTCGGGCGCGCGGCGTGGCGCGCGAAGAAAATCATCGCAATCATTCGGGGTTTCTGAATATTGGGAAAACAGCGGGTATCCCGGCCAGGATGAAACGCAGTATAATAACAGGTGGTGAGACGGGCAAGACCGTCCGAGGGATTCGCGGCGAAAAGGCTGCGGTCGGCCGGCTCCGACGATACGACCTGTCGCCCCCCTCGTTCATTTTGGGGCGTCGCTATCCGAATCGACCGCGCCAGCCGCGACCGATTCACCGAGCGGAGGGACGCACATTGAGATCCGGTTGCGACGTCATGGCGCATGACGCTGCGCGTAGATTCGGTGCATCTGTATCGAGATTTGTCGGTAAGCGAGCGCCTGAAGAACAAGGCGGCGGCACGTTCAGTTCGGCGAACGGTAATGGCTACGATTCCTGGCCGGGAGTCGCAGCTGTTTACCCGGATCCACGCCGCTGTGACGTGCCGGCCGCCCGTTTCGTCCGACTCGCACGGTACGCCCTCGAAGCGCAGTACCCCCTGGGCGCGCTGCGACCGAGCGTGAGGACCGACCCCAGGGTCGGATGACGGTCTATCGGGACGGATTACCCAGATCCGCGCGTTGAGTCGTCTCATTACTAGTAAGCGCAAAAAGCCGTTGGGTCATTTCGCAAAAACGATCTGAAGAATCTTTTTACGCTCAACAAGGCTCGTGGGGCAGCGGCTGAACCTTTGCAGGAGCCCTCCGTCTTGATACGCCATCAGATTCCATCGAAATCAGTCTTGCTTTCCGTTCCGTTGCGCGTATAGTTAGTGCGTCCTGGCCGGGATCTTCGTGCGTTTACCCCATCTTTTTGGCACAGCGGCTTCGTGCGAAGCCCACGCGCGGGTTCGTTACGCCGCACGGCCCCCTCCTCGCGCGGACGGTTTGGCATCGCAGCTTCCTTTCGCGAAGACGGAGCGATGGGGGTGGCTGTGCATGTGATGACTGCGTAAGCACGCCGAGGCAATGACACTCTCGCTGTCATTGCCGGGGATTGCGCGAACCGCTGAATCGAAAACTTTCTTTCATGTCCGATTTGAACAGCCTTAAGGTACGGCCCGGCGCGATGCGGCGGTGGCGAGTTCTTACCCAGATCCTGGTCACCTCGCTCGCGCTGGGCCTCATTCTCCGCTTCGTACCGTACTACGACCATGCTTACTGTGCGGATGGAACGACCGGTGCGATACTCGACCGGGACCCATCCACGGTGCGACTCCGCATCAGCGGTACGAGTGTTCCAACTGTTCGCGTTGTACGCCGTGAGGCCTTGGAACGCATCGAGCCGGGCTTTCAATCACTCATGCGCGGGGCAAAGCTGCGCGTTTTGCCAGTCTACATCTTCTGTTCGCTGGCTGCGGCAATTGCGATGGTCTTGCGCTGGCGCACGCTGCTGGGGGCCGCCGGCACGGCACCGCCGTTTCGGTCCTGCGCAACGATTTGGGCCCGCGGGCAAGTCATCAACCTGCTACCGCCGGGGCAGGTCGCCGGCGAGCTTTACCGCATCGAGCGCTCCGCGCGCTGGCTGAATCAGGCAGGCACAGCGGTCGGTGTGGTTGCATGCGAGCGGCTCACGGGCCTGTTGGGGCTCGTTATCGTTGCGACCGTGGGCGCCTTCCTGCTCGCCGGGCGGTGCAATCAAACCTTACCCACTTGGCCCGCGGGAATCGGAGGCAGCATTATCATCGCTGTGCTCGGAGCGGCGTTCGTGATCGCCGCGCAGCGCTCCAGCGTTGGCGATAGTATCGCATCGAGTGATCGCGACACGCGAGGTACGGGGTGTGCGAGGTTCACGCCGGCCATAGGGTCCGGCCGCTTTGGGCGCCAGTTCGTCGCCTTCTTTAAGCTGCTCCATAACGTAGCGCGCCGGCCGCGAGTGCTGGCGGCCGCGCTGGCTACATCCACCGTCGCGCACGCGCTCAGCGCATTCTCTTTTGTCCTAATAGACCGCGCGCTGGGAATCGGTACACCGGTGTGGTGCTACTTGATCGCCGTCCCGGCCGTAACGCTGGCTCAAATCCTGCCCATCCATGTCGCCGGCATCGGCGTAATCGAAGGCGGGCTTTACGCAGTCCTCTCCCAGCTTGCAGACCGTACCTCGTCTGAGGTGCTGGCTATTGTAGCGGGTGTCCGTCTGATGGGATTGATTTGGGTTGCGTGCCTCGCGACGTCGTTCCTCATCAACCCGCGGACGGCGGCAAACGGATGAATGACTGCGTGAGGCTCCATCATGCGCAGCTGCCTCATGGACTGCGAACGGAAGCAGCCGTAGCTGCCCGTGAGAAGTGCCCCGTCGCACGCGGACACGAACCTCGCCGGGGGGAGGTTGCCCAATCTGCTGTGCGGTCGCCGATGGTTGTACTCCAACCAATCGTCCTCGCTCATCACCTTCGCCCCCGCCAGGCTCGTGAACCAATCACGATCCAGCAGTTTGTCGCGGAACCGACTATTGAACAACTCGCTGTACGCATTCTCCCAAGGAGCGCCCGGCTCGGGGACCGTCCTTCGCGCGACCCGGCGTACAAGGACTGTCGCGCATTCTCATAACCCGATGGGTTGCGTTCGCCTGGGCGAACGAAACATCGAAAAGGTCTCTGCCGCGCGCGAGACAGCGGTTCGAGGATGGTCGCGTCTTCTCTAGTGAAAAGGACGCCTCAAACCGCGGCGACCCACGGGTTAACGGCAAACGCCGGCATGGAGACGTGCCGGCGTTCGCGTTTTTACGCCAAGCGTGGCAAGGGTTTACGCGGGTTTCACGGCGGCCGTGTCTCTCTCGCCGATTGTCGCGCACCGACGCGTCCGGGCGGGACGGCCCACCTCGCGCGAAAGTCTCGGTGTCTCTCGTCGGGTCGCGCCGGCGGGTTAACGCACGTTTTTGCACGCTTCGCCGCGACTGACTGCGTTCAAGAGAGCCGGTTTTCGACCGCTCGGTTATGCGAACTGGACCTATTGACCCTCCGATGCTTGATCGCGTGCAGGCTGATCAACCTTCCTGAGCAAGGCGAGAACGAGCAGCACGTGTAGGAGCCGATCGCTGAGTTGTCGCACGAACTGCCGATCCGCCATTAGCCCGTGGCTCAATTCGTTTCGCACGTTGTGCCCGCGCCGGTCCGCCAGGAAGACCAGGAAATAGAGGCGGATGTCCTCGCCAAGGCAGCGTTTGATAGCATCTTCGCGTTCGAGGATGTGGCTCAGGTTTTTTTCCTCCATGATGCCAGATGCGCCCCTGACCGACTTGTTCGTTGGTTGGCCAAGCATCCCGAGCAACCGGCGCAGCGCGTGCTCGATTTGCGGCACCAACAGATGTGCGACGCTGAGGTGATCATGATTCAGGTAGGCATCGAGGCCCTTCTTGATAAGGCCTCGCCGGTCAGCGTCAAATACAGGCGATTCGTAGAGAAACGCCAGCAGGTCGTCGGATGTTGGCGAGTAGCGCTCGCATAATCGATCCAGCGCGGAACCGAGAAAGGCATACGCGATGTCAATGTTCTCGGCGATCTGCACGAGCAGCCGACCGTCAGGATCATCTTGGATAGAACCTGCGCCCGCCACAATCTGCCCTGCATCAACTTTTCGGATTCCGATCATCGCTGTCAGGGGGTCAGTTTGCTGAAGCCATTCCAAGTGAGCACGTGCGTCGGCCGCCTTCGGGATGAATTGGACGGCAATGCGAATGAGCGACTCGCGCAACCCGCTGGCCGTGATGGCTTCCAGGAATTTATCAAGCTCCTCCTTTGAGATGGTGATCGGAACGCTGATCTTCGCCATCTCGTTGATCGCGTCCTTCCCCTTTTCTTTCGAGGCAAGCTGCACACGCTTCGCGTCGTCAGCCATCCCTTCTGCTTGGTAGGCCTCGAAGACCGGCTGCTGCCACGACATGGCCAGAAGCGGACTCGCGATCTGGGCGATACTCTCAAAAGCCTGGCCGTAGGTTCTGATGACGCGCTGTACTTCGTTGGGCTGATTCAGGCGCTTGTAGTGGATGGTGAGGCGCTTTGCAGCCTCCTCGGCACCCCACGGGTTGAAGTTCTCGCCCTTGGAGCGATCGCTGCAGGTAGCCAGGATTTCCTCGAGCGACTGGATGATCTTCGCTTCTTGCGCTGTCGTCAGCAGCACTTTCTTATTGTCGTACACATTGTCGAACAGGAAGGGCCAGATCCCGCATAACTTCGGATCGGCCACACGATCATAGAGGTCAAACATCGCATCACGCGCCGCTTCGATGCGTGACGAATCGTTGATGCTGATAGCCAATTCCAGCGCACGTTCGACCCACCGAATCTGCCAGATGTGCGGTTCTGATATCGGGAGATGCGACGCCGCGACATAAGAATCAATTGCGGTTCGGGCATCGTCCACTTTCGCCTTCGCACCGGTCACCGCTTTGCGAAAGTCCCACAACAGATCGGCATAGCGGGCCCGTAGAATCGGATGCTCGCACTCGGCGAGCCTGCGTTCCCAATGAGCAATGATCTCGGCGTCGAGTTCCTTGATGTCGGGAATGTAGACCTTCGTACCATCTTCCTGGGTAAGGCTGCCGGCGTGCTCAAAGTGGGTTTCCCAATCGCTTACATCGCCGGTCCGTCGTGGGCTGAAGCAAAACGCGGCCGATTCGGCCCAGACGCCGTCCTTTTTCTCCTGGGAAAGCGGTGCGTTTGCTTGCGCAGCCTTCCTCAATGCGCCGGCAACCTCGTATTCGGGAAACGCTTCCTGTTTCGACTCGAATTCCGCCAGTACTGATCGGGCAAGCTCCGGCACCACGATGGGTCTCACATTTGTCGACACGGCTCTTCTCGCATTCCATCAAGTTCGTGGATTCTACCATCGCACCAAACGTGCGGGACACCGGCGCTCCGAACAGCATAGATAACCCGGTGGGCAGTGGCCTTGCGTCGCGGCCGACGACTCGGCTCACTCCCCTCGCAACACCACGAGGGACCACCGATGTCTGCGAAAACGTCAACCATCGACCTCTCGCCGGCCGAACGCCGACGCGAAGTCGCCGCCATCCTCGCCCGAGGCGTCCTGCGCCTACGCCGCATCGCTCGGCTCGGCGGAATCATGCATGCTCCGGAATCTTTGCCG
>WYBU01000118.1 GCA_011525745.1 Planctomycetaceae bacterium | reverse complement strand
TCAGAACCCGCCGCGCGAGCGGCGGCGCGAAGTCGAGCGCGCCCGATACGTCGGGAATGTGCGTAGCGTGCGAGTCAGGCGCACGTGCCACGACGGTCCGCGCGCGTGCGCGGAGGGTTCAGATACGCGCCATCCCGTGAAATGCCGAAACGCGCTTTTGGCAGGTACGCTAGGATGATTGATCGAGCAACTCCCGCGCCCACAGCTCCGTCAGCGACAGCCGCCACAGCCGCAACGCCGCGCCTTCGTCATCGCGATTCAGCCGCGCCTCCAGCAACGCGATCGCCGAAGGATCGAACCAGCCCCGCTGCCGGTACGACGCCGAATGAACCACGTCGCGCCACCAGCCGCGCAGAGCGCCCTGCATCCAGCGCGTCGTCGGCGCGGCAAATCCGATCTTGTCGCGACGATCCAGGATGACGTCCGGCGCCCGACCGCGCAGCGCGTCGCGCAGCGCCGCCTTGGTTCGCCCGCAGTGCAAGTGCACGTCGGGGGGCAGTCCGACCGCCAGTTCCGCCAGTCCGCGGCCCAGAAGCGGCACGCGCGCTTCGATCGAAAACGCCATCGAACTGCGATCCTCGTAGCGCAGCAGCGCCGGCAGGCTCATGCGCATCAGCGTGCGGCGATAGAAATCGCCGAACGCCCCGCGGGCGACGCCGCCCACGCGCTCGTCGAAGTAGGCTGACTCCCGCGCCCCATGATCCTCACCGGAGGCCGCTCGCAGCAGATCGCCATGCACGCCGCCTCCGTGCCGACGCAGCCAGCCGCGCCTTCGAAGCCGTTCACGCCACGGCGCCGGCAACAAATGCGCCGCGGCGTGTTTCATCAGCGCGGCCGGTTTCAGGTGCGCGCGCACCCACGGCGATCGCGCCAGCGCCGCCGCGGCGGCCGGCCGGCCGCGCCGCAGCAGGTCCGCCAGCCACGGCGGCACATAGCCGGGGTATCCGCAGAACAGTTCGTCGCCACCCTGCCCGTCGAGCAGCACGCGCACGCCCACGTCGCGCGCCCGCTTCATCACCTCCCACTGCATGTAAATCGACGGGCTGCCGAAGGGTTGCTCCTGATGCAACAGCAGCCGATCCAGATCGGCCAGCAATCCCGCCGGCGTCGGCTCGATCGTGTGTTGATGAACCTCGCCGCAGGCCGCGGCCGCCGCAACGGCGTAGCGCGATTCGTCCAGTCGATCGCCGGGCAGCACGGCGGTGAACACGTGCTGCGACCAGTGAGCACGCAGCAACTCGGTCGCGGCGTCGCCTGCGCCCCCGCGGCGCGCGTCGGCCATCAGCTTTGCGATCGTCGTGACAATGGCGGAGCTGTCGATGCCGCCCGACAGGCAGGAGCCGACCTCCACGTCGCTGCGAAGCTGCCGACGAATCGACACGTCAAGCGCGGCTCGCAGCGCACCTCCGACATCGAACGGCCGTTCTCTCAGACTCATCGGCCCGCGCAACTCGCGCTCGCGCGTGAAGGGCCAATCATCCCGCCTCAATTGCACTTCGATCGACGCGTCATCGCGCCGTGTAACCGTCATCACGCCGCCGGCCGGCAGCGCGCGGATGTCGCGGAACAGCGTCTCGTCGGTATGGTCGATCCAGCCTTCGCAAAGAAAGTCGACCAGGCGCGCCTCGTTGACCGCGCGCGACACGCCCGGCAGCGCGAGCAACGGCCGTATTTCAGATGAAAAAGCAAAGAGATCGGAGCGATGCACGAAATAAAGCGGCTTGACGCCGAACGGATCACGGGCCAGCGTCAGCCGGCGCTCGGCCCGATCGTACAGCGCCACGGCCCACATGCCGTCAAACCGCGAGAAGCACGCCGGCCCCCACGCCTGCCAGGCCGCCAGCACGACCTCGGTATCGCAGTCGCTGACAAACGCGCGGCCCGTTGCGCGCAGCTCGCCGCCCAGTTCGCGATAGTTATAGACTTCGCCGTTGAACGCGATCCAGGTGCGGCCGTCGGCCGACGCCATCGGCTGCCGTCCGCGTGGCGACAAGTCCAATATCGCCAGCCGCCGTGCCCCCAGCGCCGCCAGCGCCGGCCCGGTCGGCGCGGCGGTAGCATCGGCGGACCGACCCAGGACCATGAATCGCAACTGATCCGCGGCGAGAAATGTTACCAGCCCGCCGTCATCCGGCCCGCGGTGGAATTGCCGCTGCGTCATGCGCGCGACATGGTCGGCCAGCTCCGATTCCGCACGCGCCGCCATCATGCCCGCGATGCCGCACATGCCGCCTCACCGGGATCGCACGAGCAGGGCGCGATCGACGCCCAGCCGCCGGATGGCCTCGTCGGCGTCGCGCAGGAAGCGCTGACCATCGACGTAATAGCCCGCGGTCGGCGCGACCTGCGGCGCATGACGCCGCCAGAACGAATTGAACGCGTTCATGAACACCTCACGCTGGTACTTGCTCAGAATGCTCGCCAGCGCCACCGGCAGATGCCGCGACTCGCCCTGTGCCGCGAACGTGAACGACCACGGCGGAGCGGCGCCGTGCAGCACGTAGACGCTCGTTTGATCGCACTCGTTGACGACCTGCACCGTGCGACCCTCGAACGCGCGCATCAGCGCCTCGCGATAATGGCCGCGTCCGCCCTGCTTGTCGATCAGGTAGTGAATCGTCCGATCGGGAAACGCCTCCGCCACGCGCTGCACCAGCCGCAGCGTTTGCCCCAGCAGCACGACCGCCTTGTTGCGCGTGCGGCCGACGAGTCGGTTGTAGTGTCCTTCCGGCAGAGGCTCGCTCCACAATCCGGCCAGCCGCACGCCATGCACCGCCGCGTCGCGCGCGAGGCACTCGCCGGCCAGCCGGGCCGCATCGGCGTCGGCGGCCAGCGGCAGCGCCGGATCCGCTTCGCGATACCACGGATACTCGGCCAGCATTCCCAGCACGTGCGGCGCGAGCAGATGCAGCAGGCCGCGCAGCGACGCCGGCGGCGACGAGAAGGCCGCGATCGCGGCCAGCGCGGAACGTTCCAGGTGCGCCAGTCCGTCATCGCCGCGATGCAGCTTTTTACTATCGACAATGGCCACGCGCCGGTCGCGCGTCGAAACGCGTTCCGAGACGCTCCGCCGCAGCACGTCCCACAACGACGCGTCAACCAGTTCGGCGGGCGCCTCGAACGCCATGGCCGTCGCCACCAGCGGACCGAGCACCGGACCATACCCCGCCTCGTCGATGCCGACGAGCAGGACGGCAGACGATGAAGTCATTGACTGGGTGTTCATGACGACGCGGGCAGCGTACATCGCCGCCGGTGTGAAATGAAGCGGGGAAAGCAGAAAGTCGAATGTTGACAGTGGGCAGTTGAACGGAAAAGTCGAAATGACCATCAGAACCCCCGCGCAAGCCGGGGGACGACCGCGGGTGCACGTCACGCTCAAGATAACAGGCGACGGCTCACGGGGCTTCGCCACGTCCCGCCTCCGACGCGGCGGGTTCTGAACGGGGACGCTGAATCGGCGCGGATCGTCACTCCGCGCCATCGATCCCACGCGCTATCGCTTCGCGGATCGGATGCGTCTCCGCGCCGCCTGTACGAACAGCAGCGCCATCAATCCGCCCGTCGCGACGAAACCGGCGCCGTTGCCGCACGCGCCGCACATGATGTCGATGTCGATCGGCCCGATCGGCTCGCCGATCTGAATCTGCTTGCAGGCGCTCGGATTGCCGCAACTGCCGTTCGACGACGGCGAGCGAATGACCATCTCGGTTTCGTCGCCCAGCCCGATGCCGAAGAACGTCAGCTTCACGTCCACGTCCGGCGGCACCGACACGCAGAACCGCCCCAGTTCGTCGGCCCTGCCCGTGCCGAGCTTGTCCGAGATGACCGCCGCGCCCGACGCCGGCAGGCCCAGCGCGTTGTAGATCACGCCGCTGATGCAGGCTGAGTTGCCGATGGGATCGATCTCCAGATTGCCGACGCTCTGACAACCGCCGCGAAAACAGTCGGTCGCCGTATTCTGCGAGTCGACCGTGATCGTCTGCGTCCTCTGGCCGAAGGCATTGGCGCTGAGCCTGGATTGCGCCCCGCGCTTCACGTTGATGCAGAACACGCCGTCGGAATTGGTACGCGCCGTGCTCTGGCCGTTGTAATCGACGCCCCGGCTGGTCACCGCCGCGCCCGGCACCGGCAGGCCGGTCGTCTTGTCGACCACCTTGCCGGTCAGGCAGGTCGTCCGCAGCGGCTGATCGCAATTCCACGTGCTCAGGTGCGGGATGTCGCCGAAGAAGGCCTTCTTGCCGGGATCGACGGAACTGACGCCCACCACGACCGACAGACCCTCTTCCCATTTGCCGGTCGTCTCGTTCAGCGACCACAGGAAATCCTCGAGCAATTCGCCGACGTTGAACAGGTCCTGCTGGGCGTCCGGAATCGGAAACTCCACCCGGAGCGTGCGTCCCGGCGCGATGTTCAGCATCTGCCCATCGCCCATGATGACGATGTCCACCGCGGAAAAGCTCTCAAGGATGATGTCCTCGTCGCCCCCCTTCGCCGCCTCGAAGCTCGGGAACAACTCGATCTCTTCCTTCGACGGATCGATCGGCGTGAGCATCACGTCGGCCGCGCCCGTGCGAACGCTGCCGTCGGCGTTTGACAGATCGCCCGGCTCCACCGTCACCAGCGTTTTCTCCTCGGCCACGACCCCGCCGGCGTTGGTGTCGATCGTCCGCGCCGCTCCGGCCGGCTTCATCACAACGTCCAACTCCAGAAAGTTGGACCGGCCGGCCGTGTCCGCCAGGCGCTTGAGCACCCGCGCGTAGCCCGCCTTGGTGAATCGCAGCACCAGATCGGTGTCACCGACGTTGACGCCGCCGGAGATGTATGAGCCGTCCGCCGGCGTCACGACCGGCGCGGCGATGCCGTTGAGCGACTCGACCAGCACGCCGCCCAGTGGATTGCCGCCCAAGTCGCGCACTTTGCCGACGACGACGGTGATGCCGACGGACTGCGCGGCCGCCGGGCGGGCGGCGGAGTCGGCGACCAAAAAAGTGACGGCCAGGGCAAACAGACGCACGGATGCGATCTGACGGAGGGACATGATCCGTTCCTTTCGCGATAGCAGACTTTGCTTGTCGGGCGAGGATTTCGGCACGCGAACGATACCCGGCGAAAAATCCCGAATCAAGCGGTCTCGCAGCAACAGAACCGTCGCTTCATCCGGCGTCGCGCTTCGGATTGCCACACGCCGCACAGCACGCTACAAGCAGCGGGGTGATCCCGCGACGCGTCTCGGCCTGGCTGCTGCACGCTGCGTTGTTCCTCGCCGTGGTGGGCGCGGTCGGCCGTTTCTGCTTTCATCGCCCATTGCTTTCTGCCGGACTGTTCCTGCTCACGGTCGCTCCGGCCGCGCTGGCCTGGCTGCCGCACGTGGGCGTATTTCGATTGATCCGCCGCGGCGAAGCGCCCGCGGACGACCGTGCTTCGGCGATCCTCAGTTTCGTCGTGCTCGGCGCGAGCGCCGCCCTGGAAGTCTTGCGCGGCGGCGGCGCGGGCGGATTGGCGTTCACATTGTTCGTCGCGGCCTGTGTGCTGTTCGACGCCGCCACAAGACTGCTGCATCGCCTGGACGCAGCCGCCGGCGACATCCGACAACTCGCGCGCTCCTCGCTGGGCGCATGGCTTTTCCTGTCGCTGCTCGGCACGCTACTGTTGACGCTGCCCGCCGCGACGCATCCGGCTATTCCCGACTACGGCCACAACTTCTGGCGGCACGTGTCCGCTTGCGGCTTCATGGCGGTCAGCGCTACGACGCTCAACGGCGGCACGATCTACCCGGTCGGCGAAGACCTGCGCCCCTTCGGCCAGGCCGTGCTGTACGCACTGATGCAATGCTCGGCCGTGCTCTATGCGGCGCTCGGACTCATCGCCCTGCGTCCGTGGCTCGCCCGTCCGATCCGGCTTGGCGCCGTGCTGATGCTGTGGATCGCCCTTCAACTGCTCGCCGTCGCCGCGACGCGCGACCAATGGAAGGCCCCCGACGACGGCGGCCCGCGGCTGTGGACGGCTGTCTTTCATTCCGCCGCCGCGCTGAACCAGTGCGGCTTCGCGATGCGGCAGGACGGCATCGGCTCGTACCTCCTGACCGGACCGATCTTCTGGACCATGCTGGTGCTGTCGGTGCTCGGCAGCGTCGGACTCATCGTCGTCATCGACCGCCTGCGCGCCATCCGGCTGTTGCGCCGATCCTCCGAGCCGCCCGCCGACGGCGCGGGGGCATGGCGACTGCTGGAGCTGACTTCCAACGAGCTGCACACCGGCATCTGGATGCTGTGCCTCGGCGCGGCGCTGATCTGGGCGTGCGAGTCCGAGGGACTGCTGCCGCGGCCACTGTTTCTCGACCAGCCGCTCGACGCCGGCGCCCAGCAAATCCCGCTGCGCAACCTGACGCCCGAAGCGCGCTGGCGCGCCGCCCTGCTGCTCTCGGCCGGCGCGCGCTCCAGCGGACTGCACGTCGCGCCGCTCTCGCAAGGCGCAATCAGTCTGCCCACCGCCGTGCTGCTGTTGATGATGATGGCCGCCGGCGGAGCGGTCGGTTCCGCCGCGGGCGGGATGAGAACCGCGGCTCTCGGCGTGCTGCTGTACCGCCATCGGTTCCTCGAAACCGCCGCGACCGGCAAACATCGCGAACCGCCGTTCGGCGGGCGTCCTGCGCCGCACGACATTCCGCGAATGCTGGCGTGGTTCATCGCCGGCATGATCGGGCTGTGCGGCGTCGCCGTCGTCCTGCTGCGCGTCACGCAGCCGGCCTGGGACTGGTGGGAGGCCGCCGTCACCGGCGTATCCCTGACATCCGGAGTCGGATTCACGACCGGCCAGACGGCCCATTTGACCGGGCTGGGCCGTGCCTTCATGATCCTGTTCATGACGGCCGGACAGTGGGCGCCGACGCTGTTCTGGTGTCGCATGGCGTCGGCGTTCCCGACCATGCCGCAGAACGCGCGCCCCGCGCGACCGGGATGAATAACGCCGCGCCGCAACCGATGAGCCTGACCGTGAGCCAATTCAACCTCCCGCCGGAACGGCCGGACCGTCGCGCATGGCGATGCGCTTTCTTCGCGTTATGGGCGGGCGCGCTGGCCGGCTGCGCCGGCCCGGCGATCCTGCCGCCGCAGGACCGCGTGCGTGTCGCCGTCATCCGCGTCGGCCAAAACGAAGCCACGCTCGACGGCATCGAGCCGATTCGCGGCTTCGGCGTCGAGCGCGACAACACGTTCATGCACTGCCTGGAACTGGTGCTCGCGGCACTTGGCCGGCCGATTCCATACGAAGATCTGATGGGTCTCGGCGGGGCGGCCTTTCGACTTCAGGTCCGCGTCGACGCCTGGTGCTCCAGCGGGCCGGACGCGCTGGTCGGCTACGACTGCGTCGCGCCCGTCATGGCCGCCGTCGGTCTCGATTACGTCGCGTTCTACCCGCGCCGTGACAGCGATTCGGACGTGCAACGCATCCGCAGGGAAGTCGTGCGATCGATCAACCTGGGCCTGCCGGTGCTGGCCAGCAACGTTATCCCGCCGGCCGACTGGGGCATCATCACCGGCTATCGTCAGCGCGGCGCCGAGTGGCGCTGCCGCGCCTATGCCGACGCCGCCCGCGAACGCGATCAGCGCGCCGTCGATTGGCCGCTGGCGGTCATCGTGATCTCGCCGCCCAAGCCGCCGGCCGACATGCGCCCGGCCTACATGGCCTCGCTGAAACGCGCCGTGGAACTGTACGAAACGTCGCTGGCCGGCGACTACGTGCTGGGCCGCGCCGCCTTCGATCATTGGAGCCGGCAGCTCATGCTCGCCACCGATCGCAGCTACATCCAACCCAACGCCTGGACCTACGCCTCGCTGCTCGACGCCCGCACGGCCGCGTCGCGCTTTCTGCGCGGCCTGGCCCAGAAGCTGCCGGCGCATCAGGGTACGCTCAACGCGGCCGCCGACCTGTACGCGCGGGAAGCCGAGTTGCTGCGCGGCGGGTTTGCCGACGTACCCTTTCCCGCGCAAATCCCCGTCGGCCTGGCGTCGCCCGACCAGCGCCGCCGACAGGTCGACCTCCTGCGCGAAGCCCGCGATCTCGAAGCACAGGCCGTCGATCTGCTGAAACGCATCCGTTGACCTGCCGCCGTCGCCGCGGTCTGGACCTTTCGACGTTTCGACGTTTCCCGCCGCCTTGTCACGCGGCGCGCCGCCCCATATCGTGAGCGGCTCAATCATGCCCCGCGCAGCTTCCCGTGTCGTCCGTTCGCAAAAGCCCGCGCCGCGCTCGTCCAGCGACGCCGACGCGCTGACGCCCGCCATGCGCCAGTACGCCGAGCAAAAGGCCCAGGTCCCCGACGCCCTGCTGCTCTTCCGCATGGGCGACTTCTATGAGCTGTTCTACGACGACGCCGTCACCGCCGCGCGCGTCCTCAATCTCACGCTCACGACGCGCTCCAAGGGCGAGAACCCCATCCCGCTGGCCGGCATCCCGCATCACGCGCTGAACAGCTATCTCGCCCGGCTCGTCCGCGCCGGTTTCAAGGTCGCCATCAGCGAGCAGCTCGAAGACCCGCGCCAGGCCCGCGGCGTCGTCAAACGCGACATCGTCCGCATCGTTACCCCCGGCACGCTCACCGACGACTCGCTCCTCGACGCCCGCACCAGCAACATCCTCGCCGCCGTGCACGGCCCCGCCGACGCACTGGCCGCCGCCGCGGCCGAACAGCCGGGCGACGCCGCGATCGGCCTGGCCTGCATCGAACTGGCCAGCGGTCGGTTCTGGGCCGAATGCGTCCCGGCCGCGCGGCTGCTCGACGAGCTGTCGCGCCTGCGGCCGGCGGAGCTGATCCTGCCCGAGACGCCCATTGACCAGCCGCATCCGTTGGCGCGAACAGCGCCCGAGGGTTTCGGCGCGGCCGTCACGGCGCGCCCGGCGGACCGATTCGACGCGCATCAGGCGCAGCGCACGCTGCTGGCGCAGTTCGGCGTGGCGACGCTCGAGGGCTTCGGCTTCGCCGTCTTCGACGACGCGCTGTGCGCCGCCGGAGCGATCGTCGACTATCTGCGCGAAACACAGCGGGCCGCGCTGCAACACGTCGCGCGGATCGAGCCGCGCGCGTCGGAACGTTTCCTCGGACTCGACGCGGCCGCCCTGCGCGGGCTGGAAATCGAGCGCACCATCCGCGACGGAAAACGCGAAGGCTCGCTGCTGTGGGCGGTCGATCGCACGGTCAATCCGATGGGCGCGCGGCGGCTGCGCGAGTGGCTGTGCTATCCGCTGCGCGTTCCGGCCGAAATCCGCGCGCGACAAGACGCGCTGGCGACCCTGCGCGCCGACCGCGCCCGGCTGCACCAGATTCGCGCGCTGCTGCGCGACCTGATTGACCTGGAGCGCGTGCTGGGCCGCCTGGGCGTCGGCCGCGCCACGCCGCGCGACGCCGCCGGAACCGCCGTCGCCCTCGAGCGCGCCGCCGCACTGGCGGCGCTGACAAACGGCGCCGACGACGCACCGACCGGCGCGCCGCCGTCGCCGCCGGACTCGAAGCTTCGCGGCATCCTCCGCGACATCGCCGATCGCCTCAGCGGCTGGAGCGACCTGTCCGCCTGGCTGCGCACGGCCCTGCGGCCCGATGCGCCCGCCACCGCGCGCGACGGCGGCTTCATCGCCGACGGCTTCGACGCCGAACTGGACCGCCTGCGCGCCATCGAGCGCGACGGTCAGCAGTGGCTGATCGAGTTCCAGGCCCGCGAAGCGACGGCGACCGGCATCCCCTCGCTCAAGGTCGCGTACAATCAGGTCTTCGGCTTCTACATCGAAGTGACGAACCCTCATCGCCACAAGGTTCCGCCGCACTACGTGCGCAAGCAGACCGTCAGCAACGCCGAACGCTACATCACCGACGAGCTGAAAAAACACGAGCACGAAGTGCTCAACGCCGAGGAACGGGCCAGGCTCCGCGAGCAGGAACTGTTCGATGGCATCGTCCGCCGTCTCGCCGACGAGCTGCCGCGCCTCCAGCAGGCCGCCGCCGCGCTGGCCGAACTCGACGCCCTGGCCGGACTGGCCGAGCTGTCGAGCGAGCACGGCTACTGCCGCCCGCAACTCATCGACGACGCCGGGTCTCCCGACGCGCCGGCCATTCTCGACATTCGCGACGGCCGCCACCCGGTGCTCGATCAGACGCTGGGGCCGCGCTTCGTGCCCAACGACTGCACGCTCGGCGGAGGCGACGGCACGCTGGCGATCATCACCGGGCCTAACATGGCGGGTAAATCGACCTACATCCGCCAGGTCGCGCTGTTGACGCTGCTGGCCCAGACCGGCTCGGACGTGCCCGCCGCGGCGATGCGCTGGGGCGCCGCCGACCGCATCTTCGCCCGCGTCGGCGCCAGCGACGAGATCGCCCGCGGCCAGTCGACATTTATGGTCGAAATGGTCGAGACCGCCGCCATCCTCAACCGCGCCACGCCGCGCTCGCTGGTGGTGCTCGATGAGATCGGCCGCGGCACCAGCACGTTCGACGGCCTGGCCCTGGCCTGGGCCATCTGTGAACATCTGGTAAAATCCAGCGGCTGTCGCACGCTGTTTGCGACGCACTATCATGAACTGACGGAATTGGCGTCGCTGCTGCCCGGCGTGGCCAATCTCAACGTGGCCGTCCGGGAACATCGACGCGAGGATGGTCGGGAGGAGGTCATCTTCCTCCACAAGATCGTGCCGGGCGCGACCGACAAAAGCTATGGGGTGCACGTCGCGCGCATGGCGGGCATTCCGCCGTCCGTGGTCGAGCGCAGCACCGATGTGCTGGCCGAACTGGAGCGGGGTTTCGCCGCCGAATCGCGCAGCGGCCCCATCCGCCCGCGCCGGGCGCGCAAGGAGTGGATCGAACCGAAACTGTTCGACGACTAGGACTCCCTCTCCCTTTGAGGGAGAGGGTTGGGGTGAGGGTGTGATGTAGCACAGCCGCCCTCGGCTGTGAATGTGGCACAGCCGCCCCCGGCTGTGTCCGCGTGGCACGGGCTTGTAGCCCGTGCGAAAGAAATTCGGTCTGCACAGCAGACCCTACGCACCCAACGATTGCACGGGCTTGCACCCCGTGCGAATCCGAGCCCCAAGCGCCAGCGCCGGGGTTGCCCTCGCGTCGCGGCGTGACCGCTGCACTGGCGCTTGCGGCTCGGATCAATCCGCGTGGCACGGGCTTGTAGCCCGTGCGAAAAAAATCCGGTCCGCACAGCGGACCCTACGCTCGCGGCGCCTGGCAAGAGTGCAGCCCGCGTAACCGCACGCGCCGCCGGCGCCATCAAAGAATTGCAGCACGGCCGCCCCCGGCTGTGAAACCGTAGCGTATCGGAGCCGACGACTATGACCGCCCGCCTGCTCGTTTCCGCAATGCTGATCAGCCTGCCGCTGGCGGGCTGCGCCGATCCGCGCGAGCCGTACGGAAAAACCTGGTACATCGACGGCGTCGGAAACTGGGGCTTCGGCGTCAACGAAATGCAGCAGGGGCTGCGGGCCGCCCATTATCCCGGCCACGTCGACAACTTCCGCTGGTCGGTCACGTTCAACCCCGTCCTCGATCAAACCGTGCGCGTCTTCGCCAAGACCGGCGCCGCCCGGCTGACCGGCGAGATCAAGGGCTACCTCGACCGCTATCCCGACGGCGAAGTCAACCTCATCGGCCTGTCGGCCGGAACCGGCGTGGCCGTCTGGGCCACCGAAGGACTGGACAACTACAACCGCCGCCTGCCGGAAGGCCGCCGTTACGCCGTGCGCAACCTGGTGCTGCTCGGATCGAGCCTGTCCAACACCTACGACACGCGCAAAGCCCTGCGCAACATGACCGGCGACATCTACGTCTATTACTCGCCTTCCGACACCGTGCTTCAGGGCCCGGCCAAGCTGCTGGGCACGATTGACGGCAGGTTCGACGACTCCGCCGGCCTGACCGGCTTGCGCGGCCCCGGCATCGAAACCGGCCGCATTCACAACGTCGCCTGGCAGCCCAGCTTCGCCGCGCTCGGCTGGACCGGTTCGCACACCGACTGCACGAGCGAACCCTTTGTGCGGGAGGTGCTGGCGCAGCACGTGCTCACAACGACGCCCCGCCGCGGCGTGACGGCCGAACTCGCGACGGACACGTTGCGCGTCGCCGCAAATCCGGCACGCTAAGGCATCGCGCGGAAATAAGGTGAACGAATGGAGGAGGGGTGGTAAGGGCGTCCCGCCCGTCCGGAACGGGCAAGATGCCCGTACCACCCCGGACAATTATTCTGGTTATTTGTGCGCGACTCCTAAGCGCCGTCGCACGGCTCGCCGCGGCGACACGGAGGCGCACAAGACAACGCGCTTCGCCCGTACCGATGCGCTGCAACTATCGTTCGATCGTCGCTTGCCGATGCGACAGCGGCTCGTTCAGGCTGTCGTCGTCACTGTTGCCTGCGGTTCCGACGGCATCGCACGCGATCATCACAACCCCAGCTCCCGCGCCTTCTTGTCGAACAGCGGGTACTGCTGCCAGCGCGGCAGGCTGCGCAGGTCGTTGTCGCGGATCCACGTGAGCAGTTCGCTCAACGCCTCGCGGCGCTGTTCGTCGGTCAAGGGCGCAGGACCGCCCGCGTCGCTTTCCTCGGACTCGCCGCCCTGCGACTCGCCCGAACCGCCCGACTCCCCGCCGCCCTGGGCCGAATCGCCCTCTTCGCATTCATCCGGCGTGCCGTTGCTGTTGGCGTCCTCGCTCGGCATGAACGGCAGAATCAGATCGCACTCATCCGGCAGCCGGTTGGTGTTGCAGTCGGGACTGCTCTGCGCGGCCAGGTCGCAGGCATCCGGCGTGCCGTTGGTGTTGCAGTCGTCGTCGCACTCATCCGGCCGCAGATTGGTGTTGCAGTCGTTGCTGTACAGATCGCGCACGTCGCAGTAGTCCGGCGTGCCGTTGCTGTTGCAGTCGCGCTCGCACTCATCCGGCACGCCGTTGGAATTGCAGTCCTCGCTCGCGGCCGTGGTCACGTCATAAGAATCGGGCGTGTTGTTGGTGTTGCAGTCCGGCTCGCATTCATCCGGCACGCCGTTGGTGTTCACGTCCGCGCTCGTCCCCGCCGAGATGTCCAGTTCATCCGGCGTCGTGTTGCCGTTGCAGTCCGGTTCGCATTCGTCGGGGACGTTGTTGGTGTTCACGTCCGCACTGGTCGCCCCGGCCGCGTCGCATTCGTCGGGGATGAAGTTGCTGTTGCAGTCCAGACTGGTGTGCTCGAAGATGTCGTTGGCGTCGGGCGTGCCGTTGGTGTTGCAGTCCAGCAGAATAATCGGCGGCGGCGCGCCGAGCAGGAGAAACACGAAGCCGGGCACATCGCCGATGTTGATTACTTCGTCACCATTGATGTCCGCGGCGCACGACTCTGAGTGTAGGAACGAGCCGCCGCCGTAAAGCACGTTCAAAAACGGCTGGATATCATCGCCATCCACCGACCCATCGCAATTGACGTCCCCAAGCACGAACAACTCACAGGGATCACAGAAGTCCGGCGTACCGTTCTGATTGCAGTCCGACTCCTCGTTCTGACACACATCCGGCACCTGATTGCTGTCGCAATCCGCTGCATCACCATCGACCGATTCGCAGAAATCCAGCGTGTCGTTGGTGTTGCAATCGTCGCTCGGCAGGTCGCAGGCATCCGGGGTCCAGTTGCTGTTGCAGTCCGCCTCGGCGACGACGCCCAGGCCCGTTTCGCAGGCATCCAGCGTACCGTTCGTGTTGCAGTCCACGCCGCAACCGCCGGGCGCCAAGTCGCATTCGTCCGGATAGC